>NZ_JBVIPK010000012.1:0-209042 GCF_055577965.1 Streptomyces sp. NPDC033165
AGCAGGGTCGACCCGATGAAGACCGGGATCATCTGGAGCAGTCGTCGTGCGACATAGCGCCCCATGGGTGCCTCCGTGTGGGGATAACTGCGGCGGGGGGGGGGGGGGGTGGGGGGGGGGGGGGCCCCCCCCCCCCCCCCCCCCCCCCCCCCCCCCCCCCCCACGGTCAGGCGGTGGGTGCGGGGCCCGTCAGCCGTTGCGGCCGTCCGCCGAACGGCGGCGCAGCACGAGCGTGCCCGCGCCCGCCAGCAGCGCGGCTCCGGCCACCGAACCGGCCAGCGCCGTGGTGCCTACGGCGCTCCCTGCGGCGGGGCGTTCACCAGCGGCGACACCGCCGCGCGGCGTGACGGCCGGGGCTTCCTCCTTCGGCGCCGGAGCCGAGCGGTCGCCCGCCGCGACACCGCCGCGCGGGGCCACCGACGGGCGGACCTCCTTCGGGGCGTCGGACGGCCGGGCCTCCTTGGGGGCTTCGGCCACCGGAGCTGCCTCGGCGGGTGCCGACGGCTTCGGGGAGGCGTCGGCGAGGGCTGCGGTGGACGGGACCAGCACCGCACCGGCCGCGGCGGCGGCGAGGACGGCGGTACGCAGGGTGAGGCGTGAGGTCGAAGCGGTCATACGGATGGCTCCATTCCGGACTCGGCCCAGGACGGACCCGGTGCCGGTTCGCGCCGGGTACGGGGCATGCCGCCAGGCTGTCGCGGAGTTATGAAGAAGCTGTCAGAGCGCTGTGGTCATCCCATCAGGGGCCGGGACCGGTGCTACTCGACCTGACAGGGCCCGGTTCCTCCTGCCCGGGCCGCGCCGACACGGGCAGCCGCAGGGTGAACGTCGACCCGCCGCCCTCGGTGCTCGTCGCCTCCGCCGTACCACCGTGGGCCTCGGCCAGTTTCCGGACGATCGCGAGGCCGAGGCCGCTGCCCCCCGTACGGCGGTTACGGGACTTCTCGGCGCGCCAGAAGCGGTCGAAGACGTGCGGCAGGTCCTCGGCGGGAATCCCGGAACCGGTGTCCGCCACCTCGACGACCACCACCGCCCCGCCGTCCCCCGCAGGCTCCGGGGCGTACGCGCGCAGCGTCACCCGGCCGCCCTCCCCGGTGTGCCGTACGGCGTTGGAGACCAGGTTGCCCACCGCCTGCCGGAGCCTGACCGGGTCCGCGAGGAGGGCGGGCCCCGGGATGGCGGTGGTGACCGCGAGCGTGACCTCCGCATGCTCGGCCCGGGCCTGGTGGGCGGCGGCGACCTGACTCAGCAACTCCCCGGCCCGGACCGGTTCGCGGTGCAGGCGCAGGGCCCCGGCGTCGGCCTCGGCCAGGTCCTGGAGGTCGTCGATGATGTGCTGGAGCTGCACCGCCTCCTCCAGCAACGAGTCGACGAACGCCGGATCGGGATCGGCGAGTCCGTCCTGGGCCGCCTCCAGCCAGCCCCGGATGTTGCTCAGCGGAGTGCGCAGCTCATGGGCGACATCGCTCACCATGGCCTTGCGCTGCTCCTCCAGCCGCGCCCGGTGCGCGGACATGTCGTTGAACACCGTGGCCAGCCGGCCGACCTCGTCGTCCGTGGAGACCGGTACGGAAGCGGGCTGTTCGCCGTCGCGCATCCGCTGCGCGGCGCCGGTCAGCGCGTGCAGCGGGCGCACCAGACGGGCGCCCGCGAGCACCGACGCACCCACGGTCAGGGCCAGCACCAGCGCCGCGGCGCCCGCGATCCTGGCGGTGTTGGCGGGGGAGAGATCGAAACCGGGCAGCGTCGCGCCGCCCTCGTCACCGATGAACAGCAGGGCGGGGGAGGCCACGTACGAGCTGAGCTGTTCGCTGCGGGCCGTCCCCACGCAGGACGCGATGGCCCGGTCGTCCTCCCCGGTGCGCCCGTCCGGTACGACGGACGGCACGGCCTCCTTCGGGCGAGGGTCGCCCGGATCGCTGGGGCCGGTCAGGCCGGGTGCTTCGGACGCCACCGGCCGGGGCTCGACCGGCCCCTCCTCGGCCGGATCGCCCCAGGACAGGTCGTTGTTCAGCCGCACACCGCCGCGGCCCTGGCGCTCCAGACAGGCGTCGGCCAGCTCGGTCAGGGCGTCGAGCGCCTTGCGTTCCGAACGCGTGGGCTCCTCCAGGGCCCCGAGGTCGCAGCGGGTGCCCAGGGCCCGTTCGGGGTCGTTGCCCACGACCTGCACCCGAGGGCGGCCGCTCGGGCCGACGACCACGTCCGAGGCGATCCCCGCCCGGTTCAGGCACTCCACCTGCCCGTCGGCGGTCCGCCGCAACGCCGTGCGCTCGGCCGCCGACAACCGGAACGGGCCGACCGCCCGGGGGTCGATCCGGTCGGCGGCCGCGCCCTGCCGGTCGGTGCTCCGGGCGGCCAGGACGGTGTCCACGGACAACGGGTCGACCACGGCCGAGGCCTCCGGCGGCAGCGCCGGAGCGCCCGGGTCGGCGGCGGAGTCGGCGAGCGGCTGCCGGGACTGGGTGGTCAGGGCGACCCGGCGGCCCGACTCCCGGGCCAGCTCCCGCACCGTGGCCTCCACCCCGTCCCAGGTCGGATGGCGGGCCGCGTAGCCGAGCAGGGTGTCGTAGATCCGGGCGTCGGCGGTGAGGTTCTGGCCCTGCTCCTGCTTGATAGCGCCCGAGGTCGTCTGCACGGCGATCCAGGCTGTCGCCGCCACCGAACACACCGCCACCAGCACGGACACCGCTAGCAGCCGCCCCAGCAGACTCCGCCGCAACGGCAGCCGGGCCCGGCCGCGATCCTCCGGCAACCGGTCTCCGCCCCCGCTCGGTCCGCCGTCCGGACCGCCCCTCGCCCGACGGATTTCCCGCGCCCTACGCACGCCGGGCGGCCCTCGCCGGGTCGGTCAGTTTGTAGCCGACGCCGAAGACGGTGAGCAGCCGTTCCGGTCGGCGCGGGGCCCGCTCGATCTTCTTCCGCAGGTTCATGACGTGCACATCGACCGTCCGGTCGCTGATGTAGCGGTCGAACCCGTGCAGTTCCTCCAGCAGCCGCTGACGGCTGAACACCCGGTCCGGGCCCGCCGCCAGCGCCGCCAGGATCCGGAACTCGCCGCGGGTGCACTCCACCGGCTCCCCGTCCACCGACACCTCGTGCCGCTCCGGGTCGACCACCAGGGAACCCACCCGCAGGACAGGGTCCTGGGCCGCCGGCCCGGGGGGCGCTGCCCGCCGTGCCCGGCGCAACAGCGTGCGGACCCGGGCCATCAGTTCGCGCGGGCTGTACGGCTTGGTGATGTAGTCGTCGGCGCCGAGATCCAGACCGAGCAGCAGATCGTCCTCGGTCGAACGGGCGGTCAGCATCAGCACGGGCAGCTCCCGGCCCTCCGCCCGCAGCACCCGCACCACGTCCAGGCCGTCGGCCCGGGGCATCATCACATCGAGAACCAGTAGGTCCGGCTCCTGGTGCCGGACGGCGTCGAGCGCGGCGAGGCCGTCGCCCACGATCCGTACGGCGTGTCCTTCCCGTTCCAGATAGCGGCGTACGAGTTCGGCCTGCTTCTCGTCGTCCTCGGCAACTATGACGTCTGCGCACACGCCTCCGATCGTAGAGCGCGGCTAAAGTGCGAGGCAGGGGCGGGTTCCGGGAGTGCGGAAGCCGGGAAGGGAACCGGCGCGTTCACCTCCGCGAGGTGGGCGCACCGGCGGAAGGAGACGGGTTGAACAGCCTTGGCGGGGACGGCGGCGGATCGACGTACAACACGGTGTCGGGAGACGCCGTCGTCGTCGGACCCCTTCTGATGGCGCAGCGCATCGAGGGCATCCGGCTGCCGCCCGCGGCGCCCGACGCCCCGCCGCGTCAGGGCCCACCGCCCAGCAGGGTGTTCGTGAACCGGATCAAGGAACGCGCCGGTCTGCTGGACGCGGCAGTGGCCCTGGCCGCAGAACCGGAGCCGGGTGTGGTGCTGGTGATCGGCGTCGGAGGGGTCGGCAAGACCCAGCTCGTCGCCCAGTGCGTCGGACGCGAACTGAAGGAACGCTTCCCGGGCGGGCAGCTCTATGTCGACCTGGAGGATCTGCGCCGGGACGGTGTGGTCGATCTCGCCGCGGTCCTCGGCGGGTTCCTGCGCGCCCTCGGGGTGAACAACGACTACGTGCCCGGCGGACTCGCCGAACGTACCGCTCTCTTCCGCAGTGTCGCCGCCCGCAGCCGTCTGCTCGTGGTGGTGGACAACGTGCAGCACGCGCCGGAGGCCCGCGCCCTCGTACCGCCGCAGGGTCTGCTCGTGGTCACCGGACGCCGGGTCCTGCCGTCGCTGCTGATGGACGGGGCCGTACTGATCGACGTCGCCCCGCTCGACGAGGCGGCGGGCACGGAACTGGTACGCCGCTGGTATGCCGGGGCGGACGAGGAGACGGCCGCCGACGTCGTACGGCTGTGTGCGGGGCACCCCCTGGCGTTGCGGGCCGCGGTGGAGTGGCTGGCGGCGCGGCCGCATCTGACGCTGGACGACGTGGTGCGTGATCTGACGGCCGGACGGTACGGAACGGGCGACGGCGGAGACGGGGTACGTGAGGCGGCGGGGGCGGCCATGGGCGTGGGCGAGGGGTCTCCGGAAGACCGTGTGCGCGAGGGAACCGGGGAGGGCGGCGGCGTGGGCGAGGCGGTCGACACGGTGCTGGATTCCGTGGTCGCCGAGGTGTCCGGACACACCCGGCACGTCTACGACCTCTTCGGGGTGCTGCCCGGCACGACGGTCACGGCGCATCTGCTGCGGGCCGTGGGCGCCGCCCGGGTCGACGAGGCGCTCGGCGAGCTGGTCTCGTCCCGGCTCGCGGTCCTGGTGGAGTCGTCCGACCGGCCCGGGCGCTACCGCCTGCATGATGTGGTGCGGTCCCACGCCCGGCTGCGGGCGCGGGCCCTGCCGCAGGAACGGCGGCGGGACGTCCTGCGGCTCGCCGTGGACTTCTACGCCGACGCGGCCGCCCACGCCGACGCGCTGGTGCTGGGCAACCGGTTCAGGATTCAGCCGCCGCCGGTCCGGCCACTGTCCGAACTCGCCGCGCAGGGGGCGCTGTTCACGGGCCGGGCGGACGCACTGGAGTGGCTGGACGCGGAACGCGTCAATCTCCAGGCCGTCATCCGCGTCGCCGCCGAGGAGGGGCGGCACGGGCAGGTGTGGCGGCTCTGCGAGTCGCTGTGGGCGCTCTACCACAGCCGCAAGCACCTCGCCGACTGCGTCGCGACCGGCCGTCAGGGCATCGAGGCGGCCCGGCACGAGGCGCGCCCGGACGTGGAGGTCCGGATGCGCAACCAGGTGGCCCGCGCCGCGTACGAACTGGGCGATCTGGACGGCGCGGACGCCGAACTGGCCGCCGCCACGGAACTGCTCGGCCTCGTCGGCGACCCCCGCCTGAGCGGTGTCGTGTGGGAGACCCGAGGCCTGATCGCCCTGGCCCGCGACCTGCCCGGGCAGGCCCGGGAGCTCTTCGACCGGGCGCTGGCGGCGAACCGCGCGGTGCCTGACCCGCACGGCGTCGTCGTCCAGAGCTACAACGTCGGGCAGGCGCTGGTGGCCGGTGCGCGGTGGGCCGACGCCCTCGGCGTACTGGACGAGGCGGCCGACACCGCCCGGGCGACCGGCGACGCCCCCATGCTGCCGAGGATCGATCTGGTACGCGCCCGTGCCCTCGCCGGACTCGGGGAGATGGCCCGGGCGGTGGCCGCGGCCGGTGCGGCGGCCGACGGGGCCGCGGCGCTGGGGCAGCTGGCCAAGCTCGACCAGGCCCTCGCCCTGCTCGCTTCGCTGGCCGAACAGGCCGAGGACGAGCCCTTGCGGGCGGCGTGCGAGGAGAAACAGCGGGCGTTGCGCCGGACGATGGGACTGAAGCCACCGGACGGCACGGGCTGACGCCCGGCAGCGGCCGGGGCGCGCCGTGCGCCCCGCCCGCCCCCTTCTGCCATTTCTCCCCCTTCCTCCCGTCCCCTCGGAGCTGCGTTGTCCCCGGTGCCGTCACTGCTGAGCCGCCCGTCCAGCTGGTTCCGCCGGTCCAGCCGGCCGGCCCCTTCCCGCTGGAACACCTGGGACCCGCCGCGGGCCGAGGTGCTCGGGGTGGCGCGGACGCTCACCTCCGCCACCCGGGTGGCGGACGTGATGCATCTGCTGCGCAGCGAGGACGGCATCGAGAAGTTCTACACGGTCAATCCGGGATCGGCGTTCGCCGACGGCCTCGACGCCTATCTGTCCGGCCTCGGTGTCCACGTGCTGAGCTGGGAGGAGGCGACCCGGCGCTCCTTCGACCTGGCCGTCAGCTGTTCGGTGCACCCGACGATGCGCAGGCTCGACGCCCCGCTGATGGTGCTGCCGCACGGCGCCGGGTACAACCGGCTCGTCACCGAGTCGACCGGTGACTCCCGCGCCCCCGCCGGGCTGTCCCGGCGGGAGCTGATGTGGCGGGGGAAGGTCGTCCCGAAGGCGATCGGCGTCTCCCATCAGGCGCAGATCGACCGGCTCGCCGAGACCTGCCCCGAGGCGGCTCCGTACGCCCTGGCCATCGGCGACTGGTGCTTCCAGCGCATCACCGCGAGCATGTCGCACCGGGACCGCTATCGCTCGCGGCTCGGCGCGGTCGACGGGCGGCGGCTGGTGGTCGTCCACTCCACCTGGAGCGAGCACTCGCTGCTCGGCCGCCATCCGGACCTGCCACTGCGTCTGGTCACCTCGCTCCCGGCCGACGAGTTCGCCGTCGCGGCCGTCTTCCACCCCAATGTGTGGGCCCGGCACACCCAGGCGGGCGTGCTGGAGCGGTTCGCGGCGGCGATGGACGCGGGGCTCATGATCATTCCCCCTCAGGAGGGCTGGCGCGCCGCGGTGGTGGCCAGCGACTGGGTGGTCGGCGACCACGGCAGTACGTCGTTCTACTCGGCCGCGGCCGACCGCGTCACGCTGCTCGCCGCCACCGGCCTCGACGAGCTCGACCCCCTGTCGCCCGCCGCCGCGTTCGGGAGGGGCGCGCCGCGGCTGGACCCCGAGGGGGACCTCCACGCGCAACTGCTGGACGCGGCCCGCCGCCACGACCCGGCGGCGCTGCGCCCCGTGGTGGACGGGCAGCTCGCCTCGATCGACACCTCCGGTGAGGTGACACGGGCCCGGATGTACGGCTTTCTCGCGGGGCGCGGGGTCCGGGTGCCCCAGGAGGCCCCGCAGCCCGTCCCCGTACCCGCTCCCGAACCGGTGAGCCGTACGGCGCCCACGGCGTACGACGTGACGGGGGCGCACACGGCGTGGGGAATCGTCGACGTGCGGCGGCGGCCCCTCGTCGCGGGGCACCACACGCGGGCACTCGGCTTCTACGCCGTCACCACGGAGGAGAACCACCCCCACTGGCCGCACGCCGCGGAGGTGCTGGCCCGGACGGTCGCTGACGCCGAGGTGTCCGCGCTCGACTGGATCGCCGAAGCGGCCCTGCGCCACCAGAACCTCAATGTCCTGGTCGCGCGGCTGGACGAGACCCGCTGCCTCGTCCGGCTGCGCGGCGGGCGCCAGTTGGAGGCCCGTACCGAACGCGACTGGGGTGCCCGCAGGCCTCCGCTCGACCCGGTCCTGCTGGGGTCGGCGGTCAATCTCTGGCTCACGGACGGGGAGCGGACGAAGGACCTGACGGACGGGCTGACCCTGCGCACGGGGGAATGGGAGATCCGGGTGGCCTTCACCTCGCCGAGGTAGGACAACCAGGAACCGATCAGAAATCGATGAGAAATCGATCGGGAATGAGTGCAATCGACCCCGGTGGTTCGCAGAAGCTCCTTATAGTGGTCCCGCGTTGATCGTATGGTCGCAACGCGCGAAGCCGTCGCCACTGGAGTCCGTACGATGACGAACCCCTCGTCCGCCACGCCCGAGCCCCCGGCCGGTGGAGGCGGTGGCTGCCCCATGGGCTCCGGCACGGGAGCCGTCCCGATCGGCGGGCCCGGCTTCCACATCGAACCCCAGGAGCTCTACCGGTCCATGCGGCGCGAGCACGGGCCCGTCGTCCCGGTGGAGCTGCCCGGCGGCTTCCCCGCCTGGCTCGTGATCGGCTACCGGGAACTCCACCAGGTCACCAGCGACGGGGAGTTGTTCCCCCGGGACGTCTCCCTGTGGAACCAGTGGGAGAACATCCCCGCCGACTGGCCGCTGCTGCCCATGGTCGGCACGCCCATGCCCTCCATCTACTTCACCGCCGGGGCCGAGCACCGCCGCCACGTCGACATGGTCGTACCGGCGCTCGAAGGCGCCGACCCCTTCGAAATCCGGCAGCACTGCGAGCAGTTGGCCGACCGGCTCATCGACGCCGTGTGCAGCCGCGGCACCGCCGACCTCGTCGCCGAGTTCGCCGAACCGCTCCCCGTCCTCGTCCTCGCCCGGCTCGTCGGGTTCCCCGACGACGAGGGCGCCGACATCGCGCGGGTGCTCAAGGACCTCGCCGACGGCGGGCCCGACGCCCAGAAGGCCCATCTGCGCTTCGGCGAGCACATGCAGCGGCTCGTCGCGGCGAAGCGGGCGCGGCCGGGCGACGACGTGACCTCCCGGATGCTCGCCCACCCGGGGCCGTTCACCGACGAGGAGTACGCGCTCGACCTGATGGCCATCACGGCCGCGGGCCATCTGACCACCGCCGACTGGATCAGCAACTCCACCCGGCTGATGCTCACCGAGGACCAGTTCGCCGATGCCCTGTCCGGTGGGCGGCACAGCGTCGCCGAGGCCATGAACGAGGTGCTCTGGGAGGACGGCCCGACCCAGATCCTGGCCGGGCGGTGGGCCTCGCGCGACGCCCGGCTCGGCGGCCGCGAGATCGCCCGCGGCGACATGCTCCTCCTCGGCCTCGGCGCGGCCAACGCCGACCCGCACATCCGCCAGCAGGTCACGGACGTGGTGGTCCGGTCCGGGCAGGGCGGCAACAGCGCGCACATGGCGTTCAGCCACGGCGAGTACCGCTGCCCCTTCCCCGCCCAGGAGATCGCCGAGATCATCGCCCGTACCGGCATCGAGGTGCTGCTCGACCGGCTGCCCGACCTCGAACTGTCCGTCCCCGTGACGGAGCTGGTGCGCCGGCCGTCCGCCTTTCTGCGCGGCACGACCGTGCTGCCCGTACGCTTCACGCCCGTACGCTCGACAGGAGACGCGCTGTGAACTGCCCGCACACTGCCGCCGCGCAGGCCGACCGGAGCGGCGGGACCGTCGTCATCGACCCCATGGTCCAGGACCTGGACGGCGAGACGGCACGGCTGCGCGACGCCGGGGTGCTCGCCCGGATCGACCTGCTCGGCGTACCGGCCCGGACGGTCACCCGGCACGCCGAGGCGCGTCAACTGCTCGTCGATGCCCGGCTGGTGAAGGACATCAACGCCTGGAGCCTCTGGCAGAGCGGTGCCGTGACCCACGCCTGGCCGCTCATCGGCATGATCGACGCCGGACGCTCCATGTTCACCGTGGACGGGGCCGAGCACCGGCGGCTGCGCACCAAGACCTCGCAGGCGCTCACCCCGCGGCGGCTCGAAGCGATCCGCCCGGCCATCGAGAAGTTCACCGAAGAGCTGCTGGACGACCTGGAGGCCGCACGCGGCGAGGACGGGGTCGTCGACCTCAAGACCGTGTTCGCCCAGCCGCTGCCGATGCGGGTGGTCGGCATGCTCATGGGCGTCGACGAGTCCCAGCACGCCATGCTCACCCGGCAGTACAAGGCGTTCTTCTCGATGCTCACCCCGCAGGACGAACGCCTCGCCCACCTCGCCGAGTTGGACGTCTTCTACACCGAACTGGTCCGGGAGAAGACCGCCCGGCCGACCGACGACCTCACCAGCGCGCTGATCCTCGCCGAGGAGGGCGGCGAGCCGCTCACCGAGGAAGAGGTGGTCGGCAACCTCAAGGCCATGGTGGCCGCCGGGCACGAGACCACCATCGGACTGATCCTCAACGCCGTACGCGCCCTGCTCTCCCACCCCGACCAGCTCCGCCAGGTCCTCGCCGGGGAAACCGGCTGGGACGCGGTGATCGAGGAGACGCTGCGCTGGGACACCCCCACCACCCACCTGCTGATGCGGTTCGCCACCGAGGACATCCCGGTGGGCGACGACGTCATACGCAAGGGGGAAGGGATCGTCATCTCCTACCGGGCCATCGGGCGCGACACCGGGCAGCACGGCCCCGACGCCGACGCCTTCGACATCAACCGGCCCACGCGCAACCGCCACATGACCTTCGGGCACGGCCCGCACATCTGCCCCGGCGCCGCGCTGTCGCGCGTCGAGGCGGGCGTCGCCCTGCCCGCCCTCTTCGCCCGCTTCCCCCGGCTGCGGCTCGCCGTACCGGACGAGGAGATCACCAAACTCCCCGTGATGACGCAGAACGACATGGCAGCCTTCCCCGTGCTGCTGGGTTGAGCCGGCCGCACGAGAAGAGGGAGCGGGGGAGCGGCATGGGCTGCGGGCAAGGGTTTCTGGCACTCGCGCCGCACCGCTCCGGCACGGCGTCCCTGCTGGCCGACGCCGCACACCGGCGCGGCATGGAGGTGACCGTGCTGCCCGTCGACGGCGTCCCCGAGCGGTACCGGCACCGGGCGGACGGGCACTACTACGGGGGCCCGCGCTTCGCCGCCCGGGTCGCCGGGATGCTCGGGGTGGCGCTGCTGGAGCCGCACGACGGCTGGCTCGACTCCCTGCCGTACGCCTTCACCGGCCGGAGCATCTGCCGGATGCCGCTCTCCGAGGCCCGCCGCCTGCCCGGGCCGCTCTTCGCGAAGCCGCCCACCGACAAGAGCTTCCCCGCCGCCGTCCACCCCAGCGGCGCGGCCCTCCCGCCGCCCCCGGAAGGTGCGGGCGACCCGGTCGTCCAGATCAGCGAAGTGGTCACCTGGGAGGACGAGTTCAGGCTCTTCCTGCTCGACGGGGAGATCCGTACCGGGACCCGGTACGCCGTCCACGGGCAGCTCGACGTGGCGCCCCTGGAGGGCTGCCCCCAGGAGCCCGCCGTACGGGCCTTCGCCCGGCGGCTCACCGAGGAGTGCGGGGCCACCCTGCCCAGCGCCGTCGTCGTGGACGTGGGCCGGATGCGGCGCCCCGGCCGGGGGCCCGCCTGGGCGGTCGTCGAGGCCAACATGGCCTGGTTCAGCACCGTGTACGCCGCCGACCCGGACCGCGCCCTGGATGTGGTGCTCCGGTCGGCGGGCCCCGCGGGCCTTGCCGGTGCGGCCGCCGGCCTGGCGTTCCGGCGGACCGGGGCCACCGGCTCCACGAACCGGGTGTGAGGCGGCCGTCCCGGTGGGGCGGACGGTGCCGCAGGGGTGGTGAGAGATCCTGGTTGCCGAAGATTCATCGTGGTAACTTCGCCGTCAGCCATGTGAGTTGGACCGACTCGGCGGGGGATGGTCGGTGATGAACGCTGTCCCGTACGAGCGTTGGGGACCGGACCTGGTGCAGACCCTGGTCGACGCGCTGACCCTGCTCGAATGCGTCAAGGACCGAGGCCAGCGCGTCGAGTTCGTGGACGCCGTCGCCTTCAAGCTCGGCGTCGAACTGACCTACCCCGACAGCACGCCCCGCATCGACATGATGCACCTCGTGCGCAAGGTCATCCACCGGCCCGGCGGACCCGAGGCGCTGATCTACGGCGTCCGCGCCGTCTCCGGCAAGGACGACGCCGAGCGGATCGCCGCCGAGGCGGGCATCCGGGCCGAGTACGACCGGCAGCCGCCCTGGCCCGCCCCGGTCTTCGCCGACGGTGTCGCCCGGGAGGCGCGCAGGCTGCTCGGCGAGGCGACGGACCTCGACGGAACCCGGCTGCGGGCCCTGATCGCCCAGGAGCTGCCCGGGGACCTGCCGGACAGCGGATCGCCCGTCGAACTCTTCGACCACGCACTGGACATGGCCGCCCGGGCCGACGGTCTTCCGGCCGCCGTCGTACTGATCGAGGCGGCCGCGGCCCTGTCGGCGGAGCGCCGCGCACCGCTCCGCCGGTGGACGGACCGGTGGGCGGCGGGGGACCCCACCGCCCCGGCCGCCGCCGCCCGGCTGGCGGTTCCCGGGGCGGCGGAGGCGGTCGCCGCGTGCCGTCGGCGCCTCGACCGGCCCGCGGCCCCCGACCCGACCGTGCCCCGGTGCCTGGTCGTGATGGTCGACCCCGCCCACGACGGTTCCCCGGACGTCTTCGTACGGCACTGGATCAACAAGGCGCCCGGCTACTGGCGGCCGGAGCCCGGCCCGGTGGAGACCGTCACCCTGGCCACCCTCGCCGGTGCCGTCGAACGCGCCGTCGAGAAGGGCGAGCGACTGTGGGCCCGCACCCCCGGGGGGAGCGACGAGGGGCCGGTCCACGTCGAGTTCCTGCTGCCGTTCGAGCTGCTGAACCACGACATGGCCCGCCTCGAACTGGGCAGCAGAGCCCCGAGGCCCTGGCCGCTCGGGATGCGCTATCACGTCCACCTCCGCAGCCTGGACCGGATGCGCGGCGACGCCGGGCAACTGCGCCGCTGGCAGGCCCGCTGGGAGCAGCTGCGCAAGGCACCCGCCCCGGCGACCCACCGCTGGCGGTCCACGGACCGGGACGGGTTCGAACGATGGCGGGCGCACCTCGCGGGCGACGAACGGCTGACCGCGGTCATCCTCGACGCGCCCGCGCTCCCGGGGCAGGGCCTGGAAGCCCTCCAGGCCGCCGTCCTCGAAGGCGTCGGCCTCGCCGCCTGGGACCGCAGACCCGGCAGCACCTCGCAGTCCAGCGAGCTGCTGACCCTGCTCCTGGGGCACTCTTACACACAACTACCGGAAAAAGTCAGCAGGTTGAGGACCGGGGCGGAAGTCGAGGAGGACGGCCCGCTGTGGGTCGGGCGACACGTCGCGTTCCTGTGGGACGACCCGTACCGACTGGTCGACCGTGAGGAGTTGTTACCGGCATGACCGGACAGGCCGCCGCATCACCGCCGTCGCCGCCCCCGTGGTGGGTCTTCCACGCGACCGGAAAGGCCCCGGAGGGCGAGCCGCCCGTGCTGCCCCCGCCACCACCGTGGCGCACGTTCCCCGGCGGACCGCTCCAGCCGCCGCCCCCCGAGGACGACCGCGCCGCCGAGCGCCGCCTCGGCCTGGTCCAGGACGGGCCGCAGCTGCGCGAGGAGGAGATCGACGCGGTCAACGCGTCCCTGCTGCTGCGCCGCCCGCTCCTCATCACCGGCCCGCCGGGCGTCGGCAAGTCCACCCTGGCCTATCTGATCGCCCGTGAACTGGGACTCGGCCGGGTCCTGCAATGGAGCGTCGTCAGCCGCAGCACCCTCAAGGGCGGCCTGTACGCGTACGACGCGATCGGCCGCGCCCAGGCCATCGCGGCCTGGCGGGCGGCCGACTCGGGGGACGGCCGGTCCGGGCAGGGTGCGAGGACGGCCCCGGACACCGAAGGGCCGCCCGCGCTCGGGGATTTCGTCACGCTCGGGCCGCTGGGCACGGCGCTGCTCGCCTTCGAGCGCCCCCGGGTGCTGCTCGTCGACGAACTCGACAAGAGCGACATCGACCTGCCGAACGACCTTCTCCACGTCCTGGAGAACGGCAGCTACGACATCCCCGAACTCGTGCGCAGCAACGTGGAGTCGGCGACCGTGTTCACCGACGACCCGCACGGCCGCGCCCTGGTCGAGGGGGGCCGGGTGGAGTGCGCGCAGTTCCCGGTCGTGGTCATCACGAGCAACGGCGAGCGCGAGTTCCCCGCCGCGTTCCGCCGCCGCTGCCTGCCGCTGGAGATGCGCCCGCCCACCCGCGAGCAGCTGATCGGTATCGTCGTCAGCCACTTGCAGCAGTGCCCGGAGGGCGTCGAGGCGCTCGTCGACGAGTTCGAGAACCGGCTGCGCGGGGGCGGAACCCAGTCGATCGACCAGTTGCTGAACGCCGTTCAGCTGACGACCGCGGGCGGTTTTCAACCCGATGCCGCCGGGCGTAAGCTCATCGAGATGCTCCTCCGAGACCTCTCGAAGGGCCGCTGATGGACGGCTTGCCCCGGGAGCGCGCTCCGGACACCTCGTCCGTGCCGACCGACTCCCCCGACCGCGACCCAGGCGACCGACATGAGGGCGGCGGCCCGCACGATCCCGGCGGGACCGACTGGACGGTCCTCGCCGACGCGGCCTGGCTCGCGGCAGCCCGCATCGGCTCCGCCCGCACCGGCAACCCAGGACCGGACCGGCCGCCCTCCGACGTACCCCACCCCGACGCATCGTTCCCCCCGGACCTGCCGCCCGCCGGGCCGCACGGCCCCGGCGCGGACACCGTGCCCGGGGTCTCCGGGCTGCCCGGGCCCCCGGAGTTCGAACGCGAGATCCGGTCCGTCCGGGAGCGGGCCCACGGCAGCCCCGACCGGATGCCGGGCACCGGCACCGCCCCCGTACGGGCGACCTCACTGCGCCTGGCCCGGTCCCTGCGCGGGCTCGGCCGCCGGGTCCCCACCCGGGCCCGGTCCGTGCTGGACGAGGAAGGCACGGCCGAGCACGGGCTCGCCGACGGGCTGTGGATGCCCTACTTCCTCCCCGACCGCGAGCGGATGTTCGACCTCGTGCTCCTCGTCGACCGGGCCCCCACCATGCCGCCCTGGGCCGGTACGGTCCGTGGCATCGCCGACGACGTGGCGCACAGCGGGGCGTTCCGCGATGTGCGCACCGTCGGGGTGACCCTGCCCGCGGACGACGGGGAGCCCGCGCTGCGCTGGCCCGGCGGCCGCGACGGCGACCCCGCCGAACTGCTGGACGGGCGGGGCTCACGGCTCTTCCTCGTCGTCACGGACGGCCTCGCCCACGGCTGGGCGGGCAGCGGTGCGGACCGGCTGCTGGCCCGGCTCGCCGCCGGCGGGCCCACCGCCCTCGTCCACCTGCTGCCGCCCTACCTGCGCCACCGCTCCTCGCTGTTCCCCTTCCGGGCCCAGCTGGACGCCGGCGGGTTCGGCGCGCTGAACAGGCGCTTCGACTGCCGTCCGCCGGGCGGCCTGCGCGACCCGGTCCGCCCGTTGCCCGAATCGGCCGACACCGTGCCCGTACCGGTGCTCAGCGTGCGCGCCGGGTCCTTCCGCGCCTGGGCCGACCTGGTCACCGGGGAGCGGGGAGTGCGCCGCACCCTGCCGGTGGTGCTGGCGGGGGCGATGGCCAAGGGGGCCTCCGCCCCCGGGCTGCGCACCCCCGCGCTCGACGGCCCCCGAGCGGCGGCCGCCGCCGTACGCCGCTTCCGTTCGCTCGCCAGCCCGCTGGCCCGGCAGCTCGCCGTCCTGCTGGCGGTCGTCCCGATGGACTTCGCCGTCATCGAGGAGCTGCGCGACCGGGCCCTGCCGGACGCCGGGCCCGAGCATCTGGCTGAGGTCATGATGGGCGGGCTCATCGACTGGAACGCCCACGCCGAGGGCGTCCCGGACTTCGCCGAGGACGTACGCGAGGCCCTGCTCGCCACCAGCACCCGCACCCAACTCGCCCGCACGGTAGGCCTGCTGGCGGAGCTGCGTACCGGCGGCGGACACGGCGCCCGGCTCCGGGCCGCGCTCCACGACCCGGTACGGGCCGCCCTGCCCGGCCCCGGCCCCGGCGCCCGGCCCTGGCTCAGGATCGAGCTGGCCGTCCTGAGGGCGCTGGCGGGTCCCTACGCCGGGCGCGCGGCCCGGGTGGCGGCCCGTCTGGTGCGAACGCCGGACGACTCCGCTGCCCACCCGGGTGATATCGACGCAAGTGCGCCGAAAGAAGACCGGAAGTACGCCACGGTGGCACTGGACAGCGTCGTTTCACCAGGAGGATCCGTGTCGCCCACGACACCCCCAGCAGCTGACACCTCGGCACCAGCTGACAACACCGCCCGGAGGGCTCACGAGGACATGGAAGTCAAAGCGCCGGAACTCCGCTTCGTCCGTTCGGGCCAGCCGAAGATCATGGGCAACGTTCCGCCCAAGAACCCCAACTTCACCGGCCGCGAGTCCCTGCTCGCCGCCGTGGAGCGGCAGCTGACCGAGGACGAGACGACGGCGGTCCTCCCGCACGCTCTGCACGGCCTCGGCGGCGTGGGCAAGTCGCAGATCGCGGTGGAGTACGTCTACCGCCACAGCGCCGAGTACAACGTCATCTGGTGGATCCCCGCCGAGCAGGAGAGCCTGATCCTCGGTGCTCTGGCGGAGCTGGCCAGGAGCCTCGGCCTGGAGGTCGGGCCACAGGCCAACACCGCCGTCCCCGCCGTCCGCGAGGCCCTGCGCACCGGCAAGCCGTTCGACAACTGGCTGCTGGTCTTCGACAACGCCGAGGACATCGAGGCGGTCCGTGCGTACTTCCCGAACGGCGGCCCCGGAAAGATCATCGTCACCTCCCGCAACCGCGAATGGGAGCGGGTCGCCACCCCCCTCAGCGTCGACGTCTTCGACCGGGAGGAGAGCATCGCCCTGCTCAAGCGGCGGGCCCGGGGGCTGACCACCCACGACGCCGACCGGCTCGCCGAGGCCCTCGGCGACCTGCCCCTGGCGGTCGAGCAGGCGGGTGCCTGGCACGCGGCCACCGGCATGCCGGTCGACGAGTATCTCCAACTGCTCGAAGAGCGCCGCCCCGAGATCCTCGAACTCGCCCCGTCCCCCGACTACCCCCTGCCGGTCGCCGCGGTCTGGGACATCTCCCTGGGGCGCCTCTCCGTCGAGAACCCGGCCGCCCGCCAACTGCTCCAGATCTGCGCCTGCATGGCACCGGAGCCGATCCCGCTGAACATGCTGCGCGGCGGCCGCAACGTCCAGATCACCCCCGAGCTGGACCCCGTGCTGCGCGACCCGCTGCTGCTGGCCCGCGCCACCCGTGATCTCAGCAAGCTCTCCCTGGTCCGCCTCGACCACAAGGCCGGGACGCTCCAGATGCACCGGCTGATGCAGAACGTGATCGTCGCCCGGCTCGACCCCGAGGAGCGGGAGCGGATGCGCAACGCCGCGCATCTGCTCCTCACCACCGCCAAGCCCGGGGTCCCCGCCTCGCCCGAGCAGTGGCCCGCCTACCTCGGTCTGCTGCCGCACGTGATCGCGTCGGAGGCGGTCAGCAGCTCCGACGCCTGGGTGCGCGACCTGGTCTTCGACATGGTCACCTTCCTCTACTACTGGGGCGCCCACGAGGCGGGCGCGGACCTGACCCGCAAGGCATGGGCGGCCTGGCGCGCCCAGTCGGGCGAGGAGGACCTGCACGTCATCCGGATCACCAAGATGCTCGGCTTCTACCTCCAGCACCTCGGCCGGATCGCGGAGGCCGCGGTGCTGAGCGAGCAGGCCCTGGAGATCTCGCGCGGCGCGCCGATCCCGGACGAGGAACTCATCGACTCCATGCTCCAGATGGCCGGTTCGCTGCGCTACCGGGGCGACTTCTACGCCGCCCGCGATCTCGACGCCGAAGCCTTCGAACGGGCGAGTGACCTCTACGGGATGGAGGACCCGACGACGCTGAGCGCGGCGCACAGCCACGGCATCTCGCTGCGCGTGAGCGGTGACTTCCGGCGGGCGAAGGAGCTCGACGAAGAGACCGTCAGGCAGCGCCAGTTGCTGTACGGGCCGACCAGCGGCCTCACGCTGAACACCCTGAACGCCCTGGCCATCGACATCCGTGAGGCGGGCGACTTCCTGGAGGCCAGGGCCCTTCAGGAGTCGACGTACCAGACCTATCTGACCCACTTCGGCGCGACCAACGCCGCCACGATCCGGGCCGCGCTGAACCTCGCGAACTGCCGCCGCCGCGCGGGCCTGCTGGAGGGCGCGTCGGAGCTGGTCGAGGAGGTCCTGGAGCGGTTCACCACCCGGTACGGCGCCGAGTACCCGGAGACGCTGGGCGCCGCGATGGCGGCCGTCGTCGACCGCAGGATCGCGGGCAGGCTGGAGGACTCGCGGCGGCTCGGACGACAGATCCTCGTCCGCTACCGCGACATCTTCGGCGAGCACCACCCGTACACGATGTGCGCGATGGTCAATGTGGCGGCCACCCTGCGGGCCATGGGGGACGTGGAGGAGGCCGAGCGGCTGGACGCTGTCGCGGGCGAACGGCTGCGGGCGGACCTGGGGGAGCGGCACTCCTACACGCTGGCGGCGGCGCTGAGCCGGGCCAACGACCACTACGCCCGGCTGGACTTCGCCGGCGCCCTGGAGGTCGACAGCGCCACGCTGCCGCTGCTCACCGAGGTGGCGGGCGCCGACCATCCGCTGACCCTCGCCTGCGTCGCCAACCTCTCCCTGGACCAGCGGGGGCTGGGCCGCTCGGCCGAGGCGGACCGCCTCAACGCCCAGGCGGTGGAAGGGCTGGCCCGGGTCCTGGGGGACCAGCACCCGTGGCAGGCCTCCGCCCGGCTGCACCAGCGCATCGAGTGCGACGTGGTGGTGATGCCGCTGTGAACGGGGGGCAATCGCCTGCTGCCCCGGACTGAACCGAACACATCGACACACCGGCCGGGGGCGGCCGGAGGACCACTCACGGGGGGCGACGCATGACCACGGTCATATTCATCCACGGCACCGGGGTGCGGCCGCCGCACTCCGCGGCCCTGAACGCCCGGGTCACCGCCTCGCTGGCCGAGACCGCACCCCGGGTGCGTGTCGTGCCCCTCGACTGGGGCGAGCGGTACGGTGCGCGGCTCGCGGCCGGTGGCGCCAGCATCCCGCCCGAGGGGGCAGGGGCCACCGGACGGGACACGGCGGAAGAGACGGGCGGGGCGGGCGAGACGTACGAGGCCGATGCGGAGGCCTTGCTGTGGGACCGCCTCTACCGGGACCCCGAGGCGGAGCTCGCCCTCGCCGCCGCTCGCGGCCCCTTGGGCCGGACACCCCCCGGCGCGGCCTTCCCGGACGAGGAGATCCGGGAGCGGCTGGCGGCGCTGGCCGCCCGGGGAGACGCGGCCGCGCCGGAGCTGGGCCCCGGACTCGCCGCGCACGCCACCGCCCTGGCCCGCAGCCCCCTGCTCGCCCCGGCCGCCGAGGCCCTGGACCCCGACGAACTGGCGTGGACTCTCGCCCGCGCCCTGGCCGCGGCGGTGACCGGCGCGGCTCTCGCGGCGGACGCGCCCGTGATCTGCGACGGCGCCACCCGCGACGCCGCCGTCGACCGGATGGCCGTGGCCCTCGGCGGCGCAGCGCAGGGGAGCGGCAGGGGGCCGGTGGGCCGGCTGATCGGACGACCCGTCCTCCGGCTCGGCAGCCGGTACGCCGTGCGCCGCCGCCGGGCCCTCACCGGGGCCGCCCACCCGGCGGCGGGCGATGTGCTCAAGTACCTCGTGCGCGGCGGACCGCTGCGCACCGCGCTGCGCGAGCTGGCCGCCACCGCCGAGCCGCCCGTCGTCCTCCTCGGTCACAGCCTGGGCGGGATCATCGCCCTGGACACGCTGATCGAGGCCCCGCTCCCCGGTGTCCGCCTGCTGGTCACGGTCGGCTCGCAGGGGCCGTTCCTGTACGAGACGGGCGCGCTGCCCCGCCTCGACCACCCGGACCCGCTGCCCGCCCACGTCCCTCCGTGGCTGAACGTCCACGACCGCCGCGATCTGCTCGGCTATGCCGCCGCACCCCTGTTCCCCGGCCGTGCCGAGGACGTCGCGACGGACAACCGGCAGCCGTTCCCGGCCGCCCACAGTGCCTACTGGTCCGACCCGGCGGTCTACCGCGCCATCGGGGAGCGGCTGCCGTGACCGGGCGCACCGTCGACCCGGCGCGGGTGACGGCTCTCGTCGTCGGCATCGAGCGCTACGCCGCGGGCCCCCGCTGGACCCTGCCGGGGCCGGTCCGCGACGCCCTGCGCTTCCGGGCCTGGCTGCGCTCCGCAGGCGTACCGGACGCCAACATCCTGCTGCACCTCGCCCCCGCCGAGAGTCCCGCCGGGGGCCCGGCGGAGCGGCCGGACGCGAGGCCCGGTGCGGGCGGCGGTCGCGGGCCCGCCGACCACGAGACCCTGCGCCGGGTCCTGGTCCACGAACTGCCCGCCCGGCAGGGGGACGTGCTCTGGATCTGGTGGGGCGGCCACGGGGTTCTGGACCGCGAGGAACACCAGCGGCTGTACTGTGCCGACGCCTCGGGCGCGGACCGGCGCAATATCGACCTGGAGTCCGCCCGCCGCCGGCTGAGCAGCGACGCGCTGCCCGGGTTCGCGGTGCAGAACTGGGTCGTCGACGCCTGCCAGACCTTCGAGGAACGCCACAACGAGCCCGTGTCGCTCCCGGACGGGAGCCTCCCCGCCGGGCAGCGGCTGCGGGTGCACCGGCAGAACGTGATGCTGGCCGCCGACCGGGGACAGCGCGCGGCCAACGACCCCGTACGCGGCCACGGGGTGTTCTCGGACATCCTGCTGCGTGAACTGGCCGCGCTGCCCGACGACTTGGCCCCCGACCCCGAAGCGCTGTTCGCCGCCGTCCGTGCCCGCTTCGACCGGCTGCGCGCCGAGGGGAACGGCATCCAGCTGCCCGTACTCCGGCTCTACCGGGCCGGACACGAGGAGATCCTCCCCCCAGCTGCGCCGACACCCCCGCCTACCAAGGGAGTTTGTCCCGTAGGCGTGCGGACGGGCGGGGAACTGCTCCGTGTGGTCGAGGCGCTCCTCGCGTATCCGCTGATGATCGACCGGGACGAACGGCAGGCGATGGTCGCGGAGCTGGACCCCGTACTGGTGGCCCGGATGCCGCGGCACGCGGTGCCCCGTACGGACGTGATGGGCATCCTGCGTACGGTACGGCGAAGCCCCGAAGGCCTCCGGGACCTCTTCCGGGCCGTCACCCTGCTCGACGACGACCCTGACCGGGCAGCCGAACTCGACGAAGCGATCGGGGAGTTCCTGGCCGAGGTGCCACCCGGTCCGTGATCGCACGGCGTGATCGCACGGGTTTCCGGAAGGCAACCCATTCGTCATGATGGGAGGGACGAGTGGCATGGTGTGCCGTCGGACCGCCAGGCCGGACCATTGAGGGGGAACACGTCTTGCAGCAGACGGAACCGGGCGGGAATCCGGCCGACTACCTGGAGTCGGACGTCGCGGATCTCACGGAGATGAGCGTGGCCGCCGTACGTGAGCTGCCTCCCGCGCCCGGACGGCGACTGCTGGAGGAGATCCGAAGAGCGCGCATCAGCACGGTCGCGGGCGAACCGCCCCAGGCCCGCGCGGACTGAGGGCCTTCGGGGCCGGGCCGGGGGGAGAGGAGCGCGTCGGACCACGACAGAGGAGCGCGGGGTGCACAGACCGATCCGGATGCCCGGCCACTGGTTCGACGAACTCGCCGCGGGCGGGGGCTCGGCAGAGGCGGTCGCGTTCCTCGTCAGCAGCGAGCGGGCCCGGCGCCTCGCTCTGCTGGGCGACCTGCTGGGCCGCCTGGAGGAGCGGCCCGCGCTGCTCGGCCCCGCCGACCTCGGCGCGATCTGGGGCGCTGTCGAGGAGGCCGAGGGCCAGAGCCCCGGCTGTGTCGAGGACGTGCTGCTCAGCCCCCAGGTCGGCGGCTGGCTCGCGCACACCCTGCGCAGGCTGCACGGCACCGCCGTGGGCCCTCCGCTGTGGGTGGAGACCGGGCACCTGGCCGCCGTCGCCCTGGTGGCAGCCCTGCGCGCCGGGACCGCCGCCGACCTCGTCGTACCGGCGAGGGACGGCGATGTGGCCCTGCCCACGCTCGGCCTCGCCCGGCTGCCGGGCGCTCCGCCACCGGGGTTCCAGCCGGTCCGGGCGCTCGTACGGGACCAGGAGCTGACCCTCACCGCGAGCGGCCGGGCCACCGGGGCGATGGACTTGACCCTGCGGCCGCTCACCACGCCGCAGAACGGCCTGTGGTGGCCGACGCACCGGCTTCCGGTCCGGCCCGGCGGGCCCGAGGTCGCTCTCGACGACACCGACCCCTACCGCGACCTCGACCGCCCGGTACCGCCCCGCCGGCTCACCCCTGATGAACTGGCCACCTGGCGGAGGCGCTTCGACGAAGCGGTGAGGCTACTGTGCCCCGGCCCGGCTGTGGGCTCCGGCCCCGGCACCCTGCGCCCCGAGGAGGTCCGGCGCATCGTGCCCTGGCCCGGACCGCTGCCCAGCGCCCCCGTCGAGGGGCTCAGCGCCTCCACCGGCGACGCGTTCGGCTCGATGGTCGTGGCCGGGCCCCCGGACGGTGCGGCGCTCGCCGAGACGATGGTCCACGAGTTCCAGCACAGCAAGCTCGGCGCGCTGCTCCACCTCTTCCCGATGCTCGACGACGACCGGACGGAGGAGCACTACGCCCCCTGGCGCCCCGACCCGCGCCACTTGCCGGGGCTGCTCCACGGCGCGTACGCCTTCGTGGGCGTCGCCGGATTCTGGCGGGCGCGGATCGGGGACCGGGCAGCCGACCCGCACGGCCTGGCGCCCTTCCGGTTCGCGCTCCGCCGCGTCCAGACCCGTACGGTCCTGCGCACCCTGGCCACCCGCGCCTCCCTCACCCCGCCCGGCCGCCGTCTGGTCGCCGGGCTCACCCGGACCGTCGACGGCTGGCTGCGCGAACCGCTGGACGGGCCCGCCGTGGCCCGGGCCCGGGCCACGGCGGCCGGTCACCGGGTCGAGTGGCGGCTGCGCAATCTGCGGTGCGCGGACGAGGAGCGCGCGGCCCTGGCGGTGGCGCCGCGCTCCGGGGCCGCCCCGGTCACCGGGCGGCGGCCGGTGCTCGTCCCGGTCGCCGAGCGCGGCCACTGGAGGGACGTCCGGGGCGCCCTCCACCTCCGCCCGTACGCCGTGCCCGACGGGGCCTGCCGCGCAGATGTCCTGCTGGTGCGGGGCGAGGCGGCGGCGGCCCGGGAGGCGTACGCGCGGGGCTGGGCCGACGCGCCGGGGGACCCGCACCTGATGGCGGGCTGGCTGCTGGCCCACACCGCCCTCCACCCCGGCCACCGGCGCCTCCTCGCCCGCCCGGAGCGGTTCGCGGCGGCCGTGGCGGAGGCGGACCCGGGGGAGTGGGAGCGGACCGCCCGGTGGCTCGCGGGGGCCGGGCGGCGGGGCTGAGCCCCCGGGCGGAGCCGCCGGGCCGAGCCGGCGCGCGCAGGCCCTCCGCAGCCCCGTGTCAGCTCCATGCCAGGCCCACGTCAGGCCCGCTCCAGGCCCCCATCGGGGGGTCCACACGTGAGGCGCATCACTCTGAGTGAAATTCTCGGCATACATTCCGCCGGACCGGGGAGGGGTCCAGGCTGCTGGTGCGCCGTACCCGGCCCGCCACGCAGCACGCCCCGGCCGAACCGGAGGGGGCATTTCAGGCACGGAAGGCGAAAAACGACATGTCGGCGCTCAGTACCATCCACATCGACGGCGTCTGGCGGGCCGCCGGATCCGGCGCGACACGCGAGGTCCTCGACCCCGCCGACGCCACCGTCCTGGCCGTCGTCGCAGAGGGCGGCGTCGAGGACACCGATGCGGCGATCGCGGCGGCGCGGCGCGCCTTCGACGACGGCCCCTGGCCGCACAAGCCCGTCGCCGAGCGGGCCGGGCTGCTGCGCCGGGTCGCCGAGCTGCTCCAGCGGGACCGCGAGGAGATCGCGATCACCGAGAGCCGCGACACCGGCAAGACCCTCGAAGAGGGCCGGGTCGACGTCGACGACGTGACCAACGCCTTCCGCTACTTCGCGGACCTGGTGATGAACGAGAGCGGCGGCCGGGTCGTCGACGCGGGCGACCCCGACGTCCACAGCATCGTCGTGCACGAGCCCGTCGGCGTCTGCGCGCTGATCGCCCCCTGGAACTACCCTCTCCTCCAGGCCAGCTGGAAGATCGCCCCGGCCCTCGCCGCCGGGAACACCTTCGTGCTCAAGCCCAGCGAGGTCACCCCGCTCTCCACCGTCCACCTGATCAAGCTCCTCGCCGAGGCCGGACTCCCCGACGGCGCCGCCAACCTCGTCACCGGCGCGGGCGACCCGGTGGGCGCCCGGCTCTCCGAGCACCCCGACGTCGACCTGGTCTCCTTCACCGGCGGCCTCGCCAGCGGTACGAAGGTGGCCCAGGCCGCCGCGCCGACCGTGAAGAAGGTCGCCCTGGAGCTCGGCGGCAAGAACCCCAACGTGGTCTTCGCCGACGCCTGCGCCACCGACGAGGACTTCGACACCGCCGTCGACCAGGCCCTGAACGCCGCGTTCTTCCACAGCGGCCAGGTCTGCTCCGCCGGGGCCCGCCTGATCATCGAGGAGAGCGTCCGCGAGCGGTTCGTCACCGAGCTGGCCCGCCGCGCCGACGCCGTCCGCCTGGGCCGGGGCACCCTGGACGGCGTCGAGTGCGGCCCCCTCGTCTCCGCCCAGCAGCTCGCCAAGGTCGAGGCGTACGTGGCCTCCGCCCGCGAGGAGGGCGCGATCGTCCGGGCCGGCGGCGAACGCCCGAAGCCCAGCGACGTACGCCCCGAAGGCGGCTACTTCTACCGGCCGACCGTCCTGGACGGCTGCCACCGCGAGATGCGCGTCGTGCGCGAGGAGACCTTCGGCCCGATCCTCACCGTCGAGACCTTCCGTACCGAGGAAGAGGCCATCACGCTGGCCAACGACACCGACTACGGCCTCGCGGGCGCCGTCTGGACGACCGACGCGGGCCGGGCCCGCCGGGTCGCCGGACGGCTGCGCCACGGCACCGTCTGGATCAACGACTACCACCCCTACCTCCCGCAGGCCGAGTGGGGCGGCTTCGGCAAGTCCGGTACGGGGCGCGAGCTCGGCCCGACGGGGCTCGCCGAGTACCGCGAGTCCAAGCACATCTACCAGAACCTCAACCCGCGCCCCCAGCGCTGGTTCGCCGGCTGACGCCTGCGGGGACCGGGCGGAAGACCCGCCGCCCGGTCCCGACCGGCTGTTCGCAGCACCACGCACACGCACGAACCTTGCAGAAGGAGCAGTGACCGATGCCCCCCACCCCCAGCAGCACCGCAGTCCCCGACCCCGACGCCCGCCTGGCCGACTACGTGATCGTCGGCGGTGGCACCGCCGGATCGGTCATCGCCTCCCGGCTCACCGAGGACCCCGACGTGACCGTCACGGTCATCGAGGGCGGCCCCACCGACATCGACCGCGACGACGTCCTCACCCTGCGCCGCTGGCTCGGCCTCCTCGGCGGCGACCTCGACTACGACTACCCCACCACCGAGCAGCCGCGCGGCAACTCCCACATCCGCCACAGCCGCGCCCGGGTACTCGGCGGCTGCTCCTCGCACAACACGCTGATCAGCTTCAAGCCGCTGCCCGGCGACTGGGACGAGTGGGCCGAGGCGGGCGCCGAGGGCTGGGACGCGGCCGCGATGGACCCGTACTTCGCCAAGCTGCGCAACAACATCGTCCCGGTCGACGAGAAGGACCGCAACGCCATCGCCCGCGACTTCGTCGACGCCGCCCAGGAGGCGGCCGGAGTCCCGCGCGTGGACAGCTTCAACAGCAAGCCGTTCCACGAGGGCGTCGGCTTCTTCGACCTCGCCTACCACCCCGAGAACAACAAGCGCTCCTCCGCCTCGGTCGCCTACCTCCACCCCCACATCGAGGCCGGTGACCGCCCCAACCTGCGGATCATGCTGGAGACCTGGGCGTACCGCCTGGAGTTCGACGGCGCCCGCGCCACCGGAGTGCACGTCAGGACCAAGGACGGCGAGGAGATCCTGCTGCGCGCCGCCCGTGAGGTCATCGTCTGCGCGGGCGCGGTGGACACGCCCCGCCTGTTGATGCACTCCGGGATCGGCCCGCGCGAGGACCTCGAAGCGCTCGGCATCGACGTCCGCCACGACCTTCCGGGCGTCGGCGAGAACCTGCTCGACCACCCCGAGTCCGTCATCGTCTGGGAGACCGACGGTCCCATCCCGGAGAACTCCGCGATGGACTCCGACGCGGGACTCTTCGTCCGCCGCGACCCCGGATCCCGGGGCCCGGACCTGATGTTCCACTTCTACCAGATCCCGTTCACCGACAACCCCGAACGCCTCGGCTACGAGAAGCCCGAGCACGGGGTGTCGATGACGCCGAACATCCCCAAGCCGCGCAGCCGGGGCCGCCTCTACCTCACGAGCGCCGACCCCGAGGTCAAGCCGGCCCTGGACTTCCGGTACTTCACCGACGAGGACGACTACGACGGCCGCACCCTGGTCGACGGCATCAAGCTCGCCCGCGAGATCGCGGCCACCGAACCACTGGCCCACTGGCTCAAGCGCGAGGTCTGCCCCGGCCCCGAGGTCACGTCGGACGAGGCGATCAGCGAGTACGCCCGCAAGGTCGCCCACACCGTCTACCACCCGGCGGGCACCTGCAAGATGGGCGCGACGGACGACCAAGAGGCGGTCGTGGACCCGCAGTTGCGCATCCGGGGGCTGGAAGGTATCCGGATCGCCGACGCGTCGGTCTTCCCGACCATGCCCGCCGTCAACCCGATGATCGGCGTCCTCATGGTGGGCGAGAAGTGCGCCGAACTCCTCGCGAACCGGCCGGGCGGCACCGACGCCGTGCCGGCCACTGGTACCAGCACCGGAGGTGACGCCCGATGACCGCGACCAAGACCACCGAGGCCGCAGTCGAGGCCACCGAGGACGCCGTCTTCTCCGTGCGCCACCTCTGGAAGGTGTTCGGCCCCAAGGCCGACCGCATCCCCGGCAGCGAGCACGCCGCACTCCCGCCCGCCGAACTGCGCGAGGCCACCGGCTGCACCGCCGCCGTACGCGACGTCTCCTTCGACGTCCGCAAGGGTGAGGTCTTCGTCGTCATGGGCCTGTCGGGCTCCGGCAAGTCCACCCTCGTACGCTGTCTGACCCGGCTGATCGAGCCCACCAGCGGCACCCTCGCCATCGACGGCGAGGACGTCCTCGCGATGGACCGCGCCCGGCTGCGCGAACTGCGCCGCCACCGTGCCGCGATGGTCTTCCAGCACTTCGGCCTGCTGCCGCACCGCACGGTGCTGGACAACGTCGCCTACGGCCTGGAGGTCCAGGGCCTCGGCAAGGCCGAGCGCCGCGCCAAGGCGGCCGAGCTGGTGGAGAAGGTCGGCCTCGCGGGCCTGGAGGACCGCCGTCCCTCGCAGCTCTCCGGCGGCCAGCAGCAGCGCGTCGGCCTCGCCCGCGCGCTCGCCGTCGACCCGTCCGTCCTGCTCTTCGACGAGCCGTTCAGCGCGCTGGACCCGCTGATCCGCCGGGAGATGCAGGACGAGGTGGTGCGGCTGCACCGCGAGGAGGGCCGCACCATGGTCTTCATCACCCACGACCTCAGCGAGGCGCTGCGCCTGGGCACCCGGATCGCCCTCATGCGCGACGGCGGCATCGTCCAGCTCGGCACGCCCGAGGAGATCGTGGGCTCGCCCGCCGACGACTACGTCACCGAGTTCGTCCGCGACGTACCGCGCGAGCAGGTCCTCACCGTCGCCACCGCTATGCGCCCCGCGCTCGCCGGGGAGGGCGAGCGCGGCCCGGCCGTGCGCCCCGACGCCACCGTCTCCGAGGCCATCGAGGCGGTCTCCCGCTCCGGCGACCCGGCCGCCCGGGTGATGGAGGACGGCCGCCTCGTCGGCGTCGTCGACCACGCCTGCCTGCTGGACGTCGTGGCCGGAAGGGGCGGAGGATCCGACACGGCCTCGCCCGACGCCCCGGACGGCTCCCGCGAGGTGACCGTCTGATGGCCACCGCCCAGGCCACCCCGGTCCGCGCCGCACAGCCGGGCGCGAGCCGGGGGCCGCTGGCCGCCCTCCGCGAACGCCCGGCGGCCGGGAAGCTGCTGCTCCTCGCACTCGCCGCCGCCGTCCTCGTCCCCCTCGTCCACGGACGCTGGGGCGGAGGCATCTGGCCGGACGCCCTGACCGCCGACCTGTCCGAGCCGCTCGGCAACGTCACCGACTGGATCGTCTCCAACCGCGACAGCCACCCGCTGTTCCTGTACTTCTTCGGCCACATCAGCAACGCCGTCGTGCTCTCCGTACGCGGCGTCTACCTGGTCCTCCTGGCCCTCGGCTGGGCGGGCGTCACCGTGTTCGCCGCCGCCGTCGCCTGGCGCGTCGCGGGCGTCAGGCTCGCCCTGACCGCAGCCCTGTCGTTCCTGGTCTGCGGACTGCTCGGCATGTGGGTGCCGACCATGCAGACGCTCGCGCTGATGGTCGTCGCGGTCCTCGCCTCCGTCGTGCTGGGGCTCCTCCTCGGCCTGGCCGCCGGGCTGTCCGACCGCGTCTTCCGCATCCTGCGCCCGGTGCTCGACACCATGCAGGTGCTGCCCGCGTTCGCGTATCTGCTGCCTGTCGTCCTGGTCTTCGGCATCGGCGTCCCGGGCGCGGTCCTCGCCACCGTCGTGTACGCGGCCCCGCCGATGGCCCGCCTCACCGCGCTCGGCCTGCGCGGCGCGGACCGCGGGGTCATGGAGGCCGTGACCTCGCTCGGCGCGACCGGGCGGCAGCGGCTGCTGACGGCCCGCCTCCCGCTGGCCCGCAAGGAGCTGCTCCTCGGCCTCAACCAGACCATCATGATGGCGCTCTCCATGGCCGTCATCGCCTCCGTGATCGGCGCGGGCGGCCTCGGCGACCGCGTCTACCAGGCGCTGTCCTCCGTGGACGTCGGCGCGGCGCTCGCCGCGGGCATCCCGATCGTGCTGCTGGCCGTCGTCCTGGACCGTACGACGGAGGCGGCGGGCCGCCGCATCGGCACCGAGCCCACCAGTCCGGCCCTCCTCCGGGGCCCGCGGGGCTGGGCCCTGGCCGCCGTGGTCACCGCCGCCGTCGCCGCCGTCGGACGGCTCACCGGCGGCCGGGTCTGGCCCGAGGACGTCACCGTGGCGATCGCCGGACCGGTCAACACCGCCAAGGACTGGATGGTCGACCACCTCTACACCGGTGTGCCCGTCGTCGGCGGTACCGCCGACCTCGCCTCCCACTTCACCAGCGGCATCCTGAACCCGCTGCGCAGCGGACTCACCGGACTGCCCTGGTGGTCGGTTCTCCTCATCGTCGCCGCCCTCGCCTGGACCATCGGCACCTGGCGCACCGCCGTGACCGCCGTCCTCGCGATGGCCGCGATCGGCGTCCTCGGCGTGTGGGAGCCGTCCATGGACACCCTCAGCCAGGTGCTCGCCGCCGTCGCCCTCACCCTGGTCCTCGGCTTCGGCATCGCGATCGGCGCAGCCCGTAGCGAGCGCCTGGAGCGGCTGCTGCGACCGGTCCTGGACGTCTTCCAGACGATGCCGCAGTTCGTCTACCTGATTCCCGTCGTCGCCCTCTTCGGCGTCGGCCGCGCCCCCGCGGCCGCGGCCGCGGTCGTCTACGCGCTGCCCGCTGTCGTCCGCATCACCACCCAGGGGCTGCGGGGCGTCGACCCGGCGGCGATGGAGTGCGCCCGCTCGCTCGGCGCGACCCCCGGCCAGCAGCTGCGTCAGGTCCAGATCCCGCTGGCCAGGCCCTCGCTGCTGCTCGCCGTCAACCAGGCCGTGGTCCTGGTCCTCGCGGTCGTCATCATCGGCGGACTCGTCGGCTCGGGCGCGCTCGGCTACGAGGTCGTCCTCGGCCTCGCCCAGGGCGACCTGGCCACCGGGCTCGTCGCCGGAGCGGCGATCGTCTGTCTCGGCCTGATGCTCGACCGGGTCACCCAGCCCACCGCCCGCCGCCAGCGACAGGAGGGCTGAAATGAACCGCTCCCGCACACGCCTGCTCGTGGCGTTCGCCTCGGCCACCGCCCTGCTCACCACGGCGGGCTGCGGCGCCGCCGACATGACCAAGCAGGCATCCCCGTTCGCGGCCCCCGCCGGGGTCAAGACGGTGACGCTCTCCGTGCAGTCCTGGGTCGGCGCCCAGGCGAACGTCGCCGTGGCCGAACAGCTCCTCAAGGAGGAGCTCGGCTACCGCGTCGACCTGGTCCAGACGGACGAGGTCCCCGCCTGGGACGCCCTGAGCCAGGGCCGCGTCGACGCGATCCTGGAGGACTGGGGCCACCCGGACCAGGAGAAGCTGTACATCGACGAGAAGAAGACCATCGTGAGGGGCGGCGACCTCGGGGTCACCGGCCACATCGGCTGGTACGTGCCCAAGTACTGGGCGGACGAGCACCCCGACGTCACCGACTGGAAGAACCTCAACAAGTACGCGAAGGAGCTGAGGACCGCCGAGAGCGGCGGCAAGGGCCAGCTGATGGACGGCTCGCCCTCCTACATCACCAACGACGTCGCGTTGGTGAAGAACCTGGACCTGGACTACCAGGTGGTCTTCGCCGGCTCCGAGGCGGCCCAGATCACCCAGATCCAGCAGTTCGCCAAGGCGGAGAAGCCCTTCCTCAGCTACTGGTACCAGCCGCAGTGGCTGTTCAACGAGGTGCCGATGGTCGAGGTGAAGCTCCCCGCCTACACGGACGAGTGCGCGGCGAAGGACCCCGCGGACATCGACTGCGCCTACCCGACGACGCCGCTGCAGAAGTTCCTGAACGCGGACTTCGCCGAGCGCGGCGGGGAGGCGTCCGCGTTCCTCAAGAAGTTCCACTGGTCGGAGGAGGACCAGAACGAGGTCTCGGAGATGATCGCCTCGCAGAAGCTGACGCCCGAGGAGGCGGCGAAGCGCTGGATCGACCGGCACCCGGACGTCTGGGAGAAGTGGCTGCCGCAGGACTGAGGTCCTGGGTGCCCGGCTCCGCGAGGCAGCCGGGCACCGCCGCCTTCCGCCGTCCCCCTACCTCGCCCGGACGGTGGCCAGGACGTCCCGGTCCGGCTGGAGCGTCAGGCTCGGTACCGGCCCGACCTCGCCCGGGTCGACGTCCAGGTCGAAGCGGCGGGCCAGCACGGCCAGAATGAGGACCGCTTCCACCATCGCGAAGCGCGTACCGATGCAGACCCGGGGCCCGCCGCCGAACGGGAACCACGCGTACTCCGCGATCGCGTCGCCCCGCTCCGCGTCCCAGCGCTCGGGCCGGAACTCCTCCGGCTCCGGGAACCACCGCGCGTCGCGGTGCGTGGACCACTGGCTGGTCCACACCCGGGTCCCCTCCGGGATCGGCAGCCCGCCGAGGCGCGCACCCTCCTTCGCCACCCCGGTGATCAGCCAGATCGTGGGGTACAGCCGCAGGGTCTCCTTCACCACGGCCTGGGTGTACGTCAGCCGGGCGTAGTCCTCGAAGCCGGGTTCCCGGTCGCCGAGCACCCGCTCCAGCTCCTCGGCGAGCGCTTCCCGGACCCGGGGGCTGCGGGCGAGCAGGTACCACGCCCACACCAGCGTCGAACTGGTGGTCTCGTGACCGCCGATGTACAGCGTGACCGCCTCGTCACGGATCTCCTCGTCGCTGAGCCGCGTTCCGCTCTCGTCGACGGCGGTGAGCAACCGGCTGAGCAGATCGGGGCGTTCCTCCTCGCCGTCCCGGTGCCGGGCGACGACCCGGCCCACCTCGGCGTCGATGACGGCGGCGGCCTTCCTGATGCGCGCCCGGCCGGGCGTGGGCACCCAGTCGGGAAGCAGGGCGCCGATCCCGGCGAATTCCTTGCCGATCTCCATCTGGGCGACGTCCATCGCCCGGCCCATCGCCTCCGAGTCGGCCGGGGTGTCGACGCCGAAGATGGTGCGTACCGCGATCTTCTGCGTGAGGGCCGCCATCTCCCGCTTGACGTCGACGCGTTCACCGTCCGACCAGCTGTCGGCCAGCTCCACCGCCGAGGCCGCCATGGTGGCCGCGTAGGACCTGACCTGCTTGGGCCGCACCGAGGGCTGCACGAGGGAGCGCTTGCGCCGCCAGTCCCGGCCCCGCGCCACGATGATGCCGTTGCCCATCACCGCCCGGAACGCGACGCCGAGCCGCGGCTGGTCGAAGGAGCGCTCCGTCTCGGTGAGCAACTCGCCTATGCACTCCGGATCGGCGAGAAACACGCACCGGTTGCGCCCGAACCGCCAGCGCACCATGTCTCCGTGGCCCCGCAGGAGTTCGAAGAAGGCGAGCGGGTTCTTCGCGAACTGCGGCAGGTTCCCCAGCAGCGGCAGCCCCTTGGGTCCCGGTACGAGCGCATGGCCGCGAGACGGGGTGTCGAGTGCCGGGCCGGTCTGCGTGGACATCGAAGGACTCCGCTCCCTGGGGCGCGCCACGGGCGGCGCGCCATCGTTCGAACCCATCGAACAGGATGGGGGAGGTGCTCCGCCAGGGTGTCGGCCCGCGCCGCCCGGAATGTGCCACCGGCCTGACGGAGTACGTGAGTTGCCGAGGGCAGTCGGAGCGGCCTTCGGATTCGGACCGGGGCGGGTGCCGGAGTCGCCGCCACGCGTGACCATCCGCCTGAGGCGTGTCAGTTCCTGCTCAGAGTGCGGGATACGCCCGCGACCACAGCCGTGGTGAGGAGCCAGCCGATGGCGATCAGCGCGTACGACAGCCACTGTGTCGCCCCCGTCCAGTGCCATGCGCCGCGCTGGCCGAAGTCACCGATGGGGAAGAGCAGGTCGAGGGTGTAGAAGAAGGGGCTGAACGGGGCGCCCTCGCCGTCCTTCGTCTGGACCGGCGTGCGGGCGCCGAACACCAGGCTGCCGAGCAGGCAGAGCGCTGTCATCCACAAGGCGGCCAGCCAGGGCCGGTAGCCGTATCCGACGGCGGCATCGAGAAGGCACCCCCATACTCGTCCCGGTGCGTTCAGGGTGCTGCGACGGTGGCGTTGCTTCTCCAGCAACACTCTTCGGGCGTCGTCGTCGTGACCCGCCTGGCGGTAACAGGAGGCCAGTTGCTCGTACGGCTGCGGGGCATAGCCCGGGTTTCGGCGGAGCCATGCCAGGCGGTGGGCCACGTCTCTGTGCGGGGGTGTCCTGTCGGAGTGGAGGGATCCGTAGACGAAGCCGTCCAGCCGTACCTCCTCCGGCCAGCTCCGCTCGCCGTCGCGCAGGACGGCTGCCATGGCACCCTGAAGGTTCACCGCTCCCGCAGGCTGTGCGGCAAGGGTGAAGTCGAAGGTTCCCACCCGCATCCCGACGCCTGAAAGCGCCGTGTCGCCGCCGCCGAGGGTGGCTCCCTCAAGGGTCAGCAGGTCCGATATCTGGGCGCCCCGCAGCCGCACGGTTCCCGTCGCGCTGAACCCCTCGGACAGGTGCACCACCGTGGTTGACACGTTGTCCGCGATCAGCGCCTCCCCGTCGGGGCTCTCCAGCCGGGCACCCTCCATGAACAGGCCGCCGGGCAACTGCGCGCCCGGCAGCCGTATTCCGCCCCGCGCGGTGAAGCCGTGCCGGCAGAAGACGCCGCCGCCCATGACCAGGCCCCCCGCGAACACCGCCCACGGTCCGGGAGCCGATATCCGTGCCCCGTCCAGCGTCAGCTCCCCCGCCACATAGGCGTTGATCAGGGACAGACGGCCCGCCTCCATCACCGATCCGGTCAGGTCGAGACGGCCTTCGACGCGGGCCAGTCCGGCGTCCACGCCGGGAACCCGGCTGCGCGTGATCCGGATCGTCCGTGTCGAGGCCGCGTTGAAGCTGACCGGCTGATCCAACCGGCATTCCTTCAGCCAGAGCAGGTGGCCGATCTCCGCACCGGCCAGATCGAGGCGGCCCGTGATCCGTGCGCCGGCGAGACGCAGGGAGGCGACACTGCTCGACCGTTCCGTGTTGCCGCCCAGCAGAAGGGCGGCCACGACCTCGGCGCGGACCGTGCGCTCGGCCCCCCAACGCGCCCCGGTGGCGGGATCGTCGTCCTCGGGCTCCCCGGTGCGCAGATCCACCCACCGCCCTTCCGGGAAGGAATCCCACAAGGCATGCTCAGCCGCCGTCAGTTCGCCGTAGATCAACACGGCTCCAGGCTACGGCTGCTCCATGGCTGCTGCATGCGAGTGAAGGATCTTGTCGCGGCTGGTGTGACCATGGCGCCCGAGCCGTTCGCCTCGCAGCCCCGCGATCAGCTGGATGCAGACGGTCCCGGCCAGGACGGCGAGCAGCACACCGGCCGCCCCGAGCCTCGCCGGGCCGAAGTGCACCAGGGCGGGCGGCGCGCCGGCCGTGGTCACGGCGAACACGGCCACCCGAGGGGTTGTCCGCGAAGAACTGCCGCCCCGGCCGTGCCTCCCCGTCCCGAAGCGGTCCCGTCCCGTCGCGGGCCAGGATCTTCGAGGTGCGGGGAGGCCGCCGTTCGGGGAGCGGTGCCGTGGGTCTCTCAGACGCCGGGCGGGACGTGTGCCGGGCGGCCCCGGCCCCGTGTCAGCGAGTAGCCGAACACGGCCGCGAACGCGGCGAGCACTCCGCCGCCCACCGTCCACAGCCAGCGGTCGGTCCACCAGCCCGAGGCCCAGCCGTCCTCCGGCCCGGCGGCGGCCGGCGTCCGGGGGGCGGAGGCGTTCGCGTCGCCCGGCGCGGCGATCGAGACGCCCGGTACCAGCGGTTCGGAGAGCGACCCGTCCACGTCGTGCGCGCCGCTCTGCTCCTTCGAGGCCGCCCGCACCTCCGCCCCGAACGGCAGGCCCAGGTCCTCGGCGGGCAGACCCGCCACCGTGAGACGGACGTAGTAGCTGCCGGGCAGCGGGTCGTTCGCCCACGGTTCGGACCAGGAGCGCACGGTGCGCAGGACGCAGGACAGTTCCACGGTGGCCGCGTCGGCCGCCGCTTTCCTGGTCTGGTGCCCGTACTGGCAGGCCTGGCGGCGGCGCAGCCCGTCGTACACGTCGATCTGCCAGGTGGACGCCCCGCTCCGGGCGGCGCTCTCGGGGAGCTTCACCGTGGCCTCGACGGTGGGCCGCTGCCCGGCGTCGGCCGGGAACACCCAGTAGAGGTAGTCCCCGGTCGAGGCCTGGGCGGTGCCCGTCTGGCCCTGCTTGAGCGCGGTCGCCGTACGGAACGTGGTTCCGGCCTCGGTGGGGCCCGCCCCGTCCCCGGCGGGGCTCGCGCTCGCCGACGGGTCGTCGGCCACCGCCGGGCCGGTGGCGGTGAACAGGGCCACCCCGGCGAGCAGGGCTCCGGCCAGGGCACGCCGCATGCCGTGCGCGCGGCTCGACGCGCCCCGTACGCCGTGGGTGCGGCGAGGTGTCGTACGCATCAGTTGGTCCTCCATACGGCGACGCGCCAGCGCGAGAGCCAGCCGGTCAGCAGGCCCGCGATCAGGCCGGTCAGAACGAGCACCCCGAGCAGCCACCAGCCGCGGCCGAGTCCGAAGGCCGCCGTGTCGGACGCCTCGGCCGGACCTTCGACCAGGTCCACGGTCAGCTCGACCGGCAGACCGGGAGACCGCTTCACGGACGCGGGCGCCGAGAAGGAGTGGGCGAGCTGAAGGCATACGGTCTCGGCGGCGGGCTGGCCGTCACCGCTGTCGCCGGAGTCCTCGTCCTCCGCCCCGGCCTTCGGGTAGCGCAGTCCGGACGAGATCACATCGGTGCGGCCCGTGCCCGCCTCGGAACCCCGGACGATCTCCCGGCCGTGGGCCGTCACCGCGCGCAGCAGCACACCGTAGTCGTCGTCCACCGCGCGGTCCGCCGCCACGCTCACCGAGGCGCGCAGCTCCTGACCTGGCAGCACGTCGACCCGGTACCAGCGGTGTTCGCCGATCTCCGCGCGGTCCGTGTAGAGGCCGGGCTTCAGCTCGGGCGCGGCGGAGCAGCTCGCAGCCCCTTCGGTCGCCACCGGGGTGACGACCGGCTCGGCCGCCCGGTCCACCAACTGCTTGACCCGGTCGGAGAGTTCTTCCTTGTGCTGGACGGCGGTGTACGTGCCGCCGGTGGCCTCCGCGATACAGGTGAGCTGCTGGCGGATCTTGGCGTTGGGCACCAGGCCGAGGGTGTCCACGACCAGGTGGGTGCCGCGCGCGGCGATCTCCCGGGCCACCTCGCACGGGTCGAGCGGGCCGCAGGTGTCCTCGCCGTCCGTGATGAGCACGATCCGGCGCGAACCCTCGCCGCCCTCCAGGTCGTCGGCCGCGCCGAGCAGGGCGGGACCGATCGGGGTGAAGCCGGTGGGGGCGAGTGTGGCGACGGCGGTCTTGGCCTCGGTACGGTCCAGCGGGCCGACCGGGTAGAGCTGCCGGGTGTCCTTGCAGCCGACCTTGCGGTCCTCGCCGGGGTAGTCCGCGCCGAGCGTCCGGATGCCGAGCTGCACCTGTTCGGGCACCGCGTCCAGGACGTCGTTGAACGCCTGCTTCGCGGCGGCCATCCGGGACTGGCCGTCGATGTCGCGGGTGCGCATGGAGCCACTGACGTCGAGCACCAGCTCGACCTTGGGGGAGGGGGCGGCGGGGGCTTCGTCGGCGGCCGCGGGGATCGCGGTGCCGAGCCCGGCGGCCAGGGTGGCGAGCGCTATGCCCACCCCGGTCGTCAGCCGATTTCTAGTGATCATCGCCGGATCTTATGGAAAATCAGTTCGTATTCCCAACCGGGGTCGGTGAGACCCGTCGCGGGGTGGCTGACCGGCCCGCCGAGGGGCGGACGATCAGCCGCCGAGCAGTGGCCGTGCGGCCCGGTCCAGCACCGAGGTGACCCGCTGCCAGGTCTCCGTGTCCCGTGCCACCGGGTCGAGCTGACGGTCCGTCCCGCCCCGTCGCCACGCCGTCGCCAGTGCCACCGGATCGCCTCCGCCCGCGGCCGAGGCGGCGAGCGCCGCCGCACCGAGGGCGACCAGCTCCCCGCTGCCGGGGAGGACGAGCGGGCGGCCGGAGAGCCGGCGGACCGTCTCCACCCACATCCGACCCCGCGCCCCGCCCCCGATCAGGCGCAGCGGGCGTGCGGCCACCTCGGGGGCGTGCGGATCGAGGCCGCACGCCGACAGCAGTTCGTCGAGCGCCCGCAGTACGGTGACGGCCGCGCCCTCGTAGGCGGCGCCCAGCAGTTGCTGCCCGGTGGTGTCGTGGCGCAGCCCGGTCAGGAGCCCCGAGGAAGTCGGCAGGTCGGGGGTCCGTTCGCCGTCGAGATACGGGAGGAGCACGGCCTCCCCGCCGGGCGCCGCGTCCTCGCGGTCCAGGCCCAGCAGGGCGGCCACCTTGTCCACGGCGAGGGTGCAGTTGAGGGTGCAGGCCAGCGGCAGATACGTACCGTCGGCGGCGGCGAACCCGTTCAGTGCGGGAGAGCCGGGCCGGGTGCGGGAGGCGGCGAACACCGTTCCGGAGGTGCCGAGGCTGAGGGCCGGGTGGTCCAGCAGCCCGCCGCCGCCCAGGCCGAGGCCCACGGCGGCGCTCATGTTGTCCCCGGTGCCGGCCGCCACGGCGATGCCCGCGGGCAGCCCGAGGGCCTGTGCCGCCGCCCCGGTGAGCGAGCCGACCCGGGCCGCCCCGGTGGGTGCGACCTCGGGCAGCAGGGCCGCGTCGAGGCCGAGGAGATCCAGCAGGACGGGGTCGTAGGCGCCGGTGGCCGTGGAGTACCAGCCGCTGCCCGACGCGTCCCCCGGGTCGGTGGCGGCGACGCCCGCGAGGCGTTCGGTGAGGAAGTCGTGGGGGAGCCGGACCGCGGCCGCCCGCGCCGCGTTCGCCGGGTCGTGCTCGCGCAGCCACTGCCACTTGGACGCGGTGATCGAGGCCACGGGTACGGAACCGGTGCGCGCGGTCCAGGCCCCGGGCCCGCCGAGCGCGTCGGTGAGGGCGGCGGCCTGCGGCGCGGAGCGGGTGTCGTTCCACAGCAGCGCGGGGCGCAGCGGACGGCCCGCCCGGTCCAGCACGACGAGCCCGTGCTGCTGTCCGGCGACCGCGATACCGGTGACCGCGCGGGCGGGGAGGCCCGACTCCTCCAGCCCGGCGGCCACCGCCTCGCACAGTGCCCGCCACCAGATCTCCGGATCGCTCTCGCGGGCCCCGGACTCGCCGGTGACGAGGTGCGGGGCGCGCCCGACGGCGAGCTGCTCACCGGTCGAGACGTCGATGAAGGCGGCTTTCGTGGACTGGGTCGAGCTGTCCACGCCGATGACGACGGCGGGTGACGGCATGGGGAGCCTCTTTCGCGCGGTACGGCCTGATCATTTGGCTGGGGCACGAACAAATTACGGGATGCCTGTCGCCCTGCACAGGGGGTTGGGGTCGACTCCACCCGACAGGGGGGTTCCCCGGTCGAGGTGTGGTGTGCTTGATTAGTCATGACACTTAACAAATAGGGGTGCCGGGCTGTCGGCCGGGCGTCCCGACGGCAGGCGAAGGCGGTCGGACGACGATGACGGAACGCTTCACCCCCACCCCCGGCGACAAGTTCAGCTTCGGCCTGTGGACCGTGGGCTGGCAGGGCCGCGACCCCTTCGGCGACGCCACCCGGGCGGCCATCGACCCCGTCGAGTCCGTACAGCGCCTCGCCGAGCTCGGCGCCTGGGGCGTGACCTTCCACGACGACGACCTGATCCCGTTCGGCTCCACGGAGAGTGAGCGCGAGGCAGTCGTCAAGCGCTTCCGGCAGGCCGTCGACGGCAGCGGGCTCACGGTGCCCATGGTGACGACGAACCTCTTCACCCACCCCGTCTTCAAGGACGGCGCGTTCACCGCCAACGACCGCGACGTACGCCGCTACGCGCTCCGCAAGACGCTCCGCAATATCGACCTGGCCGTGGAGCTCGGCGCCAGCACCTTCGTGGCGTGGGGCGGCCGCGAGGGGGCGGAGTCCGGTGCGGCCAAGGACGTCCGCCTCGCCCTGCACCGGATGAAGGAGGCCTTCGACCTGCTGGGCGAGTACGTCACCGAGCAGGGCTACGACCTCCGCTTCGCCATCGAGCCCAAGCCCAACGAGCCGCGCGGCGACATCCTGCTGCCCACCATCGGCCACGCCCTCGCCTTCATCGAGCGCCTGGAGCGCCCCGAACTGGTCGGCGTCAACCCGGAGACCGGGCACGAGCAGATGGCCGGACTCAACTTCCCCCACGGCATCGCCCAGGCCATGTGGGCGGACAAGCTCTTCCACATCGACCTCAACGGCCAGTCCGGCATCAAGTACGACCAGGACCTGCGCTTCGGCGCGGGCGACCTGCGCCAGGCGTTCTGGCTCGTCGACCTGCTGGAGAGCGGCTACGAAGGCCCCCGCCACTTCGACTTCAAGCCGCCGCGCACCGAGGACCACGAGGGCGTCTGGGCCTCGGCCGCGGGCTGCATGCGCAACTACCTCATCCTCAAGGAACGCGCCGCCGCCTTCCGTGCCGACCCCGAGGTGCAGGCGGCCCTGCGCGCGTCCCGCCTGGACCAACTGGTGCGCCCCACCGCGGCGGAGGGCCTCGCCGGCCTCCTCGCCGACCGCAGCGCCTACGAGGACTTCGACGTGGACGCCGCCGCCGAACGCGGCATGGCCTTCGAGGCGCTGGACCAGCTGGCGATGGACCACCTGCTCGGCGTCCGCTGACGTACCGGGTGAGGCCGGGGCCCGTGGCGTACGGGGTGAGGCCGGGGCCGCTCCACGTACCGGGCGAACCGCGGACGGTGGCGTACCGGGTGTGCCGGAGCCGCCCGGCCCCGGCTCACCCGCCGGACGCCTCCGCGTACCCCACCGGATCGTCCAGCACGTCCTGCACCACGAGCGCCGCCGCACCCCGCGCCGCGTCACCCGCCAGCGACGACGCGCGGAGCCGGCCGCTGCCCGGGAACCACAGGCCCGACACCACCCGGCCCGTCAGCTCCTCGTCGGCGGGCCGCGACAGCCACGGCATCAGGCCCCGGTAGATCCCGCCGAGCACCACCGCGTCCGGGTCGAGCAGGTTCACCGCCCCCGACAGCACCCGGCCCAGCATCCGGCCCGCCTCAGCGACCGCGGCGACCGCACGCGGGTCCCCGGCCCCAGCGCGCCGCTCCAGCTCCAGCACCCCGGAGGCGCCGCCGAGCCCCTCGATGCCCGCCGCCCGCAGCAGCGCCGCCTGTCCGGCGTACTGCTCCAGGCAGCCGCGCGAACCGCACCGGCACTCCGGACCCGTCGGGTCCACCACCACATGGCCGATCTCCCCGGCGAAACCGTTCGCACCGCGCAGCAGCTCGCCGTTGAGGACCAGCGCACCGCCGACCCCGATCTCACCGGTCAGATAGAGGAAGCTGCGCACCTCGTCAAGGCCGCCGAACCACAGCTCCGCCAGCGCCGCGAGGTTCGCCTCGTTCTCCGAGGCGACCGGCAGCACGGGGCGGCCGGGCCGCAGGGCGGCCAGCGCGTCCGCGAACAGCTCCTGCGCCGGGACCTCACTCCAGCCGAGGTTGGGGGCTTGCCGCACCGCGCCGTCGGAGACCAGGCCCGGCAGCGCCAGGGCCGCGCCCACCGGCCGCAGCTCCTGCTCGCGCGCCGAGTCCAGGGTGCGGGCCGCGATCCGGGCCGCCCGGGCGAGGACCTCACCGGCGGGCGCGCCCCGGTTGTCGAGGTGTTCGGTCTGCCGGACCCGGCCGGTGCCCGCCAGGTCGACCACGCAGACCGACACGTAATCGATGTTGATCTCCACGCCGAGTCCGGCGGGCCCGGTGCGGGCCACCTTGAGCGCGGTCCCGGGGCGGCCCGCCTGCCCGCTGAACGTCTTGCCCGACTCGGTGAGGAACCCGCCGGCCATGAGCTGTTCGACGAGCGAGGAGACCGCGGCGCGGGTCAGGCCGACCCGGGCGGCCACCCCGGCGCGGGTCGCCTCGCCGCGCTCGCCCTCGTCCCGCACGGCACGCAGCACCAGGCTCAGATTGTGCCGTCGCACGGTGTCCTTGTCGGCCTTGGGTCCCAGCGGAGTGAGGATGCTCTTCATGTCGTCGCCGAGCCTATGTGATCCCGGGCGCAGCAGATACGGGAGAGGGCGGCCCCGGCCACCCGGCCGGGACCGCCCTCCCCCCCCCCGGCTCAGGGCTTGGCGCCCCGGGCCTTCAGCATGTCCGCCATCAGCCCCATCTCGGACTTCTGGCCGCGGACCATGCCCGCCGCCAGATTCCGGATGGCGTCCGTCCCGGCGGCTCCGGCGGCGGCCTGGGCCATGTCCGCGCCCGCACGGTGATGCACGGTCATCAGCCGCAGGAACAGCACCTCGGCCCGCTCGCCCTCCGCGGCCTCCAGCGCCTCCAGTTCGGCGTCGGTGGCCATGCCCGGCATCAGCGAACCGTCGTCGCTCGGCTCGACGGAGTGCCCCATCCACTCCATGGGGGGCCCGGCCGAGCTCTTCGGCAGCCCCCACATCTCCAGCCAGCCCAGCATCATGCCGCGCTGGTTGGCCTGGGTGTTGATGATGTCGTACGCGAGGCGCCGCACGTCCTCGTCGTCGGTGCGGTCCCGGACGATGAACGACATCTCGACCGCCTGCTGGTGGTGGATCGCCATGTCCCGGGCGAAGCCCGCGTCCACGGAACCCTCCGCCGGAGCCGACTGCGAGGCCGAAGCCCCACCGGACGGCGAGGCCTCGGAGGGACGGACGACCATCAGCACCACCAGCCCCAGCGCCACGAGCAGCACGGAGGCTCCCGCGAGGGCCATCCGCCGGGTGGAGCCCGGGCCCGCGAGCGCGGTCACTTGTCCAGCCCGCCGGTGCAGGCGGCCCCCGGCTCAGGGGTCTGCGGACCCTGCACGTACTTGGTGAAGAACTGCGCGACCCGGTCGTCCTCGGCGCTCTTGACCGTCACCTGCTTGCCCCAGGCGCTGAGCACCAGGGGGTCCTTCTGGTCCTTGACCGGGCTCATCAGGGAGTACGGGGTCGACTTGACCCGCTTCGTCAGGGCCTCGACGTCCTCCTCGGAGGCCTTGTCGTTGTACGTGACCCAGACCGCGCCGTGCTCCAGGGAGTGCACGGCGTTCTCCTTCGGTATCTCGTCGGTGTAGACGTCCGCGTTGCAGTTCATCCAGACCTGGTTGTGGTCACCGCCGACGGGCGGGTTCATCGGGTAGTCGACCTTCGTCGCCACGTGCTCCTGGCTCAGCTTGTCCCAGCTGCGCTCGCCGGTGACGGGCGAGGTCCTGGCCTGATCCTCCTTCTTCTCCTTCTCGTTCGCCTGCGCCATCAGGTAGCCGCCCCCGGCTACCAGCGCGGCGACCACGGCCACCGACGCGCTGATGGTGATGATGCGGACCCGGCGCTCGCGGGCCCGCTCCTTGCGGCGGGCCTCTTCGAGCTTGGCGCGACGTGCCGCGGCCGGGTTGTTCTGGTTCTTGGCGGAAGCCATGGGAAGTCCTCGTCGTCAACGGATGCATAACGGGTTACGGGAGAGCGGAGCTGCCTCTAGACCCGTTGGACCTGGAGTCGTAGCTGATCGACGGAGTGCACACCGTCGTGTGCGGGCCCCCGGATGGCTGCCGCCCCGGTGAGCGGGGCGGTCGGGGTGAAGGCCACGGGCGAGGGGACGGCCACGGGTGCGGACGAGGCCGGAAGCACGACGGCCGCCGTGTGCGCCGACCGGCCGTGGCACGAGGTGCCGAGCCCGCGGTCGGCGGGCGCGGCCAGGACGACCGGCTCGAAGGACGTGTCGGGGACCGGAGTGAACGCGCGGACGGAATGCGCGCCCACCGGGCCCGCCGCCACCGGCACGGCGGCGGACGAGGGGGTCACCGAACAGCAGAGGAGCATGGCCAGGAGGAAGAGTGCCCAGCCGAGAGCGACGGGCGTGCGAGGGCGGCACAGCTGCCGGTCGGTCCGCGCGCTCACCCTGCTCATCGCCCGTCATCGTAGTAGGTGCATGAAGGTTCAAAAGAATATGGGTCGCCCTGTCCGCACAACAGTGGCAGGAATCATTTACGGGTGTAACACCTGTTAACTTATATACGTGAGTGATACATCTGTACGGTCCCGGCGCCCCCTCGTCCGCAGTCTCCCCGTGGCCCCGGCCCTCCGGCTCTCGCGGCCCTCCGACACCTGGTTCAAACCCGCGCTCAGCGTGGTCGCCGCCTCCGCCGTACCCCATCTGTCGCTCCTGGCCGCCGGACGGCTGGACCTCGTGATGTACACCATGGCCGGTTCGCTGTGCGCGCTGTACGGCCACGGCCTGCCGTACGCCCGCCGGGCCAGGGCCGTCGCGGGCGTGGTGCTCGGCATGGCCGCCGGTCTCGCGCTCGCCCTTCTCGCCGCGTCGCTCACCGGATCGACCGCCGTCCTCATCGCGGTCGGCGCCCTGCTCGCCGCCGCCCAGAAGCTGCTGTGCGACGCCGCCCGGATCGGGCCGCCCGGCCCGGTCATCTTCACCTTCGTCAGCTCCGCCGCCCTGTTCGCCCCGCAGCGCCTCGGCCAGATGCCCGGTCACCTCGCGCTGACGCTCGCCGCGGGCGCGGTCGCCTGGCTGGTCGCGGTGGCGCCCGCCCTGCTCCGCCGGGAGGGTCCCGAACGCCGGGCCGTGGCCCGCGCCCTGGCGGCCGCCGCCGACTGTGCGGAGGACCCGGGCGCCCGGACCCGGAACGGTGCGGCCGCCGCCGTGCACGCCGCCTGGCAGTGTCTGCTCGCCTCCGGGCGTCCCACCCCCGTGCGACGTTCGCTGGAACGCCTGGTGGCGCACGCCGAAGCCGCCTGTGCCGTGCCCCGGCCCGGGGGAGACGCGGCGGACGTGGACCGGCTGCGCACCTGGGCCGCCCTGACCCGCGCCCGTGGGCCGCTGCCCGAGCCGCCGCCCGCGCCCGGCTCCGCCGACGGGCTCCACGGGATCGACGCCGAACGCGCCGAACTGCGCACCCCGGGCCGCCGCCGCGCCGCCCGCCGCGCCCTGCTGCGCCGCCTCGGCCCCGGATCGCCCCTGCTGCCCGTCGCCGCCCGGACCCTGACCGGCTGTGCGCTCGCCGGATACCTGTGCGCCGCGCTCGGTGTCGGCCGCCCCTACTGGGCGATCGTCACGGCCGCCTCCCTCTGCCAGGCCAGCCTCACCCTGTCGTGGAACCGGGCCCTCCAGCGCACCCTGGGCAACCTCGTGGGCGTGTTCGTCTTCGCCGCCGTGCTGCCGCCTCCCGGACCGGCCCGCTCGCCCTCGTCTGCTGCTGCCTCTTCTTCAGCTTCGCCGCCGAGGCCCTGATCACCCGCAACTACTGGCTCGGCTCCGTCGCCGTGACCCCGATGGCCCTGCTCGTCCTGGAGTTCGGCGGCACCCATCCGGCCGGGGAGCTGATCGGCGACCGGGTCCTGGACACCCTCCTCGGCGCGGCCACCGGATTCCTCGCCGCGACGCTCGTCACCAACCGGCGCGCCGCAGGCCGGGTCGAGCTGGCCCTCGACGCCACGGAGCGGGCCCGCGCCGACGTCGAACGGGCGCACTCCGGCCAGGGCGCCCCGCCCGCCGTACGCGACCGGGCCCGCCGGGCGCTCACCGCGAGCCTCGTGGAACTGCGCGAGGCGGGCGACACCGCGGCGGGCGAATGGCGGCAGCGCGCCCTGCCCGAGCAGCGCCTTCTCGCTGCTGAGCAGGCCGGACACCGTACGCTCGCCGCGACAGCACAACGGCGCGGCCCGACGGGTCACGCCCCTTCGATCGGAGCGGAGTGACCGACGACATCGTTGCCTCGGTGGTCCGGCAGTGGCAGACCGTCAACCCCGAGCTCGACACCGGACCGATGGAGATCATCGGCCGGATCAACCGCTGCGCCGCCCTGCTCCAGCAGGCGGAGGACGCCCCGCTGCGCTCCGCCGGACTGACCCGCGCCGAGTTCGACCTGCTCGGCGCCGTACGCCGTACGGACCGGGAGCTGACCCCCGGCGAGCTGGCCCGCGAGACCTTCTCCTCCGGAGCCGCCGTCACCAAGCGGCTGCGCGCCCTCCAGGACCGCGGACTGGTCGGCCGCCGGGGCGACGACCGCGACCGCAGGGTCGCCCATGTGCGCCTCACCGACGAGGGCCGCGCTCTCGTCGACCGACTGCTGCCCGAGCAACTGGCGTACGAACGCTCGGTGTTGGCTGGACTCGACGACGGTGGCCGGGGCGAACTCGCTTCTCGGCTGAGCGAGTTGCTCGTCCAGCTGGAGGGGCGCCTCGGCGGCGCCCGGCGCTGACCCGACGTCCCCGCGGAGAGGGGGTCCGCATACGCGTCAGCGCGTCGCTTTTTCGTGCCACCCCTCCGTCGGCCGGGAAACTGTACCTTTCGATCCGGTTCGATCACCTGTGCCTCTGTCTGGTTCTGTGAGGTGACGGAGGCCGATGGCGGGGCGTTTTGCCCTGTAAAGAACCTCATTAAGAACTTCCTCAGCAGCGTCTATGGCCCATAGAAGGGCTATTTCCAGCCTTCCTTACTCCTTGCGCACGCTCCGCAGCGCTCAGTGCAAAAACTGGAGAGTGTATTCCTCTCGGCGGGCCTCCGCAGGGGGTTGGGCGAATATGCCGAAGCACTGTTCTGATCTGGCTAAGCTCACGCGCAGTGAAGTCGAGTTGAGATGAATTCGAGCACTTGTTCCTGAGTCTCCGCTCACGTGCGCATACATCCCGGAATCAACCGCCAGAGGGTTTTAGATGGTCCGTGTTGAATCACCGCCGACCGACAGAGAAGTCCCCGTCGTCCGCGTAGTCCTGCTGCCCGTGGCCCTGCTGGCCGGCGCCACCGCCGCCGGCGCGGCCCTGGTCGTACCGGCCGCGCGGATACCAGTCGCCGTGTGCGGCGCGATCGCCACGCTCGTGGTCGCCGTGCTCACCGTGGCACTGCACCGCCGACGGCGTGCCCTGCGGGTTCAGCGCGCCGAGTACGAACAGCGCATCGCCTACCTGGAACACCGCATCCTCTCGCACGACTCCGAGACCGTGCGGCTCACCAAGGAAGTCATGCCCGCCGCCATCCGGCGGCTGCGCGTGGGCAATTCGCCCGAAGAAGTGATGCGCGACATCGTCGACGCGGACGTGGCCAACCGCCATCTGCCCAAGGCGCTGCGCGAGCAGGTCTACCAGGTCCTCGAAGTCATCGACAACGAGGAGGCCCGGCGTGACTCGGCCCAGCGCGCCTTCGTCAGCGTCGCCCGCCGGGTTCAGGCGATCGTGCACCGCCAGGCCAGTGAACTGCGGGAGATGGAGGACCACTACGGGCGCAACCCCGAGGTCTTCGACGACCTGCTGCGCATCGACCACGGCACCGCGCTGATCGGCCGCCTCGCCGACTCCATCGCCGTTCTCGGCGGTGCCCGCCCCAGCCGCCAATGGCCCAAGCCCGTACCGCTGTTCAGCGTGCTGCGCGGGGCGATGTCCCGCATCCTCGAATACCAGCGCGTCGATCTGCACTCGATCGCCAAGGTGGCCATCGTCGGCACCTCGGTCGAACCGCTCATCCACGCCTGCGCCGAGCTCCTCGACAACGCGACCCGCTACTCGCCCCCGCAGACCCGGGTGCACGTCACCGCGGTCGAGGTGCAGACCGGCATCGCCATCGAGATCGAGGACGGCGGCGTCAGCCTCAGCGAGGAGGCCCGCGCCCGCGCCGAGAACATGCTCGCCCAGGCCCAGGCCGGCATCAACATGAACGACCTGGGGGAGTCCCCGCGGCTCGGCATGGCCGTCGTCGGACGGCTCTCCCGGATGTACCAACTCCAGGTTTCGCTGCGCCAGTCGGCGTACGGCGGCGTCCGCGCCGTCCTCATCGTGCCGCGCGACATGATCACCACCGGGCCCGCCCCGGGCATCGCCCACGGCATCGGCGCCACCTCGCGGCCCACCAGCTCGCTGGACATGTCGCAGCTTCAGCACGTGGTGCCGCCGCCCGGCAAGCGCAAGCCCAAGCCCGCTGCCACCGGCCCCGTGCCCTCCGTGGTCGCCCCGGTCCCCACCGGTGCCCCCACGGCCGCGTCTCGCCCGGCCGTCCCCGCGTCGGCCATGGAGGACGACGTTCCCGTGGTCACCGAGTGGACCGAGAACGGGCTGCCGCAGCGCCGCAGCAGGGGCCGCGCCCCGCTCGGCTCGCACAACCTGCCGCAGCAGCCCCCACCGCCACCGGCCCCCGCCAACGGCGGCCTGCCCGGCCAGGAGGCGGGCGCGGACGGCGGGCGCGGCGAGGAGAAGCCCCCCGGCCTCTGGCTGGAGGCCTTCACCAAGGCCGTCAACGGCGTACCGCAGGAACCGAAGCACGGCGAAGACTCCGATGACGCGTGGGACAAGGGAGACCTGAAGTGATCCAGCAGCGGGGAAACATGGACTGGATGCTCAAGGAGCTGGCCGACGACGTGCCGAGCATCCACCAGATCGTGGTGCTCTCCTCGGACGGGCTGCGCATCGCCATGCACGGAGGCGACCCCGACGTCGCCGACCGGCTGGCGGCAGCCTGCGCCGGGTTGCAGAGCCTGGCCGCCGCCGTGGCCACCGAAATCCCCTACAGCGACGGCCTGATGAAGCTGGTGGTCATCGAAGTGACCGGCGGCTTCTTCTACTTGATGGCGGCCGGTACCGGTGCGTATCTCGCCGTCCTGGCCGGTGAGACCGTCGACGCCGGACTGGTCGGCGCCAGGATGCGGGACATGGTCGTGCGGATCGGTGCCCACCTGACCAGCCCGCCCCGCCACGGCGGGCAGTCCGGATGAGCGGACCCCAACGAGAACGCCGCAAGACCGATCCGGCACTCAACGACCCGGAACGGCTGTACGTGATCACCGGCGATCTCGACGACAGCGAGCGCGGGGCGCTCGACCTGGTCACGATGGTCGTCGCACAGGCGGAGCCCTCGCCGACGTTCCAGCCCGAACAGGCGGCGATTCTGAGGCTCTGTCAGGCGCCCTTGTCGGTCGCCGAGATCTCGGCCTATCTCAGCCTGCCCTTCAGCGTGGTCACCTCGCTCCTGAGCGATCTCCTCGCCACCGAACTCATCGAGTCGCGCGCGCCGATCGTCCGCGCCACTCTCCCCGACAGGTCCCTTCTCGAAGCGGTGATGCATGGACTTCAGAAGCTCTGACACGATCACCGGACCCCGCAGCGAGGACGTCCTCCCCACCACGGCCACCGCCGCGGTGAAGGTCGTGATCGTCGGCGGGTTCGGGGTCGGCAAGACGACCATGGTCGGATCGGTCAGCGAGATCCGGCCCCTGACGACCGAAGAGACCATGACCCAGGCCGGTGTCGGCGTGGACGACAACGCCGGGGTGGAGACGAAGACCGCCACCACCGTCGCCATGGACTTCGGCCGGATCAGCCTCAGCGAGGAACTGATCCTCTACCTCTTCGGCACCCCCGGCCAGGAACGCTTCTGGTTCCTGTGGAACGGCCTCTTCGAAGGAGCGCTCGGCGCCGTCGTCCTCATCGACACGAGACGGCTCGAAGTCAGCTTCGACGTCATCGGCCGGCTGGAGGAGCGCGGAGTGCCGTTCGTGGTGGCCGTCAACACCTTCCCCGACGCGCCGCACCATCCGGTCGACACCCTGCGCAGAGCCCTCGACCTGCCGGACGAGGTCCCGATGATCGACTGCGACGCCCGGCTGCGGACCTCCAGCCGCGATGTGCTGATGACCCTGATGCGCTATCTGCACAGCCTGGCCGTCCCGCTCGCCTGACGCCCCCGGGACGGTTCCCCGGCCGTCCCGGCGGCGAGCGTGCGCCGTTCCCCCGGCGCGCGCCCGGCGCAGCACCTGTGCCGCGCCCGTGCGGCACATCTGCCGCACCCATGCACTACCCGTACACGTCCTTTGCCCGCCCGTGCTCGACCCTTGGCCGTCCTGATCCCTGGAGCCACAGTGACAACCCCCTTCCACCACGAACCCGGTGCCGTGCCGCCGCCCCAGTGCCCGGCCCACAACCTCGGCAGCGGCCCCGGCGACATCGGTCCCGGCGGACTGCGCCGCCTCTACGGCCCCGAGGCGGAGAACAACCCCGCGGGCCTCTACGACAAACTCCGCGCCGAACACGGTACGGTCGCCCCGGTCCTGCTCCACGGCGACGTCCCCGCCTGGCTCGTCCTCGGCCACAGCGAGAACCTCCACCTCACCCGTACGCCGTCCCAGTTCTCGCGGGACTCGCGGCGCTGGCGGGCCCTCCAGGACGGCAGTGTCGCCCCGGACCACCCGCTGGCCCCGATCTTCACCTGGCAGCCCGTCTGCGTGTTCGCCGACGGCGCCACGCACGAACGCCAGCGCGGCGCGGTCACCGACAGCATGGAGCGCATCGACACCCGTGGCGTGCGCCGCCACATCAACCGCTTCAGTAACCGCCTGGTCAACGACTTCTGCGAGAAGGGCACCGCCGACCTGGTCGGCCAGTTCGCGGAGCACCTGCCGATGATGGTGATGTGCGCGATCTTCGGCATGCCCGAGGAGTACGACGAGCGCCTCGTCCAGGCCGCCCGCGACATGACCCGCGGCACCGAGACCGCCGTGGCCAGCAACGCCCACATCGTGTCCGTGCTGACCCGCCTGGTGGAGAACCGCCGCACCGAGCCCGCACCGGACCTGGCCAGCTGGCTCGTCGAGCACCCCGCGGCGATGACCGACATCGAGGTCGTCGAGCACCTGCGCCTCATCCTCATCGCCGCGTACGAGTCCACCGCCAACCTCATCGCCAACGTGCTGCGCATGGTCCTGACCGACCCGCGCTTCCGAGCCCGGCTCAGCGGCGGCCACATGACCGTGCCGGAGGCGGTGGAGCAGACCCTCTGGGACGAGCCGCCCTTCACCGCGGTCTTCGGCCGCTGGGCGGTCGGCGACACCGAGCTGGGCGGCCAGCAGATCAAGGCGGGCGACGCCCTGCTCGTCGGCATCGCCCCCGCCAACACCGACCCCACCGTCCGCCCGGACCTGGGCGCCGACATGGGCGGCAACCGCGCCCACCTCGCCTTCAGCGGCGGCCCCCACGAGTGCCCCGGCCAGGACATCGGCCGTGCCATCGCCGACGTCGGGGTCGACGCCCTCCTGATGCGTCTGCCCGACCTGGAGCTCGGAGTCGAGGAGAGCGAGCTGCGCTGGGTCGGCAACATCATGTCGCGCCACCTGGTCGAGCTGCCGGTGAAGTTCGCCCCCAGCCCCCAGCAGAAGCTGGACGCCGACCCGCTCTCGGTGATGGCCCGCACCGCCCGCCCGGCCGACGACTGGGAGATCTCCTCCCCGCGCCCGCCCGTCCCCGAGCCGCTGCCCGCGGCGGGCGTGCAGCCCGCCCACGCCCCGGGCACCGCCCCGCAGCCCGCCCCCGCCGCGCCGCCCACCGGTGCGCCGGCCCCCGTGGCGACCGTCCCGCGCCAGCGCCGCCCGGCCGCGCCCGCGCGGCTCTGGCAGGCGGTCTCCCGCTGGTGGAACGGCTACTGACCCGCCGTTGACGGCATCTGACCGCACCTGACTGCGTGTGGCCGCTCATAGCCGCGGCTGCCCCGGACCAGGCCACGCCCACGGTCCGGGGCAGCCGCTGTACTGCGCCACAGGCGGGCGGGCGTGGCAGTGCCGCAGCGCCGGGCCTCCCCGTACTATCGAGCAGCGTGAAGCTGACGATTCTTGGCGGTGGCGGATTCCGGGTGCCTCTCGTGTACGGGGCCCTCCTCGGCGATCACGCCGAGGGCCGTGTCTCCCGGGTGACGCTGTACGACACCGACGCCGACCGGCTCACCGCCGTCGCCCGCGTCCTGGAGGAACAGGCGCGCGGCATCGCGGACGCCCCCGCCGTCGTCGCCACCACAGAGCTGGACGAGGCCCTGCGCGGCGCAGACTTCGTCTTCTCCGCGATCCGGGTCGGCGGCCTCGCCGGGCGCGCCGCTGACGAACGGGTGGCCCTGGAGGAGGGGGTGCTCGGCCAGGAGACCGTCGGCGCCGGAGGCATCGCGTACGGGCTCCGCACCGTCCCCGTCGCCCTCGACCTCGCCCGGCGCATCGCCCGCCTCGCCCCGCACGCCTGGGTCATCAACTTCACCAACCCGGCGGGCCTCGTCACCGAAGCCATGTCCCGGCATCTGGGCGACCGGGTCATCGGAATCTGCGACTCACCGGTCGGGCTCGGGCGGCGCATCGCCCGCACCCTGGGAGCCGACCCGGAGCGCGCCTGGATCGACTACGCGGGCCTCAACCACCTCGGCTGGGTGCAGGGCCTGTACGTGGACGGGCGGGACGAACTGCCCCGGCTGCTCACCGACCCCACGCTGCTCGAATCCTTCGAGGAGGGGCGGCTCTTCGGCGCCGACCTGCTCCGGTCCCTGGGCGCGATCCCCAACGAGTACCTGCACTACTACTACTTCAACCGCGAAGCCGTCCGCGCCTACCAGGAGGCCGACCAGACCCGGGGCGCGTTCCTCCGCGACCAGCAGGAGGGCTTCTACGCCCGGATGCGGGAGCCCGGTACCCCGGCCCTGGCCACGTGGGAGCGCACCCGTGCCGAACGCGAGGCCACCTACATGGCGGAGAACCGCGAGGTGGCCGGGGCGGGGGAGCGGGAGGAGAGCGACCTGGAGTCCGGCGGCTACGAACAGGTCGCGCTCGCCCTGATGCGGGCCGTCGCCCGCAACGAACGCACTTCGCTGATCCTCAACGTCCGCAACCGCACCACGCTCGCGGCACTGGACGCCGAAGCGGTCGTCGAGGTGCCCTGCCTCGTCGACGCCAACGGAGCCCACCCGGTGGCCGTGACGCCGCTCCCGTACCACGCCGTCGGACTCGTCACCGCGGTGAAGGCCGTGGAACGCGCGGTGCTGGAGGCGGCGGAGAGCGGCTCCCGCGCGGCGGCCGTACGGGCCTTCGCCCTGCATCCGCTCGTCGACTCCGTCGCGGCGGCCCGGCGGCTGGTCGAGCGGTACACCGAGGTCCATCCGGAGCTCGCCCGCCTCGACGGGACGCAGGGCTAGTGTCCGGGCTGCTCAGGGCGCGGAGACAGCCGTGGGCGCGGTGGCGGCGGTCCAGCTCGGAGCCACCCCGGTCACCTGGCAGACCATCAGGAAGAGCGGGATCGGCGGGGTGTACGGGGTGAGCGCGTCCGGCGAGTGGATCAGCCGGGGCCGCCCGGCGGGGACATCGGCGCCCCGCGCGTAGGTCACCTGCTCGGGCCAGTCCAGGTCCAGGTCCGAGCCCGCCGGGACGATCCACCACCAGCGGTCGGCGTCCGCGAAGACGCAGCCGGTGCGCGGCAGATGCGACATCAGGCGGAAGCCGTGCAGCGCGGGGACGCCCACCGCGTCGCAGCCCAGGCTGGCCGACATCGAGGCGGGCAGCGCCAGCCGTACACGCCCGGCGCGGGTCTCCACGGGAGCCGCCCGGTCCCGGTGCGCACCGCGCAGCCGGGACAGCGCGTTCCTCAGCATGGCCGCTCCGTGCCGCACGGTCGCTCCGTGCTGTGCGGCAGTTCCGCCCACACGATGAGACCGGAGGAGTCCCCGGCGTCGTGCGATCCCCAGGAACTGCTCATCGCGTCGACCAGGAGCAGACCGCGGCCGTGCTCGTCGTCGGAGGAGCGGCGCAGCCGGGGGCCGTCGAGCGGGTGTCCCTGGTCCTGCACGGCTATCCGCAGCCGTCTGCCGAGGCAGCGCAGCTCGCACACCACCCGGGCGCTCGTCGTGTGCACGACCGCGTTGGTGACCAGCTCGGAGACGATGAGAACGGCCGCGTCGTAGGCGTCGCCGGTCAGTTTCCAGGCGTCCAGCCGGGCCCGTGTCAGCTGCCGGGCCCCGGCCACCGAACCGGGGTGCGCGGGCAGCGCGAAGCAGTAACGGAGCGCCTCCGTCCCGGGACTGAGGTCCATGAGCCGGGGGATGAGCGCACTGCCAGGTGCCACGACCGATTCCTCACAGTGGGGGCTGCGTCACGCTTCGTGCCCCCGGATGCGGGAGCGGGCATGACCGAGCGAACTGGTTCGGGAGTCAACTCTCCCCCTGACGCGGACACTTGGCAAGGGGCACTCTGAATTTTTCAGAGTGACTGTGTCGTTGGGGGCGCACGCGTGGCACACTGCTCGCAAAACAGCGCATGGGGAGGTCTGAAGTGAGCGAACCGCGGTCCGCCCCGACCGTGGGCCAGGTCGTTCTCGGCAAGCGCCTGCAAGATCTGCGCGAGCGCGTCGGCCTGACCCGTGATCAGGCGGCGAAGGTGCTGCGCGTCGCCCCCGCGACGATACGCCGGATGGAGACGGCCGAGGTCGGACTGAAGATCCCCTACGTCCAGCTGCTGCTGAAGGCGTACGGTGTCGCCGACCCCGAGGCCGAGGCCTTCGTCGAGCTGGCCGAGGAGGCGAACAAGCCCGGCTGGTGGCAGCGCTTCCACGACGTCCTGCCCGACTGGTTCAGCATGTACGTCAGCCTGGAGGGCGCCGCGAGCCTGCTGCGCATGTACGAGCCGCACTTCGTCCCCGGACTGCTCCAGACCGAGGACTACGCGCGCTCCGTGATGCGCACCGGGGCGGTCGGCCAGACCAGACCCGAGGACATCGAGCGGCATGTGGCGCTGCGCATGGAACGGCAGTCCCTGCTGGTCAAGGACGAGGCCCCCAAGCTGTGGGTGATCATGGACGAGACCGTCCTGCGGCGTCCCGTCGGCAGCCCCGAGACCATGCGCGGACAGGCCGACAGGCTGCTCGAAGCCACCGAGCTGCCCCATGTCACCTTGCAGATCGCGGAGTTCGCGACCGGCCATCACCCGGGGACGTACGGGCCGTTCGTCCTCTTCCGGTTCGCGGTGCCCGAACTCCCCGACATGGTCTACAGCGAGTACCTGACCGGTGCGGTCTACTTCGACGCCCGTCCCGAGGTGGCCTCCTACCTGGAGGCCATGGACCGCATGGCGGCGCAGGCCGCAACCGCACAACGCACGAAGGAAATCCTCCGGGACTTCCGCAAGGAGCTGTGATGAACCACATATACAACGGCATGCCGGCCGGTGATCTCGGCTCCGAAGGCTGGTACAAGCCGTGGAGCGGCGGCAACGGCGGCAACTGCGTCGAGGCCATGAAGCTGGCGGACGGCCGGGTCGCGGTGCGCCAGTCCGCCGACCCGGACGGTCCAGCCCTCATCTACTCCAACGGCGAGATCGCCGCGTTCATCCAGGGCGCCAAGGCGGGCCAGGCGGATTTCCTCCTCACCTGAGGCCCCCGCCGCATATCCTGTCCGGGCCCCGAAGAACCCGGCCTGACAAGGCACTTGGGCACGAGCCGGCAGAGTTGTTCGTCGGCCCTCCCGATCTTCCCGATCCTTGTCTTTCCGATTCTTCTGATCCTTCTGATTTTCCTGATCGTCGACGTACGGACCCCCAACCCACGGAGCGAGCCATGGCCGGGCAAGAACCCCACTCCATCGAGATCGACACCAGCAAGCCGCATCCGGCCCGGATGTACGACTGGTTCCTCGGCGGCAAGGACAATTACCCGGTGGACGAGGAGATGGCGCGCCAGCTCCTCAAGCTGGACGCGCGCGGCCGCGACATGGCGCGGGTCAACCGGGCGTTCATGCACCGGGCCACCCGCTGGCTCGCCGAGAACGGGGTGCGCCAGTTCCTGGACATCGGCACGGGCATACCCACCGAGCCGAACCTCCACCAGATCGCCCAGCGGACCGCCCCCGACGCCCGCATCGTCTACTGCGACAACGACCCGATCGTCCTCGCCCACGCGGCGGCCCTGCTGCGCTCCACCCCCGAGGGCGCCACCGAGTACATCCAGGCCGATGCCCGCAAGCCCGAGAGCATCCTGGCCGAGGCGGGCGAGATCCTGGACTTCGACCAGCCGATCGCCCTGTCCCTGCTGGCCCTGCTGCACTTCATCGACGACGAGGACGGCGCGGGCGACCTGGTCGACAAGCTCGTCGAGCAGCTTCCCTCCGGCAGCTATCTGGTGCTCTCGCACACCACCGGTGACTTCAACCCGGAGGGTGCGGCGCAGGCACGCGCCATGTACAAGGAGCGCGGGATGACCCTGCGCCCCCGTTCGCACGCCGAGCTCACCGCCTTCTTCGACGGCCTCGAACTGGTCGAGCCAGGAGTCTCGCTCTCCGCCGACTGGCACCCCGAGCTGGGCGAAGTCGTCGACGTCCCCGGCGACGACCCGATCCCGGGCTACGCGGGCGTAGCGCGCAAGGTCTGAGTCCCCCGCCCCGCCCCGCGCGACGTACGCGGGGCGGGGCGGAGCGTGTCACGGGCGCCCCGCGTCACAATGGACCCATGTCACGACGCACCTCCCGGCCCCGGGCCGCCGCCCCGCGGATCACGCCCGCGGCCCCCTGCCCCTGCGGCCTGCCCACGACGTACGGGGACTGCTGCGGCCGCTTCCACTCCGGCACCGCCGCCGCTCCGACCTGCGAGGCCCTGATGCGCTCCCGGTACGCGGCCTTCGTCGTCCAGGACGCGGCGTACCTGCTGCGCACCTGGCACCCGGAGACCCGGCCGCCCGCCGTCGACTTCGACCCCGCGATGCGCTGGACGGGGCTGGAGATCCTGGACACCACCGAGGGCAGCGCCTTCCACACCGCCGGGACGGTCACCTTCCGCGCCCACTACACCGACGACGGGCGTCCCGACTCTCTCCACGAGAAGAGCCGCTTCACCCGCCACGAGGGCGCCTGGGTCTACACGACGGCGGTCTTCGTCGACTGATTCGGCCCATCCGGTCGGCTCTGTCCATCCGGTCGGCCCGGCCCACCCGGCAGGCTCAGGCCGGGGCCCCCACCCGCGTCGAGCCGCCGGGATTCGGCGCCGGGGACAGTTCCTGGGCCAGGTCCTCCGCCAGCAGGCGCTTGGCGATCAGGTCCACCGTGGCTCGGAGCCGGCGGTCGTCCGGGCGGGCGCCGTCCTCGGCCAGGCGCTCGTTGAGCCAGCGGCCCCAGGCGTCGGAGATCACCGCCGCCTCGCGGCGGCCCGCCGCCGTGTGCGAGAAGAGCCGCCCGTCCCCCGTCAGATAGCCCTCCTCGATCATCCGGTCGAAGACGGGCACCAGGACCTCCGGCGGGATGCGGTGCCGGGCGGCGATGAGCCCGAGGCCCGCGTGGCCGACCATCCGGGTGAACAGGTCCACCTGCATCACCGCCCAGGCCCCCGCCATGTCGAGGCGGGTGTCGGATTCGGCGACGATCCGGCGCGCCGTCTCCGGGCCGGCGCCGTGCAGGATCTTGGCCACCGAGATCTCCAGAAGCATCTCCGAGTCGCCGCTGCCGGGCTGGGCGAAGCCCTCGCCCATGTCCGTCGAGGAGAGCCGCGCCGAGTCCCGCAGCTTCACCTCCTTGAGGAACAGCGCGACGACGAAGCCGATCAGCGCCACGGGGACCGTCCACAGGAACACCGTGTGCAGCGTCTGCGCGTACGCCTGAGCCAGCGGCTCAGCCTGGGCGGCGGGCAGCGCGTGCAGCGCCTGCGGGCTCTGCGAGGCGCCGATCAGCGCCGCCGGGTCGCCGCCCGCCGCGACCGCCTGCGCGACCCCCTCGGCGAGATTGGGCTGGAGCGCGTTGACGTAGATCGTGCCGAACACCGCCGTGCCGAAGGCGCTGCCGAGCGTACGGAAGAACGTCACGCCCGAGGTCGCCGTACCCAGGTCCGCGTAGTCGACGGTGTTCTGCACGGCGATCGTCAGCACCTGCATGGCCAGCCCGATGCCGAGCCCCAGGATCACCATGTACAGCGACTCCAGCCACACCCCGCTCTCCGGCCCCATCCGGGAGAGGAGGAACAGCCCGGCCGCCATGACCAGCGTGCCGACGATGGGGAAGAGGCGGTAGCGGCCGGTCTTGCTCACCACATTGCCGCTGAAGATCGAGGCGACCAGCAGACCGACGATCAGCGGCAGGGTCCGCACGCCCGAGAGCGTCGCCGAGTCCCCGTCCACGTACTGGAGGTAGGTCGGCAGGAAGATCATCGAGCCGAGCATCGCGAAGCCCACGATGAAGCTGAGGATCGAGCAGACCGTGAACACCGGGTTCCGGAACAGTCGCATCGGCAGCATCGGTTCCCTGGCCCGCCGCTCCACCAGGCAGAAGAGGGCCAGGGCGATCAGCCCGCCGGTGAAGAGGCCGATGATGACGGACGAGCCCCAGGCGTACTCGTTGCCGCCCCAGCTCGTCGCCAGGATCAGCGCGCTCGCCCCGACGGCGACCAGCGCGATACCGGCGTAGTCGATGACCGGCCGTCCCGCCGCCTTCACCGACGGAATGTTCCGGGCGGCCGCGATCACCACCACGATGGCGATCGGTACGTTGACGTAGAACGCCCACCGCCAGGTCAGATGGTCGGTGAACAGGCCGCCGAGCAGCGGTCCGATCACCGTCGAGATACCGAAGACCGCACCGATCGCGCCCTGGTACTTGCCCCGCTCGCGCAGCGGGATCACGTCCGCGATCAGCGCCATCGACGTGACCATGAGCCCGCCCGCTCCGACGCCCTGCATACCGCGCCAGATGATCAGCAGCAGCATGTCCGAGGCGAGACCGCACAGGAACGACCCGGTGATGAAGATGATCGCCGAGATCTGGAAGACCAGCTTCCGTCCGAACAGGTCGCCGAACTTGCCGACCAGGACGGTCGCCACCGTCTCGGCCAGCAGATACGCCGTGACCACCCACGACATGTGCTCGGCGCCGCCCAGCTCCGAGACGATCGTGGGAAGGGCCGTGCCGACGATCGTCTGGTCCAGCGCCGCCAGCAGCATGCCGAGGACGATCGTGGTGAAGATGATGTTCCGGCGCCGCCGGTCGAGGACGGGCGGCGGCGCGGCGGCACTCTGCGCGGCGGGGGCTGGCTCGCTGGCAGTGGTCACGTCTGCACCCTCACACCGGCCCCCGCCGCCCGCATGCGGGGACAGTCCGGACGGGGGTCAGCCGGTCAGCGAGAGGACCGACTCCGTCAGCCGCGCCACGAACGCCTCCCGGACGTCCTCGCCCACCCGGTCGAGCGACAGATACGGATTCAGGTCCTCCAGTTCCACGAGGAGCAGGGCACCCTCCGCCGTACGGCAGGCGTCGACCCGCTGGATGCCGTGCGCGAGGGCGTTCCAGTCGATGAAGCGCCGGGCGAACGCCAGATCCTCGGCGCTCGCCGGGTACGGCTCCAGCACCCATCGCCGCTCCGGGTCCGGCGCGTACAGCGCGTACTGGAAGTCGTGGTCGACGAAGTAGAAGGACATCTCGTAGCGGAAGGTGACCCTCGGCTGGACGAGGAGGGAGCCCTCGGCCGCCCGCGCCAGCTCGGCGCCGGCCGCGTCCCCCGCGACGAACCGCAGCCCGACCGAGTCCGCGCCCAGCTTCGGCTTGACCACGTACTCCGTGACCTCCGGCAGCGAGGCCAGATCCATCTCCCGGTCCACCGTGGGAATCACCGGGAACCCGGCCCGGCTCAGTTCCACCAGGTACTCCTTGCCCGCCATGTCGCCGCGACCGGCCAGCGGGTTGTAGACCGGCACCCGCAGCTCCAGGGCCCGCGCGCGGAACGCGTCGTACGCCTCCTGATAGTGCAGCACGGGCCCGCTGTTGCGTACGAGGGCGACGTCGAAACGTTCCAGCAGCGCGGCCGCGTCCCGGGGATGGCACAGGGCCACGTCGAACGCCTCGCGCAGCCGGGAGGCCAGGAAGATGTCCTCGTCGCAGTAGCGCCGCCCCCGTGCCTCGTACGCGAGATCGGTGACGAGGAGCAGAGAGGGGCGGCGGGAGCCTGCGGGGGAGGCGGCGGTCATGGGTTCTCCCGGGGGTGGGGGCGTGTCCGTGCCGTCACTATCCCCGATGGCCCGGCCGGCCCGGCCGCAGGGTCAGCGGGCTCCGCCCCGGACCGCCGCCACCCACTCGACCAGCAGCCGCTCGTACTCCCGGCGGCCCTCCGGCGACACCATGGCGCCGTCCGCCACCAGGGCACGGATCTCCGCGTTCAGGACAACCATCGGACGGGCAGGGTCCAGCTCGGTCGAAGTGGAGGTCATGTGAAGAGGCTAGCGCTACGGCGGCGGGGTGACGTCCGCGTCATCGCGGGCGGCACACCCCGAACGCCCCGCCCGGCAGAGCCCGACGCCCCCGCCAGGCTGTGTCGTGAAGAGGCTTCACGCCGTCGTCACGCATCGGCCTGGCCCTGCCGGGCAGGCGGCCGTTACCGCACGTCGGGGGCTGGGGGAGCAGGGAATCGCCGCGCCGGTACGTGCTGGTCGACCCGATCGGCGGCGCCCGCGGCCGGGCTGCCGGAAGCCGCCGCCCACTCCTTCGCCCCGGCCGGTCCGGACGCGTCCGGGGCGATGAGAATCACATGTGCGGACCGTCACGAACCGTGCGTGCGGCCGGTCCGGACGCCTCGTCACGTGCGAGGCCGAGCCGGTCAGAAGGGGGAGTCCGGCAGCACCGCCAGCCGGGGGTGGTGTGCGGCCAGCACCTTGTTGGCGCGGGCCAGGTCCGACAGGGCCTGCTCGCGGTCGGCCTGGTCCTCGACGCCGAGCAGCGGACCTCGGAAGCGGCGGACCTCGCGGGCCGCGCGGTCCGCGTCGAACTCCGCCTGGAGGATGTGCGGCGGAATGCACGAACCGATCAGCGCGGCGACCCGGTCCGGGATCGGCACGGGGACGAGGAGGTGCGAGGCGGTCATGAAGCGTTCCCTCTCGGATGGTCGGCCAGGAGGCGGCGCACGGACCCGCCGCCGGATGAGCGGCAGGCTCCTCCTTGTGTACGGGACGCGGTTCCGGGTTTCTCGTCGGATACGTCTCCGTGTCGCAACCGTTTGGGACTGACCGTCTATTTCCCCTTACGCGCGGGTAAGTTGACCCGCGGCGGCGGACGTGATCCGGATCAGGGGGATGTGCCGTCGGCGCGGGAGCGCAGCCGGAGCGCGCGCAGCACCGCCTCGGTGGCGAAGCGGCTCTCCGGATCGACGAGTTGGTCACCGAAGATGGACTCCAGATTGCGCATGCGGTAGCGCACCGTCTGCGGGTGGACATCGAGCAGCGCCCCCATCTGCGCCGCCGTCCCCCGGGTGTCGAGCCAGATCCGCAGCGTCTCGACCAGCCGCTCGCGACGGCCCGCGCTGATCCCCGCCACGGCGGCCAGCTCCCGCTGGGCGAGCTGGTCGAGCAGGGCGGGATCGGAGAGCAGCCACAGGGTGATGAGGTGGTCCTCGCAGTCGATCAGCGGAGCGTCGTCGATCACCCCGGAGTCGACGAGCTCCAGCACCCTGCGGGCCCACCGGACCGACTCGCAGGCCAGCACGGTGGGAACGGTCAGTCCGACCGCCGCGCGGGACGCCGCAAGGGCCTGCGCCAGCATGGATCTTCGGGGCTCGTCCAGCGCCCCCGGAATCAGTAAGTGCGGCTGCGGGGCGCTGAGATCGACGAGCACGTCACGGTCCGCGCTCAGCCGGTCCAGCTCCGCCGGGGCGCGGACGGCGACCAGGGTGACCTCGTCGGGGAGCGCCCAGCCGGTCTGCTCGCACAGGTCGGCGATGGCGCTGCGGGGGGCCGGGCGCCCGGCGAGGATCAGGTGGAGGAGGCGGCGGCGCAGCGCCTCGCTGTGCTCGCCCGACTGGGACTGCACCTCCAGGAAGCCTTCCCGGGAAAGCGCCTCCAGGTCGTCGACGTAGGCGAAGAGCGCGTCGGCGAAGCTCAGCATCAGACTGGGCGACAGGTGGTAGCTCTGCCCGACCTTCTTGGCCCGCCGCAGCGCCACCCGCGCGCCCAACCGGTACGCCCCCTGGAGGGTGTCCATGGTCCTGCCCTCGTACGCCTCGAACCGCCCGAAGCGGCGGCACATGTCGTCCCGGAGCGTGGTGGGGGAGGAGGGTTCGGCGACCAGGTCGACGAAGGAGGAGAGGCTCTGCTCCACACCCACCCGGATGGCCTGGCCGTTCGGTCCGTCGAGCAGTCGGGCGTATTCCGGATAGGCCCGGGTCACCTCGACGCCGATTTCCTTGATGAGGCTGGGCAGTTCGGGTCGCATGATCGCGGCGAATTCCTGCGGGAGTGGCCCCAGCGGGTCTCCGGTATCCAGCGGCTGGATGAGATGTGGCATGTCAAGTCCCCTTTCTCTCGGCGCCCGGTGGTGGGGTGAGACGGTGGGGGAAAGCGCTCCCACGAACCGACAGGTGCGTACCAAGTCCGCGACGAAGATAGACCAAGGAACTGGGGCTGCACACCACTTGGACAAGATCGAAGTGCAGGGGGCACACATCTCGGCCGCAGTGTGGGACTTCCGTGCAGGTCGGCCGTACTGCCTGCTATCGGGTGCTGGATTTCGGCCGCCTGGCTGATTCGCCCGTGCTCTGCCGGGGTTCGGCGCGAGCGGCTTCCCGGGTGCCGACGCCCGGGGCCCGGCGTACGCGCGGTGTACGGGTCCCGCCGGCCGCAGGCGCATTTCCCGGCCTCGCGATGCGCATTCCTTGATAAGGGGATGAAGGTCCGTTACTCATTTACGGATCAAAAAGCGCGTCGCGCAAAAGATCTTAGTGAGACGGATTGTGTCGCCCTGTTTCCCGCGAGTAACATCACACCTCGGTCAATTCGGTCACGAAATCTGCCCGAAATTTGACGCCCCGTTCCTCCGCTGCCGGTTCGATCCGAGGCCGGTCAACTTCGTGTACGAGGCCGCACCACGGCGGCCGACAGAGGGGACCACATGAGATCCGTTTCCAGGCGAACCCGCACAGGAGTACTCGCGGCATTCACGGCCCTGAGTGCTCTGCTCTCCACCGGCTCGGCCACCGCGGCCACGCAGCTCAACGGGGACTGGGCGCCCTTCGACCGCTGCCCGGTCGACGCGCCCGCCATGCTGGCCGCGGACGGGATCGACGCCATCGCCACCTGTATCGCCTCCGGTTCCGTCACGGGATCGATCACGCTGGGCAAGAGCCATGTGACCACCGGCACCACCGATCTGCAGCTCGGTGTCATCCAGCGCAGCGACGGCACCACCTCACTGGTGGCCCCGCCGGAAGGGGCGCTCACCGCCGATCCGGCCGAGATTCCGGGCGGACTGCTCGGGCTGATGTGCCCCAGTGGAATTCCCCTCGTCTCCGTGATCTGCCGCCAGCTCACGGACAACAGCCTCAATCGCGTGACGGCCACCATCGAACCGGTGGGAGCGCCCCGCGACTTCAATATGAGCGCCGCGTTCTCCACCGGTGAGCCCATTCTCACCATCCCGGTCCGCATCCACCTCAAGAATCCGTTCCTGGGTGACAAGTGCTACATCGGGACCACTGCCGATCCGGTGCTTCTGAAGCCGCAGAACCTTAACGCCCCGAGCATCTCGCTCCAGCGGTTCGCGGCGGACGGCACCCGGGACGACGCGGGCGAAATGGGGCGCTACACCTTCGCCGGTGCCGACCAGGGCGACGCCGCCTTCGCCGTACCGGGGGCAAGCGGTTGCGGGGCGGGGCTCCTGGACTGGGCGGTGAACCTCAAGACCGGTCTCCCGTCCGCCGCCGGGAAGAACGGCGTGACGCTCGACGACACCTCGACGTACTTCGGCAGCCCCTACGACCCCGCCGGCCTCGCGCCGCACGAGGGCCGAAAGCTGTCGGAATTCTGGCACTCCGCACGGCAGTAGGCCGCGCACCCCGATACGAGGAGGTGAGCCGAGAACCCTCTCCGCGGAGTTGTCCCGGAGCCCCCCGGGGCCCGACCCCGGACCCCCCCCACGTCCGTGCAAGCCCTTCTCCAGTCACCACTCCAGTCATCCTCAGCCGCATCCCCAATGGGACGAGAAAAGGGAGTATCCCCATGTTCAAGCGAACCGGTGTCCTCACCGCGATCGGTGCCGCCGCGGCATCCGTCGTCCTGGCCGCCCCCTCGGCCGTCGCCGCGCCGACCAGCTGGACGATCACGCCGACCGGCGACTTCACCGGCAGCGCCGGTGTGACCGTCCTGACCGACAACAACGGCAACAAGATCCAGTGCGCCACCTCCGCAGCCTCGGGCTCGGCCCCGTCCTCCCCGGTCGCCGGAAGCCCGGCCCAGCTCGCGTCCATCTCGGCGATCTCGTTCAACTCGCCCTGCACCGGACCGTTCAGCTCGACGTGGACGGTGGCCACCACGCCCCCCTGGCAGATCTGGGGCCTGGACTACACGGCGGGCGCGGGCACCAACTCCACCGGCCGGACGACCGGTGAGATCAGAGCGATCACGGCGAAGGTGACCGGAAGCAGCATCCTCGGCCCCTGCTCCTTCGACGTCACCGGCAAGGTCGCCGCCAAGTACAACAACCCGAGCGCCGGAGGCAGTAACGGCACACTGAACACGGCGGGCGGCGGACTCACCCTGAGCATCACCAACAAGGTCGGCGGCGGCTGCGGAATCGTCGGCACGGCCGCCAGCTTCGCGGGCCTGTACACCATCGTGAACACGGCTACGGGCCAGTCCCCGGTCATCAGCGGCTGACCCGCCACCGGTGACGATCCACAGCTGAACGCGGTGCCCGGCCGGTCTGCCGACGGCCGGGCACCGTACGCGTCGACCGCGCCGAAGAGGGCGTTTCACGCACCTGCGGACAAGGCCGCGGCGGTGGATTGTCATCGGTTGCCAAAGTCCGCGGGCCGCGGACCCGTTCGCGAACGCGGCACTTCCCACGCGGCCGTCGGCGTGCGTACCGTACCGATCGGTTCGCTGCCCGACCCCAGCTCCGTTGCCGGGCGGCCGAGCAGGGGAACCGCTTTCCGCAGCCATCCCGTCCAGGGCACACGCGCGCCGGAAGGACACCTCCGTATGACCGTCGATGTACGCGCCGCGTCGAGACGACCGATCCACTGGGCCGTCGGCGGGACACTCCTCGTCGCCACCGCGCTCATTCCGGGCGCCGAATCGGCGGCGGCCGAACAGACGTCACAGGCCGCCCTCCGCTACGCCTGCGCCTTCCCCTCCGGGCCCGAGGAGGTGGCTGTCGTCGTCTCGGCGGTGCTTCCGACCTCGGTCCGCACCGGCGAGGAGATCCGCCCCGGCCAGGTCTCCGTCGAGGTGGACCTGGAGCGGAGCGCGCTCGCCCGGTTCACCGGCCTGGAGGCGACCACGCTGTCGGCCGTCGCCCGCCTCACTGTCCGCAACACCGTCGGCGACCGGTCCGCCGACGCCTCCTGGCAGGATCTGACCGCACCTCCGGTCGCCCTCCCCGACGAGGGCGGGGTGACCCTGACCGCGACCGGTGACGTCCCGACGGTCTCCTTCGGCACCGCAGGGCGTGCCACCCTGACGCCCGCCACGCTCGCCCTGTCACTGTCCTCGTTCACGGACGGGGGCAGTGACGGGGACGGGGACGGAGACGGGGCCGAGCCGACCTCGCCCCCGGGGCTCGACGTCGTATGCGAACCCGCACCGGGCGAGGAGCCCGTCCTGGCCACGGTCACGGTCCGCGGGGACACCGACCCGACCTCCCCCGCGCCGACGCCCGGCGAGAGCGACGCCGACCCGGTCCCGGCACCCAGCCCGCCCGCCGGCGGACTGCCGCCCGACGCACGGGAGAAGATCGACGCCCTCACCGAGCAGCGGCGCGGAGCCGTCGCCGACGAGGACCCCGGAAGCTGTCCGATCGAGATCCCGCCCGAGTGGGTGATGACCACCGCCGAGACGTACGCGGCCGGATACGCCAACGCCGCGAAGCTGGACGGGGCCGCGGCGCTGGGGCCCGCGTTCATGAAGGTGGTGCTGAACAAGCGCTACATCAACGACTCCTGCGCCTCCACCGTCGACGTCACGTCCGAGGTGGACTTCGACTATGAGGGGCGACGCCAACTCCCACCGACGAAGGCCACGTTCCTCAGCTTCGGATTCATGCCGACGACCGCGACGATGACGCTGGAACAGGTGGGCCCCCCGGCCGCGATCCACACCCACACGGTCACCAACACACCGACCTATCCCGAGGAGACGACGGTCACCGCCCAGCTCTCCATGCGGCTCTCCGACGTCGAGGTGAACGGAGTACCGCTGGACGTCGGGCCCGACTGCCGCACGGAACGGCCCTTCGAACAGGTGCTGCGGGGGTACGGCCAGAGCTATCCGCGAGCGGGCTATCTGGTGGCGTACGGCGGAAACCTGACCGGGTACGCGCACATTCCGCCGTTCAAGGGGTGCGGAGTCGGCGAGGACCTCGACCCGGTCTTCACCGCGGCCATCTCCAGCGTGGGCGGGAAGGCCGACAACTACACCAAGATGACGCAGGCACCCCTGTGCGTCGCGACGAACCCGGAGGGCCCGGACTGCCCGCCGAGGGTGCCGGAGCCCGAACGGTAGACGGCACGGCGCACCCGCACCGCCCCGAACCTGAACAGGAAAAGGGCCCTTGCGCTCCCACGGGACCGTAAGGGCCCGTTTTCCTGCTCCCGTGCACCCGTTGTCCGGCGCAGAAGTTCCTCACCAACCGACAGGTTTGATACGGCAATTGCTCACTCGGTAACAAGTCGCAGCGGGCCGATAATTCTCGTCGAGGAAAATCCGTACCCAGTATTGCGCGGTCTGGTTACCGGACCGTAGCGTCCCTGGCGTGCCGGTACGAAGCGCTTTCCCGCCGTGCCGGAGCGTCGGCGGCGACCCCGTTCACCACCACTTTCGAGGGAGGCCCGATGGGAATCGAGGTAGTCGTCGAGGGCCTGACGAAGTCCTTCGGCAGGCAGAACATCTGGCAGGACGTCAGCCTCACCCTGCCCGCCGGTGAAGTGAGCGTCATGCTCGGTCCCTCCGGCACCGGAAAGACCGTCTTCCTGAAATCCGTCATCGGGCTGCTGAAGCCCGAACAGGGGCGCGTCCTCATCAATGGCGTCGACATGGTGAACAGCCCGGAACGCGACGTCATGGAGACGCGGAAACTCTTCGGCCTCATGTTCCAGGACGGTGCGCTCTTCGGTTCGATGTCGCTCTTCGACAACATCGCCTTCCCGCTGCGCGAGCACACCCGCAAGAAGGAATCCGAGATCCGCCGTATCGTCATGGAGCGCATCGACATCGTCGGGCTCCTCGGCGCCGAGGGAAAGCTGCCGGGCGAGATATCCGGCGGTATGCGCAAGCGCGCGGGACTCGCCCGCGCCCTGGTCCTGGACCCGCAGATCATCCTCTGCGACGAACCGGACTCCGGCCTCGACCCGGTCCGTACCGCCTACCTCTCGCAGCTCCTGATCGACCTCAACGCACAGATCGACGCGACGATGCTCATCGTCACCCACAACCTCGACATCGCGGCGACTGTCCCCGACAACATGGGCATGCTGTTCTGCCGCAACCTCGTCACCTTCGGGCCGCGCGAGGTGCTGCTCACCAGCGACACCCCGGTCGTCTCGCAGTTCCTCGCCGGACGCCGCGAAGGGCCCATCGGGATGTCCGAGGAGAAGGACGCCGCCACCCTCGCCGCCGAGCGGCGGCACGACACCGTCGTCCTGCCCACCGGGCCCCGCACCGTCGTCCCGCAGCTGGAACCCTCGCCCGGGATGCCCGTACGCCAGGGGGCGCTGCGCCGCCGTGAGCGCGTGATGTCGATGATGGGCCAGCTGCCGGAAGCCGCCCGTACGGCGATCCTCAACAGCTACGCCCCGGCGGCGGGAGGTGCGCGCGCGTGACCGCCCCGATGCCGGTACGGCCGCCCGAGCCGCCCGAGAGACCCCCGCCGCCCCCCTCCGGGAAGGCCCCCGAGCAGCGTCGCCCGTCCCGGCTGCTCGCCCCGCTCCGGGAGACCGGCAGGCTGTTCGCGCTCGCCGTCGCGGTGAGCCGGGCCATCTTCCGCAGACCGTTCCAAGTGCGGGAGTTCATCGAGCAGTTCTGGTTCGTCGCCAGCGTCACGATCCTGCCGGCCGCCCTCGTCTCCATCCCGTTCGGCGCGGTCATCGCCCTCCAGGTCGGCTCGCTCACCCAGCAGCTCGGCGCCCAGTCCTTCACCGGCGGCGCCAGTGTCCTCGCCGTCATCCAGCAGGCCAGCCCGATCATCGTGGCACTGCTCATCTCCGGGGCCGCCGGGTCCGCGATCTGCGCCGACCTCGGCTCCCGCAAGATCCGCGAGGAGCTCGACGCGATGGAGGTCATGGGCGTCTCGCCCATCCAGCGCCTCGTCGTGCCCCGGGTGCTGGCCACCATGCTCGTCGCCGTCCTGCTCAACGGGCTGATCTCCGTCGTCGGCACGCTCGGCGGCTACTTCTTCAACGTGATCATGCAGAACGGCACCCCGGGCGCGTACCTCGCGAGCTTCTCCGCCCTGGCCCAGCTGCCCGACCTCTACATCAGCGAGTTCAAGGCCCTGATCTTCGGCTTCATCGCGGGCATCGTCGCGGCCCACCGCGGCCTCAACCCGCGCGGCGGCCCCAAGGGCGTCGGCGACGCGGTCAACCAGTCCGTCGTCATCACCTTCATGCTGCTGTTCTTCGTGAACATGGTCCTCACGGCGATCTACCTCCAGATCGTCCCCGCGAAGGGGGGCTGAGAGATGACGATGCTCAGCGGACTCGACCGGGCGGGCGACCAGCTCACCTTCTACATCAAGGCGCTGGTCTGGATTCCGCGCACCCTGCGCCGCTACCTCAAGGAAGTACAGCGGCTGCTGGCCGAGGTCGCCTTCGGCAGCGGCGGGCTCGGCGTCATCGGCGGCACCATCGGCGTGATGGTCGCCATGACGCTGTTCACCGGCACGGTCGTCGGCCTCCAGGGGTACGCGGCCCTCAACCAGATCGGCACGTCGGCGTTCACCGGATTCATCTCCGCCTACTTCAACACCCGGGAGATCGCCCCCCTGGTGGCCGGACTCGCACTCTCCGCCACCGTCGGCGCGGGCTTCACCGCCCAGCTCGGCGCGATGCGGATCAACGAGGAGGTCGACGCCCTGGAAGCGATGGGCGTACGGTCCATGCCCTACCTCGTCACCACACGCATCATCGCCGGGGTGGTCGCGATCATCCCGCTCTACGCGATCGGGCTGCTCTCCTCGTACCTCGCCTCCCGCTACATCACCATCCTGTTCAACGGGCAGTCGGCGGGCACCTACGACCACTACTTCAACCTGTTCCTCTCGCCGGAGGACGTGCTGCTGTCGGTGCTCAAGGTGCTGATCTTCAGTGTGCTGGTGATCCTCGCCCACTGCTACTACGGCTTCCACGCCACCGGCGGACCGGCCGGCGTGGGTGTGGCGGTCGGCCGGTCGGTGCGCAACGCGATCGTCCTCATCAGCGTCACCGACTTCTTCCTCTCGCTCGCCATCTGGGGAGCCACGACGACGGTGAAGGTGGCGGGCTGATGCGTACATCCAGCACCCGTACGGTCCGACGGCGGCTCGCCGGAGTCGCCTTCCTGCTGGTCCCCGCCGTCCTGGTGTGGGTGTCGGTCTCGGTGTACGAGAAGGACTTCACCGACGACGCGACCGTCACCGTCCGCACCGGGCCGGTCGGCAACGAGATGCACGACAACGCCGATGTGAAGCTGCGCGGTGTCGTCATCGGCCAGGTCCGCTCCATCGCCACCGACGGCGACGGCGCCCGGCTCACCCTGGCCATCGACCGGGACCAGCTGGAGCGCGTCCCGGCCGACGTCACCGCCCAGATGCTGCCCACCACCCTCTTCGGCCAGCGGTTCGTCGCCCTCGTCCCGCCCCGCGTCCCCTCCGGCGCCACACTGCCGGCCGGAGCAGTGATCCCGCAGGACCGCTCCAGCAACGCCATCGAGCTGGAACAGGTCCTCGACAACGTCCTGCCGCTGCTGACCGCCGTGAAGCCCGAGAAGCTGTCCGCCACCCTCAACGCCGTCTCCCAGGCGCTGGAGGGCCGTGGTGAACGCCTCGGCGAGACGCTCACCAAGCTGGACGGCCACCTGAAGGAGTTCAACCCCCAACTCCCCACTCTCAACGCGGACATCAAGGAACTCGTCAAGGTCAGCACGCTGTACGCGGACGCCGCCCCGGACGTCCTCGACGCGCTGACCGACGCGACCACCACCAGCTCCACCCTCGCCGACCAGGAGGCCCGGCTCGCCGGACTGTACGGCGAGACCACCACCGCCGCGCGGGACGTCACCGCCTTCCTGCGTGAGAACAAGGACAACCTGATCCGGCTGACCGCCTCCGGCCGGCCGACCCTCGAACTCCTCGCGCGGTACGCCGATTCGTTCCCCTGCACCCTGCGCACCATGGCCGGATTCGTGCCCGCCATGGACAAGGCCCTCGGCAAGGGAACGGACCGGCCGGGGCTGCACGTGAGCGTCAAGTCCGTCCCGTCCAAGGGGAAATACGTCCCCGGCCGGGACGCCCCGGTCTACAACGCCACCGGCGGACCGCGCTGTTACTCCGTGCCGTACGTCGGCAAGGGCGCCCCGACAGCCGACGTCCGCAGCCGGGCGGCCGACCTCACCGCACCGCCCGAGGGCCCCGACGTAGACACAGGCACGGACACGGACACCGCGCTCGGCCTGCCCAACTCGCCCCAGGAGTCCCGGCTCGTCAACGAGCTGATCGCTCCCTCGCTGAAAGTGAAGCCACAGACCCTGCCCGACTGGAGCAGCGTGCTCATCGGTCCGGCCTTCCGCGGTGCGGAGGTGAAGCTCAAGTGAAACGCCGCTCGCTCGCGGGGCCGATCACCAAGTCCCTCGTCTTCATCGTGGTCACCGTCCTGGCCACCACCGTCCTCGGGCTCTCCATCGCCAACACCGGCGTCGGGGACACCGCCACGTACAAGGCGCGGTTCACCGACGCCACCGGGCTCATCCCCGGCGACAGCGTCCGGATCGCCGGGGTGAAGGTCGGCCAGGTCGAGTCCGTGCGCGTCGCCGACCGGCGGGTGGCCGAGGTCGCCTTCGCCGTACGCGAAGGGCGCGAGCTCCCCGCCTCGGTGACGGCGTCCATCAAGTACCTCAACATGGTCGGACAGCGGTACGTCGACCTCGACCGGGGCGCCGGACCCGTGGGCCGGACCTTCGCCCCCGGCGACACCATCCCGCTCTCCCGCACCACCCCGGCGCTCGACCTCACCCAGCTCTTCAACGGCTTCCAGCCCCTGTTCGAAGGGCTGTCCCCGCCCGATGTCAACCAGCTCGCCGGGTCCATCGTCCAGGTCCTCCAGGGCGAGGGGGGCACCGTCGACAGCATCCTGCGGCACGTCGGCTCGCTCACCACCACCGTCGCCGCGAAGGACAAGGTGATCGGTGAGGTGATCAAGAACCTCAACACGGTCCTCAAGACGGTCAACGACCGGGAGGCCGGGTTCGACGACCTCGTCGTCACCCTCCAGAAGCTCGTCACCGGATTCTCCGGCGACCGCAAACCGCTCGGCGAGGCCGTCACGGCCATGGGCGCGCTCACCACGGTCACCGCCGACCTCTTCCAGGACGGCAGGAAGCCGCTCAAGGACTCGGTCCGGCAACTGGGTCGACTCAGCGGCCAGTTGGAGAAGGGCACGGGGCAGATCGAGAACTTCCTCCAGAAGACCCCGGACAAGATGGCCGCCATCAGCCGGCTGACCTCCTACGGATCGTGGCTCAACCTCTACCTCTGCGAGGCGAAGGTCAGCGGGGTCGCCCACGACGACGGCAGCCCGCCGCCCACCGGCATCGCGATCACCCAACCGAGGTGCCTGGCATGAGAATCACTCCCGTCCGGGAACGCAACCCGGTCGCCGTCGGCATCGTCGGACTCCTCGTCCTGACCCTCCTCGGCCTCGCCGCCTGGCGCGCCGACTCGCTGCCCTTCGTCGGCAACGGCACCGGCTACAGCGCCGACTTCACCGAATCCGCCGGGCTCACCGAAGGTGACGAGGTGCGGATCGCCGGAGTGAAGGTCGGTGAGGTCACCGGAGTCTCCCTCGACGGCGCGAAGGTACGGGTCGACTTCCGGGTGAAGGACGCCTGGATCGGCGACTCCTCCACCGTCGGCATCGCCGTCAAGACCCTGCTCGGTGAGAAGTACCTCGCCGTCGACCCGCTGGGCGACGCCCCGCAGGACCCCGGCACCCGTATCACCGCGAGCCGCACGACCTCCCCGTACGACGTCACCCAGGCGTTCAACGGCCTCGGGGAGACCATCGGGGAGATCGACACCGGACAGCTCGCCGAGAGCTTCGAGGCGATCTCCGCCACCTTCAAGGACTCCCCGCCCCATGTCCGCAGCGCCGCCGACGGGCTCTCCGCCCTGTCCCGTACGGTCTCCGAACGCGACGCCCAGCTCGCCACCCTGCTCCGCAGCAGCAAACAGCTCACCAAGACCCTCGCCGGGAAGAAGAGCAGCTTCGAAACGCTCCTGGAGGACGGCAACCTGCTGCTCGGCGAGATCCAGGCCCGCCGTGACTCCATCCACCTGCTGCTCACCGGCACCCGCAACCTCGGCACCCAGCTCACCGGGCTCGTCGAGGACAACGAGAAGCAGCTCGGACCGACCCTGGCATCGCTCAGCCGGGTCACCGCCGTCCTGGTCAAGAACCGCAAGAGCCTGGACAAGGTCCTCGCCATGACCGGCTCCTACAGCCGCCTCGTCGGCAACACCCTCGGCAGCGGGCGCTGGTTCGACAACTACGTCTGCGGAGTCGTGCCCAAGAACTACCTCCCCGCCGGCACACCCCCGGCGACCGGATGCCTGCCACCGCGGCAGCAAGGGGGCCGCTGACATGAGACGCACCCGCATCATCGGCATCGCCACCGGACTCGGCCTCCTCGCCGTCGCGGCCGCCACCGGCGTGAGCGCCCTGGAGGAGGACGGGAAGACCACCGTCGTCGCCTACTTCGACCGGACCACCGGCGTCTACGCCGGATCCGACCTGCGCATCCTCGGGGTCCGGGCCGGAACCGTCGAATCCGTCGAACCCCGGGGCGAGGAGGTCAAGGTCGTCCTCCGCCTCGACCGGGGCATCAAGGTCCCCGAGGACGCCCACGCGGTCGTCGTCGCCCCCAGTCTCGTCGCCGACCGCTACATCCAGCTCGCTCCGGCCTACGACGGCGGGCCGCGCCTCGCCGACGACGCGGTCCTGCCCGCCGCCCGCAACGCCACCCCCGTCGAGGTCGACGAGCTGTACGCCTCCATCACCGAACTCTCCACCGCACTCGGCCCGAACGGGGCCAACGCCGACGGGGCGCTCGCCAGGCTCCTGGACACCGGGGCGAAGAACCTCGACGGCAACGGCAAGGCCATCGGGGACTCCATCGAACAGTTCGGCAAGGCCACCAAGACGCTCGACAAGAGCAGCGGCGACCTCTTCGACACCCTGACCTACCTCCAGTCCTTCACCACCATGCTCAAGGACAACGACAGCAACGTCCGCACCGCCGAGCAGCAGCTCGACTCGGTCACCTCGTTCCTCGCCGACGACAAGAAGAACCTCAGCGCCGCCCTCAAGGAACTGGGCACCGCACTCGGCCAGGTCAAGACCTTCATCGCCAAGAACCGCGGCGCGCTCAAGAAGAACGTCGACGCCCTCGTCCCCGTCACCCAGGCCCTGGCCGACCAGCGCGCCTCGCTCGCCGAGGCGATGGACACCCTGCCGCTCGCCGCGGGGAACGTCCTCAACGCCTACGACCCGGCCAACCGGACCCTCAACGGGCGGACCAACCTCAACGAACTGTCCATGGGCGGACCGCTCGTCGACCCCGGGGCCGCCTCCGCCGCCGGGCGGCTCAGCGGCCTCGCGCCCGTCGACGCGGCCCGCCGCAAGGCGCTGCCCGTCCTGCCGCTGCCGGAGGTCGGCACGGTCTTCGGTACCCCCGAGAAACAGCCCGGCGAGAAGAAGGGGGCGCGACGATGAACGACGACACCCGGCGCGGACCGGCCGGACGGGCGGCCGTCGCGACCGTCGCCCTGCTCGCCGCCGGCGCCCTCATCGCCCTGGCCGTGGCCCGCACCGACGGACCGGCCTTCACAGGCATCGAACAGATCCCGCTGCCCGGCGGCGCCGACCTCGGCGACCGGCCGTACGAGATCACCGCCGAGTTCGATGACGTCCTCAGCCTCGCCCCGCAGTCCTCGGTCAAGGTCAACGACGTGTCCGTCGGGCGCGTCACCGGCATCGCCCTCGCCCCGGACGGCTGGCGCGCCCGGGTCACCATGCGCGTCAACGGGAAGATCGACCTCCCCGCCAACGCCTACGCCCGCCTCGAACAGTCCAGCCTGCTCGGTGAGAAGTTCATCCAGCTCACCCCGCCCCCCAAGGGCACCGCACGCGGCTCGCTCGCCGACACCGGGCGCATCCCGCTCGCCCGCACCAACCGCAATCCGGAGGTCGAGGAGGTCTTGGGAGCCCTGTCCCTGCTCCTGAACGGCGGTGGCGTCAACCAGCTCAGGACCATCACCACCGAACTCAACAAGGCGCTCGCGGGACAGGAACCACAGATCCGCTCCGTGCTCCGCCGGGTCGACACCCTCGCGACCAACCTCGACGCCAACAAGGGCGACATCACCAAGGCCCTCGACGGCGTCAACCGGCTCGCCGCCACCCTCGCCACCCGCAAGCAGGACGTCGGAACCGTCCTCACCGGGCTCAGCCCCGGACTCAAGGTCCTGGAGAAGCAGCGCGGCTCCCTCCTGACCATGCTGCGCTCCCTCGACACCCTCTCCACCGTCGCCGTCGACACGGTCAACCGCACCAAGGCCGACATGATCGCCGACCTCAAGGCCCTCGCGCCCACCCTCAAGGCGCTCGCCGACTCCGGCCAGGACCTGCCCGACTCCCTTCAGGTGCTGCTCACCTACCCCTTCACGGACGAGGTGCTGCGCGGCGTGAAGGGCGACTACCTCAACGTCTACCTGGACGTGACCGCCCTGCCCGGTACGCAGATCATCCCGGCGCTCACTCCGGGCGATCCCGGCATCCCGCAGCCCCCGGCCGAGGACGAGGGATCGGCGGCCCGCAGCGGCCTCCCGCTACCGCTGCCCGCCGTGTCCGGTACGGGCGAGACGCCCGCATCCGGTACGGGCGTAACGCCCGCCGGGTCCGGCACCCCGAAGAACGGAAAGGGGGCGGCGACGCCGTGATCACCCTCGCCATCCGGCTGAAGAACCTCGCCTTCCTCGTCATCGCCGTCCTGGTCCTCGGCCATCTGGGCGTGCGCTACGCCGATCTCGGCCAGTACGTAGGACTGCGCAGCTACTACACCGTCACGGTCCAACTCCCGCAGACCGGCGGCCTGTACACCCACTCCAACGTCACCTACCGGGGTGTCTCCGTCGGCCGTGTCGGCCCCATCGAGCTGACCGACGACGGCGTCGAGGCCGAACTGCGCATCGAGAAGGACGCCCCGCCGATCCCGGACAGCCTCACCGCCGTCGTCGCGAACCTCTCGGCGGTCGGCGAGCAGTACGTCGACCTGCGCCCCACACGCAAGGACGGCCCCTTCCTCGGTAACGGCTCGGTCATCGACGCCGCCGACACCACCATCCCCGCACCCCCCACGGAGGTCCTCACCAGCGTCAACGACCTCGCGAGCTCTGTGGACCCGGAGAGCCTGCGGACCGTCGTGGAGGAGTTCGGGGCCGCCTTCGAAGGCCGCGGCGACGACCTCCAGGTCCTGCTTGACACCGGCGGCGACTTCATCGAGGCCGCCGACAGGGCCCTGCCGGTCACCACCAAGCTGATGGCCGACGGCGAAAGGGTCCTGCGCACCCAGGCCGAACAGGGGCAGGCGCTGAAGGGCTTCGCCTCGGGCGCCAAGGAGCTGGCCGCCGAACTCAAGGGCTCCGACACCGATCTGCGCCGCCTCATCGCCACCACCCCGGACGCGGCCGTCCAGATCAGCGGGCTGCTGCGCGACCTCGACCCGGCCTTCGGTGTCGTCGTCGCCAACCTCCTCACCACGTCCGAGGTCGCCGTCACCCGCCAACGCGGCCTGGAGGAGCTACTGGTGAAGCTGCCCGCCGTCGCGGCTGCCGGGGCAAGCGCGGTCGACGACGACGGCGCCCGGTTCGGCATGTCCGTCACCTTCTTCGAACCGCTGCCCTGCACGGCCGGATACGGCGGAACGGTCTACCGCAACGGACTGGACATCTCGTCCGGCCCCGCCGTGAACACCGCCGCCCGCTGTACGTCCGACCCGGGCACCGGCATCAACGTCCGCGGCAGCGCCAACGCACCCAAGGGAGGCCCGGTGCCGGAACCCGCCGTACCGGGCAAGATGCGGCTCCCCGGGGCCCTGGGCAGCACCCCTGGCACCGCGCCTCCCGCGGACGGCATCGCCGGGCTGCTGGGCCTGGGAGGCGGATCGTGACCCCCCGTACCCGGCGGACGGCCGGCTGGGCCGCACTGCTCGTCGCCGCCCTGCTCTGCGGGCTGGGCGCCTGGTCGTACGGCCAGGCGCGCGACGACCGCTCCCTCGCCCACGCGAAGGCCCGCGACGCGGCCCTCGCCCAGGGGAAGCGGCACCTCGCGACGCTGAACAGCCTGGACGGTACGGAGGCCGGGCGGGTGAACGCCGGGCTCCGCGCCTGGCTCGACTCCTCCACCGGACCGCTGCACGACCAGCTGAAGCGGACCGCCAAGGCCGACGCGAAGACGCTCGCGACGGCGGGCGACACCGCCCGGGGCAAGGTCACCGCGGCGGCGCTCACCGCACTGGACGAGCGCATGGGTACGGCGGAGCTCATCGCCACCGTGGACGTCGAGGTCACCCCCCGCACCGGCGCCGCGGGCACCCAGCGCAAACGGTTCGGGGCGACCCTCGCCCGTACGGCGGACGGCTGGAAGGTCAAAGCGCTCACGGCGATCGGGACGGGCGGCGGCCGATGAGACAGCGGGGAGGGACAGCGACGATGAACGGCACGACGACGGATGCGAAGGAGTCCGCTGAAGCCACGACGACGGATGCGGCAGAGTCCGCTGATGCGGCGGGTGCCGGGCCCGAGGAGGGGCACACGGAGGACATGCCCGGCCGCCGCTGGCCGCGCGCCCTCGGCGTACTCCTGACCCTCGCCCTGCTCGCCACGGGCGGCGCCCTGTACGCGGAGGGCCGACAGCTCCGCGACACCCCGGCCACGGCGAACCTCGCGCTCACCGACGCCGAGGCGACCGCGCGCATCACGGGCGACATCAGCGACGCGCTCGGGAAGATCTTCTCGTACGCTCCCGGTTCCACGGCCGTCACCAAGGCGGCGGCGCAGGAGGTCCTGGCGGGCAAGGCCCTCCAGCAGTACGCGGCACTGTTCGGCCAGGTCGAGCGGCAGTCCGCCGACCAGCAGCTGACGCTCACCACCCAGGTCGTCCGGGCCGGAGTGATCCGGCTGACCGCCGGCAGCGCCCGCCTCCTGGTCTTCCTCGACCAGGTCTACGAGCGCCGGGGACGCACCGCCACGACCGCGTCCGCCCAGCTCGCCGTCACCGCCGAACTACGGGACGAGCGCTGGCGGATCGTCGAGATCGGCTCCACATGACGGTGGTCCGGAAGCGGAAGCGCACCGGTCCGGTTCGGCAGGCAGGGGAGAGGCAGCACATGGCACGGGAGCGCACGGAACCCACCCGCACAGCGCGCGCACGGGCACGGAATCCGCTGGTGATCGCCGCGATGGCGCTGGCCGTCTGCGCGGCCGGAGCCGCGGGCTGGGGCGGCTGGCAGCGCTACGACGCCGCACACGACGACGCGGCCTCCTTCGCACAGGCGCGGGACGACGCGCTGGCGGCGGGGGAGCAGGCGGTGCAGAACATGAACACCCTGGACCACCGCACCCTGGAGAAGGGGCTCGACAGCTGGGAGCAGTCCACGACCGGCGACCTCCACCGCCAACTGGTGGACGGGCGCGACGCGTTCGCGAAGCAGATCGCGGAGGCCAGGACGGTCAGCACCGCGAAGGTCCTCTCCGGGGCGGTGACCGAGCTGGACCAACGGGCGGGCAGAGCCGGGGTGATGGTGGCACTGAGAGTGACGGTGACCGCGCCGAAGGGCGAACCAGCGGTGAAGGAGAGCCGGTTGCTCGGCAGCCTCACCCGGACCGCCGAGGGGTGGAAGCTCAGCGCGCTCGGTCAGGCGCCCGTCGGCAGCACGGCCGGCTGACCCCCGGCACCGCACTGCACCGCACCACCGCACCACCCGCACCGCCCCGCTCGCCCCGGAGAGGACCCCGCCTTGTCGACGACCCGCCACCTCGTCAACCGCCGCCGCCGGCTCGCCACCGCACCACCCCGTACGACGGTGACCGAGGCCGAACCGGCTCAAGTGCCGGCCCCCGACACGGTGACCGGCGCCGCCCCGGCGACCGATGCCGCCCCGGAAGCCGATGCCGACCCGGCTACCGGCACCGACCAGGCGACTGGCGCCGCCCCGCAGCCGGACGGCCCCCGGAGCAGCGGGCCTCGCCTCCGCCGCCTCCGTGTCCCGCTGCCCGCTGTGCTGTGCGCCCTCACCGTCCTCCTCGGGGCCTTTGCCGCCTGGGCGTTCGCCTCGGCCGGGGAGCTCCGGGACGAACCGGCCCGGCAGAACGCCGCGCTCACCGACATCGGCAGTACCAGTGAGGTGAAGGGCCGGATCAGCGAGGCGGTCGGCGCGGTGTTCTCGTACGACTACGCCTCGCCCGCCCGGTCCGACCGCGCGGCGAGCACCTACCTCACCGGCCGGGCCGTGCGGCAGCACAAGGACATGCTCGCCGAGGTACGGGAACAGGCCCCGCAGCAGAAGCTCGTCCTCACCACCACGGTCACCGAGAGCGGGGTGCAGTTCCTCGACGGCGACCGGGCCCGGCTGCTGATCTTCGCCGACCAGAGCAACACCCGTACCGGCAAGGACGAGGAGACCACCTACGCGGCGGCCATGTTCGCCGTGGACGCCGTGCGCCGGGGGGACACCTGGCTGATCGCCGCCATCGACACGTTCACCCGGTGAGACCGGGCCCCGGACGACGGGGGAGAGGAGCCCAGATGAGCGCCAACCGCACCGCGCGCCGCCGCCTCACCACCACGGCCGCCGCGGTCGCCGCGATGGCCGCGCTCACCGCGTCCCAGGCGCCGGGGTTCGAGCTGCCCGAGCCCCGCCGGGAGAAGGCCGCGGCCGCCTCCGACGACGTGGTGTGGACCGAGGTGCCGGGCGACGACGTCTACCACACCGAGTTACCGCCGCTGCGGAGCCCGAAGCCGCCCGCACCCCCGAAGCCGGGTGCGAAACCCGATCCGGTGGTGGTCCGCGCCTGGCCCGAGGCGGGCATTCCGGCCACCGTCCTCGCCGCCTACCGCCGGGCCGAGAGCGCGGTGCGCCGCGGCGACCCAGGCTGCGGGCTCCCGTGGCAGCTGCTCGCGGCGATCGGCAAGGTCGAGTCCGGCCAGGCGTCCGGCGGCCGGGTCGACGCGCGCGGGACGACCCTCGCCCCGATCCTCGGGCCCGCGCTCGACGGAAACGGCTTCGCCCTGATCCGGGACACCGACGGCGGAGCGTACGACGGCGACCGCACCTACGACCGGGCTGTCGGGCCGATGCAGTTCATCCCCTCCACCTGGGCGGCCTGGGGCAGGGACGGGAACGGTGACGGCCGCAAGGACCCGAACAACATCTTCGACGCGGCGCTCGCCGCCGGTCACTACCTCTGCGCCGGGCCCCGCGATCTGACGCGCCGCGCCGACCTGGACCGGGCGATCCTCAGCTACAACCGCTCCGAGGCCTATCTGCGGACCGTGCTGTCGTGGCTGGAGTTCTACCGTAAGGGCACCCACCCGGTCGCCGACGGCAACGGCGTCGTGCCGGTCAGCCCGGGCCCCGGCGGGAAGACCCCGCCCAAGGCCCCGGTCGGCGGCCCCGGCACGCAGGACCGCCCGGGCGACGGCAAAGGCAAGGGCGATGACGACGGCGGCATCGTCATCGGCCCCCAGCCCACCCGCCCACCGTCCCCGACGCCCTCACCCGGCCCGACGGACCCGGGCCCCACGGACCCCGATCCGACAGACCCGGGCCCCACGGACCCCGGTCCCACAGACCCGGGGCCCACCGACCCCGGCCCCAGCCCGAGCCCCGATCCGACGGACTCCGGCCCCACCAACCCGAACCCCACGGATCCCGGCCCCAGCCCGAGCCCGAGCCCCGATCCGACGGACTCGGGCCCCGCCGATCCGACCGACCCGGGGCCGGACCCCACCGACCCGAGTCCCACCCCGACCGGACCCCCCACATCGCCGGACCCCGACCCTGATCCCGACCCGGCCCCCGGTGAGACCGCGCCCGGCAGCCCCGGCGACACCCCGGCCCCCTCCCCGTCCGGTGACGCGGAGCCGGCGGGCCCGGGCGCGTCGGACGAGCCCTGTGCCACGCCGACCGGCGAACCGGTGTCCGGGTCAGCCGCCTGACAGCACCTCGGCCAGGTCGTAGGAGACGACCTCCTCCAGCTGCGCGTACGTACAGCCGGCGGGGGACCGGTCCGGGCGCCACCGCCGGAACTGCGTGGTGTGCCGGAACCGGTCGCCCTCCATGTGGTCGTACGCCACCTCGCAGACCCGCTCGGGCCGCAACGGCACCCAGGACTGGTCCTTCTTGCCCGACCAGCGGTTCTGCGTCCCCGGCAGCCGGGACCGCTCGTGCGCCGCCGCATCCGCCCAGGCGCCCCACGGATGGTCGGCGAACTCGGTGCGCAGTGGGGCGAGCTCCTCGGCCAGTTCGGCGCGCCGCTTCATCGGGAAGGCCGCGCAGACCCCGACGTGCTGGAGCACGCCCCCGGTGTCGTACAGGCCGAGCAGCAGCGAGCCGACGACCGGGCCGCTCTTGTGCTCGCGGTAGCCCGCCACCACGACGTCCGCCGACCGCTCGTGCTTGATCTTGTACATCACCCGGGTGTCGGGCCGGTAGGGCAGATCGACCGGCTTGGCGACGACCCCGTCGAGCCCCGCGCCCTCGTACCGGTCGAACCACTGCCGGGCGACGTCGATGTCCGTGGTGGAAGGGGCGAGGAGGACCGGCGGGGACGCGCCGGCGAGCGCCGCCTCCAGAACCGCCCGCCGGTCCGCCTGCCGGGTGGAGAGAAGAGAGGTGTCGTCGACCGCGAGGACGTCGAAGGCGATGAAACTCGCCGGGGTCTGCTCGGCCAGCATCCGCACCCGGGAGTCCGCCGGGTGGATGCGCTCGCTGAGCCGGTCGAAGTCGAGCCGCCCCTCGTGGGCGATGACGATCTCCCCGTCGATCACGCAACGCGGCGGGAGGTTCTCCCGCACGGCGTCGACCAGGTCGGGGAAGTAGCGGGTGAGGGGCTTTCCGGTGCGGCTGCCGATCTCGACCTCGTCGCCGTCCCGGAAGACGATCGCGCGGAAGCCGTCCCACTTCGCCTCGTAACTCATGCCCGGCGGAATCGCGGACACCGACTTGGCGAGCATCGGCTTCACGGGCGGCATCACCGGCAGGTCCATGGCCCGATTCTGTCGCCCTTCCCTGCCCATGTCTCCCGATATGCAGCATATGTGCGATCGGCCTACGGTGGCCGTCATGGGAGCAGCGGTGGAGCTGGACGCGGGCGGACGGGCCGTGAGGCTGTCCAACCCGGACAAGGTGTACTTCCCGGAGAAGGGCTACACCAAGAGAGACGTGGCCGAGTACTTCCTCGCCGTCGGGGCGGGCATCACCCGTGCCCTCAACCACCGGCCGACCACCCTCCAGCGCTTCGTGGACGGGGTCGAGGGCGACTTCTTCTACCAGAAGCGGGCGCCGAAGAACCTCCCCGAGTGGATTCCCACCGCCCGCATCGCCTTCCCCAGCGGCCGCCCCGCCGACGAGATCTGCCCCACCGAGCTCGCCGCCGTCATCTGGGCCGCCAACCTCGGCACCCTCACCTTCCACCCCTGGCCGGTCCGGGCCGGGGACACCGACCACCCCGACGAGCTGCGCATCGACCTCGACCCGCAGCCCGGAACCGACTACGCCGACGCGGTCACCGCCGCCCACGAGCTGCGGTCCGTGCTGGAGGACCACGGCGTACGCGGCTGGCCCAAGACCTCCGGGGGCCGGGGGATGCATGTCTTCATCCCCATCGAGCCCGCCTGGACCTTCACCGAGGTGCGGCGCGCCGCCATCGCCGCCGGGCGCGAGCTGGAGCGGCGGATGCCCGACCGGGTGACCACGGCCTGGTGGAAGGAGGAGCGCGGCGAGCGGATCTTCGTCGACTTCAACCAGACCGCCCGCGACCGCACGATCGCCTCCGCCTACTCCGTACGCCCCTTCCCGCACGCCCCGGTCTCCGCCCCGCTGCGCTGGGAGGAGATCGACGACGCCGAACCGCGCGACTTCGACATCCGCACACTGCCGCGACGGTACGCCGAACTCGGCGATGTCCACGCCGACATGGACCAGGAGGCGTTCCGTCTCGACGGGCTGCTGGAGCTGGCGGACCGGGACGAGAAGGAGCGGGGGATGGGGGACATGCCGTACCCGCCGGAGTACCCGAAGATGCCCGGCGAACCCAAGCGCGTCCAGCCCAGCCGAGCCCGGCACGACGACGACGGCGAGATGGCGTGAGCGAACACAGTGAGAAAGGCGGCAGCAGCGAGCAGGGCGGCATCGGTGGCAGAGGCGGCAGCAGTGAGAAACACGGTGCCCACGGCCGCCCGCTGACCCTCCGCGACCGCTGGGAGGCGTACAAGAACAGCCCGTTCCTCCCCGCGACCGTCCTCGTCCTCATCGTCGCAGCCGCGGCCGGTCTCTTCGCCGGTTCCTACACCTACGCGATGGCCAACCCCGCCCCGCACCGGATTCCCGCCGCCCTGGTCACCCAGCCGGAGGCGGAGCGCGGCGAGGCGTTCGTCGCCGCGATGGAGAAGGCCCTCGACACCTCGCTCGAACTGCGCGAGTACCCGGACCCGGCAGACGCCCGCCGCGCCCTGAACGAACAGAAGGTCTTCGCCATCGTCCGTGCCTCCGGCCGCGGGGTGGCGCTGGACGTGGCCGGGGCTTCCGGGGCCTCCGTGGCCGAACTGCTCGGCAAGGCGGGGGTGGAGGCCGGTGACGCCGCCGGAGTGCCGGTGACGGTCAGGGACGTCAAGCCGCTCCAGCCGGGCGACCCGCGCGGGCTCGCCCTGTTCTACATCTCACTGGCCGCCGTGATCATGGGCTTCCTCGGCGCGATCCAGCTGAGCATCCACGCCCACGGCCTCAACCCGGCGGAGCGCATCGCGTTCACCGCCGCGTACGCCCTGCTCGGCGGCCTCGCCATCGCGGCGGCCGTGGACTGGTGGCTCGGGGCGGTCGACCTTCCGTTCGTGCAGTCCTGGCTGATCCTGGCGTTCACGATGTTCACCTCCGGCATGGTCTTCACGATGTTCAACACCCTGATGGGCCGGTGGGCGATGATCCCCACCTGGGGCGTCATGGTGCTGCTCGGCAACCCCTCGTCCGGCGGAGCGGTGTCCTGGCCGCTGCTTCCCTCCGCCCTCGGGCACATCGGCCGCTGGCTCCCGCCGGGCGCGTCCGTCAACGCCCAGCACACCGCCGTCTACTACCAGAGCCATCAGTTCGTCTTCCCGTACCTGGTGCTCGCCGCCTGGGCGCTGGTCTCCTGCACGGTGTTCTGGGTGTGGCGCCACCGACACCCAGGAGGCCGCGCCCGCACACCTGAGCATGCGGCCACGGCCTCCTGAGACCTCCTCCGCGGGCCTACAGCTCCTTGATCCGGATGTCGCGGTAGGAGATGACGTCCGTGACCCCGTGCACCTGGAGCCCGATGTAGCCGGAGGCGAACCGCCGGCCGTCGGTGCCCGGGTCGTCACCGCGCGGCGGCTCGAAGAGCTGACCGCCGGTGTTGTCGAACTCGTTGATCAGGACACCGTTGCGGTAGATCTCGTAGTGCTGGCCGACCACCTTGATCTCGTAGTCGTTCCAGGTGCCCTTGGGCGTGACCCCGGCGCCGCCGAGCCCCACCCGGTCGAAGCCGTACACCGAACCGGTCTTGTACATGTCGCCGTCCGGCCGGTCGTTGACCTGGATCTCGTGCCCGTACTTGATGGCGACCCACTCCGGACGTGACTCCTCCGGGTGGTCGTGGACCTTCGGGAAGCGGACGAAGACGCCGCCGTTGGCGTTGCCCGAGCCCGGGGCGTCGTCCCGCCACTGGAGTTTCAGCGAGAAGTCGTCGTACGCCCTGGCCGGGAACCACAGCATGCCCATACCGCCCACGGTGGTGGAGCTGGTGATGGAGGCATCCTCCTCGTTCAGCCCGAACGCGCCGCCGCCCACGTGCTGCCATCTGGCGAGCGAGGCCGCCGTGCCGTCGAAGAGCCTGGTGTACCCCTCGACCTGGCCGGGCTTCCCGATGCCCGACTGCTTGGCGGCCCGGTCGACCGCCCTGCGCTCGCGCTGGTCGATGACGCCGTCGGTCTTCAGCCTGTCGAGCACCGACTTCACGTGCTTGAGGAACAGCGCGTGGGAGGACCAGTCCTTCTCGTCCTCGATCAGTTCGTTGATCGTGCAGCGATTGCGGGTGATCCGGTTCGGGACGCCCGTGTCGACCGTGCCGACGAAGACCGTGTGCCGCTCGTCGAACTCCGCGCAGTTCGGCGCCGGGACCCCGCCGCCCCGGGCGACGGTGAACGACACCTTCTTCGCCTCGGAGGTGTTGCCCGCCCTGTCCGTCGCCCGGTGGGAGACGGAGTGGTGGCCCACCCGGTCGACGATCACGGGGGCGGTGTACGCGAGGTAGGGACCGCCGTCCAGCGAGTACTCCACCTTCTCCACGCCCGAGTCGTCGTCGGTCGCGGTGACGGTGGCCTTGGCGCTGGTGATGAACGCCCCGTCGGAGTTCTTGTCGCCCTCGACCTTCACCGAGGTCTCCGGAGCCGTCCGGTCCTGCGACGGCGGTTCCACGACGGTGAACTCGACGGCCTTCTCGTCCGCCACGTTCCCCGACCGGTCGGCGGCCCGGTAGCGGACGGTGTGCTCACCCGGCTCGTGGAGCATCACCGGCGCGGTGTACGGCTGCCACTCGCCGTCGGCCCCGATCGCGTACTCGATGGTGTTGACGCCGGACCCGGTGTCGGACGCGGTCACGGTGACCGTGGCCATCCCCAGGTAGGCGCCCGCCTCGTCCTTCTCACCCGTGACGGTCGCCGAGGTCTCCGGCGGTGTCTCGTCGTCGGTCGGCGGCGCGGCGACCGCGAAGTCCACGGACTTCTCCGCCGCCGTGTTGCCCGCCCCGTCGGTGGCCCGGTAGCGGACGGTGTGCTCGCCGACCTCGTTCACCACGACGGGCGCGGTGTACGGCTGCCACTCGCCCTCCGCGCCGAGGGCGTACTCGACGGTGTCGACGCCGGAGCCCTCGTCGGTGGCCTCGACGGTGACCGTGGCCTGGCCGATGTACGCGCCGTCACCGTTCCGGTCGCCGTCGACCTTCGCCGAGGTCTCGGGGGTCTCGGTGTCCTCGCCGCTGCCCTCGGTGACGGTCAGGATGCCCTGCATCCGGCCGTGGCCGGGGATCGTGCAGTGGTAGAAGTACCGGCCGGGTGACAGCGTGACCTCCACACTGTGCTTGCCGCCCTCGGCGTCACCCGGGTTGGCCAGGATGTTCAGCTGGACGTCGTTGTTGAACTCGGGGTCCGACACGCTGAACGTCAGTGTGTGCGGCATACTCGTCGTGTTGCCGGTCGCCGTGCTGTTCTCGAAGACGATGGTCGCCCTGCCCGCCACCGCCGTCCTGGGCGCGGTCAGATAGCGGTCGATCGGATCGCCGGCCGTCCACGTCAGGACCTGGTCGGCGGCCGCGGCCGAGGGACGGTCGTCCTCCCGGCCGTACGCGGCCGTCGAGGTCAGCCCGAGGACCATCAGGAGAGAGGCCAGCAGGGCCACCCAGAATCCGGTCGGCCGATGCCGCCGCCGTGCGGGGACCATGCCGTGTCTCACTGTGCTGCCGCCTTCCCGACGAGGTCTCCGGCGGCCGGAGTCGCGCCGCCGCCCTTGTATGCCACGCGCCACAGCGCGGACTTGGAGTCCGAGGTGAAGAAGCCGCGCCCGTAGTCGAGTACGTACAGCGAACCGTCCGGTGCGAACTTCCAGTCCATCAGATTGCGGATGCCGTCCGCCCCGACCGGGATGATCTTCTTCAACGACTCGGCGTGCACGGGCAGTCCGCCCTTGCCGACGGTCTTCGGGTCGGTGATGACCGCATGCCGGGGCTGGGCGCCGTCGTAGAAGTCACCGACGAACCACTTGCCGTCCCAGTACGCGGGCCACTTGGCGGTGGACTCGCTCCGCGCGTCGAAGCGGTAGACCGGGCCGTTCATCGTGGCCTGCCCGCCGCCCTTCAGCCAGGGCAGCAACTCCTCGCCCTCCTCCGTCCTGTAGCTCGGTACGCCGTTCTCGTCGCGCGGGTAGTCCACCCCGCCGCCCTGCGGCGAGTACCAGATGGTGTTCGGGGTGACCGGCGGCAGCTTGACCAGCCCGTCGTTGTGCGGCGACTCGTTCCTGGGGGCGTCGCAGTCGTACCAGCCCAGGGGCCGGCTCGGGTCGGGCAGATTCCGGTCCCGGTAGGGCTGGTTGTTGCCCATGCAGTACGGCCAGCCGTGGTTGCCCGCCTCGGTGATCGCGGCGAACGTGTCGTACTTCGCCGGGCCCCAGGTGGTGCTCGGCGCACCCGCGTCGGGGCCGACCCAGCCCGCGTACAGCGTGTCCGTCGCGGGGTCGACCGAGATCCGGGCCGGGTTGCGCACGCCCATCACGTAGATCTCGCCCCGGGTCTTCCCGCCGCCCTCGTCCGGCTCCCGGCCGGTGAAGAGGTTGCCCTCGGGCAGGGTGTACGACCCGTCGTCCTCCGGGTGGATGCGCAGGATCTTGCCGTTCAGGTTGTTGGTGTTGCCCGAGGTCCGCCGCGCGTCGGCGAATGCGATGCCCTGGTAGTTCGGCTCCGGGTTGTTTCCGGAGTAACCACCGCTGAAACCTGAGGAGTTGTTGTCACCGGTCGCGATGTACAGGTTGTCCTTCGAGTCCCACGCCATGCCGCCGCCCGCGTGGCAGCAGCTGTGGATCTGCACCGGCCAGCCGAGCAGCACCTTCTCGGAGGCCGGGTCCAGCCTCCCGGACGCCGAGTCGTAGGTGAAGCGGGATACCTGACGGGTCGCCAGCCGCTTGTCGCGGTCGATCTTCGCGTGCGGGGTGTAGTGCAGGTACACCCATCCGTTGGACGCGAAGTCCGGGTCGAGCTCGATCCCGAGCAGCCCCTCCTCGACCTTGACCAGTTCGTCGCCGCCGCCCTTGTTGCCGAAGACGTCCAGCGCACCCGCCAGGGTGACCTTCCCGGTCTTCGGGTCGTAGACGTGGATCTCGCCCTTGCCCTTGCCGATGTCCGGGTCGTTCCAGTCGATGACGACCGGGCTGGAGCTGTCGGCGCCGCCGCGCCCGATGTAGAAGACCTTCCCGTCCGGCGCGGTCACCAGACCGTGCGGCTCGCCGATCTGGTCGTTCCGGCCCGGCTGGTTGGGCTGGGTGAGCCGTTCGGCGGTGTAGTTGGACGTGATGGTCGCCGTGCAGTCGGCCTGCGAGGTCCGGTTCGTCCAGGCGAGCGCGCCGCGCAGATGGTCGCGGAAGTCGGTCTCCGTGAAGCTGTCCGCCGTACCGCCCATCGCCGTGTAGAAGGACCGGCCGCCGTCGTAGTCCCGGCACCAGGAGACCGGGTGGTCCCAGCCGTTGGCGCTCGCGCCCGGCCGGTACGTCAACTCCCGTACCCGCGCCACGGTGTGGACGTCACCTGACGGATTCTTCGTCCAGTTGAGCCACTTGTCGGGGCGCTTCCACTCCAGCGGCAGGTTCTTGGTGGCCGGGTGGACCCGGTCGCCGATCTCAACGGTCGCCCGCTGCACCGCCGTCGGGCTGCCGGCCGCCGGACGGGCGCCCACCAGGCCGGTGAACCAGTCCGAGTACGGCTCGGTGCGCGCCGCGTCATGGATGCCGAGGAAGCCGCCGCCCGCCTCCATGTACGCCTCCAGGCCCGCCTCCTGCTCCGGGTCGAGGACGTCGCCGCCACCGGTGAGGAAGACGACGGCGTGGAACGAGCCGAGCCGCTCGCCGTTGGTGAAGACCTTGGGGTCGTCGGTGGCCACGATGGCGAAGCGCCCGGCCTCCGGGCCGGTCTGCCCGATCTTCTCGATCGCCGCTATCCCCGCGTCCGTGTACGTCGCCTCGTCGCCCGCCGAGGCGTGGAAGACCAGCACCTTGACCTGGTTCTTCGCCCCCGGCGGGGAGGGGAGAGACAACGTTGTCGCCATCTTCTCCACCAGGTCCCGGCCGGGCGATGTACCCGCGTTGGCCGGGCCCCCGCCGCCCAGCAGGGACGCGGTCAGTGCGCCGGCCGCCAGGGCCGCCGCGAGGCCGCGTCGTGATCCGGACCGGTGATGCGGTGCGCGCTGCATGTGGTCACCCACCCCTCTGTGGTCACTGCACCTCTCGGTGACTGTGGGTCGCTCGCTCTTCGTCACTGCCTCTTGGTTCACTGCGACAGCGCACGAAGCTAGACCCCTTTCCGCGGTCCGCCAATAGCTACGGCAGCAATGGCACGAACTTTGTCCTGGGTGTGGATGAACGGGAGGGTCCCGGCTACGGTGTGGCCCGATCCGGGGATCTCCGGAGACCCCTGACGTCTCCGCGGTGACGCCAGTTTCCTTATCGCAGTGGGGAGTTCGACATGGACCGACGGACCTTCGGCCGACGGATGGTGGTCGGTGGCGCGGCTGCGGCGGCGACAGGGGTGACATCGTTGTCGCTCGGTGCGGTGAATGCAAGCTCCGCGGAGAACCCGCCACGCACCGCCCCGGCCGGAGGTGTGGTGCGCCGACTGAGGCTGTACGCCGAGAAGTTGGCGGACGGTCAGCTCGGCTACGGCTTCGAGAAGGGCAGGGCCTCGGTCCCCGGACCCCTCATCGAGCTCAACGAGGGCGACACCGTGCACATCGAGTTCGAGAACCTCACCGACGTCGACGCCAGCCTCCATGTCCACGGCGTCGACTACGACATCGCCAACGACGGTACGCGGATGAACAAGAGCCACGTCGAACCCGGCGGCACCCGTACGTACACCTGGCGCACGCACGCCCCGGGCCGCCGCAAGGACGGCACCTACGAGCCGGGCAGTGCGGGCTACTGGCACTACCACGACCACGTCGTCGGCACGGACCACGGCACCGGCGGCATCCGCAGGGGGCTCTACGGGCCGGTCGTCGTGCGCCGCAAGGGCGACATCCTGCCCGACAAGACGTTCACGATCGTCTTCAACGACATGACGATCAACAACAGGACGGCCCACAACAGCGTCAACTTCGAGGCCACGGTGGGTGACCGGCTCGAATGCGTGATGATCACGCACGGCGAGTACTACCACACCTTCCACATCCACGGTCACCGCTGGGCGGACAACCGGACCGGCATCCTCACCGGTCCCGACGACCCCAGCCGGATCATCGACAACAAGATCTGCGGCCCCGCCGACTCCTTCGGCTTCCAGATCATCGCGGGCGAACGCGTGGGCGCGGGCGCCTGGATGTACCACTGCCATGTGCAGAGTCACTCCGACATGGGGATGGCGGGGCTGCTGCTGATCAAGAAGCCGGACGGCACGATCCCGGGCTACGAACCGCACCATGCGGCGGGCGGCACGGAGGAGAAGAGCCGCACGGCTGAGGCAGGCGCGGCCGAGCACCAGCACTGACGAGACGCCGGGCCGGGGCGTGGCGGCGGGGTCGCGACGCACCGGCGCAACCCTTCGCACCCGGGGACCCTCCATCCCTACGCTGGGCCACACCGTGTACGCGGGGAGGGGTGTGGACCCGCAGCCCGGTCGGCCCTGTGCGGACTGCGGTTGTCAGTGCCCGGTGCGAGACTCGACGGGAGAGGAAGCACCCAGCAGCCACAGCAGGACGAGCGGGACGAGCGGGACCGACCGGATCGACGGAGGAACATGCCATGACCAGCCCGGCCTTCCACGACGGAGCACCCAACTGGGTCGATCTCGGCACTCCCGATCTCGATGGGGCCGCCGCCTTCTACCGGGACCTTTTCGGGTGGGGCCTGATCCCCGGCGGCCCCGAGGTCGGGGGCTACGGCATGTTCACCCTGGACGACCGGTACGTCGGCGGGGTGATGACGGTCTCCGAGGACGAGGCGCCCAGCGCCTGGTCGGTCTCGTTCCAGTCGCCCGATGCCGACGCCACCGCCGCGGCGGTCACGAAGGCGGGCGGGAGCGCCGCGTTCGAGGTGATGGACGTCCTCGACTACGGCCGCATGGGCGGCTTCACCGACCCGGCCGGAGCGTATTTCGGGGTGTGGCAGCCGAAGGAGCACCGTGGTTTCGGCGTCGTCCAGGAGCCCGGCTCGTTCCTCTGGGCCGAGCTCTACACCCCGGACGTCCCGGCGGCGGCCACCTTCTTCAACAGCGTCTTCGGCTGGCGGACCGACGAGATGAAGGTGGAGGGCACCGACTACACCTACACCACGGTCCACCCGGCGAGCGCCGGCCCGGAGGCGTCGTTCGGCGGTCTCGTCCGGATGGGGGACGTCCCCTCCGAGGCGGCGCGCGGCTCCCACTGGCTGCCGTACTTCGACGTGGCCGACGTCGACGCCGTCGTGGCCGAGGCGAAGCGGCTCGGCGGCACGGAGACGCTGGCGGCGATGGAGGTCCCCGGCGTCGGCAAGCTGGCCAACGTCGCCGACCCGTACGGAGCGGTCTTCGCCGTGATGAAGCCCGAGCCGAGGCAGTAGCCGCAGTTCCGGCCCCCGGCCGTGGGATGCGGATTGATGAATCGTTGATCAGTCGTTTATCGGCGCGGGACACCGTGGGCACATGCTGATCAACACCGTGACCGACGACGCGCTCGCCTGGCAGGAGACCGCGTTGTGCGCGCAGGCCGGGCCCGATTTCTTCTTCCCGGCCCCGGGCAGTTCGACGCGCGAGGCCAAGCAACTGTGCAACGCCTGCGAAGGACGTCTGGCGTGCCTGGAGTACGCACTGGCCAACGACGAACGGTTCGGTGTCTGGGGCGGACTCTCCGAGAAGGAGCGCGAGCGGCTCCGCAGAGAAGGACGCGACCAGGACTGAGCAGCTCCCGCACCCCGCGTCCCCGACCCCTTCGCACCACCCCTGGCGCACCCAGCTGCGGATGCTCCGCCAGCACCCCTCGGGCGATGTGCGCGATGTCGCGTACGCGGAGGTCACCGCCCAGGAGTAGCCAGGGCCGGACCGGCCGCCGGACCGTGGCCCGGATCAGCCGCGGCCGCGCGCCGCCATCCGGGCCTTGCGGGCGGCGAGCCTCTCGTCGAACTTCGCGGCCTCGCTGTCGAGACCGCCCATGTACAGGCCGAGCTCCTCCTGCGCCTGCATGCCCTCCGGGCCGAGCCCGTCGATCTCCATGACCTTCAGGTAGCGCAGCACCGGCTGGATCACGTCGTCGTGGTGGATGCGCATGTTGTAGATCTCGCCGATCGCCATCTGCGCGGCGGCCCGCTCGAATCCGGGCATGCCGTGGCCGGGCATCCTGAAGTCGACGACGACGTCGCGCACGGCCTGCATGGTGAGGTCCGGGGCCAGTTCGAAGGCGGAGCGCAGGAGGTTGCGGTAGAACACCATGTGGAGGTTCTCGTCGGTCGCGATCCGGGCCAGCATCCGGTCGCACACCGGGTCGCCGGACTGGTGGCCGGTGTTGCGGTGCGAGACGCGGGTGGCCAGCTCCTGGAAGGCCACGTACGCCACGGAGTGCAGCATCGAGTGCCGGTTGTCCGACTCGAAGCCCTCCGCCATGTGCGCCATGCGGAACTGCTCCAGCTTGTCCGGGTCCACGGCGCGCGAGGTGAGCAGGTAGTCGCGCATCACGATCCCGTGGCGCCCCTCCTCGGCGGTCCAGCGGTGCACCCAGGTGCCCCAGGCGCCGTCGCGGCCGAAGAGCGAGGCGATCTCGTGGTGGTAGCTGGGGAGGTTGTCCTCGGTGAGGAGGTTCACCACGAGGGCGATCTTGCCGATGTCCGTGACCTTGGACTGGTCCGGGGCCCAGGCCTCGCCGTCCTCGAAGACGCCGGGGAAGTTGCGTCCGTCGGAGAACGGGACGTACTCGTGCGGCATCCAGTCCTTGGCGACCTTGAGATGGCGGTTCAGTTCCTGCTCCACCACCTCTTCCAGCGCGTACAGCAGCTGGGCGTCGGTCCACGCCTTCGAACTGCCGAGGTGGGGAGAGGTGATCGTCACGGGGAGCTCCTGGGGACGGGAGAATTACCTACGGCTTCGTAGGTTACGAGACCGTAGGTTAAGGCGACCGTAAGGGCAAAGCCAAGCCCGTCCCCGCTGACACCCGACTACGTACCGTCATGTGCGCGGCTCGTGGTGGTGGTGTGGCGGTCCTCGCAGGTCAGTGGGGCTCTGCGGGCAGCCCCGGATCCCGGCGGAGATACTCGGCGGTAACCGAGGTGCGGTCCGCCGGCAGCCCCTTCGGCGTGCCCTCGAAGGCCAGCTCGCCGCCGTTCTTCCCGCTGTTCTTCCCGCCGTCCGGACCGAGATCGATCACCCAGTCCGCCCGCTCCACCACCTCCAGGTCGTGCTCCGCGCACACCACCGTGTTCCCCGCATCCGCCGGGCGGTCCAGCAGATCCACCAGTGCCCCCGTGTTGGCCAGGTGCAGCCCGCCGTGTCCCGCTGAGGTGGAGCCGCCCGCGAACCACCCGTGGCCGCTCACCGCCCCGCCCGCACCTCCTCCGGCGTGGTGTCCCGCAGCTCACCGTCCAGCCGCAGCCAGCGGGTGATCCCGATCGACTCCAGGAACGCCACATCGTGGCTCGCCACGATCAGCGCCCCCTCGTACGCCCCCAGCGCCTCGGCCAGCCGCCGTACGCTCGCCAGGTCCAGGCTGTTCGTCGGCTCGTCGAGCAGCAGCAGCCGGGGCGCCGGATCGGCCAGCAGCAGCGTCGCCAACGTCGCCCGGAAGCGCTCCCCGCCCGACAGCGTCCCCGCCGGGCGGTCCGCCGCCGCCCCCTTGAACAGGAACCGCGCCAGCCGCGCCCGGACCGCGTTCTCGGTGCTGCCCGGGGCCGCCCGCGCCACGTTGCGCGCCACCGACGCCGCGTCGTCCAGGACATCCAGCCGCTGCGGGAGGAACCCCGTCTCGACCAGTGCGCTCGCCTCGCCGGACAGCGGCGCCAGCTCACCCGCGATCGTCCGGAGCAGCGCCGTCTTGCCCGCGCCGTTGCGCCCGGTCAGCGCGATCCGCTCGGGTCCCCGCACCGTCAACCCGCCCCGCAGCGGCGGACCGTAGGGCGGCGCCGGCTCCCGGAGCAGCAGCACCTCGCTGCCCGGATGCACCCGGGTCCGCGGCAGCTCGACCCGGATCTCCTCGTCCTCGCGTACCGCGAGCTCCGCCTCGTCGAGCCGCTCCCGGGCCGCCGCGAGGCGTTCGGTGTGCAGGACGCGGTGTTTGCCCGCCGACTCCTGGGCGGACCGCTTGCGCTGCCCCATCACCACCTTGGGCTCCCGCTTGGTGTCCCACATCTTCTGGCCGTAGCGTCTGCGGCGGGCCGACTTCATGTGGGCTTCGGCCAGTTCGCGCTTCTGGCGCTGGACGTCCGACTCGGCGGCCCGCACCGTTCGCTGCGCCGCCTCCTGCTCGACGGCGAGCGCCGCCTCGTACGCCGAGAGGTTCCCGCCGTACCAGGTCACCGCCCCCTCGCGCAGATCGGCGATCCGGTCGACCCGCTCCAGCAGCTCCCGGTCGTGGCTGACCACGAGCAGCGCACCGGTCCAGGCGTCGACCGCGTCGTACAGCCGCCGCCGGGCGTACGCGTCCAGGTTGTTCGTCGGCTCGTCGAGCAGCAGCACCCCGGGGCGGGCCAGCAGCAGCGCGGCCAGCCGCAGCAGGACGCACTCGCCGCCGGACAGCTCGCCGATGGTGCGGTCCAGCCCGACGGACCCCAGGCCGAGCCCGTCCAGCGTGGCCCGGGCCCGCTCCTCCACGTCCCAGTCGTCACCGATCACCGCGAAGTGCTCCTCGCGGGCATCGCCCGACTCCACGGCGTCCAGCGCCGCCCGCCGCTCCGCGATGCCGAGCACCTGATCGACCCGCAGGGCGGTGTCCGACGTCACCGTCTGCGGCAGATGGCCGAGCCCGCCCCGGGTGGTGATCCGGCCGTCGAGCGGGGCGAGTTCACCCGCGATGAGCCGCAACAGGGTCGACTTGCCGCAGCCGTTGAGCCCGATCAGCCCCGTGCGGCCGGGGCCGACGGCCAGGTCGAGGTCCCGGAAGACCTCGGTGCCGTCCGGCCAGGAGAAGGAGAGGGAGGTACAGCTGATGTGGGTATCGGTCGCAGGCACGCGGAGCTCCCGGGTACGTCGAGGAAGAGGTGAAGGACGGCTGGAGAAGCTGAGATCGCACACGGGCGCTCTGGGCCACGACAAGGCGCGGCGGGCGCTGCACGGTGTGCACAGGACCTCAGATCAGCAACGTCCTACTCCGATCGACGACACCAGGGACATCTCGAAAGTAGGGCCGGGGCGCGGGCCCGGCAACCGGATTTACGGCCGGTCCGGCACGGCGGGCGTCAGCAGGAGCCGCCCAGCAGTTCGGTCAGACCCCGGTCCAGCTCCAGATAGCGGTGTTCCTCGCCCACCGGCACCAGCTCCTCGGCCCGCAGCAGAAAGCGCCGCAGTTCGTCGGTGCGCACATGGACCATCGCGATGCCCTCAGGGGCGTGGAACTCCAGCACCGTCCGCTCGTAGCCGAACGGCCGCACCCGTACATCACCCTCACCGGCGGGGGAGTCGACCCCGGTGGTCAGCAGCTCGCGGGAGAACTCCCAGGACACCTCGGTGCCCTCCAGGGTCGCCGGGGCCGGGAACGCCATGCGTACGGCGAAGGGGTACTGGCGGTCGTACTGCAGAGTGGCGGGCAGGGTCTCCATCCGCGGTGCGGACGCGACCATGCGGGCCTGCACGGACTGCTCGATAACGCTGGACAAGACCTGCTCCCTCTTGCTGCTGGGTGAACGCTTCCCGGCACTGGAGTAGACGACGGAACTCCACGATCCGTGCACCGGCGTGCGGCGTGAGCTGCGTCACCGGCAACCGCCGCGCCCACCGGCCCGCCCGGCTCCGGCACGTCGCCCCCCCGCACCCCCGCACTCCTGCCCGCTTCCCGGCGACGCACCCTGGACGGGCCCGGGCCCGTGGGCTAGCTTCCAGCGCCATGAAGGCCATGGGGAACACGAGACGGCTGATGGCACTGGTGACCGGCGGCGTCGCACTGGCCGCCGCACTGGTCGCACCGGGCGCGCACGCGGCGCCGGCCGGGGCAACCGTACGGGGGGAGGCGGCCGCGCCCCGACCACTGCCCGGCTGGAAGCTCACCGCCACCGGCACCGAGGCCCGTTTCCGCGGGCTCGCCGCGGTCAGCCGCTCCACCGCCTGGGTCGCCGGATCACAGGGCACGATCCTGCGCACCGGCGACGGCGGACGGGACTGGCGCGATGTATCGCCGCCGGGGGCAGGGGAGTTGGAGTTCCGGGACATCGAGGCGTTCGACGCCCGCCGGGCCGTCGCCCTGGCCATCGGCGAGGGCGAGGCCTCCCGGGTCCTGCGCACCGACGACGGGGGCGCCACCTGGACGGAGTCCTTCCGCAACACCGATCCCCGCGCCTTCTACAACTGCCTGACCTTCTTCGACAGCCGCCACGGCCTCGCCGCGGGCGACCCGGTGGACGGGAAGTTCCGGGTCCTGTCCACCGCGGACGGCGGCCGCTCCTGGCGGGTCCTGCCCGATGCGGGGATGCCCGACGCCCTGCCGGGCGAGGCCGGTTTCGCCGCGAGCGGCCAGTGCCTGGCCAGCTCCGGCGCCAAGGACGTCTGGCTGACCACCGGGGGAGCGGAGACCGCGCGGGTCCTGCACTCCCGCGACCGGGGCCGGACCTGGACGGCGAGCGCGTCGACCCTCCCGGCGGGCGACCCGGCCCGCGGCGTCTTCGCCGTCGCCTTCCGCGACCGGGCGCACGGCATCGCGGTGGGCGGGGACTACCGCCCCGACCAGGCATCCCCGCGGGCCGCGGCCACCACCGGCGACGGCGGACGCACCTGGCGGCAGTCCGCCGCCCCGCCGCCCGCCTACCGCTCCGGCGTCACCTGGCTGCCCTACACCCGCTCCGCCGCCCTCGCCGTCGGCCCGACCGGCACCGACCTCACGCTGGACGCGGGGCGCACCTGGCGCACCGTCGACACCGGTTCGTACGACACGGTCGACTGCACGCCCGACCTGGGCTGCTGGGCGTCGGGCGAGAAGGGGCGGGTGGCCCGGCTGGGCTTCATCTAGGGGATCGCGGGGTCCGCAGGGCGGGCGTTCACCGCCTGCGGCCCCGCGCCCCCTACGTTCCGACCGGCTTCCGCTCCTGGTTGCCCTTGACCGCCCCGCGCTCCATCCGGTCCTGCCACCCGTTGCCCGCGGGCTGCTGCTGGGAGGCGATGGACTTGCCGTACCGCAGCCGCACGAAGGTCTCCGGCAGCCGCGCGTCCAGCCGCCGGTAGGCGAGACGGCCGAGCAGCCACCCGACGGCCGTGCCGTTCAGCAGGCCGAGGGGGACCGCCGCCCACGCCAGGACCGTATGACCGCCCACCAGGGCGGGCACGGCCAGGGCGGCGGTCGGCAGCACGGGCAGCAGCGTCCCGTACAGACCGAACCAGATCTGGTACGAGACGTCCCCGGCGTCGTTCGGCCCGACCCGGTACTTGGGGTCGACGCCCGGCGTGGCCGCGACGACCGACAGCAGCACCGCCACCCCCACCGCGCTTCCCAGCACCGCCGGGAGCAGCGCCAGCGCCAGCGCCCAGAACTGATGCTGCCCCGAGATCAGCGTGAAGGCCGCGGTCAGGACGAACGACACCGGGCCGAAGAGCAGCAGCAGCGCCGCCTGACGGCCCCGGATGTCCGCGCGTACGGTTCCGCGGTCCGCCCCGACCACCGTCAGCCAGACGGCCGTTCCGTCCTGCCCCAGGAGGTTGCACGCGGTCAGCGCGGCCATCAGCGCCACCGTGAGCCCGACGAACGGCAGGAGTTGCGGCACCCCGGAGATCAGCCCGATCACCCCGATGAACAGGCCGGTCCACGCGCCGCACTGGAGCTCCAGCGAGCGCCAGGGGTCGCGCCACCACTGCCGCAGCTCCTTGCCGAGGACCGCCCCCGTCGGGGTCGTCGGCAGAACCGGCCGCCCCGTCAGCACCCGGCTGCCCAGCGGCCGGAACCGCCGCCGCGGGGCACGTACCGGCGTTCGGGGGGTCAGGACCAGCGTGCACACCCCCGCCATCGCGGCGGCCGCCACCGCCAGTCCCAGCAGCCACCCGGAGGCAACCGCCCACCGGCCGTCCGCCGCCGCCCTGCGCGCCCGCCGCCTGCTGGTGCTGAAGCTGCACGAGGACGCACACCGGGAACGGGCGGAGCACGCCCGCCGGCTCGCCGACAGCCGCCGCGCCGAACGGACCGCCATCGCCCGGGAGATGCACGACGTCCTGGCCCACCGGATCTCCCTCCTGTCCGTGCACGCAGGGGCGCTGGTCTACCGCACGAGACAGGCGCGGGCAGGCCGGGGCCCAGTTCTCAGCGACACCGAGATGGCCGAGACCGCGCAGGTCGTCCGGGACAACGCGTACCAGGCGCTGGAGGATCTGCGCGATGTGCTGTACGTGCTCCGCTCCGACTCCGAGGAGGGGACCGAGGAACGGGGCGAGGACGGCTCCCGGGGGAGCGGTACGGGAACCGGCGGCGCGGCGGCCCCGCAGCCGAGGACGGGCGACATCGCGCGGCTGCTCGACGAGGCGAGGGCGGCGGGCCAGCAGGTCGACCTGCGCACTGAGGGCGACGCGACGGAGGCGGTAGGGCAGGGGGCGCCCTTCCCCCGCCCCCAGGTCCAGCGCACCGCGTACCGCCTGATCCAGGAGGGCCTGACCAACGCCCGCAAGCACGTCCCGGGCGCCCGGGTGACGGTACGGGTCGCCGGAGCCCCGGGCTCCGGACTGACCGGGCTCCGGGAGCGGGTGGAGCTGGACGGCGGGACCCTTGAGCACGGCAGCCGGGACGGTGTGTTCACCCTGCTGGCCCGGCTACCGTGGTCCTGACCCGTGGCCTGCGGCGTGCCAGCCGGTCGTGGAACGAGAGTCATGGCGACGTCATGGCGGCGTCATGACACCGAAGGAGCCTGATGACTTCGGGTGCTGCTGGCCGACGACGACGCCCTGGTCCGCGCCGGGCTGCGGCTGATGCTGCGCGGGGCGGCCGGAGTGGAGGTCGTCGCCGAGGTGGCGGACGGCGCGGCGGTGGCCGGGGCGGTGCGGGACAGCGCGCCGGACGTGGTGCTGATGGACATCCGGATGCCCGTGATGGACGGGATCGCGGCGACGCAGGAGCTCACGGCGGCGGGGGCGGGGGCGGCCGCGCGCGGAGGAACCGACGGCAGCGGAAGCGCACCGGACGAAGGCCCCGGCACCGATCCGCACGCGCCGCCCGGCACTGCGCCGCCCGCTCCCGGGCCGCGCGTCATCGTCCTGACCACGTTCGACTCCGACGGGCTGGTGGTCCGGGCGATGCGGGCGGGCGCCGCCGGCTATCTCCTCAAGCACACCGACCCCGAGGAGATCGTCGAGGCCGTCTACCGCGCGGCCCGCGGCGAACCGGTCCTCTCCCCCTCCGCCGCCCGCGCCCTGATCGACCACGCGGCGGCCGGGGGCGGGGCGGACGTACGGACGGCCGAGGCGGCCCGGCGGCTCGCTCCGCTGTCCCCGCGCGAACGTGAGATCGCGGACGCCGTGGCCCAGGGCCTCTCGAACGCGGAGATCGCCGAGCGGCTGTTCCTCTCCGTGGGCACGGTCAAGGCCACGGTGTCCAGCGCCCTGGCCAGGCTGGAGCTCGACAACCGCATCCAGCTGGCGCTGCTGGCCCACGACGCGAGGCGGGCCGCGGACGGAGCCGGACTCGCACCGGCACCCTCCGACCGGCCCTGAGCGGGCCGGCGCACCGTCGGCTACTTGCGATAAGGAGCCAGCTCGGGAGCCGTCTTCGTCGCGATGAACTCGGTGATCCGGTACGCGCACACGCCGTGCGCGGCGAAGGGGTCGGCCGCCGCGATCCTGTCGATCGCAGCCCGGTCGTCGCCCACGGCCAGGATCACCCCGCCGTCCCGGGGGATCTTGCGGCCCGAGGCGATGAAGACGCCCGCCGCGTACTGCTCGTCGAGCCAGGCGATGTGCTCCTCCATCAGTGCGTCGGCGCGCTCGACCGGAGCCGTGTAGGTCAATTCGAGTACGAACATGATCGTCAGGCTACGGGATGGCCGAGGGCCGGTTCCCGGCCCGCCGGGAACCACGTATCGGACGCCCGCCCGCCACCGCATAAGCTGCCGCACATGACGACCTCCCCCACCCCCGCCCATGAGACCCCCGCCGACGAAGCCGAGGGCCGGGCGATCCAGGACCGGCTGCGCGACCGGGTGATCCTGGACGAGCCGGGTCCGGAGCCCGGAACGGGGCTGGTCACCGGCGTGGACGTGGCCTACGACGACGAGAAGGACGTCGTCGTCGCGGCGGCCGTCGTCCTGGACGCCGCGACGCTGGAGACGGTCGACGAGGCCACCGCGGTCGGCCGGGTCACCTTCCCGTACGTCCCCGGGCTGCTGGCCTTCCGGGAGATCCCCACGGTGCTGGAGGCCCTGGACGGGCTGAGCGAGGGCCCCGGCCTCGTCGTCTGCGACGGTTACGGACTGGCCCACCCCCGCCGCTTCGGGCTCGCCAGCCACCTGGGCGTGCTCACCGGACTGCCGGTGATCGGGGTCGGCAAGAACCCGTTCACCTTCACCTACGAGGCCCCGGGCCCCCGGCGCGGCGATTCCTCCCCGCTGGTGGACGGCGAGGAGGTGGTGGGCCGGGCCCTGCGCACCCAGGAGAACACCAACCCCGTCTTCGTCTCCGTCGGCCACCGCGTCAGCCTGGACAACGCCTGCGCCCACATCCTGCGCCTCTCCGGCCGCTACCGTCAGCCGGAGACCACCCGCCGGGCGGACGCCCTGTGCCGACGGACCCTCAAGGAGATCTGACCGTGGCCGGACGTGGGGTTCCCCCCAGGGTGGCCGCCGCCGAAAGCGTCGCAGCCGAGGCCGGGTTCACGAAGAGCTGCATCCCCGAAGTGGGCAGGCTCCTCAAGCTCACCGCCGCCGCCAAACCCCGCGGAGTGATCGCCGAGAGCGGCACCGGCTCCGGAGTGGGCACCGCCTGGCTGCACAGCGGCCTCGCCACCGGTGCGCGCCTGGTCACCGTGGAGCGCGACGAGGAACTGGCCCGCCGGGCGGCCGGTGTCTTCGCGGACGACGAACGCGTCAGTGTGCTCACCGGGGACTGGCGGCTGCTCGAACAGCACGCCCCGTTCGACGTCTTCTTCTGCGATGGCGGCGGCAAGCGCGACGACGCCCAGCGGGTGATCGACCTGCTCGCCCCCGGCGGCCTGCTCCTCCTGGACGACTTCACCCCGTCCCCCGACTGGCCGCCCCGCTTCCTCGGCGAGGTGGACGAACTGCGCCTCTTCTACCTCACCCACCCGGACCTGGACGCCACGGAAGTGCTGACCACCCCCACGAGCTCGGCGATCGTCGCGGCGCGCCGGTAGAGGGAACACCGCCCCCGCGCGGTGCCTTCGCCGCCGGTCAGGGTGTGTTCGGGGTGCGGTCGAGCCCCGGCGTCCGACCGGCTGAGCCGACGGGCGAGCAGGCTGCTGTCCCAGCTGACCGTGCGGTCGGACCGGCTGATCGGCGAAGACCTGGCACGGTCCGACGCCCGCACGTGGCACTAGGCCGTGCTCGCCCCACTCCAGGACCACCGGCCGCCCGCCCTTCGGGCAACGACGGCAGTACGACGTCAGGCTTTGGGTCTACCGACCACGAGCGTTGTCAGCACCGGCCGGGCAGTGCCTACCGCACCGCCGCCACCCGGAACCGCAGCCCCGCCGCCGTCAGCCGCTCCAGCAGCGCGTCGCCCATCGCCACGGCCGAGGTGACCTGCCCCGAGGTCTCCGGCAGGTCGTCCAGGGCCAGGCACACCGCCGACTCGGCAAGGATCTTCGCCGTCTCGCCGTAGCCCGGGTCGCCGCCGGAGACCTCCGTGAAGACCCGCCGCCCGCCGCCCTCGCCGACGAAGCGGATCGTGAACCAGCTCCGCTCGCGGCGCTCCTCGTCCGGTCCCCGGCCCGGCTCGTAACGGCCCATCAGCCACTCCCGTACGCTCTCGACCTGCGCGGCCGCGACCAGGCCGCCGATGGCCACCGGAGCGCCGAGGGCCATCGGCAGGGTCTTGACGGAGGCGAAGTGGCGGTAGCGGAAGTCGGGGCCGTACCGCTCCAGGGCGCGTGCGGAGCGGTCCACGATCGTCGGGTCCACCGTCGGCAGCGGCAGCGCCCAGGCGCCGGTGGCGGCGCTGAAGTGCGGGGTGCCCAGCGGAGTGCGGACGCGGCGGCCCACCACGCGCGGCTCGTGCAGACGGCGTTCCCGGGCCGCGGCCACCATCTGCGTGCCCCGGCCCATCGCGGTCAGCGCCGAGGCGAACGTGCCGCCGGAGAACACCGCGTTGGTGCGGACGAAGCCGTCGACGGCCAGGGGGACGTCCTCGGGCAGCTGCCGGACGGTGAAGTACACCCCCAGGTCGTGCGGGACGGAGTCGAAGCCGCAGGCGTGCACGATACGCGCCCCGGTCTCCCGGGCCCGCGCGTCCTGGTCGAGGTAGGTGCGGTCGATGAACTCGGCCTCTCCGGTGAGGTCCACGTAGTCCGTCCCGGCCCGGGCGCAGGCGGCCACGAGCTTCTCGCCGTAACGGATGTACGGGCCCACCGTCGTGGCCACCACCCGTGTGGAGGCGGCCAGTTCGGTCAGCGCCTTCTGGTCGTCCGCGTCTGTCTCCAGCAGTGGCAGCCCGGCGCAGTCCGGATCGATCGCGGTGAGCCGTTCCCGCAGCCGCTCCAGCTTGGCCGGGCTGCGGCCCGCCAGCGCCCAGCGGAGGCGGGAGGGGGCGTGGGCCGCCAGATATTCGGCCGTGAGCGTCCCCACGAAGCCGGTGGCACCGAAAAGGACGACGTCCAAGGGGCGTGTCACGTCGTTCTGCCTGTTCACGAGTACCTCCGCAGGGGGACGGGTGCCGATGTGGCAGGCAGAGGCTAGCGGACGGTGCCGTGGTGGCGTGTGCCCGGGAGGTGCGGATGCGAGAGGATCGCGAAGGAGAGGAACTAAGCGCTTGCTCGGGCCAAGGGGTTGTGCGGAGCCGGGCGCATTCTTAGCATCGCAGGTGTTACATCAGTTGTGTCACACCACTGGGGGCTCACGGATGGCAAGCATCGAGCACGGCCCGCTGACCGGTGTCCGTGTCGTCGAGCTGGCGGGCATCGGCCCCGGACCGTTCGCGGCGATGCTGCTCGCGGACCTCGGGGCGGACGTCGTACGCGTCGACCGGCCCGGTGGCGCGGGGCTCGGCATCGACCCCGCCTACGACCTCACCAACCGCAACAAACGCTCCGTCCTCGTCGACCTCAAGAGTGACGGCGGAGCGGCCCGCGTCCTCGACCTCGTCGAGCGCGCCGACATCCTCGTCGAGGGCTACCGCCCCGGCGTCGCCGAACGCCTCGGTGTCGGGCCGGAGGCCTGTCTCGCCCGTAACCCGCGCCTGGTCTACGGCCGGATGACCGGCTGGGGGCAGGACGGGCCGCTCGCCGACCGCGCCGGGCACGACATCTCCTACATCGCGCTCACCGGAACCCTCTCCATGATCGGCAAGCCGGACGAGCCGCCCACCGTCCCCGCCAACCTGGTCGGCGACTACGCGGGCGGCTCCCTCTACCTCGTCGTCGGCGTCCTCGCCGCCCTCCAGCACGCCCGCGCCCACGGCGAGGGCCAGGTCGTCGACGCCGCCATCGTCGACGGCGCCGCCCACCTCGCCACGATGATCCACGGCATGCTGGCCGCGGGCGGCTGGCAGGACCGGCGCGGCGCGAACCTGCTGGACGGCGGCTGCCCGTTCTACGGCTCCTACGAGACCTCCGACGGGCAGTACATGGCCGTCGGCCCCCTGGAACAGCGCTTCTACGCCGAGTTCATCGAACTCCTCGGCCTCGCGGACACCGCCCCCGACCGGGGCGACCTCACCCGCTGGGACGAACTGCGCACCGCCGTCGCCGACCGCTTCCGCACCCGTACGCGGGCCGAGTGGGCCGAGGCGTTCGACGGGAGCGACGCCTGCGTGGCCCCCGTGCTCTCGCTCCGTGAGGCCCCGCACCACCCCCACCTCGCCGCCCGCGCGACCTTCGTCGAGCACGGCGGCCTCACCCAGCCCGCCCCCGCCCCGCGCTTCTCGGCCACCCCCGTCTCGGTACGCAGCGGGCCCGCGCAACCCGGCGCCGACACGGCCGCCGTCGCCGCCGACTGGGACGTACCCGGGCTCCGGCCCGACCCGGCCTGACCGACACGACACCCCTAGGAGACCCCGTGCAACGGCAGATCTTCACCGAGGAGCACGACGCGTTCCGCGAGACCGTCCGGGCCTTCCTGGCCAAGGAGGTCCTCCCGCACTACGAACAGTGGGAGCAGGACGGCATCGTCTCCCGCGACGCCTGGCTCGCCGCCGGACGCGCCGGGCTCCTCGGCCTCGCCGTCCCCGAGGAGTACGGGGGCGGCGGTTCCACCGACTTCCGCTACAGCGCCGTCCTCGCCGAGGAGTTCACCCGCGCCGGGGCCGCAGGCCTCGCGATCGGCCTGCACAACGACATCATCGGCCCCTACCTCACCGGCCTCGCCACCGACGAGCAGAAGCGCCGCTGGCTCCCCGGCTTCTGCAGCGGCGAGACCATCACCGCCATCGCCATGACCGAGCCGGGCGCGGGCTCCGACCTCCAGGGCATCCGCACCACCGCCGAGGACAAGGGCGACCACTGGCTGCTCAACGGCTCCAAGACCTTCATCTCCAACGGCATCCTCGCCGACCTGGTGATCGTCGTCGCGAAGACCACCCCCGAGGGCGGTGCCAAGGGCCTCTCCCTGATCGTCGTCGAGCGCGGCGCGGAGGGCTTCGAGCGGGGCCGCAACCTCGACAAGATCGGCCAGAAGTCCCAGGACACGGCCGAGTTGTTCTTCGACGACGTCCGTGTGCCGAAGGAGAACCTCCTCGGAGAGCGCGACGGCGCGTTCGTCCATCTGATGACCAACCTGGCCCAGGAGCGCATGGGCATAGCCGTCGCCGGGATCGCCGCGGCCGAACACCTGCTGGAGATCACCACCCAGTACGTCAAGGAGCGTGAGGCCTTCGGACGCCCGCTCTCCAAGCTCCAGCACATCCGCTTCGAGATCGCGGAGATGGCGACCGAGTGCGCCGTCACCCGGACCTTTCTCGACCGGTGCATCGTCGACCACTCCGAGGGCGTCCTCGACGCCGTCCACGCCTCCATGGCCAAGTGGTGGGCCACCGAACTCCAGAAGCGCGTCGCCGACCGCTGCCTCCAACTCCACGGAGGCTACGGGTACATGAGCGAGTACAAGGTGGCCAGGGCGTTCACCGACGGCCGTATCCAGACCATCTACGGCGGAACGACCGAGATCATGAAGGAGATCATCGGCCGGTCGCTGCTCGCCTGACGCCCGGACCCTCGTGCGCGCGCCCGAGCCCGAGCCCTCCTGGCTCCCCCCGTTCTTCACCACCCCCGAAAGGCAGCTGTCTTGAGTACCGAAGCATTCGTCTACGACGCGATCCGCACCCCGCGCGGCCGGGGCAAGGCCAACGGCGCCCTCCACGGCACCAAGCCGATCGACCTGGTCGTCGGCCTCATCCACGAGATCCAGGGCCGCTTCCCGGACCTGGACCCGGCTGCCATCGACGACATCGTCCTCGGCGTGGTCAGCCCGCTCGGCGACCAGGGCTCCGACATCGCCCGCATCGCCGCCATCGCGGCCGGGCTGCCCGACTCCGTCGCCGGCGTCCAGGAGAACCGCTTCTGTGCCTCGGGTCTGGAGGCCGTCAACCTCGCCGCCGCCAAGGTCCGTTCGGGCTGGGAGGACCTCGTCCTCGCCGGTGGCGTCGAGTCGATGTCCCGGGTGCCGATGGGCTCCGACGGCGGGGCCTGGGCGATGGACCCGATGACCAGCTTCGAGACCGGCTTCGCCCCGCAGGGCATCGGCGCCGACCTCATCGCCACCATCGAGGGCTTCAGCCGCCGCGATGTCGACGAGTACGCCGCCCTCTCCCAGGAGCGTGCCGCCGCGGCCTGGAAGGACGGCCGGTTCGCCCGCTCCGTCGTCCCGGTCAAGGACCGCAACGGCCTGCTCGTGCTGGACCACGACGAGCACATGCGCCCCGGCACCACCGCCGACTCCCTCGCCGGTCTCAAGCCGTCCTTCGCCGCCATCGGCGACATGGGCGGATTCGACGCGGTGGCGCTCCAGAAATACCACTGGATCGAGAAGATCGACCACGTCCACCACGCCGGCAACTCCTCCGGCATCGTCGACGGCGCCGCCCTCGTCGCCATCGGCTCCCAGGAGGTCGGCGAGCGATACGGCCTCACCCCGCGCGCCCGCATCGTCTCCGCGGCGGTCTCCGGTTCCGAGCCCACCATCATGCTCACCGGTCCCGCCCCCGCCACGCGCAAGGCGCTCGCCAAGGCCGGTCTCACGATCGACGACATCGACCTCGTCGAGATCAACGAGGCCTTCGCCGGAGTCGTCCTGCGCTTCGTCAAGGACATGGGCCTCTCCCTGGACAAGGTCAACGTCAACGGCGGGGCCATCGCGCTCGGCCACCCCCTCGGCGCGACCGGCGCGATGATCCTCGGCACCGTCATCGACGAACTGGAGCGCCGCGACCAGCGGTTCGGCCTCGTCACTCTCTGCGTCGGCGGCGGCATGGGCGTCGCGACCGTCGTCGAACGCATCTGACCGTCCCGCCCCGGCCACCCCTGCTTACGGAGAAGACAACCGACATGACCGAGAGCACCACCATCCGCTGGGAACAGGACGAGACCGGCGTCGTCACGCTCGTCCTCGACGACCCCAACCAGTCCGCCAACACGATGAACCAGGCCTTCAAGGACTCCATCGCCGCCGTCGCGGACCGGGCGGAGGCCGAGCAGGACTCCATCCGCGGCATCATCTACACCTCCGCCAAGAAGACCTTCTTCGCGGGCGGCGACCTCAAGGACATGATCAAGGTCGGGCCGGAGAACGCCCAGGCCGCCTTCGACACCGGAACCGCCATCAAGCGCTCGCTGCGCCGCATCGAGACCCTCGGCAAGCCCGTCGTCGCCGCCATCAACGGGGCTGCCCTCGGAGGGGGTTACGAGATCGCGCTCGCCTCCCACCACCGCGTCGCCCTCGACGCCCCCGGCTCCCGCATCGGCCTGCCCGAGGTCACCCTCGGCCTGCTCCCGGCGGGCGGCGGCGTCACCCGCGCCGTACGCCTCATGGGCATCGCCGACGCGCTGCTCAAGGTGCTGCTCCAGGGCACCCAGTACACCCCGCAGCGCGCTCTGGAGAACGGTCTCGTCCACGAAGTCGCCGCCACCCGCGAGGAGATGCTCGCAAAGGCCCATGCCTTCATCGACGCGAACCCCGAGTCGCAGCAGCCCTGGGACGTCAAGGGCTACAAGATCCCCGGTGGTACCCCCTCCAACCCGCGTTTCGCCGCCAACCTGCCCGCGTTCCCGGCCAACTTGAAGAAGCAGCTGGCGGGCGCGCCCATGCCCGCGCCGCGCAACATCCTGGCGGCGGCCGTCGAGGGCTCCCAGGTCGACTTCGAGACCGCCCTGACCATCGAGGCCCGGTACTTCACCGAGCTGGTCACCGGCCAGGTCTCCAAGAACATGATCCAGGCGTTCTTCTTCGACCTCCAGGCCGTCAACTCCGGTGCCAACCGCCCCAAGGGAATCCCCGAGCGCCCGGTCCGCAAGGTCGCCGTCCTCGGCGCCGGGATGATGGGCGCGGGCATCGCCTACTCCTGCGCCAAGGCCGGGATCGACGTCGTCCTGAAGGACGTCTCCACCGAGGCGGCCGCCAAGGGCAAGGCGTACAGCGAGAAGCTGCTCGCCAAGGCGCTCTCCCGGGGCCGTACGACGGAGGCCAAGCGCGACGAGCTGCTGGCCCGGATCACCCCGACCGGCGACGCGGCCGACCTCGCGGGCTGCGACGCGGTGATCGAGGCCGTCTTCGAGGACACCGCCCTCAAGCACAAGGTGTTCCAGGAGATCCAGGACGTCATCGAACCCGATGCCCTGCTCTGCTCCAACACCTCCACCCTTCCGATCACCGTCCTCGCCGAAGGCGTCGCGAGCCCCGCCGACTTCATCGGGCTGCACTTCTTCTCGCCCGTCGACAAGATGCCGCTGGTCGAGATCATCAAGGGCGAGCGGACCGGCGACGAGGCGCTGGCCCGCGCCTTCGACCTGGTGCGCCGGATCAAGAAGACGCCGATCGTCGTCAACGACTCGCGCGGCTTCTTCACCTCGCGCGTCATCGGCCAGTTCATCAACGAGGGCGTCGCCATGGTCGGCGAGGGCGTCGAGCCCGCATCCGTCGAGCAGGCCGCCGCCCAGTCCGGCTACCCGGCCAAGGTCCTCTCCCTGATGGACGAGTTGACCCTGACCCTGCCCCGTAAGATCCGCAACGAGACCAAGCGCGCGGTGGAGGAGGCGGGCGGTGCCTGGCCCGGACACCCCTCCGACGCGGTCATCGACCGCATGGTCGACGAGTTCGGCCGCCCCGGACGCAGCGGCGGCGCGGGCTTCTACGACTACGACGAGGACGGCAAGCGCGTCGGCCTGTGGCCCGGACTGCGCGAGCACTTCGCCAAGCCGGACACGGATGTGCCGTTCGAGGACATGAAGGAGCGGATGCTCTTCTCCGAGGCGCTGGACAGCGTCCGCTGCCTGGAGGAGAACGTCCTCATCTCCGTCGCGGACGCCAACATCGGCTCCATCATGGGCATCGGCTTCCCGCCGTGGACCGGCGGCGTGCTCCAGTACATCAACGGCTACGAGGGCGGCCTGCCCGGTTTCGTGGCCCGCGCCCGGGAACTCGCCGAGCGTTACGGCGACCGGTTCCTGCCGCCCGCACTGCTCGTGGAGAAGGCGGACAAGGGCGAGACCTTCCACGACTGAGCGCCCGAGTGAGCTGCCCGCGGGCCGCGTTCACCGTCACTCGGCGGTGAACGCGGCCCGCAGCTCCTCCTTCAGTGACCGCTGAAACGCCGTCACCAGCGCCTGCACCACGATCGGTTGCATGTGAGCCGACAGCGACTTCATCGCAGCCACATGCTCGGGGTCGCCCTCGCGCTCCCGGTAGGGATTCCAGACCTCGTCCCGGAACAGCCGGGTCATCTCCTGGGCGGCGGAACGCGTGTGCTCCAGCAGCACGGTCCGGGCCGCGAGGATCGTCTCGTGCGCGATCGGCACGTCCAGCAACTCCACCCCGAGCCGCAGCAGCCCCAGGTCCACCCGGTGGGCCCCGCCCCCATCCGGCGGCCGCACCAGCACCCCCATCGCCGCCAGCCGCTCCACATCGGCCTCCGACAGCGCCCGCCCGGCCCGCCGCTCCAGCTCGGCCCGGGACAGGTCCTCGGTCTTGTCCGGAGCCCAGGACGCCACCAGCGCCCGGTGGATCGCCAGGTCATGGGCGCTCAGGTCGGGCGGCAGCTGCTCCAGATACCGTTCGATGGCCGCCAGGGTCATCCCCTGGTGCTGGAGCTCCTCGATCAGCGCGAGCCGGGAGAGGTGATCGGGACCGTAGTGCCCGACCCGGCGCGGCCCGATGACCGGGGGCGGCAACAGGCCCCGGGTGCTGTAGAACCGCACGGTGCGCACGGTGACACCGGCGCGTGCCGCCAGCTCGTCCACCGTGAGCGTCGGCTCGCCGGTCCCCGTCGCCATCTCTGCTCCCCGCAGTCGAACTCGTATCGGACAGTCCTGCTGTCTCACCAGTACTGTGAAAGTCTCCGGCACCGGGGCGACCGCGTCCACCCCGGCCGCGTTGTCAGTGGCGGGCCGTACGGTGAGGTCATGTCGGAGATCACTTACGTACGGGGGGACGGCACGGCCCCGCAGGGCAAGGGCGTCAAGCTGATCGTCCACGTCTGCAACGACCTCGGAGGCTGGGGCAAGGGCTTCGTCCTCGCCCTCTCCCGCCGCCGGCCCGAGCCGGACGCCGCCTACCGCCGCTGGCACCGGGAGCGCGCGGGCAACGGGTTCGGCCTGGGCGCGGTGCAGTTCGTCCAGGTGGGGGCGTATCTCTGGGTCGCGAACATGATCGGCCAGCGAGGCATGCGCACCGGCAGCGATGGCGTGGCCGTGCGGTACGAGGCCATCGACGCGGCCCTGGGCGCGGTGGCCGTCCGGGCGGGCGAGCTCGGGGCCTCGGTCCATATGCCGCGTACGGGCTGCGGCCTCGCGGGCGGCAAGTGGTCCAGGATCGAGCCGCTGGTCGAGCGACGCCTGATATCCGCCGGCCCGGCGGTGACGGTGTACGACCAGGACTGACCGGCCCGTCGGCGCCCTCGGACCCCACCGCACCCGCTCTCCCGTCCGCGAGGGATCATGGAGGGACGGGGCGGGCAGCACACGGCAGGCCCGCCGGGACCGTGGGAGTACCGGATGAGCAGGGCGAACGACGAGAGGGACCCCGAGCCGCCACCGCCGGGCGGTGTGCTCTGGAGCCTGTCCGGCGACATCCGTGCCCTGCTGATGCTGCCGGCCGCCCTCACGCTCCAGGTCGCCCACCCGGCCGTCGGCGCGGGCGTGGACGAGCACTCCGTCTTCCGTACGGACCCGTGGGGGCGCGGCGAACGCTCGCTGCGCTCGCTCCAGCTCTGGGTGTACGGCGGAGCGGAGGCCGTCGAGGAAGGCCGCAGGCTGCGCCGACTGCACCGCACCATCCAGGGCACCGACACGCGGGGCCGCCGCTACCACGCCCTGACGCCCGCCAACTACGCCTGGGTGCACGCCACCGGGTTTCCCGTCTACCAGCACGCGGCCCGCTATCTGATCCGGCCGATGAGCCCCGCCCAGGAGCGCGCGCTGTACGCGGAGTGGCTCCGGGTCGGCCGGATTCTCGGCATCCACGACCGGGACATGCCCCAGACCATCGAGGAGTTCTGGCCGTACTGGGAGAAGATGCTCGCCGAGGAGATCGAGGCGACGGTCGTGGTGCGGGAGCTGGTCGACGTCGACCAGCCGGTGCCCCCGCCGGACCGTGGCCCGTGGCCGCTGAGGATGATCCTTCGCGCCCTGTGGCCGGTGCTGCTGCCGCCGCTGGCCCGGTTCCGGCGGTTCGTCACCATCGGGCTCATGCCGCCGGACGCCCGCGCGGCGATCGGTCTGCCGTGGACGGCGGCGCAGGAGAAGCGGCTGCGGCGGCTCTGCGCGGTGGTGCGGGCGGTTGTCCCGGCGCTCCCCGAACGGCTGCGGTACCTGCCGATGGCGCGGGCGGGCCGCGCCAGGCACGCCACCAGGGGCCGCCGGAACGGCTGAACTTCGCCGCTCCGACGACCCCCGGCGTACCTCCGTAGGCCCCGACAGCGGGTCAGCGGTGGTCGCGGCCCGGGGGGGGGACCCGGTCCGCGTCAGCGGTGGTGGCCCGCGTGGACCCGGTCCGCGTCAGCGCCGTGGGCGCCACGGCCCCCGTGGTCGTGCACCGTGTTCGTCTGCGCGATCTTCTTCCAGGACGCCGGACGCTCGACCCGCGCCGCCGACCGCGCCGACAGCGCGCTCCTGGCGATGCCCGCGTCGGCCGCCGCCGGGAGTGCGGGGCGTGCCGGCAGGTACAGCCAGGTGTCGAAGAGCGTGGCGAGCGGCTTGCCCGACACCCGCTCCGCGTACCGGACGAAGTCGCCCACGCTCGCGTTGCCGTACGCGTGCTCGGCCGGCCAGCCCTTCAGCAGCTCGAAGAACACGTCGTCGCCGACCTCGTTGCGCAGCGCCTGGAGGGCCAGCGCGCCCCGGTCGTAGACGGCGATGTCGAACTGGTTCTCCGAGCCCGGGTCACCCGGCTTCACCTGCCAGAACGGGTCGTCCGCCGGGTGCTGGGCGTACGTGTGGTCCGCCAGCTCCTGCGCCGTGCCCTCGCCCTCCTTCTCCGACCACAGCCACTGGCTGTAGCGGGCGAACCCCTCGTTGATCCAGATGTCCTTCCAGCCGTCGACCGACACGCTGTTGCCGTACCACTGGTGGGCGATCTCATGGACGACGACCGAGACGTTGGCGCCGTTCGCGAACTGCCTCGGGCTGTAGAAGGGCCGCGCCGATACCCGGGGCGCCCACGGTGCCCGGTGAGGCCGCTGCCGGGATCGCCAGCAGAAGGGTGGCCGCCAGTGCGCTGGGGACGATGAATCTGCGGTGCACGCAAGCTCCAGACGGTCGGGACGCGGTTGGGACCCGGTCGGAATGGATGATCTTCCGACCTGTCATGACGAGGCTATTCAGCCGCGGCGGCAGGGCGGGCCATTTCCGGGCACCCCTGTCACACGATCGCCGTTCCGTCGTCACGGACGGCAGTGATCGCCCCCTGTTGCCCGGGAGTTGACCGGGGTAACGTCCGCACACGCCGACAGGCGGCGGGCGTCCGGTGCCCGCCCTCGTATCCCGGGAGGCAGCCGCTGATGACCCCTCGCGCCGCTCGCGCACTCCGTATGCTCAGCCCGCACCCGTGGCTCGCGCCCGACCCGGGCCCCGCCCGGCACGAGGGCGCTCCGACGCGCCGCGGCGCGAGCGTGACACGCCGGACGGCCGTGGCGGCGGCGCTCGCCGCCCTGGCCCTGCCGTTGGCCATCGCACCCGCGGAGGCCTCGCCCCGCCCGCCGCGCACCGGGTTCGAGACGAGCTACGGGGCTCGCTGGACCGGCGAGGCGGAGGAGCGGGCCTTCCTCGCGGCGGTGGACCGGGGGAGCGACCGGGTCTCCGTCGACCGGATCGGCACGACCGGTGAGGGCCGCCCCCTCCACCTCGTACGCGTCGGTCGGGAGCGTCCCACCGCCACCACGGTGCTGCTGATCTGCAGTCAGCACGGGGACGAGCCCGCCGGGCGCGAGGCGTGCCTGACCACGGTCCGGGACCTGGCCTTCGCCGAGGACCGGGCGACCCGCGCATTGCTGTCCCGTACGCGCGTGCTGGTGCTGCCCACGGCCAACCCCGACGGACGCGCCGCGAACACCCGGGGAAACGCCGACGGCGTCGATGTGAACCGGGACCACATCGGCCTGGAGACCGCGGAGGCGCGGGCGATCGCCACCGTCGTGCGCGACGAACGGCCGGACGTGATCTACGACTTGCACGAGTACGGCGCGACCCCGCCGTACTACGACAAGGACCTGTTCGTCCTCTGGCCGCGGAACCTGAACGTCGACGACCGGGTCCACGGCGCCGCCCGGACCCTCTCCGAGCGCTATGTCCGCACCGCGGCGGCGGCGGACGGCTACAGCAGCGGCCACTACGGGATCTGGACCGATCCGGTCACCGGTGAGCCCATCAAGCAGACCGCGGGGGACGGCCAGGAACGCATCCTGCGCAACGCTTCGGGCCTCAAGCACGCCGTCGGCCTGCTCATCGAGTCCCGGGTCGACGCGCTGAGCGAGGCGGAGAAGGCCGATCCGGCGCTCAACCAGCGCCGCAGGGTCCACTCCCAGCTGACCGCGCTCGGCGGTCTGTTCGGCTTCACCGAGGAGCAGCGCGCGCGGCTCCGGGCGGCCACCGCCCTCTCGCGGCTGACGGGACTCGCCGACCGGGGGCCCGTGTACCTGGGCGGTGCCGACAACGACCCGGCCGAGCCCGCCGAGATCATCGCCGACCCGCCGTGCGGCTACCGGCTCGACGCGGCCCAGTACGCCCGGGTGAAGGACCAGCTGGCTCTGCACGGTGTCAGGGCCCGGCCGGAGGGGGATGGCGTGTTTGTGCCCCTGCGTCAGCCGGCTCGGAACCTGATTCCGCTGCTTCTCGATCAACGGGCGACATATCACCTCGTAAAAGGTCAAGTCGGAACTGCTTGTTGATCCTTCGAGATTCGTGGCAGGTGTGGTACTGCCTACAGAGAGCGTTCTTCAGACTCGGTGAAAGGTGCCTTTTGTGTCCCAGGACGACCAGACAGCGGACGCGCGGGAGGGGCTGTCGGTCACGGCGGACCTTCCCCCCGATCCGGTCAGTACCAGGACTCCCACCACCGACCGCGTGGTGTTCGGCGTCACGGCGGTCCTCACCCTCGCCTTCGTCATCTGGGGTGCCACCGCCACCGACTCCCTGGAGCGAGCGTCCGGCAAGCTGCTCAACGGGCTGATCCACAACGGTGGCTGGGCCTTCATACTGGCCGCGTCGGCCTTCGTCGTCTTCGCCCTGTGGCTGGCCATCAGCCGTTACGGAAAGATCAGCCTGGGCCAGGAGGGCGAGGAGCCGGAGTTCCGGACCATCTCCTGGATCGCGATGATGTTCAGCGCCGGTATGGGCATCGGGCTGATGTTCTGGGGCGTGGCCGAACCCCTCGCCCACTTCCGCAACCCGCCGCCGGGCACCGACCCCGCCGACTCCGCCGAGGCCATGCAGACGGCGATGGCCACCACGCTCTTCCACTGGACGCTGCACCCCTGGGCCATCTACGCGGTGGTCGGGCTGGCCATCGCCTACAGCGCCTACCGGATGCGCAGGCGGCAGACGATCAGCGCGGTATTCGAGCCGCTCATCGGCAAGCGCCGCGCGCGCGGCGGCTTCGGCCGCGTCATCGACATCCTGGCCATCTTCGCCACCCTGTTCGGCTCGGCGGCCTCCCTGGGGCTCGGCGCGCTCCAGATCGGCAGCGGCATCCAGGAGCTGGACTGGCTGGAGAAGGCCGGCACCGGCCTTCTCGTCGCGATCATCGCCGTCCTGACCGTCGGCTTCGTCGCCTCCGCGATCTCCGGCGTCGAGAAGGGCATCCAGTGGCTGTCCAACATCAACATGGTGCTGGCCCTGCTCCTCGTCCTGTTCGTCTTCGTCGCCGGTCCCACGATCTTCGTGCTCGACCTGCTGCCCACCTCCCTCGGCGCGTACCTGAGCGACCTGGGCCAGCTCGCCGGACGCACCGAGGCGACCGGCGGCGGTGACGTGGCCGACTGGCTCGGCAGCTGGACGGTCTTCTACTGGGCCTGGTGGATCTCCTGGACACCCTTCGTGGGCATGTTCATCGCCAGGATCAGCCGCGGCCGGACGATCCGTCAGTTCGTCGGCGGTGTCATCCTGGTGCCCAGCACGGTCAGCCTGATCTGGTTCGCCGTCTTCGGCGGCTCGGCGATGAAGCTGGACGAGGCCGGAAAGCTCACCGGTGCCGACACCCCGGAGGCGCAGCTGTTCGGCGTCCTCAACGAATACCCGATCGCCACCCTGACGAGCCTCCTGGTGATGATCCTCGTCGGCATCTTCTTCGTCTCCGGCGCGGACGCCGCCTCGATCGTCATGGGCACGCTCTCGCAGAAGGGCGTCCTGGAACCGAGCAAGTGGGTGGTCATCTTCTGGGGTGTCGTGACCGGGGCGGTGGCCGCGATCATGCTGCTCATCGGGGACGGCAAGGAGAACGCGCTGGAGGGGCTCCAGAACCTCACCATCCTGGTCGCCGCGCCCTTCACCGTCGTGATGGCCGGCATGTGCGTGGCCCTGATGCGGGACCTGCGCAAGGACCCGCAGATCGTCCGCCAGGAGTTCGGTGTGGAGGCGGTCGAGTCCGCGGTGATCGAGGGGCACGCCAGGTACGACGGCGACTTCGAGATCCGCATCGGGCCCGGGACCGCGACGGTCACCGACGAGCGCCACAAGCACGAGTCGGGCGGTTCGGGCACCACGGTCGCGGAGCAGCGCCCCACCGACTGACCACAGCACCGGCATCCACCCCCGGAGCCCGCGACCGCCCACCGGCCGCGGGCTCCGGGGGCTCAGGAGGTTCGGGGGCTCAGGGGCACGGGCGTTCGGGGTTCGGGGGGTTCAGGGGTGGTCAAGGCTTGGGGTTCAAAGGCTCCGGGCAGGGTGCCGGCCCCTGTTGCACCACCCGGGGCCGGCCCGTCCCCGCCCGCGCTCAGCCCACCAGGTCCGCCGCCGCCCGCGCGCACCCCCAGGCCACGGTCACGCCCGCGCCTCCGTGCCCGTAGTTGTGGACCAGCAGGCCGCCACCTGGCAGCGCCTCCGTCTCGATCCGGACCCCCGCCTCCCGCACCGGGCGCAGGCCCACCCGGTGGCCGAGCACCCGGGCCCCGGCGATCTCCGGGCGGACCCGGGCACACCGCGCCACGATCTCCCGGGCGGTCTCCGGGTCGGGCTCCGTGCGCGGATCGTCCGCCTGGGCCGTGCCGCCCAGCACCAGCCGCCCCGGCTGCGGGAAGAAGTACGTCGTCGCGGCGGACGCCGGATCCGCCCGGGTGAACCACTCCTCGACGCCCGGGTTCTCCACGAGTACCAGCTGCCCCCGCACCGGTGACACCCCGGCGTCCGGCACCAGCTCGCGCGCCCCCAGCCCCGTGCAGTTCACGACCACCGCGCCCAGCGCCGCCGCCTCCTCGAACCCCGACACCGCCCGCCGCTCCACCGCACCGCCCGCCGCCACCAGCCGCCGTTCCAGCCACGCCAGGTGCACCGGCATGTCCAGCAGCGGCAGCGTCACCCGCAACCCCTCGGGCACCTCCACCGCGTCCTTCAGCTCCGCCGCCCAGGTCCCCAGGGCCGCGAACCGCTCACCGCTGTGCAGCCCCCGCATCCGCCGTACGCCGGTCTCCTCCGGTACGGCGGCCAGCTCCTCGTACACCGCCAGCGTTTCCAGCGACCAGCCGCCGACCCGCTCCGCAGGCTCGATCCGGTACGGCCACCACAGCGCCCCCGCCACCGCCGAGGTCGTCGCCCCGGCCGGATCACGCGACCAGAGGCGCACCCGCAGGCCGCGCTCCGCCAGCGTCACAGCGGTGGTGAGCCCGACGACTCCGCCGCCCACCACGATCACATCCGTCACTGTGGTCACTCCTGTCCCTCAGTACGCGCCTGTCGCTGCCCGGACGCTAACCGAACCGGAAACCCGGGGCCAGAGGCACGGACCGGCGGCGATTAGGATCGGCACCCTGATGACTGCCACCCTCGTCGCCAAGGACCTCGCCGCCGGACACGGTGACCGCACGCTCTTCGCCGGGCTCGACCTCGTCGTCGCCCCCGGTGACGTGATCGGTCTCGTCGGAGTCAACGGCGCCGGTAAATCCTCCCTGCTCCGCCTGCTCGCCGGGCTCGACCGCCCCGAAGAGGGCGAGCTGCGGCTCTCCCCGCCCACCGCCACCGTCGGCCACCTCCCGCAGGAGCCCGAGCGCCGCGAGGGCGAGACGGTGGCCGAGTTCCTGGCCCGCCGTACCGGCGTCGCCGACGCTCAGCGGGCCATGGACGAGGCGACCGAGGCCCTGGTCGCGGGCGCTCCGGGCGCGGACGACGCGTACGCCGACTCCCTGGAGCGCTGGCTCGCCCTCGGCGGCGCCGACCTGGAGGAGCGGGCCGGGCAGGTCGCCGCCGAGCTGGGCCTGAGTATCGGCCTCGACCGGCCTATGACCGCGCTCTCCGGTGGGCAGGCGGCCCGCGCCGGCCTCGCCTCCCTGCTCCTTTCCCGCTACGACGTCTTCCTGCTCGACGAGCCCACCAACGACCTCGACCTCGACGGTCTGGAGCGCCTGGAACGCTTCGTGTCCGGTCTGCGAGCGGGCACCGTCGTCATCAGCCACGACCGCGAGTTCCTGATGCGCACGGTCACCAAGGTGCTGGAGCTGGACCTCGCCCAGCAGCAGATCAACCTCTACGGCGGTGGCTACGCGGCCTACCTGGAGGAGCGGGAGACCGCCCGCCGCCACGCCCGTGAGGGCTACGAGGAGTACGCCGACAAGAAGGCCGCCCTCGAAGCGCGCGGTCACATGCAGCGCTCCTGGATGGACAAGGGCGTCAAGAACGCCCGCCGCAAGGCCACCGACGGCGACAAGCTCGGCCGCAACGCCCGCAGCGAGGCCAGCGAGAAGCAGGCCGCGAAGGCCCGGCAGACCCAGCGCATGATCGAGCGCCTCGACGCCGTCGAGGAGCCGCGCAAGGAGTGGGAGCTGCGGATGGAGATCGCCTCCGCCCCGCGCTCCGGATCGGTCGTCGCGACCCTGCGCGAGGCACGCGTGGTGCGCGGCGACTTCGCCTTCGGCCCCGCATCGCTCCAGATCGACTGGGCGGACCGGGTCGCCATCACCGGCGCGAACGGCGCGGGCAAGTCCACCCTGCTCGCCGCCCTGTTGGAGCGGCTGCCCCTGGACTCCGGCCACGCCGCGCTCGGTTCGGGCGTCGTGGTCGGCGAGGTGGACCAGGCCCGCAAGCTGTTCCTCGGGGCGCAGACGCTGCTGGAGGCGTTCTGCGCCGCCGTGCCGGACACCGAACCGGCCGAAGTGCGCACGCTCCTCGCCAAGTTCGGCCTCCGCGCCGACCATGTGATGCGCCCCGCCACCAGCCTCTCCCCGGGCGAACGCACCCGGGCCGCCCTTGCCCTGCTCCAGGGCCGGGGCGTCAATCTGCTGGTGCTCGACGAGCCGACGAACCATCTGGACCTGCCCGCCATCGAGCAGTTGGAGGCGGCCCTGGAGACGTACACGGGCACGCTGCTGCTGGTCACGCACGACCGCCGGATGCTGGAAGCGGTCCGTACGACGCGCCGCATCGAGGTGGCGGAGGGTCAGGTCAAGGAAGTCTGAGCCGAGTTGCAGGGGCGCTGGGGCTGGGCCGCACGCAACCCCCGTAACGGTGGGGATACGGGCGGGCCGCACGCCGCGGCCCGCCCCGCGAACCGCCGAGGTTCAGCGCCCCCGGCCGCGGCCCTGCTTCGGGTCGCCCAGCCCGGCCCGCCGCAGCGCGTCCGCCATCGCGCTGTTCGCCGGAGCCGGAGATGAAGCGCCCTGGCCCTGCCGGGGCGCGCCGCCACCGCCGCGCCGGTCCCGGCCGCCGCCCTGACGGCCCTGCCCGCCACCGGCTCCCTGGCCGCCCTGGCCCTGGCGCTGCTTCGGCGGCCGGCCGCCCCGCTCGCCGCGGCCCTGCTGCCCGCCGCCGAAACCGCCCGCGCCGGGCTCGTCGTCCAGCCGCAGCGTCAGCGAGATCCGCTTGCGCGGCACATCGACGTCCATGACCTTGACCTTCACGATGTCCCCGGGCTTCACCACATCGCGGGGGTCCTTCACGAAGGTCTTCGACAGCGCCGAGACGTGCACCAGACCGTCCTGGTGGACGCCGATGTCCACGAACGCGCCGAACGCCGCCACGTTCGTCACGACGCCCTCCAGCACCATGCCGGGCTCCAGGTCGCCGAGCTTCTCGACGCCCTCCTTGAAGGTCGCCGTGCGGAAGGCGGGGCGCGGGTCGCGACCCGGCTTCTCCAGCTCCTTCAGGATGTCCGTCACGGTGGGCAGGCCGAACATGTCGTCCACGAAGTCCGCCGCGCGCAGCGACCGCAGCGCCTCCGTGTTGCCGATCAGCGAGGCGACCTCGCCGCCCGCCGTCTTCCCCATCCGCCGCACCACCGGGTAGGCCTCGGGGTGCACGCTGGAGCCGTCCAGCGGGTCGTCCCCGCCCCGGATCCGCAGGAAGCCCGCACACTGCTCGTACGCCTTCGGGCCGAGCCGTGCCACGTCCTTGAGCGCCTTGCGGGACCGGAAGGGCCCGTTGGTGTCCCGGTGCGCGACGATGTTCTCGGCGAGTCCCGAGCTGATCCCCGAAACCCGCGAAAGCAGGGGTGCGGAGGCGGTGTTGACGTCCACACCGACGCCGTTCACACAGTCCTCGACGACCGCGTCCAGCGAACGCGACAGCTTCACCTCGGACAGGTCGTGCTGGTACTGGCCGACACCGATCGACTTCGGGTCGATCTTCACCAGCTCGGCCAGCGGGTCCTGGAGCCGCCGGGCGATCGAGACCGCGCCGCGCAACGACACGTCCATGTCGGGCAGTTCCTGCGAGGCGAAGGCGGAGGCGGAGTAGACCGACGCGCCCGCCTCCGAGACCATCACCTTGGTGAGCTTCAACTCCGGGTGCTTGTCGATCAGTTCACCGGCCAGCTTGTCCGTCTCGCGGGACGCCGTGCCGTTGCCGATGGCGATCAGGTCGACCGCGTGCTCCTTCGCGAGGTGCGCGAGCTTCGCCAGAGCCTGGTCCCACTTGTTCGCGGGTACGTGCGGGTGGATCACATCGGTGGCCACCACCTTGCCGGTGGCGTCGACGACCGCGACCTTCACGCCCGTGCGGAAGCCGGGGTCGAGCCCCAGGGTGGCGCGCGTCCCGGCAGGGGCGGCGAGCAGCAGATCACGCAGGTTCGAGGCGAAGACCCGTACCGCCTCGTCCTCCGCCGCCGTACGCAGCCGCAGTCGCAGATCGATGCCGAGGTGCACCTGAATCCGGGTCCGCCACGCCCAACGCACCGTTTCGCCGAGCCACTTGTCACCGGGTCGGCCCCGGTCGGCCACCCCGAAGCGGCGGGCGATCATGTTCTCGTACGCCGAGGGCCCCGGCCGCTCGGCGGCCTCCGGCTCCTCCGGCTCAAGGACCAGATCGAGCACGTTCTCCTTCTCGCCGCGCAGCAGCGCGAGCACCCGGTGCGAGGGCAGCGCGGTGAACGGCTCGGCGAAGTCGAAGTAGTCGGCGAACTTCGCGCCCGCCTCTTCTTGACCCTCACGGACCTTCGCCGCCAACCGGCCCCGGGTCCACATGCGTTCCCGCAGCTCACCGGTGAGGTCGGCGTCCTCGGAGAACCGCTCGGTGAGGATCGCCCGCGCGCCGTCCAGCGCGGCCCCGGCGTCCGCCACACCCTTCTCGCCGTCCACGAACGCGGCGGCCGCCGCGAGCGGATCGGCCGACGGATCGCCGAGCAGGCCGTCCGCCAGCGGTTCGAGCCCGGCCTCCCGGGCGATCTGCGCCTTCGTCCGCCGCTTCGGCTTGAACGGCAGATAGATGTCCTCCAGACGCGCCTTCGTCTCGGCGGCCCGGATGCTCGCCTCCAGCGCCGCGTCGAGCTTGCCCTGTTCGCGTACGGAATCGAGGATCGCCGTACGCCGCTCCTCCAGCTCCCGCAGATAGCGCAGCCGCTCCTCCAGCGTGCGCAGCTGCGCATCGTCGAGGGACTCGGTCGCCTCCTTGCGGTAGCGCGCGATGAACGGCACGGTCGACCCGCCGTCGAGCAGCTCGACCGCCGCCCTGACCTGTCGCTCCCGTACGCCGAGCTCCTCGGCGATCCTGCCTTCGATGGACGTCGTCACGGTTTTCCCGACTCGCCTTCTCGTACTGGCTGTGCTGGCCGTGCTCGCGGTGCGATGAGCACGTTCTTGCTTGCCGGGGGAGCATCCCCCCGGCCTGCATTGTGCCGGGTGGCCGGGGGCCGTGTCGCGCGACCTCGGGCAACACGCCCGGGAGCCCCGGCACCGTGTGCGAGGGTCCCGGGCCGTGCCGGGGGGTGTCGTGGGTCAGCCCCGGCCGGTCGCCGAGGCCGGGAAGGCGCCCGCCGCGGCCGCCGTGAACAGGAATCCGCGCCCCAGTTCGGTGAGCCGCTCCACGCCGTCGGCGCCCAGGTGCTCGTACGGGGCGGTGTCCATCCGGTCCGTCGCCTCCTCGACCTCCGCGCGCAGCGCCGTGCCCGCCTCGGTCAGCGCGAGGTCGTCGCCGCCGTCGAGCAGCCCCCGCTCCCGCAGCCGGTCAGAGGCCGCATCCCAGTCGCTGCGGCGCCAGCCCCGGGAGGCCAGGATCCAGCGGGGCGCCATGCCCTTGCCGGTCGCCGTGTGGCTGACGAGCGATTCGAGGGGGTCCAGTCCGGCGGCGAGAAGGGCCGCGAGGTGGGCGTCGCCGCGGTGCTCGCGCAGCAGGGTCGCCGCGTGCCAGAACGCCAGGTGCGGTTCCTCGGGCACCGGCAGCTCCGCGTGCGCGGCGTACAGCGGGCGGGCGTGCGGGGTGCAGGCCTCGGTGGCGCGCAGGGCGAGCCGGGCCGCCTCGGCCATCTCGTCGGAGGCGACGGCCTCCTCGCCGAGCAGCCGCCGCAGCGTCGAGTCCGCCGCCCGGAGCCGGGCCCCGAGCACCTGCTCGGGCGGGGCGGTCTGCCAGACGGCGGGCACATGGCGGGCCACGAGAGAGGGGTTGAAGTTGTAGAACGTGGCGGTGACGGTGCCCGCCCCCACCGCGCCGAGCGCGGCGGCCCGGGTCGCGAAGTAGGCGGCGCTCGGGTCCTCGATGCCGATCTTCCCGAGCTCCGCTCCGAGGTCGGGGGAGAAGAAGATGCACGAATGCAGCGGGTTGACGGCGTTGTGGCAGCGGCGTCCCGCGCGGGCCGGAAGAGTGGTCATGCCCGCACGTTACCGACTGGTCGGTACGCCAGGGAACCCGGGGGAGGCGTCAAGATGTCGCAGCTGCCCGCGACGGCGGGCATCCCGCGCCTTCGGCGTCTCCTGCGCCCCGCGGCACCGCCTCACCCGGTGGGTTTCGTGGTGTAGGTGAACCGCGGAGCGCGCCGTTCCAGGAACGCGGCGACGCCCTCGCCGGTGTCGCCGCTGCCGCGCGCCTCACCGGCCCAGTACGCGTCCCGGTCGGTCCGGCCCGCGGCGAACTCCTTCGCCGCGGCCTGCGTCAGCTGAGACCGGGACGCCAGCACCCGTACGTACTCCTCGACTCGCTTGTCCAGGCCGCCCGGCGGCAGCACCTCGTCGACCAGCCCGGTGCGCAGGGCCCGTTCCGTGCCGATCAGCTCACCGGAGAACAGCAGATGCTTCGCCGTGGCCGGTCCGACGAGGGAGACCAGCCGCCGGGTGGACGAGGAGGCGTAGACGATGCCGAGCTTGGCCGGGGTGACACCGAAGGAGGCGCCCTCCTCCGCGAACCGCAGATCGCAGGCGGCCGCGAGCTGGCTGCCGCCGCCCACGCAGTACCCGCGCACCGCCGCCAGCGTCGGCCGGGGGAACGCGGCGAGCGCCTCCTCGGCCGCCACCGCCAGCCCTCGGGCCTCGTCCGCGCTCTCCCGGAGCGTGGAGATGTCCGCCCCGGCGCAGAAGGTGTCCCCGGCTCCGGTCAGCACCAGCACCCGGACCGCCGGGTCGGCCGCCAGCCGCTCCAGTAGCTCCGGCAGGCTCCGCCACATCGCGGCGGTCATCGCGTTGCGCTTGGCGGGATGGGTGATCACCAGGGTGGCGATCCCGTGGTCGACGGACGGGATCAGGCGGGGTTCCGTACGGTCCATGCGCCGGATGCTATCCGTACGGTTCGAACCTATGATCAAGAAGGGGTCGTGAAGCGGACACGCACCGTAAGGAGCCGTCGATGAACGGACCCACCACCGAGGGCAGGAAGCTCAGCCGCAGTTTCGGCTGGCTCGCGCTGCTCGGCGCACTGCTGGTCATCGCGGGCATCATCGGCCTGATCTACACCGGTGTCGCCACCCTCACCTCGATGCTGCTCTTCGGCTGGCTGCTGCTCCTCGGCGGTCTGGTCGGGCTGCTGCACGCGATCGAGTCGCGTGGCACGAACTACTTCTGGCTGGGCGTCGTGGTCGCGGCCCTCAACATCGCCGCGGGTGTCGTCGTCATCAAGCACCCCGAGGGCACGGCCGAGGCGCTGACCATGTTCGCCGCCCTGCTCTTCCTGACCGGCGGGGTCTTCCGGCTGGTCGGCAGTGTCGTGGTGCGCGGCCCCCAGATGGGGTGGACGCTGTTCCAGGGCGCCTTCGGGCTGCTGCTGGGCCTGCTGGTGCTCTTCGACTGGCCGCACAGCAGTCTGTATGTCCTGGGCTTCTTCTTCTCACTGGCCCTGCTGTTCGACGGGCTCGGCCTGATCGCCATCGGCATCGGCGGCCGACGCATCGTCAGCCTGGTGTCGGAGCGGCTGGATGAAAGTGCCCCGGCCCCGGCCGAGCCGAGCGAGGCACCAGAAGAAGAACAGAAGTAGTCCGCCGACCGGCAAGGGCGTGCGCCTTTGGTCAAATAGCGCCGATACCTGGCTACTTCCGATCAGTGGCACGGTGCGGACCAAGCCGTTCCCAACACTCTTTACTCGACGGTCAGTGCAGTGCGAGTGAGAGCTGGTGCCGGACGATGGAGAGCCTCGGGAGTGTCCCCGCCGACCCCGTGTCGTACGAGGGGGTGTGGCGCTTCACCGCCCCCGCCGTGGACGCCTCCGTCCCCCGCGCCCGGCACGCCGTACGCGATCTCCTCGGGCGTCAGGGCGTGCCGATCGAGGACGACATCCTCCAGGGGCTGCTGCTGATCGTCTCGGAGCTCGTCACCAACGCCGTCAAGCACGCGGCGCTGCTCTCGCCCGAGCTGGCCGTCGAGGTGGCCATCGCCGCCGACTGGGTCAGAGTGTCGGTCGAGGACAACCACCCCTACCGCCCGACCGCCCTGGAGACCGACTGCGCCCAGACCGGCGGCCGGGGGCTGCTGCTGGTCAAGGTCGTCACCGCGGAGGCGGGCGGCACCTGCGACGTCGAGCACACGGCGAGCGGCGGGAAGATCATCTGGGCGGCGCTGCCGTTGAAGACGCAGCTCTGACCGCCCGCACGCGGCCCGGCAGCCGAGCGCCCGCCGCGTTCACCAGCCCGCCGAAGGCCCCGTCAGCTCGCGGATCGCCGGCCGGGCCGCATCCAGCACCGTCATGAACCACGCCGAGAACGGGCCCTCTGCGTGGCGCTTCTCCAGCTCCGACGCCGTGACGAAGGCCGTCTCGCCGACCTCCTCGGGGTCCGGCTTCAGCTGCTCCTGCGCCAGTCCCACGAAAAGGTGGTTGAACTCCTGCTCCACCAGGCCCGACGCGGGGTCCGGGTGGTTGTAGCGGACGGTGCCCGCCTCGGCCAGCAACGACGGCGACAGGCCCAGCTCCTCGTACGTACGCCGGGCGGCGGCCGCGAACGGGGACTCGCCCGGATACGGGTGTCCGCAGCAGGTGTTCGACCAGACACCGGGGGAGTGGTACTTGCCGAGCGCCCGGCGCTGGAGCAGCAGCCGCCCCTGCTCGTCGAAGAGGAACACGGAGAACGCGCGGTGCAGCTGCCCGGGGGCCTGGTGGGCCGCCAGCTTCTCCGCCGTGCCGATGGTGGTGCCGTTCTCGTCGACCAGTTCGAGCATGATCGCTTCTGCGGTGCCGTTCGACGAGCTGTGCGTCGCGGTGGCTGGTGTGGTCGGCATACCCATCCTTCGCTTTGGTCCCCGGCCTCGTGCGCCGGGCCCCTGGAGTCCGGTCAAGTCTGCCGTACAAAAGCCGCTTGTCCGTACTTCGGCTCCGGGCATGTCCGCCCCGCCGCGCCCTGCGAGCGCGGCGGGACGGACGGGGCGTCAGACCCCGAAGGCTGCCGGACAGCGGATCACGCCCGCCGGAACCGGGACGGAACCGTCCAGCACCAGCGCCATCATCGCCTCGTCCGGAACCTCGAACCCGGCGCGGATCCCGTAGCGCGACGCCGGGACGAATCCGAAGCGCGGGTAGTACTCGGGGTGACCGAGCACCAGCACCAGCGCCTCACCGCGGACCCGGGCGGCATCCAGCACCGCCCGCACCACGGCCTGCCCGGCCCCCTGCCGCTGGAACGCGGGGGAGGCGGCCACCGGGGCCAGCGCGAGCGCCGGGGCGTCGCCGACCCGGCAGCGGGTCAGCAGCGCGTACGCCGCGAGGGACCCGTCCGGGGCCTCGGCGACGTAACCGAGATCCGGCAGCCACGCCTCGGGGTCCGCACGCAGCGCGTCCACGAGATCGGCCTCGTCCGGGGTCGGGAACGCAGCCGCGTTGACCGCGTGCACGGCCTCGTGCTCGCCCGCCGCCTCCGGGCGGGTGACCCACCGGGGGTCGGCGGGCCGCAGGACGTACGCGGCGTAGCCGTACTCCGTGCCGTGCTCGCGCCGCACCGCCAGCTCCTCACGGGTGGCCGCGAGCGCCCACTCCATACCGGGAGCCGACGGATCGGCGCTCTCGACCCGCTCGGCGAGCGGGACGTAGTACTCGTCCCAGTCGCTGTCGGGCTGGACCAGCACGGCGGAGACCGTGCAGCCCGCGGCGACGGCCGCCGCGGTCGTCGCCGGCAGGGAGCGCAGGGCACCGTGGCGGTCCCAGAAGGCGCGCGCCCCGGCCGACGGGGCGTCCGTGGTCCAGACGCACTCGGAGATCATCATCGTGCCGCCCGGGGCCAGCAGGCGCCGCCAGTCGCGTACGGCGGTGTCGAACCCGATGCAGTACGCCGAGCCCTCGGCCCAGATCAGGTCGAATGACCCCTCCGGCAACGCGGGACCGGTGAGATCGCCCATGTCCGCCCGGACGGTGCGGATGCGGCCGCCGAGGCCCTGGGCCCCGGCCGCCTCGCGCAGCTCGTCCAGGAACGGCTGGTGCAGGTCGACCGCGGTCACCTCGGCGCCCGCCTCGGCGGCGAGCAGCAGAGCGGCACGGCCCGGACCGCAGCCCAGGTCGAGGACGCGCGGACGGTCGGGCAGCGAGCCGGCCAGAGCGAGCAGCCGACGCGTGGTGGCGTCGGAGCCGGGGCTCTGCCGGGGGAGACGGTGGTGCAGGGTGAAGAACGCCTCGGTGCGTGAGACGTCGTCCGTGTGGTCGGTCAACGTGGGAACCCTTGAGTGCGAGGGCTCCGGCCCGATCCGAGAAGAGGGACCTAGCCGGAAACCCGGGAGATGAGGAAGGACCGATTGCCGCGCCTGGCAGGCGTCGCCGCGACCGTCATCAACCTCAGCTCCTCTCGGAGGGTCTTCGCCGGCTTCCTTCGCGAAGAGTCCCGTTGTTCCCGGATGCCATCCACCGTGAGACTCGAACGTCTCAACGAACTGACCCTAGCACCGCTCCCGTTCCCGCCTCAGTGGCAGAGCCTGGCCTCGTGCTCCGCGTGGCCGCTCGGCTCCAGCTGGAACGTGCAGTGCTCCACGTCGAAGTGGTCGCCCAGGCAGCCCTGGAGCTCGTGCAGGAGCTTCTCGTGCCCTATCGAGTCGAGCATCTCCTGGTGCACCACCACATGCGCGGAGAGCACCGGCATCCCCGAGGTGATCGTCCAGGCGTGCAGATCGTGGACGTCGATGACCCCGGGCAGCTCCGTGATGTGCTCCCGCACCTCCGCCATGTCCACGCCCTTGGGTGCCGCCTCCAGCAGCACGTTCAGGGTCTCCCGCAGCAGCTTCACGGTCCGGGGCACGATCATCAGGCCGATCACCAGCGAGGCGATCGGGTCGGCGGCCTGCCAGCCGGTGCCCATGATGACGCCCGCCGAGATGATCACGGCCAGCGAGCCCAGAGTGTCGGCCAGCACCTCCAGATAGGCGCCCCGCACGTTCAGGCTCTCCTGCTGCCCGCGCGCCAGCAGGGAGAGCGAGACGATGTTGGCCACCAGGCCGACCGCGGCGAACGCGATGGCGAGTCCGCCCTTCGTCTCGGCCGGCGTGATGAAGCGGTCCACCGCCTCGAAGAGCAGGAAGCCGCCGACGCCGAGCAGCAGGAGACAGTTGGCCAGTGCCGCCAGGATCTCGGCGCGGGCGAAACCGAAGGTGCGGTTCGGACCGGCCGGCTTGTTCGCGAAGTGGATGGCGAGCAGGGCCATCCCCAGCCCCAGGGCGTCGGTGGCCATATGGGCCGCGTCCGCGATCAGGGCGAGCGAGTTCGACAGCAGACCGCCGACGATCTCCATGACCATCACGCTCAGCGTGATGGTGAGGGCGATCCGCAGCCTGCCCCGGTACGCGGCGGCCGCGGTCCCCGTCGGGGGCGGTCCCCCGTGCGTATGCCCGTGATCGTGGCCAGCCCCCATGGGATACCCCTCCAGGTCCGTACGACAACGCCGGGGCGAACCGCCCGACGTGGCCAGTGAACTACGGGTGGGGGGTATCCGGCAACACGGTACTGAACACCGTTGTCATATGCTCTGACCTGCGGAAACGTTCCGCAGGTCAGGGCGCTGGGATGATCGCTGGCGGCGGTTCGGACGTGTGCCCCGGACCGCTCACCGAGGCTGCCCGGAGCGTGCCTCCGGGTGACGCAGGCACCAGCCCTCCCAGGCCGACTCCACCATCTCGCGCACGCTTCGCCGAGCCGTCCAGCCCAGCTCCTCGGTGATCCGCGCGGCCGACGCCACCGCCTTCGGCGCGTCACCCGGGCGACGCGCCTCGACCACCGGCTCCGGCCCGAGCCCGGTCACCTCGCCGATCACCTCGGCCAGCTCCCGTACCGAGACACCCTCGCCCCGGCCGACGTTCACCGTCAGGTCGCCGCCCCGCCCGCCGAGTCGCCGGGCGACCGCGAGATGGGCCTCGGCCAGGTCGGTGACGTGAACGTAGTCACGGACACAGGTGCCGTCCGGCGTCGCGTAGTCGTCGCCGAAGATCCGCGGGGCCTCACCGCGCGTCAGCCGCTCGAACATCATCGGAACGATGTTGAAGACCCCGGTGTCCGCCAGCTCGGGAGCCGCCGCACCCGCCACGTTGAAGTACCGCAGACAGGCGGTCGAGATCCCGTGGGCCTTCCCGGTCGCCCGCACCAGCCACTCACCGGCGAGCTTGGTCTCGCCGTACGGGTTGATCGGGCGGCAGGGCGTCTCCTCGGTGATGAGTTCCGCGTCCGGTACGCCGTAGACGGCCGCCGAGGAGGAGAAGAGGAAGCGCCGCACGCCCGCCGCGACCACGGCTTCCAGCAGGACGGCCAGTCCCGCGACGTTCTCCCGGTAGTACAGCAGCGGCTTCTCCACGGACTCGCCGACCTGCTTCTTCGCGGCGAGATGCACCACACCGCTCACCGCGTGTGCGGACAGCACCCGGTCCAGCAGCGCCCGGTCGGAGGCCGAGCCCTCCACCAGCGTGACGGCCTCCGGCAGCCGGTCCACGACGCCCGTGGAGCGGTCGTCGAGCACCACGACCCGCTCTCCCGCCGCGACGAAGGCCCGCGCCACGTGCGCCCCGATGTATCCCGCCCCGCCTGTGATCAGCCATGTCATGGCCGCCAGCCTAAGTGCTGTCCCTCTCCCGGCCGCCGGCTCGCGGTTTGTCGGCCGGGCACCGATCCATGATGATGATCGCGAACGGCCCCCGGCCCGATCAGGCCCACCCGAACAGTGCGCGAACGGGTGGTGAACTCGGCCTTCCGTTCATCCGATAGCCTCAGCCGACATACCGCAGGCCGGCCCCGTGGCCGTGCCGCCGTGTGTCGTCCCCCGTCAGTGCCAAGGAGTGAGTTCGTCTGTCGACCGCCATCCTCACCGGTGCGCCGGTACCCGGATCGTCGCTCGCGGACGATCTGCGGTCCCTGGGCTTCGACGTGCAGACCGCCGTCGACGCAGGTGACGCCGCAGCCCTCCTCGCCGCTGTCCCGGCGGGCCGCCGCGTCGCGCTCGTCGACCCCCGCTTCGTGGGCCACGTGCACGCACTGCGGCTCGGCCTGACCGACCCCCGCTTCCCCGCCGCCGCCGTCCCCGGTGCGCTCACCGCCCAGCCGGAGGCGCGCGGCGCCCTGCTGCGCGCGCTGCACCGCACCACCGCCGCCGTCGGTGCGGGCGCCCCCGTCGTCGAACCGGACGCCGACCCCGCGCCCGAGGACCGCACCGTCCCCGGCCGCATCGCCGTCGCCCTGGACGCCGAGGGCGTCGCCGTCAAGCGCCCCGAACTCGGCTCGCTCACCGCCGCCGTCCCCACCGACGCCCGACAGCGGGCGGTCGCCGAGACGGCCCGCGACGCGGTCGACGACGAGGCGGTACGGCTGCGCGGCGCGGTCAAGGCCCACGACGGGTTCTTCACCACCTTCTGCATCAGCCCCTACTCCCGCTACATCGCCCGCTGGTGCGCCCGCCGGGGCCTCACCCCGAACCAGGTCACCACCGCCTCGCTGATCACCGCGCTCATCGCGGCGGGCAGCGCGGCGACCGGCACCCGGGGCGGCTACATCGCCGCCGGACTCCTGCTCCTGGTCTCCTTCGTGCTGGACTGCACCGACGGGCAGCTCGCCCGCTACTCGCTCCAGTACTCCACGATGGGCGCCTGGCTGGACGCCACCTTCGACCGGGCCAAGGAGTACGCGTACTACGCGGGCCTCGCCATCGGCGCCGTACGCGGCGGCGATGACGTCTGGGTCCTGGCACTCGGCGCCATGGTCCTCCAGGCCTGCCGCCACGTCGTGGACTTCTCCTTCAACGAGGCCAACCACGACGCGGTCGCCAACACCAGCCCCACCGCCGCCCTCTCCGGCAGGCTCGACAGCGTCGGCTGGACGGTCTGGGTACGCCGGATGATCGTGCTGCCGATCGGTGAGCGCTGGGCCATGATCGCGGTGCTCACCGCGCTCACCACCCCGCGCATCGTCTTCTACGCCCTGCTCGTCGGCTGCGGCCTGGCCGCCTGCTACACCACGGCGGGCCGCCTGCTGCGCTCGCTGACCCGCCGGGCCGGCCGCACCGACCGCGCCGCGCAGGCCCTCGCGGACCTCGCCGACTCCGGGCCCCTGGCCCAGGCCGTCGCCTCGGTCGCCCCCGGACTCCGGGGTGCGTTCACGGCCCCGGCCTTCGCCCTGCTCGGCACCCTCGTGATGGTCGGCGGGGCCTTCTTCCTCCCGTACGGCAGTTGGCTCACGGTCGCCGCCGCCGCGGTGTACGTCCTGCTCTCCGGCCTCGCCGTCGCCCGCCCGCTCACGGGTGCGCTGGACTGGCTGGTGCCGCCCCTCTTCCGGGCCGCGGAGTACGTCACGATCCTGGTGCTGGCGGCCCGCAGCGACGTCCCCCACGCCGTTCCGGCGGCCTTCGGGCTCGTCTCGGCCGTCGCCTACCATCACTACGACACGGTGTACCGCATTCGCGGAGGCACCGGCGCGCCGCCCCAGTGGCTGGCGCGGACGATCGGTGGACACGAGGGCCGTACCGCGCTGGTGGCCGTCCTCGCCGCCGCACTCACCCACACCTCAGGTTTCACCACGGCCCTGACCGCGCTCGCGGTCGCCGTGGCTCTGGTGGTGCTCGTGGAGTCCATCCGCTTCTGGGTGTCCTCCTCGGCCCCCGCCGTACACGACGAAGGAGAACTCGCATGATCGGCCTCGTACTGGCAGCCGGTGCAGGACGACGTCTGCGCCCCTACACGGACACGCTCCCCAAGGCGCTCGTCCCTGTCGACGGCGACAAGACCGTCCTCGACCTCACGCTCGCCAACTTCGCGGAGGTCGGACTCACCGAGGTCGCGATCGTCGTCGGCTACCGCAAGGAGGCCGTCTACGCGCGCAAGGCCGAGCTGGAGGCCACGTACGGCCTGACCCTCACGCTGATCGACAACGACAAGGCCGAGGAGTGGAACAACGCCTACTCCCTGTGGTGCGCCCGTGACGTCATCAAGCGCGGTGTGATCCTCGCCAACGGCGACACCGTCCACCCGGTCTCCGTCGAGAAGACCCTCCTGGACGCCCGGGGCGAGGGCCAGAAGATCATCCTCGCGCTCGACACCGAGAAGAACCTCGCCGACGAGGAGATGAAGGTCATCACCGAGGAGGGCAAGGGCGTCCAGCGCATCACCAAGCTGATGGACCCGGCCACCGCCACCGGTGAGTACATCGGCGTCACCCTCATCGAGCCCGAGGCCGCCGAGGAGCTCGCCGACGCGCTGAAGACCACCTTCGAGCGCGACCCCGACCTCTACTACGAGGACGGCTACCAGGAGCTCGTGAACCGCGGCTTCACCGTCGACGTGGCCCCCATCGGCACCGTGACCTGGGTCGAGATCGACAACCACGACGACCTCGCCAAGGGCCGGGAGATCGCGTGCCAGTACTGACCCGGCTCATTCCGTCCCCGGTCGTCGTCGACATCCGGCGCGGCGCCATGGACGATCTGGCGGGTCTGCTGGCCGATCAGCGGATCTCCTCCTCGGGCAAGCTCGCCATCGCGATCAGCGACGGCTCCGGGCGCGCCCTGCGGGAGAGGCTCGCCCCGGTCCTGCCGGGTGCCGACTGGTATCCGGTCTCCGACGGCACGATCGACTCCGCGGTGAAGCTCGCCGACGGCATCAAGGGCAACCGGTACGACGCCGTCGTCGGCCTCGGCGGCGGCAAGATCATCGACGTGACGAAGTACGCCGCGGCGCGGGTCGGGCTGCCCATGGTCGCCGTCGCGACGAACCTCTCGCACGACGGCCTGTGCTCCCCGGTCGCCACGCTGGACAACGACAACGGGCGAGGGTCCTACGGGGTCCCCACCCCGATCGCCGTGGTCATCGACCTCGACGTCATCCGTGCGGCGCCCGCCCGGTACGTCCGCTCCGGCATCGGCGACGCGATCTCGAACATCTCCTGCGTCGCCGACTGGGAGCTGGCCCACGAGGTCAACGGCGAGGAGATCGACGGCCTGGCGGCCGCGATGGCCCGCCAGGCCGGTGAGGCCGTGCTGCGCCACCCCGGCGGGGTCGGCGACGACGCCTTCCTGAAGGTGCTGGCCGAGGGGCTCGTGCTCACCGGTATCTCGATGTCGGTCGCGGGCGACTCGCGCCCGGCGTCCGGCGCCTGCCACGAGATCAACCACGCCTTCGACCTGCTCTACCCGCAGCGCGCGGCCAGCCACGGCGAACAGGTCGGCCTCGGCGCCTGCTTCGCCATGCATCTGCGCGGCGCCCGTCAGGAGTCCCTCCTGATGGCGTCGATACTGCGCCGGCACGGTCTGCCGGTCCTGCCGGAGGAGATCGGCTTCAGCGTCGACGAATTCGTCAAGGCCGTCGACTACGCGCCGCAGACGCGCCCGGGACGCTTCACGGTCCTGGAGCACCTCAACCTGTCCACCGACCAGATCAGGGACGCGTACGCCGACTATGCCAAGACCATCAGTAGCTGAACTCCGTCCGGTCGTTCACCCGCCGGGGGTCAAGGACCGGCGCAGCGGCGAGCACTGGGCCGGGCGCATGTACATGCGTGAGGTCTCCCTGCGCGTGGACCGCTACCTGGTGAACACGCGCGTCACGCCCAACCAGGTCACGTACGTGATGACGCTCGCCGGTGCGCTCGCCGCCCCGGCGCTCCTGGTGCCGGGCATCCCCGGCGCCCTGCTCGGCGTGCTCATGGTCCAGCTCTACCTCCTGTTCGACTGCGTGGACGGCGAGCTCGCCCGCTGGAAGCAGCAGTACTCGCTCAGCGGCGTCTATCTGGACCGGGTCGCCGCCTACCTGTGCGACGCGGCGGTGCTGGTCGGCCTCGGCCTGCGCGCCGCCGACATCTGGGGCGAGGGCCGGATCGACTGGCTCTGGGCGTTCCTCGGAACCCTCGCCGCCCTCGGCGCGATCCTGATCAAGGCCGAGACGGACCTGGTCGGCGTGGCCCGTCACCAGGGCGGGCTGCCGCCCGTCAAGGAGGCGGCATCCGAGCCGCGTTCCTCCGGCATGGCCCTGGCCCGCCGGGCCGCCGGAGCGCTCAAGTTCCACCGGCTGATCCTCGGGATCGAGGCCTCGCTGCTGATCCTGCTGGTGGCGATCCTGGACACCATCGGGGGCGACCTCTTCTACACCCGCCTGGCCACGGCCGTCCTGGCCGGTATCGCACTGCTCCAGACCCTGCTGCACCTGGTCTCCGTCCTGGCGTCCAGCAGGCTGAAGTGACGTCTGCCATGAAACTGGGCGCGGTGATCATCACCATGGGCAACCGCCCCGACGAGCTCCGCGCCCTCCTCGATTCGGTCACCGCCCAGCACGGTGACCGGATCGAGGTCGTGGTCGTCGGCAACGGTGCCCCGGTCCCGGATCTCCCGGCCGGGGTGCGCATCGTGGAGCTGCCGGAGAACCTCGGCATCCCCGGCGGCCGCAACGTCGGCATCGAGGCGTTCGGGCCGTGCGGGGCCGACGTGGACGCCCTGCTCTTCCTGGACGACGACGGGCTGCTCCCGAACCGGGACACCGCCGAGCTGTGCCGCCGGGCGTTCGAGGCGGACCCGGAGCTCGGCATCATCACCTTCCGGATCGCGGACCCGCACACCGGCGTCACCCAGCGCCGCCACGTACCCCGGCTGCGGGCGGCCGACCCGATGCGCTCCTCGCGCGTGACGACCTTCCTGGGCGGCGCCAACGCCGTACGGACCAAGGTCATCGCCGAGGTCGGCCCGCTGCCGGAGGAGTTCTTCTACGCGCACGAGGAGACGGACCTGGCCTGGCGGGCGCTGGACGCGGGCTGGATGATCGACTACCGCGCGGACATGGTGCTGAACCACCCCACCACCGCGCCCTCCCGGCACGCGGTCTACCACCGCATGGTGGCCCGCAACCGGGTCTGGCTCGCCCGCCGCAACCTCCCCGCCCCGCTGGTTCCCCTCTATGTGGGGGTCTGGCTGCTGCTGACCCTGGTCAGACGCCCGTCGTTGCCCGCACTGCGGGCCTGGTCCGGTGGTTTCCGGGAAGGCTGGTCGACGCCCTGCGGACCCCGCCGCCCGATGAAGTGGCGTACGGTGTGGCGGCTGACGAGGCTGGGCCGACCTCCGGTCATCTGAGAGGCTTTCCTCTGAGAGCATGAGGCGTATTTTCTTTCCGGAACCTGTCCGCCTGAGCCGCGCCCGCGACTGGCTGCGCGTGAAGACGAGAGTTTCAACTTGTGAGTGACACGACCCACGACGGTGGGGTAGCCCTCGGCACCCCACCGTCCGCCGACGAGGGCCTGAGCGCCGCCCAGCTGGCCGCCAAGCACGGCCTGACCGTGAGCGGCGCCAGGCCCGGGCTGTTCGAATACATGAGACAGCTCTGGGGCCGACGCCACTTCATCCTGGCCTTCTCCCGGGCGAAGCTGACCGCGCAGTACAGCCAGGCCAAACTGGGCCAGCTGTGGCAAGTGGTCACGCCGCTGCTGAACGCCTGTGTCTATTACCTGATCTTCGGGCTGATCCTGGGGACCAGGGAGGGGATTCCCCACGACGTCTTCGTGCCGTTCCTGGTCACCGGCGTCTTCGTCTTCACCTTCACCCAGAGCTCCGTGATGGCGGGGGTCCGGTCGATCTCCGGGAATCTCGGACTGGTCCGGGCCCTCCACTTCCCCCGGGCCTCGCTGCCCATCTCGTTCTCGCTCCAGCAGCTCCAGCAACTGCTGTTCTCGATGATCGTGCTGGTCGCGGTCGCCGTCATCTTCGGCAGCTACCCCTCGCTGTCCTGGCTCCTGGTGATTCCCGCCCTGATCCTCCAGTTCTTCTTCAACACCGGCCTGGCCCTCGTCATGGCGCGGCTCGGCGCCAAGACCCCCGACCTCGCGCAGCTGATGCCGTTCGTCATGCGGACCTGGATGTACGCCTCGGGCGTCATGTTCTCCATCCCGGTCATGCTCAAGGACAAGCCGGCCTGGATCGCCGACGTGCTCCAGTACAACCCGGCGGCGGTCTACATGGACCTGGTCCGCTTCGCGATGATCGACGGATACGGCTCCGAGAACCTGCCGGACCACGTCTGGGCCGTCGGCCTGGGCTGGGCCGTGCTGCTGGGCGTCGTGGGATTCGTGTACTTCTGGAAGGCAGAGGAACGGTACGGCCGTGGCTGAGAACAACGCACAGGGGCGCATTCCCACGGTGATCGCCGACGACGTGCACATCGTGTACCGGGTCAACGGCACGGGCGGCGGCCGGGGCAGTGCCACCGCGGCGCTGAGCCGCATGATGCGGCGGGGCAAGGGCGAGCCGCGCGGGGTCAGGAAGGTGCACGCCGTGCGCGGTGTCTCCTTCACCGCCTACCGCGGCGAGGCCATCGGCCTCATCGGCACCAACGGCTCCGGCAAGTCGACGCTGCTGCGGGCCATCGCCGGTCTGCTGCCGACCGAGTCCGGCCAGGTGTACACCGACGGCCAGCCCTCGCTGCTCGGCGTGAACGCGGCGCTGATGAGCGATCTGACCGGCGAGCGCAACGTCGTCCTCGGCGGTCTGGCCATGGGCATGAGCCGGGACGAGATCCGCGAGCGCTACCAGGAGATCGTGGACTTCTCCGGGATCAACGAGAAGGGCGACTTCATCACCCTGCCGATGCGGACGTACTCCTCCGGTATGGCGGCGCGCCTTCGTTTCTCCATCGCCGCTGCCAAGAACCACGACGTCCTCATGATCGACGAGGCGCTGGCCACCGGCGACCGCAAGTTCCGGGTCCGCTCCGAGGCACGCATCCGCGAGCTCCGCAAGGAGGCGGGCACCGTCTTCCTGGTCAGCCACAACAACAAGTCGATCCGGGACACCTGCGACCGGGCGCTCTGGCTGGAGAAGGGCGAACTCCTGATGGACGGGCCCACCGAGGAAGTCCTCAAGGCGTACGAGCGCGAAACGGGCAAGTAGCCGCCCTCCGCCTCCCGTGGCCCCTGCCGGACCGATCCGGCGGGGGCCACGCGGTGCGAGCCGCCGGGAAACCCTCCGCAGTAGGGCCCAGGGGCGATCTCCTCCCGGCGGATGACGTCAATTCGACCGTGCGCGGGGAAGGTTGAATGGAACGACGGCGACGTGGCGCGAGGCGTTCCACCCGGGCGCGGTTCTGTGAGCTGTACAACGTAAGCTGTAGCGGTGCTGATTCATGGCAAGTGGGGCGTTCCGCCCCCGGCGCTTCGCCCGCTGTGCCGCAGTGCACTCGGAAGCACGAGCGGCGTGTCCGAAAAGGGATGTTTTGGGTCAGCAGTGTAGAACGGGAGATGTGACGGCAATGACGGAAGATCTCCAGCTCCGACGTGGTTTCGCCGTCCCCGCGCCGGGCGGTCGGCAGTGACCTCCACCCCCGAGGCGCGCACCGGTGACGCCACCCTGGGCAAGGCCGCGGACGAGAACTTCCCCGTCGCGCCCTTCTTCCTGCCCCGCGCCTGGCGCGACGACCTGATGGCGGTCTACGGCTACGCCCGGCTCGTCGACGACATCGGCGACGGCGACCTCGCCCCCGGCGGCGCCGACGCCCGCCACCTGGGCCTGGAGCCGGAGCAGAGCGACGACCGGCTCGCCATGCTCGACGCCTTCGAGGCCGATCTGCACCGGGTCTTCGCCACCACCGGCGAGGAACCGCACCACCCCCTGCTCCGCGCCCTGCGCCCCACCGTGCGGCGCCGAGCGCTCACCCCCGAACCCTTCATCGGCCTGATCGAGGCCAACCGGCAGGACCAGAAGATCCGCCGCTACGGGACCTACGCCGAGCTCGCCGCGTACTGCGAACTCTCCGCGAACCCGGTCGGCCGCCTGGTCCTCGCTCTCACCGGCACCGCGAGCCCGGAACGTATCCGCCGCTCCGACGCCGTGTGCACCGCGCTCCAGATCGTCGAGCACCTCCAGGACGTGGCCGAGGACCTCGGACGCGACCGGATCTATCTGCCCGCCGAGGACATGGACCGCTTCCACGTCACCGAATCCGACCTGGGCCGGCCGTCCGCCGGAGCTTCGGTACGTGCCCTGATCGCCTACGAGGCCCGGCGCGCGAGCGAGCTGCTGGACGCGGGCACCCCCCTGGTGGGCAGCGTCGACGGCAGGCTCAAGCTGCTCCTCGCCGGATTCGTCGGAGGCGGCCGCGCCGCGCTCGCCGCGATCTCGGCCGCCGGGTTCGACGTACTGCCCGGACCGCCCAAGCCCACCAAGCCCAGGCTGCTGCGCGAAGTGGGAACCGTCTTGCGAAGAGCGCGTGGAGAGAGGTGAGCCGGACCGTGGAGGGACAGACGACGTACATGTCGCCGCCGGTGCAGGCCGCATACAGTTACTGCGAGGCTGTCACCGGACAGCAGGCGCGTAACTTCGCCTACGGCATCAGGCTGCTGCCGTACGACAAGCGGCAGGCCATGTCGGCGCTGTACGCCTTCTCCCGGCGGGTCGACGACATCGGCGACGGGGAACTGGACCCGGAGACCAAGCGGACCCGGCTGGAGAGCACCCGCGAGCTGCTCGACCGGGTCCGGAAGGGCGCGGTCGACGAGGACGACACCGACCCGGTGGCCGTGGCGCTCACCGACGCCGCCCGCCGGTTCCCGCTGCCGCTCGAAGGGCTCGACGAGCTGATCGACGGCGTCCTGATGGACGTGCGGGGCGCGACTTACGAGACCTGGGACGACCTCAGGACGTACTGCCGCTGTGTCGCGGGCGCCATCGGCCGCCTGAGCCTCGGCGTGTTCGGTACGGAACCTGGGGCCCGCGGGGCCGAGCGCGCCGCGGAGTACGCCGATACCCTCGGCCTCGCCCTCCAGCTCACCAACATCCTGCGCGACGTCCGCGAGGACGCCGGAAACGGGCGCACCTACCTTCCCGCCGACGACCTGGCCAAGTTCGGCTGCTCCGCCGGATTCCACCGGGCCACCCCGCCCCCCGGCTCCGACTTCGCGGGCCTGGTCCACTTCGAGGTCCGCCGCGCCCGCGCCCTGTTCGCCGAGGGCTACCGCCTGCTGCCGATGCTCGACCGTCGCAGCGGCGCCTGCGTCGCCGCCATGGCCGGGATCTACCGCCGCCTCCTCGACCGGATCGAGCGCGACCCCGAGGCCGTCCTGCGCGGCCGGGTCTCGCTGCCCGGCCACGAGAAGGCCTACGTCGCGGTGCGCGGCCTGTCCGGACTGGACGCCCGCCACATCTCGAAGCTGACCGCCAGGGGGCGAGCCTGATGCGTTCTCCCAGGTCCGGGCCTTGGGTCACCCTCCGGTGGCCCGACGCGCCGCTGACTGCGACGATCTGCGTGACGGCGACCCGCCGCACTGCGACGATCCGGCGAGAGGGGCCCGCATGAGCGACGACCTCCCGCGCCCCGTCGCTGTCGTCGTCGGCGGCGGCCTCGCCGGCATCACGGCGGCCCTGCGCCTGGCCGACGCCGGTCTTGATGTGACCCTGCTCGAAGGGCGGCCCCGCCTCGGCGGCCTCGCCTTCTCCTTTCAGCGCGGCGACCTCACCGTCGACAACGGTCAGCACGTCTACCTGCGCTGCTGCACCGGCTACCGCTGGTTCCTCGACCGGATCGACGCCGCCCGGCTGGCCCCCCTCCAGGACCGCCTGGACGTGCCCGTGCTCGACGTCGGCCGGACCGCGGGACCGCGCCTGGGACGGCTGCGCCGCACCGCCCTGCCCGTACCGCTGCATCTGGCGGGCGGCCTCGCCGCCTACCCCCACCTCTCGCTCGCCGAGAAGGCGGCCGTCGGCCGCGCGGCCCTCGCCCTCGGCCGCCTCGACCCGGCCGACCCCGAACTCGACCGCATCGACTTCGCGACCTGGCTCCGGCGGCACGGCCAGTCGCAGCGCGCCGTCGAGGCGCTCTGGGACCTCGTCGGCGTCGCCACGCTCAACGCCACCGCCCCCGACGCCTCCATGGCGCTCGCTGCCAAGGTCTTCAAGACCGGACTGCTCTCCGAGCCCGGCGCCGCCGACATCGGCTGGGCCACCGTCCCCCTCGGCGAGCTGCACGACACCCTCGCCCGCAAGGCCCTGGACACCGCGGGCGTCCGCACGGAGCTGCGCGCCAAGGTGGGCTCCCTGACCCGCACCGAGGACGGCCGGTGGACCGTCGAGACGGCGGGGGAGCGGATCACCGCCGACACCGTCGTCCTCGCCGTCCCGCAGACCGAGACCCACGACCTGCTGCCCGAGGGCGCGCTGGACGAGCCGGACCTGCTGCTCGACATCCCCTACGCACCCATCCTCAACGTGCACGTCGTCTACGACCGCAAGGTGCTGCGCCGGCCGTTCTTCGCCGCCATCGGCTCCCCGGTCCAGTGGGTCTTCGACCGCACCCACTCCTCGGGACTCGTCGGCCCCGGGCAGTATCTGGCCGTCTCGCAGTCCGCCGCCCAGGACGAGATCGACCTCCCCGTCGCCGACCTGCGCGCCCGCTATCTGCCCGAGCTGGAGCGGTTGCTCCCGGCCGCCCACGGCGCGGGCATCCGGGACTTCTTCGTCACCCGGGAGCGCACCGCCACCTTCGCGCCCGCCCCGGGCGTCGGGCGGCTGCGCCCCGGCCCCCGCACCCGGGCACCCGGTCTCCAGCTGGCGGGGGCCTGGACCGACACCGGCTGGCCCGCGACCATGGAAGGTGCAGTGCGCAGCGGCACCGCGGCCGCCGACGCGGCCCTCCAGGACCTCGGCCGCCCCCATGGACATCCGCTGCAGGAGGCGGCATGAGCAGTACCACCGGAACAAGAGGAGAGTCAGTGACCCCGGCGAATCCGGCTTTCGACACCGTGGCCGACACCACGGACGTCACCGCGCTTCTGGAGCGCGGCCGAGCCCTGTCAGCGCCGGTGCTGCGGGCTGCCGTGGACCGGCTCGCGCCGCCCATGGACACCGTCGCCGCCTACCACTTCGGCTGGATCGACGCCGAGGGCCGCCCCTCGGACGGCGACGGCGGCAAGGCCGTGCGCCCCGCCCTCGCCCTGCTGTCCGCCGAAGCGGCGGGCGCCCCCGCCGAGGCCGGCGTCCCCGGCGCGGTGGCCGTCGAACTCGTGCACAACTTCTCGTTGCTGCACGACGACCTGATGGACGGCGACGAGCAGCGCCGCCACCGCGACACCGTGTGGAAGGTGCACGGCCCGGCCCAGGCGATCCTGGTCGGCGACGCGCTCTTCGCACTCGCCTACGACCTGCTGCTGGAACTCGGCACGGTAGAGGCGGGCCGCGCGGCGCGCCGCCTGACCACCGCCACCCGCAAGCTCATCGACGGGCAGGCCCAGGACATCTCCTACGAGCACCGCGAGCGGGTCACCGTCGAGGAGTGCCTGGAGATGGAGGGCAACAAGACCGGCGCCCTGCTGGCCTGCGCGGTCTCCATCGGCGCGGTGCTCGGCGGAGCGGACGACCGCACAGCCGACACCCTGGAGGCGTACGGCTACCACCTCGGCCTCGCCTTCCAGGCCGTCGACGACCTGCTCGGCATCTGGGGCGACCCGGAGTCGACGGGCAAGCAGACCTGGAGCGATCTGCGCCAGCGCAAGAAGTCCCTGCCCGTCGTCGCGGCGCTCGCCGCGGGCGGCGAGGCCTCCGAGCGGCTGGGCGAACTGCTCGCCGCCGACGCCAAGAGCAGCGACTTCGACAGCTTCTCCGAAGAGGAGTTCGCCGCCCGCGCGGCGCTCATCGAGGAGGCGGGCGGCCGTGAGTGGACCGCCCAGGAAGCCCGTCGTCAGCACGCGATCGCCGTCGAGGCCCTGCACGCGGTCGACATGCCGCACCGGGTGCGGGAGCAGCTCACCGCCCTCGCGGACTTCGTGGTGGTACGCAAGAGATGATCAGCACGCGCATATGACTCGCAGTCGCCGGCCGGCGCCCTGACCTGGGCGTCGGCCGACGGAGACCCCAGCACAGCAGAGAAACCACTGCACGTAAGGGGAAGCTCATGACAGCGACGACCGACGGACCGACCGGGGCCGCCAGCCTGTCGGCACTCCCGGCCGCCCATCCGGCCGACACGACCATCGCCGCGGACGACGTGCTCGCCGCCGCGCGGCGTGCCACGGAACGCTCCGTGGAACACCTGCTCGGCAGACAGGACGAGCAGGGCTGGTGGAAGGGCGACCTCGCCACCAACGTCACCATGGACGCCGAGGACCTGCTCCTGCGCCAGTTCCTCGGCATCCAGGACCCCGCAACCACCCGGGCGGCCGCCCTCTTCATCCGGGGCGAACAACTCGGCGACGGCACCTGGAACACCTTCTACGGCGGCCCCGCCGACCTCTCCGCCACCATCGAGGCGTACGTCGCCCTCAGGCTGGCCGGGGACCGCCCCGACGAGCCGCACATGGCGCGCGCCTCCGGCTGGATCAGGGAGCAGGGCGGCATCGCGGCCGCCCGGGTCTTCACCCGGATCTGGCTCGCCCTGTTCGGCTGGTGGAAGTGGGACGACCTCCCCGAACTCCCGCCCGAGCTCATGTTCTTCCCCACATGGGTCCCGCTCAACATCTATGACTTCGGCTGCTGGGCCCGCCAGACCATTGTCCCCCTGACCATCGTCTCCGCGAAGCGCCCGGTGCGGCCCGCACCCTTCGCCCTGGACGAGCTGCACACCGACCCCGCCCGGCCCAACCCGCCCAGGAAGCTCGCCCCGGCGGCCAGTTGGGACGGCCTCTTCCAGCGCCTCGACAAGGGACTGCACCTCTACCACAAGGTCGCTCCCCGCCCGCTGCGCCGGATCGCGATGAACGCGGCGGCCCGCTGGATCATCGAGCGGCAGGAGAACGACGGCTGCTGGGGCGGTATCCAGCCGCCGGCCGTCTACTCCATCATCGCCCTGCATCTGCTCGGCTACGACCTGGACCACCCGGTGATGCGGGCCGGACTGGCCTCGCTGGACAGGTTCGCCGTCCATCGCGAGGACGGGGCGCGGATGGTCGAGGCCTGCCAGTCGCCCGTCTGGGACACCTGCCTGGCCACCATCGCCCTGGCCGACGCCGGACTGCGGCCCGACCACCCGGCCCTGGTGAAGGCCGCCGACTGGATGCTGGACGAGGAGATCACCCGGCCCGGCGACTGGTCGGTACGGAAACCCGAACTCGCCCCCGGCGGCTGGGCGTTCGAGTTCCACAACGACAACTACCCGGACATCGACGACACCGCCGAAGTCGTCCTGGCGCTGCGCCGGGTGCGCCACCCCGACCCGGCCCGGCTGGAGGCCGCCATCGCCCGCGGGGTCCGCTGGAACCTCGGGATGCAGTCCCGCAACGGGGCCTGGGGCGCGTTCGACGCGGACAACACCAGCGCCTTCCCCAACCGCCTGCCGTTCTGCGACTTCGGCGAGGTCATCGACCCGCCGTCGGCCGATGTCACCGGCCATGTCGTGGAGATGCTCGCCGTCGAGGGGCTCGCGAACCACCCCCGTACCCGGCAGGGCATCGAGTGGCTGCTGGCCGAACAGGAGGCGTGCGGGGCCTGGTTCGGCCGCTGGGGCGTCAACTACGTCTACGGCACGGGGTCGGTGGTGCCCGCCCTGACCGCCGCCGGGCTGCCCGCCGGACACCCCGCGATCCGCCGGGCCGTCGACTGGCTGGAGTCCGTGCAGAACGACGACGGCGGCTGGGGCGAGGACCTGCGCTCCTACCAGGAGGAGAAGTGGATCGGGCACGGCGAGTCCACCGCGTCCCAGACCGCCTGGGCGCTGCTCGCCCTGCTCGCCGCGGGCCGCCGCGACACCCCTTCCGTCGCCCGCGGGGTCACCTGGCTGACCGAGGCCCAGCAGGCCGACGGCTCCTGGGACGAGCCGTACTTCACCGGCACCGGCTTCCCCTGGGACTTCTCGATCAACTACCACCTCTACCGCCAGGTCTTCCCCCTCACCGCACTCGGGCGCTACGTCCACGGCGACCCGTTCGCCGACCGTGCGGACCTGGCGGAGGGGGCCTGATGGGCCATCCGCGCGGACCGGGAACCCCCGTGACGCCGCTGCTGGTCGCCTGCGCGCTCGGCATCGAGCAGGTGGCCCTGCGCAGCGGCAGGGGCGCCCCGGGCCCGGTGCGGGTCCTGCGTACCGGAATGGGCCCCCGGGCCGCCGAGGCGGCCGTGGCGCGCCTCCTGGCGCCCGGCGGGATCCCCGACGCCGCGGTCATCGCCTCCGGCTTCTGCGCCGGGCTCGCCCCCGGGATGCACCCCGGGGACCTGGTCGTCGCCGAGGAGACCCGGGACGCCGACGGCTCCACGCCCTGTACCGGGACGGGCGTCCTGGTCGCCGCGCTCGCCCGGGCGGTGCCGGGCCGCACCGTCCACACGGGCCCGCTCACCGGCTCCGACCACGTCGTACGGGGCCCCGAGCGGGCCGCGCTGCGGGCGGTCGGGGCCATCGCCGTGGACATGGAGTCCGCCGCGACACTGCGCACCGCCCTGTGCCACGGACCGCGCCCGGTTGCGGCCGTCCGGGTGGTCGTGGACGCTCCAGAGCATGAGCTCGTCCGCATCGGCACGGTACGCGGTGGAATATCAGCCTTCCGTGTTCTCCGTGCCGTACTTCCGGCTTTCTATGAATGGCACCGATCTTTACTGCTCCCCAGGAGGTGAGCTAGATGGCCATGCCGCTCCGTCAGTCCATCAAGGTTGCGACGTATCTCTTCGAACAGAAGCTCCGCAAGCGTGAGAAGTTCCCGCTGATCGTCGAACTGGAGCCGTTGTTCGCCTGCAACCTCGCCTGCGAGGGCTGCGGGAAGATCCAGCACCCGGCCGGTGTCCTGAAGCAGCGCATGCCGGTCGCCCAGGCGGTCGGAGCGGTGCTCGAATCCGGCGCTCCCATGGTCTCCATCGCCGGTGGCGAACCCCTGATGCATCCGCAGATCGACGAGATCGTGCGTCAGCTCGTCGCGAAGAAGAAGTACGTCTTCCTGTGCACCAACGCGATGCTGATGCGCAAGAAGCTCGACAAGTTCACGCCATCCCCGTACTTCGCGTTCGCCGTGCACATCGACGGACTGCGCGAGCGGCACGACGAATCGGTCGCCAAGGAAGGCGTCTTCGACGAGGCCGTCGCCGCGATGAAGGAGGCCAAGCGACGCGGCTTCCGCGTCACCACCAACTCCACCTTCTTCAATACGGACACCCCGCAGACCATCATCGAGGTCCTCAACTACCTCAACGACGACCTCCATGTCGACGAGATGATGATCTCGCCCGCCTACGCCTACGAGAAGGCGCCCGACCAGGAGCACTTCCTCGGCGTCGACCAGACCCGCGAGCTGTTCAAGAAGGCCTTCGCGGGCGGTAACCGGGCCCGCTGGCGGCTCAACCACTCGCCGCTCTTCCTGGACTTCCTCGAAGGCAAGGCGGACTTCCCCTGCACCGCCTGGGCGATCCCCAACTACTCGCTCTTCGGCTGGCAGCGCCCCTGCTATCTGATGAGCGACGGCTACGTACCGACGTACCGTCAGCTCATCGAGGAGACCGACTGGGACAAGTACGGCCGGGGCAAGGACCCGCGCTGCGCCAACTGCATGGCGCACTGCGGCTACGAACCCACGGCGGTGCTCGCCACCATGGGCTCCCTCAAGGAGTCCCTGCGCGCCGCACGGGAGACGGTCAGCGGGAGCCGGTGACGAGGTGAACAGCGGGCGGCCGACGGTCCGGGTCCCTCCCGGGCGGTCGGCCCGCCCCTGTGCCGAGGAAGAGAGCGGGCCGCGGGCCGACACCGCAGCGGAGAGACCGGTTCCGCGCCCGCGCCGGACGTGCCGAGACGCTCGCCGGGATCGGGCCACCCCGGCCGGGCTCGCCGGGCGCATCGGTGCCGCTCCCGCGATCAGGCGGAAGACCCCACGGACCAGCACACCCCGAAGGAGAAGAGCGGGCGATGACGGACGGCGGACCCCAGGGCTTCGACCTGGCGCGGCTCCTCGCCGAGCGCGGGGCGGAGCGGTACGAGCTGCATGCGCGCCACCTCAACCACCAGCTGCCGCGCATGCTGCACACCATCGGCTTCGACAAGGTCTACGAGCGGGCCGAGGGCGCGTACTTCTGGGACGCGGACGGCAACGACTACCTCGACATGCTCGCCGGGTTCGGCGTCATGGGGATCGGCCGGCACCACCCGGTCGTCCGGCAGGCCCTGCATGACGTCCTCGACGCCCAGCTCGCCGACCTCACCCGCTTCGACTGCCAGCCGCTGCCCGGGCTGCTCGCCGAGAAACTCCTCGCCCACAGCCCGCACCTGGGGCGCGTCTTCTTCGGCAGCAGCGGTACGGAAGCCGTCGAGACGGCGCTGAAGTTCGCCCGCTACGCCACCGGCAGGCCCCGCATCCTCTACTGTGACCACGCCTTCCACGGGCTGACCACCGGCTCCCTCTCGGTCAACGGGGAGCGCGGGTTCCGCGACGGCTTCGCGCCGCTGCTGCCGGACACCGCGATCGCGCTCGGGGACCTGGACGCGCTGCGCCGCGAGCTGAAGCGGGGCGATGTGGCGGCCCTGGTCATCGAGCCGATCCAGGGCAAGGGTGTGCACGCCGCACCGCCCGGCTTCCTGCGGCAGGCCCAGGAACTGCTGCACCGGCACAAGGCGCTCCTGATCGCCGACGAGGTGCAGACCGGCCTCGGCCGGACCGGCGACTTCTACGCCTACCAGCACGAGGAGGGCGTGGAGCCCGACCTCGTGTGCGTGGCCAAGGCGCTCTCCGGCGGTTATGTGCCGGTCGGCGCGACGCTCGGCAAGGACTGGATCTTCCGCAAGGTCTACTCCTCGATGGACCGGGTCCTCGTCCACTCCGCGAGCTTCGGCTCCAACGCCCAGGCGATGGCCGCGGGCCTCGCCGTCCTCACGGTCATGGAGGAAGAGGAGACCGTCGCGAACGCCCGGCGCACCGGCGACCTGCTGCGCGAACGCCTCGCGGCACTGGTGGACCGCTACGAGCTGCTGCACGAGGTGCGTGGGCGCGGGCTGATGATCGGCATCGAGTTCGGCCGCCCCGCCTCGCTGAAGCTCCGCAGCCGCTGGACCATGCTCCAGGCGGCCCGCAGGGGACTCTTCGCCCAGATGGTCGTGGTGCCGCTGCTCCAGAAGCACCGCATCCTCACCCAGGTCTCCGGCGACCACCTGGAAGTGATCAAGCTGATCCCGCCGCTGATCATCGGGGACGCGGAGGTGGACCGTTTCGTGGCTGCGTTCACGTCCGTGATGGACGAGGCGCACAGCGGCGGCGGGCTGATGTGGGACTTCGGCCGGACCCTGGTCAAGCAGGCCGTGGCCAACCGCTGACCGTCCCGTCGAGACGTTTGCCTCCTGGGCAAGTTATTTGCCCAGGAGGAAAGATCCTGGCCCAATGGAGGTATGAACCCTCCGGACGAAGGGGCGCCGGACGAGCTCCCCGGCGTCGCATCCCGACTGCGCGAGCTGCGCCGCGGCCGCGGCCTCACCCTGGAGGGCGCCGCCCGGCGGGCCGGACTCTCCCCGGCCCACCTCTCCCGCCTGGAGACCGGCCGCAGGCAGCCGTCGCTGCCGATGCTCCTGGGGCTGGCGCGTATCTACGGTACGACGGTCTCCGAGCTGCTCGGTGAGCAGCCGCCCGAACGCGACGCGATCATCCGAGGCGGCGGCTTCGAGGGCGCGGAGGCGGACGGCTGGCTGTACCGGCAGGCCGGCGGTTCCGGCCGTGCGATGCAGGCGCTGCGCGTCCGGGTGCCCTACGGGGCCCAGGGTGACCTGGTCCGGGTGCACCCCGGCGAGGAGTGGCTGTACGTGCTCGGCGGGCGGCTGCGGGTCGGGCTCGGCGACACCGTGCACGACCTCGGCCCCGGCGACAGCGCCCACTTCGACTCGCTCACCCCGCACCGGATCGCGGCTCTGGACCACGGCGGCGCGGAACTGCTCTTCGTCCACTCCCTGCTCCAGAGCCCCGCGGCCGAGCTCTGCCTCGGCAACGCCCTCCACGTGCGCTGAGCCCTTCGTTCCACCGGCCGCGAGGCCGGCAGAGAGGACCGTCATGTCCGATTCCGAGCACTACGACCCGCTGAGCCCGCGGCACCCGAAGAAGGGTGACTCGCAGGAGCGCAGGATGCCGCGCGGCCTCGTGATCCGGCTCTTCGCCTACCTCGTGGTCGGCCATGTGATCGCGGCCTTCCTCTACCTGCTCTTCGTGGTGGCGGGCGCGGAGTGACCCGCTGACCGCGCACGAGCTCGTCAGCCCTGGTCGAGCAGCCGCTCGCGCAGCCGCTCCCGGGTCTGGGGGGAGACCTTCAGCCCCTCCGTCAGGTAGCGGTCCGTCGTACCCCAGATCTCCTCGATCGTCGCGAAGGCCGCCGCCAGGTATTCGCGCTGCGCCCCGAAGAGCGGGTTGAGGAGCTCCATCACCTCGGGGGACATCCCGGTCTCGGACATGTCGGCGCGCTGCACCTTGTACCGGCGGTGGGGATCGTTGGACTTGAGGTAGTCCGTCTCGATCGCCTCGCGCTCGACGCCGACCGCCAGCAGCGAGACCGCTATCGAGAGCCCGGCCCGGTCCTTGCCCGCGGCACAGTGCATCAGCGCCGGGACGCTGTCCTCGGCCAGTGCGTGCAGGACCCGGCTGTGCTCGGCGGTGCGGTCCTTGATCGTCGACCGGTACATCCGGATCATGCGCTCGGTGCCCTGGCCGTCCGCGAGGATCGAGCGCAGCTGCTCGATGTTCCCGTCGCGGACCAGGCGCCAGAACTCGGCGCCGTCGGCCGGGTCCGAGAGAGGAATGCTGACATTGCGGACACCGGTCAGCTCGATGTCGTACCCGTCGAACCGGTGGTCGGCGGAATTGCGGAAGTCGAAGACCGTGTGCAGCCCGAGCCCGCCGAGGAAGGCCGCGTCCTCGGCGGTGGCGTGCGCCAGGTGGCCGCTGCGGTAGAGCCGGCCGAAGGCGGTGTGCCGCCCGTCCGTGGTGGGGAGCCCGCCCACGTCGCGGAAGTTGCGGACTCCGGTCAGGACGGTCTCTGCCGGCGGGACCTGCGGCACCTGCTGTGTCACGGGGGCTCCTGGGATCTCTGGCGCCGGCGCGGCTCGCCGGCGAGGGCGCTCCCGTGACGATACGACATCGATTCGACGGAAAATCATTACGGTTGCCCGCTCCGGCCGGGGTGTCGCGGGGGTGTGTCTGACGCCGCATCACGAGCCCCGCCCGCGACATGTCCGTATTGGTGCATTTCGCAGAACATGCCCCGCTAATGGGGGAGATGGGATTCCGTGGGTGAGCGGGATCATATCCGTGACGGTCCGTGGTGATCGCTCCCCGGCCCGTTCCCGTTGCCCGTACGGAAAGCCAAGATCCGTAATCCACGGAGTGTGACCGGAAATCCGGACCGCGATCGAATCCATGATTCCCGCGCGCAACCGATGGCTTGTTCTGCTCGTCCTGACTCGTTTACGGTCACCGTCAATCCGGGCGGACCGCCTAATCCTGCCGCCGCCCGGAATTCGCACCCACCCACTCACGTGTGGCAGGAGCGGGGGACCCAGGTAAGTCGCCGACCCGGAGCGATCCGGACCGGCTCGGGGTGAAGTCGCCACCGTGCGACCGGGCATCTCCAGCCCGAACCCGACAGCTCACCTCGCAGGCGCCGGAGAGGAAATTCCCCATGCCCGCAAAGGGTAAGCACCGCCGTCCGAAGTCCGGCCCGATCTCCCGCGGCGTGCTCGCAGCGGGGACCGGCGGCGCCGCACTCGCCCTCCCGCTCATCGGCGCCACCGGAGCCAGTGCCGCGCAGCAGGCCGCTCCCGCGGTCAAGCCCGCCGCCGCGTCGGTCGCCGCCGCGCACACCGCGCCGCAGACCGCCCCCGCCGCGTCGAAGGCCGCCCCGAAGACCTACTCCGTGGTCCGGGGTGACTACCTGTCGAAGATCGCCGCCGAGCACCAGCTCAAGGGCGGCTGGCAGAAGCTGTACAAGGACAACCGCTCCACCGTCGGCGAGAACCCCAGCCTGATCCTCCCCGGCATGAAACTGACCCTCGGAGCCAAGGCGTCCGCCCCGGCCGCGCCTTCGAAGGCTGAGAAGTCCGCCCCGGCTCCGCAGGCCGCCCCGAAGAAGGCCGAGCAGGCCCCCAAGGCCGCCTCCAAGGCCGCGCCCAAGGAGGACCCGAAGCCGGACACGATCTCCGCCGACGACTCCGAGGGCTCCGGCAGCTCCGCGCGGACCGGCTCCTCCGAGGCGACCGGCTCCGGCTGGACGACCCCGCTGGCCAACGCCAACGTCACTACCCAGTACCGCGCTTCCGGCTCCAGCTGGTCCAGCGGCTACCACACCGGCTCGGACTTCCAGGCCCCCTCCGGCACCCCGATCCGCGCCATCGGCCCGGGCACCGTGGTCTCGGCCGGCTGGAGCGGTTCGTACGGCAACGAGGTCGTCATCAAGCACGAGGACGGCATGTACTCCCAGTACGCCCACCAGTCCTCGCTGAGCGTCTCCGTCGGCCAGACCGTCACCGGCGGCCAGCAGATCGGGCTCTCCGGCTCCACCGGCAACTCCACCGGCCCGCACCTCCACTTCGAGGTCCGCACCGGCCCGGGCTACGGCTCCGACGTCGACCCGATCGCCTACCTGCGACAGCACGGCGTCTCCCTCTGATCCGAGGGCAACAAGAAATGAGCGAGGGGCGGTGCGCGGCGGCGCACCGCCCCTCCGCTTATTCCAGCTTTACCAAAACCTGACCGGGTGGTCTATCTCACCACCCGTCAACCCCATATTACGGTCGCGTAGGTCACATTGAACGGTGCAGGATAGGTGCTTGTGGCAGACGATTCGAGAAACAACCAGCAGCACATCATCGGGTCGTACGCGGCGATTGGCGACAGCTTCACCGAGGGCGTCGGGGACCCCGGCCCCGACGGGACCTTCGTCGGCTGGGCGGACCGGTTCGCGGTGCTCCTCGCCGACCGGCTCCCGGCCCCCGACGTGGCGACCAGCCCGGAGGACTCCCCGCACGGGGACTTCCGCTACGCCAATCTCGCCGTACGCGGACGTCTCCTCGACCAGATCGTCGAGGAGCAGATCCCCCGCGCCAAGGAGCTGGCCCCCGACCTGGTCAGCTTCTGCGCGGGCGGCAACGACATCATCCGGCCCGGGGCCGACCCCGACGACCTGGCCGAGCGCTTCGAGCGGGCGGTCGCCGATCTGAGCAACGCCGTCGGCACGGTCATGGTCACCACCGGCTTCGACACCCGGGGCGTTCCGGTGCTGCGCCACATGCGCGGCAAGATCGCCACGTACAACGTCCATCTGCGGGCCATCGCCGACCGCTACCACTGCCCGGTGCTGGACCTGTGGTCGCTCCGCTCCGTCCAGGACCGCCGAGCCTGGGACAACGACCGGCTCCACCTGTCGCCCGAGGGCCACACCCGCGTCGCGCTGCGCGCCGCCCAGGTCCTCGGCCACGACGTGCCGGCCGATCCCGACCAGCCCTGGCCGCCGCGGGCCCAGCGCAGCACTTTCGACGAGGGACGCGACAACATCCAGTGGGCCCGGGAGTACCTCGTGCCGTGGATCGGGCGGCGGCTGCGCGGCGAGTCCTCCGGCGACCACGTCGAGGCGAAGCGTCCCGACCTCCTGCCGCTGTAGCGGTCGCGGAGGTCACGGCTCCAGCAGAGGGAGCGTACGCCGGGACGGGCTCGGCACCACGAGCCCGTCCGAAGGCATGCCCACCCCGGGTCCGGCCGGTATCCGCTCCAGGACACCGCCCGCGAACACGTCGTACAGCGGCAGCGTCTCCAGGTGCACATAGCCGATGTGGCAGTCGCACACAGCGATCGGACAGGCCCGCGGGCCGAGCGCCCGGCGGTAGCTGCCGTCGTAGAGATTGCCCAGCTCCGCCTTGACGAAGTGACAGCGCCGCACGGTCCCGTCGCCGTCCACCGAGACCACCGACTCACCCGTCCGGCAGGGCAGCCCGGCCGAGCGGTGCGGATGCCTGCTGTACGGGAACAGGGGGTCCAGCTCCGTCCACAGCTCCGCCTCCTCGTCGGTGTACGTATGCCCCTCGGCCGCGTTCACCCACAGGTAGACCTCCTCGGGCAGCGCCGCGCGCAGCCGCCGCGCCTCGTCGAGGTGTTCGTCGAAACCCACCACGCCCACGCTGTAACGGATCCCGAGCCCGGACAGCTCCCGGCACCGGCCGAGGAAACGCTCGTACGGAGTCTGCCCCGGGTGGTACGTGCACCACAGCGCGACCCGCTCCGGGTCGGCGTCCGCCAGCCAGCCGGTGCGGCAGCTCAGATTCGTCTGGATCGCCACCCGCCCGATGTGCGGCAGATGGGACAGCTCGGTCAGCGCCCTGCGGTACCAGGAACGGACCAGCCCCTCGCCCCACGGAGTGAACAGCACGGACAGCCGGTCCCCGGTCTGCTCCGCCGCCCAGCCGGTGAACCGCTCCAGCGCCTCCCGGTCCGCCGTCAGCCGCGCACGGCTGTCCCGCCGCTTGGCGAACGGGCAGTAGGGACAGTCGTAGTCGCACGAGGCGAGCGGGCCGCGGTAGAGAAGAGTCAGGTCCATGTCCCGGTCACTTCCGCTCGTACGCGGCCATCGCGGCCCGCACCCCGGGGGAGAACAGGGCGGGACCCAGCGCGTCGGAGTGGGCCAGCCCCAGCGGGGACAGCCGCAGCAGCCCGTTGGGCGCCGCCCGGTCCAGCCAGCCCCGGGCCGCGAACTTGGCCAGCTCGGCCGGGAAGTCCGCCCCCGGGTCCGTGCCGAACCGCGCGCGGTAGTCGGCGACCGGCAGCCCCGCCGCCTGGAGCAGCGACTGGAGCAGATGCCTCCGGCGCGCCTCGTCGGCGTCCACGAACCGGCCGACCTCGGCGCGCGAGAAGTCATCGGTGGCGGTGAAGCGGTCGATGATCGACCGGATCTCCCGCATGTCCACCGCGTAGTCGAAGGAGTAGTGCAGTCCCGCCGTGTAGGAACGGGCTCCGCAGCCCAGGCCGATCATGCCGTCGGTCTGGCAGGCGTAGTCCTCCGGACCGTCCTGCGCCTCGCGGGGGGCGTCGGCGCGCCGGAACATCCGCATCGACACCTGCTCGTAGCCGTGCGCCAGCAGATGGTCCCGGCCGACCGCGTACAGCCGCAGCCGCTGCTCGTCCCAGGCGGTCTGCTCCAGCGCCTCCGTATCCGGACCCACCGCCGTACCCAGGCGGTGGAGGCCGGTGAGCGGGCGGACGTACAGCGGATAGAGATACAGCTCCTCGGGCCGCCAGGCCAGCGCCGCGTCCAGCGAGGCGAGCCAGCTGCGCTCGGTCTGCCCGTCGATGCCGTAGATCAGGTCGATGTTCAGCACCGGGATCGCCGCCTCGCGGATCCGGCCGAGCGCCGCCTCCACATCGGCCCGGCGCTGCGGACGGACGGCGGCCCGCGCCTCGGCGTCCACGAAGCTCTGTACGCCGATGCTGACCCGGGTCGCGCCCCGGTCGGCCAGCACGGCCAGCCGGTCGGCCGTCGCGGTGGACGGGGAGGTCTCCACCGACAGCGGCACCGAGCGCAGGTCGGCGCTCATCCGCTTCTCCGCTGTGTCGCAGAGCCGCTCCAGCTCACCGGCGGTGAGGAAGGTCGGCGTCCCGCCGCCGAAGGCCGCCGCCGCGAACCGCACAGGACCCTCGTCGCCCAGCGCGTCCCGTACGGCCACCGCCTGCCGGTCCAGGGCGTCGAGATAGCGCGTCGTCAGTTCCTCGGGCGCGCCGATCCGGGTGAAGAGGTTGCAGAAGCCGCAGCGGACCTCGCAGAACGGTATGTGGAGATAGAGGGACAGGGCGTCCTTCGGCTCCGCCGCCCAGAGATCGCGCAGCGCGGGCCGGTCCGCCAGCGGGCGGTAGGCCGTCTTGTGCGGATAGGCGTAGACGTAACTCTCGTACGGCCGGACGGCGGGTGGCGCGGGAGTGCTGGTGGTGATCGTCATCGGGCGGTCCCGGGGTCGAGCGGTGCGGGCGGTTCGAGCAGTGCGGCAGACGCGGGCGATGCGGGAGATGCGGGCGGGTCGAGGAAGAAGTGGGCGTACGGGACGGTCCAGACGGCCGGGTGGCCGAGCCGGTGACCGGTGTAGCCGTCGTCGCCGTAGGCGGTGCCGTGGTCGGAACAGACGATGGCGAAACACCGGCGGCGGCTGCTCGCCGCGGCGAAGAGTCGACCGATGTGCCGGTCGACGTATTCCAGGGCGGCGGCGTGCGTGGCGCGCGAGTCGCCCGCCTCACGGGTCGCGCCGGCCAGATGGAACCAGTTCGGCTGATGCAGCGCCGACACGTTGACGAAGAGGAACAGCCGCTGCTCCCGGGGGAGCGCCGCGACGACCTCTTCCGCCCGGGTCACCTGTTCCTCGAACGAGGTGGGTGAGGCGACGCCGAAGCCGGGCTCCCAGTGGCTCTCCTGGAACATCCCGGGCAGCACCGAACCGAGCGGCCCCTGGCGGTTGAAGAAGCCGACCCCGCCGATGCACACCGTGCGATAGCCCTCGCCGGCCAGCCCCGACACCAGGTCCGGGGTGTCGAAGACGAACGTGCCGTCCGCCGTCGTCTCACTGCCCGCGAACCGCGCCGCGAACAGCCGCGGATGCGGCCCCGGGGAGGCGGGCGTCGGCAGGAACCCGGCGAACATCGCCTGGTGCGAGGCGTAGGTGAAGCTTCCCGGGGCATGCCGCTCCTCCCACTGGCCGCCGGGCAGATACCGGGCCAGGTGGGGGATGCGCCCGGCGGCCGCCAGCTCGACGGCGACATCGTGGCGCAGGGTGTCCAGGGTGACCAGCAGCAGATCGTGACTGCCCACGACCTCGCTCATATCGGGCGGGCCGGTTTCAGGGGTCGCGGCGGGGTCAGGAAGCGGTGACAGCACGGTGGTTCCTCGCTCGGTCCAGTACGGCGGCGACCTGCGCCGCATAGGTGTCCAGGCCCTCGGCCCCGCTGCCCGGCAGACCGGTCAGGCCGGGCAGCAGATCGCCGAAGGCGTTGACCTCGCCCACGGCGAAGCGCCGCCAGCCGGCCGTGGGCAGCAGATCGACCCCCACGCACGGCGTGCCGGGGAAGCAGGCCGCCGCCCGCTCGCACAGCGACAGCGCCTCGCGCCAGGAGCCGCCCGCCGCCGACACGGCCGCCCGGACCTCGTCGAGATCACCGCGCGCCCCGCCGAGATGCAGATTGGTCATGGGGCTCGTGCTCGTCCGCACCACGGCGTGCGTCGCCCGGCCGCCGATCACCACGATCCGCAGATCCGCAGCCCGCCCCCGCTGGGACGCCTTCGGAACCCAGCGCTCGATGTGCAGCCCGTCCGGGGCCAGCGCGTCCACGATGCGGCCGACCTCCCGCTCCGTGGTGTACCGCCGGACCCGCAGCGAGTTGAACAGCCGTCCCTCGGCGTCCCGTTCCACCGAGGTGCTCGCCCGGACCCGGCCGGGGCCCGCCGACTCCACGGCCAGCACCCCCGAGGCGGAGGAACCGTGCGCGAGCTTCACGAACACCCGGGGCATCCGGTGCACGCGCATCAATTCCCGTACGTCGGGCCATCCGTGCACGGCAGGCGCGCCCGGACCGGACGTCGGCGACGCGGGCACGGGGACCCCCGCGCCGTCCAGCAGACCGTGGCACAGCCGCTTGTCGAAGAGCACCGCGATGTCGCCCGGGGAGCCGAGCACCTCGGCACCCGCCGCCGACGCCGCGCGCGCCACCGCGTCGACGGCCGAAGTGAAGGCGGCGTACCACCGGCCCGACCCCTCCACCCGGGTCGGGTCGTCCACCCCGCGCAGCTCCCGCTCCACCTCGGCGTTCTCGCCCGGCGAATCGATGCGAACGCTCTCGCCCGGCCGGAACACCGCCTCGCCGCGCAGCACCCTGAGCCAGGGCACGACCCGGGCCGGGCGCAGCCCGGCGGCCCGGACGGACTCCCGGAAGAAGGTGACCCGGCGGTTGTCCGGATTGCCCACGACGGCGAAGCGCGGCGCCTCCGCGCTCCCGGGGCTACTCGCTGACGGCGACATAGCGCTCCGGTTCGTCGTCCGGGTCCCCGTAGTCCTCCTCGGCCTCGCCGCCCTCCACCAGGGCCGGGGCGCAGGCGGTCCTGATGCGGTCCAGCACCGGTTCGGTGAGGTAGTGGTGGCGTAGGTCGAGCGTGGACAGGTGGCTCAGCGGCTGCCCGTTCAGCAGGGCCTCGCCGCCCGTGTCGCTGAGGGTGCCCATGGACAGGGCGAGGGTCTCCAGCTGGGCGACGACGGGCGCGGACGCCACGGCGGCGGCGATCTCGTCCTGGATCTCGCTGTTCTGCAACCCCAGGTGGCGCAGCCGGGGGAACGTGGTGCCCGACAGGACCGGCGCGACGTCCTGGACGGTGGCATCGCCGCCGTACCACGAGCTGCCGAACCACAGGTCCAGCCGCTCCAGCGCGGGCAGTTCGCTTGCGGCGACCGCCCGCACCAGCTCGCCGGGCAGCCCGCCGGACTCGAAGCGCAGCGACTTCAGGGCCGTATGGCGCAGCGGGCGGAGCCGGAGATCCTCCGCGCCGCAGCCGCGCACCGTGAACTCCTCCAGCAGCGGCAGCGCTTCGAGCACCGGTGTGATGTCGCACATGGGCAGCCACGACACCTCGCACTCCTCGCCCACCACATCGGCGAGGAAGAGCCCGCGCATGGCCGGGAAGCGGTCCGCGTGGGCGACGAGCAGATCCCGCACGGGGGCGAACGGTGTGTACCCCTCACGCCACCAGGGGCCTATGAGGAGCGCCCGGACCCGTTCTGTGTCCACGGTATTCAGGAACTGCTGCCACAGGGCGGCGAAGTCCATCTCCTCGCCGTAGTCGCACTGCAGCCGCCAGGCCACCGTGTCGGCGGCGGGCAGGGGCACGGACACCGCCGCTCTGTGGACCGGCAGGCCGTGGAAGCGGTCAGGATGCCGGATACCGATGTAGTCCACGGCCCTCACTCCGACACGGCGGTGTAGCGGCCCTCGGCGCCGCGGTCGTCCCACGGCTTGTTCCGCTCGGACAGGTCGACGCGCACCCCGTGCGGCTCCAGGGCCGTACGCACCCGTTCCTCCATCGCCTCGGTGAGGAAGTGATGGTGGAGGTCGAGCACGTCCAGGTGGGTGAGCGGTTGGCCTTCGAGGAGCGCGGCCGCGCCCTCGTCGCCCAGCGTCCCGTTCGACAGGTCGAGCGTCGTGAGCCGGGCGACGACCGGCGCCGAAGCGACCGCCGCCGCGATCTCGTTCTGCACTTCGCTGTTGCGCAGGCCCAGGTGGCTCAGCCGGGGAAAACGGGTGCCGGAGAGCAGCGGAGCCAGGTCCGTCACCTCGGTGTCGCCGCCGTAGGCGGACACCCCGAGCCAGAGGTCCAGCCGCTCCAGCGCGGGCAGTTCGCTGTCCAGAACTCCGCGCACCACCTGGGCGGGGAGGCCGCCCGCCTGGATGGTCAGGGACCGCAGCCGTTCGTGCCGGGTCGGCGGGAACACCAGGTCGGTGCCGCCGCGCACCCCGAACTCCGTCAGCGCCGGAAAGGCAGCCAACAGGGCCGTGACATCGGACTGTTCGATCCAGGTGATCTCGGCCTGCTCCGCCTCCAGGTCCCCGACGAACACCGCCTCCAGCGAGGTCAGCCGGTCGGCGGCGGCGACCACCAGCCCGATCGGGACGGAGGAGTCCTCCTCGTACGCCTCGCCCCACTGGCCGATGATCAGGGCCCGGACCCCGGCCGGGTCGACGGTGTCCAGGAAGTCGTTGAACTCGTCCTCCCAGGGCCGGTCCCGGTCCTCGTCCCCGTACGGATCGACGGAGACACGCCAGGCCACGGTGTCGGCGGCGGGCTGGGATGCCCCGTCGGTCGTGTGCTGGAAGTCGACGGCCGGAAGGCCGCCGAACTCGTGCAGATGCTGCGCACCGTACATGGCCCTGAGCTCCTGATCCTGGGGACTGCTGATGTCCGCAAGGTGTATCAAGCCGCACTGACAACGCCGCGACCGGGATCGGTCCGAGCCGGGGCCGGCCCTGTTCCGGACCCGGGCCGAACCCCTGCGTACCCCCTGCCAACCCCGTGCGGCGGCCCGTTGTCAGACCCTGCCCGTAGCGTTTTTCCCGTGGTCGGCACAGCGGGTGCCGCGACCGATGGGAGACGTCTGTGTACCGGCAGGGCGATGTACTGATCATGGCGCTGGAGGAGTCGGCTGTTCCCGCTCCGTTCCTGGAGGCACCGGGCGAACTGCGCGACGGGCGGGGGCGGCTGGTGCTCGCGCTGGGCGAAGTCACCGGCCACGCGCACGCCGTGCAGGGGCCCGGACGGCTCATCCGGGAGGCGGGCCCGTTCGGCCCGATGCTGCTCCATCTCCCCGAGGGCGGGCGAGTCGTCCACGAGGAGCACGCCACGATCGCGCTTCCGCAGGGCTGGTTCCGCGTCGTGCGGCAGCGGGAGTACGCGCCGGGGGCGGTCCGCATCGTGGCGGACTGACCGCACCGTGCGGCGAGCACGGACATCCAGAGCGACACAAACCAGCGCGAACAAGCACGAACGAGTGACAGCAGGGGACGGGGACAACCGATGCAGCATGTGAATTCCTGGCGGAACGTGGCGGCGGCGACCGGCCGGGCGGACCGGGCGGCGGCCGAGGCCGGAGTGCGGCGCGCCTATCGCACCGCGGGCCTGGCCGAGCCGGACCGGATCATCTGGGCCGCATCGCCCCGGGCCGCCGTCGAGACCGTGGAGAAGCTGACCGACGCCGGACGCTCGGTCCGCGAAGAGGTCCGCACCCGGCCGTGGGCCGAGGAACGCCGCCGGATGTACGACGAGCTCGGCCCGGCTGGCTGGTCGGCGCTCTGGTCCGCGACGGGCGCGCAGCTGTGGGAGACCACGGCCGCGCTCGCCGAGCGGATACGGACCGGTGTCGTCGCCGATCTGGCCGCACGGCCCGAGGACGAGGGCGACGTGCGCCTGGTCCTCCTCGACGCCGTGCTCGGCCAGCACGACGCCGCCTGGCTCGCCGCGTTCGACGGCCGCGGCGACCGGCTGACGGGCCTCGCGGAGGTGGCCCGCAACGCCGGCTGGTGGTGGCCGTACGAACGGGCCGTCGTGATCGCCGAGCGGCCCGACGTCCTCCACCGCGACGAGGCGGGCCGCCTCGACCACGGCGAAGGACCGGCCCTCGCCTACGGGGACGGCTTCGCCCTGTACGCCTGGCGCGGCATGCCGGTCCCCGCCGCGTTCCTGGCCGAGCTGCCCACCCTCACGCCCGAGCGGATACGGGCCGAGGAGAACGCGGAACTGCGCCGCGTGATGCTGGAGTACTACGGCTACGACCGGTATCTCACGGAGTCGGGCGCCGAGCCCGTCCACCGCGACGAGACGGGCATCCTCTGGCGCATAGCCCTGGACGGCGACGAGGACGTCGTGATGGTCGAGGTGGTCAACTCCACGCCCGAGCCGGACGGCACGCACCGCACGTACTGGCTGCGCGTGCCGCCGACGACCCGGACCGCCAAGGACGGCGTCGCCTGGACGTTCGGCCTGGAGGGAGCGGCGTACGCACCGGTGCGCCAGACCTGAGGTCCGGGCGGTCAGCCGTCGGCGGGGGAGCCGGTCAGGGCCGCGGGGTCGATGCCCAGCTCGCGGGCGAGCGCCTCATCGGTCCACCGCAGCATCGTGGCCCGCGAGAGCGGACCCGCGTACGAGGTCATCTGCACGGCCAGTCCGTCCAGCAGTGCCGTCAGCCGCCAGGCTGCCGACCGGGGGTCCTCGCACCGGAACTCACCGCTGGCCGCGCCCTCCTCGATGACCTTGGCCAGCTCGGTCTTCCACTTCTGGTCGAGGTCGCCCGCGACCTCGCGGAGGGCGGGGTGACGAAGGGCTGCCGCCCACCCCTCGATCCACAGCCGCCACCCCTTGGCCTGCCCCGTCGGCGCGTACCACCGCACGGCCGACCGCAGCCGCCGTACGGCGGTGGTCCGGCGGGCCAGCAGCTTGCGGAGGTGGGAGAGATCGGCCTCGGCCGCGTACGCGAAAGCGGCGGAGACCAGCTTCTCCTTGGTCGAGAAATGGTAGAGAACGAGCGCGTTGCTCACGCCCAGCGCCGAGGCGACATCGGCGATGCGCACAGCGCAGACGCCCCGGATCTTGATCTGTTCGACCGCCGCGCGCAACAGCTCCTCACGCCGCTCCGCCACGTTCAACCGGACTCGTGCCATCGGGTCACCTTAAGGCTGTCCCGTCATCCCTGGCGGGCGCATGTCGTATGCGGACGTCGCTCTGTCGTGCGGCGCACCGCATCTGACGCCGCGCGCTGATCCACCAGGGATGACGGGACAGCCCTTGACCAACGGGCCGGGCCCGGGATGCGGACGTTCACCAGGAGGACGTAGCGAGGGCCGAGGGATGCGACAGGACCGGCCGAGGGGGCGGAATCCTCCGGTTCACCCGGACGCCGGATCGTGCATGACGCGTTCGGAACCCGCGGTGAAAACACGGCCGGGCCTCGGCCGGGCCTCGGCCGGAGCTCGTCGGACGATGCCGTGGTGCAGGTCCTGATCAGTGAGTACCGGGATGCGCGGAGAGAGTATTCGGACGGGAGCGACCGCCTCGGCCGGTGGCCGGATCGGCTGCTCCGTTCACCATCCACTTCTCGCTCTGTCGTACAGCCCGACCATAATGAGACGACACCGACTCCCTCAGGAGATGTTGTGACCGGCGCTGACTACTTCCCCACCCTCCGAACGAAAATGCGTTCGATGCGCACCGAGTCCTTCGGGGCTGATCCGGCCGGAGCGCGGATGGAGCGCATCCGCCGTTCACCGAATTTCGTCGACGGGGCGTTCCAGAACCCGGTGGGGGCCCGGACCCGGCCCTCCGGCTCCACGCTGGAGTTCGCGAAGATCTACTTCCAGAAGGAGCAGCGGGCCCGCAGGGCGCCCACCGGCACCGTGCCCGTCCACCCGACGACCCTCGCCGACCTGGCCGCACCGCCCGCGACGGGGCTGCGGCTGACCTGGATGGGGCACTCCAGCGTCCTCGCGGAGATCGACGGCCGCCGGGTGCTGTTCGACCCGGTCTGGGGTGAGCGCTGTTCCCCGTTCCCGTTCGCCGGGCCCAAGCGTCTGCACCCCGTGCCGCTGCCGCTGGCCGTACTCGGTCCTGTCGATGTCGTCGTGATCTCGCACGACCACTACGACCACCTCGACCTGCCGACGATCCGGGCGCTGGCGGGCACGGACACCGTCTTCGCCGTGCCGCTCGGCGTCGGGGCCCACCTGGAGCGCTGGGGCGTGCCCGCCGACCGGCTGCGCGAGCTCGACTGGAACGAGACCGCGAAGGTCGCCGGGATCAGCCTCACCGCCACCCCGGCCCGCCACTTCTGCGGCCGGGGGCTGCGCAACCAGCAGCACACCCTCTGGGCCTCGTGGGCCGTCGCGGGCCCGGAGCACCGGATCTACCACAGCGGGGACACCGGGTATTTCCCCGGCTTCCGGGACATCGGCGCCGAGCACGGCCCCTTCGACGCGACCATGATCCAGATCGGTGCCTACTCGGAGTACTGGCCGGACATCCACATGACCCCGGCCGAGGGGATGCGCGCCCACCTGGACCTCCAGGGCGGCCGCCCGCACGGCGTGATGCTGCCGATCCACTGGGGCACCTTCAACCTGGCGCCGCATGCATGGGCGGAGCCGGCCGAGTGGTCCAGGGACGCCGGCGAGGAGGAGGGCCAGGCCATGGCGTTCCCCCGGCCGGGCGAACCGTTCGAGCCTTCGGGAGAGCTGCCCTCCGACCCCTGGTGGCGCGGGGTGTCCCGGCCCGTCGTCCCCTCGTGGCGGTCGCCCCGGACCGCCAGGGTTCCCGATGAGGCGCCCCAGCGCGACCTCGACCTCGCGGGTGATCGCTGAGGGGCGGCGGGGCCACCCGTGACGTGACTCGGATGCCGCGCCGCCGCGGGCGTTTCATAAGGGACATTTCTGGCACTCTGGTGCGTTGTGTGCTCGATGTGACCCGGAAACGTCCCTAGGGGGAGCTCTTGAGCGCGGTGAAGCGGAGCGCGGTGACGAAGGTCGCCGCCGGGGTCTCGGGCGCGGCACTCCTGCTGCTGACCGGGTGCGACGTCCCCGGGGTCTACCGGCCGCCCCGCCCCGCCACCGGCGGTCCGTACGTGTTCTACGTCAGCCCGGACGGGGACGACGGGAACGACGGTCTCTCCCCGGAGAAGCCCTGGCGGACCCTCGGCCACGCGAACGGCGTGCGCTTCCAGCCCGGAGACCGGCTCCGGCTCAACGGCGGCGAGCGGTTCCGCGGCAGTGTCACGCTGGACAAGGGCGAGGCGGGCAGCCCGGCCCAGCCCGTCGTGATCGAGTCCTATGGCAAGGGCCGCGCCACGATCGCGCCACGCGGCACTTCCGGTATCACCGTGCGCAACACCGCAGGCGTCGAGGTCAGGAACGTCACGCTGGTCGGGGACGCCAAGGCGCTGCGGGAAGGGGTGGGCATCGCCTTCCGCAACAGCCTTCCGGGCGGCCGTCGACTCGACCACATCAGGATCACCGATGTTGAGGCGCGCGGCTTCCAGAACGGCATCAGCATCGGCGCGGAGAAGGGGGCCACCGCGGGCTACGGAGACGTACGCATCAGCGGTGTCTCCGTTCACCACAACCTGGAGAGCGGACTCGCCTTCTACGGGCCCGCGTTCGAGGCCGACCGCCCCGCCTACGCACACACGGGGCTCCGGTGATCGCGGCGATCGGCGGCAGCAGAATCCCCAGGACGGTCGCCACGGCGAGGAGCGGGTAGTACATCAGTGCCGCGCCGAAGCGAATCCGCAGCTTGAGCGGCATCCGGCCCAGGTGGCGCGGCAGCATGCCCAGGAGCATCACGGCCAGGCTGCGCGACCACTGGAACTCCTGGGTGATCATCGCGCCGAAGGCGATGGGGCCCTCGCCGTGCGCCTCGGCGTCGATGGCGAACGCGCCCTGCCAGCCGGCCGAGCTGAGCAGGAAGGTGGTGGAGAAGTCCTCGGCGAGTTCGGGGCCGAGCCCGCCGATGTCCCGCAGCGCCCGGGTGCGGACGGCGTAGTGCGAGCCGATGCACACCGGCGCGAGACCGGCGGAGTGGCCCAGTTGTACGGGGCCGTGGAACATGGACTCGCGTTGCAGCCGCCCGCGTGCCGCCCAGGACCCGGCGGCGTTGGAGTCGCAGACGCTGGGAGCCGCGACGTAGCCGATGGACCGGTCCGCGAAGGGGCGCACGACCTCGCGGAGGTAACCGGGGTGCGGCACGTGGTCGCAGTCGAGCTGGGCGACCACATCGTAGTGGGCGTAGCCCCAGTGGTCGTAGAAGTAGGCGAGGTTCCCTTCCTTGCAGCGGGTGCGCCGCGGCCACTCGGCACGGTGGTAGCCGTTCACGCCGCGGCGGCAGGAGAGGCCGGCGCCGTGGGCCCGGCACCACTCGATGATGTCCTCGGTGGGGTCCTCGTCGCACAGCCAGACGTCGTACGGGTGGGGGAAGTCCTGGCCGAGCATCGCCTCAAGGGTGGTCCGGGCGATGTCCCAGCCTTCGGACGGGGCGCGGGTGACCACGAACGCGGTACGGAGCTTGGGCACCGCTACGGCAGGGTCGAAGCGCCGCATACGAACCAGCGCGACGAGGAAGTGCACCGGCAGGTAGGTCAGATACAGCAGAAGCATGCTGTTGACGAGCATCCCCAGCCAGCCGATGCGGTGGGACGGCTCGAACCACCATGCCCAGAACCAGACCAGGCAGGCCAGCCAGCCTAGGGACAGCAGAGCGACAAGGCGCCGATCGGCCGGGGAGAACGTCCGCACGAAACTGGCCGGGTGGGGGGCGAGGCGGCGCGACGGCCCGGCCAGAACCGGTCCGTCCGGGCCGATGGACGCCACCCCGCCATGGGACAGGGCACGGATCTCCTCGCTCAGTGCGGACCATTCCGCCGGGGAGCCGGGTGCCGGTTGGGGAGGCGGGAGATCCTGGACGGTGCCGGTCCCGTTGACGGGTCCCTGCTCCAACGACGTCATGGGGGCGAGTTCTCCAGTGGGTGCGACAGCGGGCCGGGGGGAAAGGCGTGGGGCCGGGGGGAACGCGGTGGCGGAGCGTCGTCGAACAGCCGCGGCGTCGCGTCAGACACCGGGGGCTTCGCTTCGGACACCGGGGGTGGACACTCCCGGTGCGGAGGCGACCGCCGGGCCGGGGATCGACCGCGCCGCGGTCGTCGCGGTCGCCGCCGACGCCAGCGGGACCGTCTCGTTCTGGCTGCCGCGGATCGCCGCGGCAGCCATGCCGAGCAGCTCCGGGCGGGCACCGAAGTACGCGACGGTGCGGCGCAGGCCCTCGGTGATGTCCACCTCCGGCTCCCAGCCCAGTACCTCGCGGGCGCGGGTGATCACCGGACGGCGGCGGACCGGGTCGTCCTCCGGCAGGGGGTGGTACCGCACTTCGGAGGCCGAGCCGGTCATCGCCAGCACGATCCCGGCGAGCTCGGAGACGGTGCGTTCGACCGGGTTGCCGAGGTTGAACGGCCCCATCCCGGAGGAGTCGAGAAGCGCGATCAGACCGCGGACGAGGTCGTCGACGAAGCAGAAGCTGCGGGTCTGCTTGCCGTCGCCGTAAACGGTGAGCGGTTCACCGGTCAGGGCCTGGGTGATGAAGCTGGACACCACACGGCCGTCGTGCGGGCGCATGCGCGGGCCGTAGGTGTTGAAGATCCGGGCGATGCCGACGTCGAGGCGATGCGTGCGGCGGTAGGCGGCCGTGACCGCCTCGGCGTGCCGTTTCGCCTCGTCGTAGACGCTGCGCGGCCCGATGGGATGGGTATTGCCCCAGTACGTCTCCTCCTGGGGATGGACCAGGGGATCGCCGTAGATCTCGCTCGTCGACGCGAGGACGAAGCGGGCGTCATGGCGCAGAGCGAGCCGCAGGGCGTTCTCGGTGCCCCGGCTGCCGACCGCGAGGGTCTCCAGCGGCTGTCTCAGGTAGTCGGGCGGGGAGGCGGGCGACGCCAGGTGGACGACGGCGTCGACGCCTCCGGCGACCTCCACGGAAACGCTCACGTCGGTGCGCTGGAGAACGAAGGACGGGTCGGGTCGGACACGAGGTGGGCGATGTTCGTGGGATCGCTCGTCGAGAAATTGTCCAGGCACACCAGCGAGTCACCGCGCCGCAGGAGCGCTTCGCACAGATGGGACCCAGGGAAACCACCGCCACCGGTTACGGCAACGCGCATTGTGTTTCTCCAGGAATCAGGAGGGAAAGGTCTCACGCTCACGCTCGGCCCGCTCGGCAGGTGGCCGGACGGGCAGATGAGCGGAGTGCTCTCATCAAACGCAGGGAGATAGCATGGGTAGATGTAATGATTTATGTGGACATAGCTCGATGACTGGGCTGTTCGGGGGGTGATGTGTCGGCCACCCGTACGCCGCACCGGCGGGGACGAGGCCGATTCCGGTTCCTCAGGTGAGCAACGCCCGGCGGGTGTCATGCGTCTGACAGGGCGTGACAGAACTTCCTGACTCCTCCAGCCCCGTCGACACCCTGGACGAGGACGAGACCGTGCGCCCCGGCCCCCTGTGGCGCCATGCCCTGTGGGTGGTGGGCGTCACCGCCGCGGGGGTGGTGCTGGGGTGGCTCGGCGCCCTGTTCCGTATCGGCCCCGAGGAGTACGGGCTGCCGCCCGCCGCTCCGGGAGCGCTCTGGCCGTATCTGGTCGCCTGGAGCGCGATCGGCCTGGGGCTTGCGGCCGTTCTGCGGTATGTGGCGGCGAGGGTTCCGGTCTACTCCCCGGAGAAGGTCATCGTCGGCGTCGTGCTGATCGGCACGCGGCTCTCCCTCGGGTGGCGGCCCGAGCCCCTCGAAGTCGCCGCCCTGGCTCTCGCGGCCCTGGTGCTGGTGGCCGTCTGGTGCGCCGTCGCACTGCGCGGGGCGGCCGTGGTGCGGCACGCCGAGAAGGGGGCCCGAACCGCGTAGGGAGCGGGCGCGGACGACACGCCGCGCCCTCAGGGCCTGGCACCAGGGGCGAGCCCGATGCCTCCGGGCACACTGGGGCAGCCCCCCCGAATCCCCGTACGAAGGAGTTTGCCGTGGCACTCACCCGTGAAGAGCGCGAACAGTTCCTCGCCGAGCCCCACGTGGCCGCCCTGGCCGTGGCGGCGCGGGACAGCGACCGGGCACCGCTGAGCGTGCCCATCTGGTACCAGTACACTCCCGGCGCCGACGTGTGGATCATGACCGGCCGCACCTCGCGCAAGGCCGAACTGATCGGCGCGGCAGGCCGGTTCACGCTGCTGGTCGATCGGCTCGAACCGACGATCCGGTACGTCTCCGTCGAGGGCCCCGTCATCGACACCCGCCCCGCCACCCGTGCGGACCTGGAAGAGGTGTCGGCGCGCTATCTTCCGGCCGAGAAGGTCGCCGGTTACGTGGACTTCGCCTGGGAGAACCACGGTGAGCAGGTCGTGATCACCCTGCGGCCCGAGCGCTGGGTCAGCTCGGACCTCGGCCGGCTCTGAGGGTTCCGAGCCCCCCTCACGGGTTGCGGCGGCCTGACGGGGAGGCGTGATCCACGCGTTCCCGGACCCTTGTCGACGTGCCCCACCCCACCCGTGACCACCCCGGTGGTCACGGGTGCGAACGGCGGCATCGGCAGCGGTCCCCGCCCCGGGCGGAGGCCGCTGCCCTTCGCGCGCAAAGGCCGGTGCCCGGCAGGCGGACCTGCCGGGCACCGGGGACGTACATGCCTGCCGCCGGGGTCAGACCGCCGGGGCCGGGAACGTCGGGTACTCCACCCCGGAGACGTGCTGGACGACCCGGATGACCTGGCACGAGTAGCCGAACTCGTTGTCGTACCAGAGGTAGAGGATCGCGTTGTCGCCGTCGACCTTGGTGGCGCCCGCGTCGACGATCGAGGCGTGGCGCGAGCCGATGAAGTCGCTGGAGACCGCGTCCGGCGCGCTGATGAAGTCGATCTGGCGCTTGAGCGGCGAGGCCAGCGACACGTTGCGCAGGTAGTCGAGCACCTCCTCGCGGGTGGTCTCGCGCTCCAGTCGCAGGCTGAGGATCGCGATCGAGACGTCCGGCACCGGCACGCGGATCGAGCTGCCGGTGATCGGGGCGTCCAGGTCGGGCAGCGCCTTGGCCACGGCCGAGGCGGCCCCGGTCTCGGTGATGACCATGTTGAGCGCCGCCGAACGGCCGCGACGGTCCGAACCGTGGTAGTTGTCCAGCAGGTTCTGGTCGTTGGTGTACGAGTGGACCGTCTCCACGTGCCCGCGCAGAACGCCGTACTCGTCCGCCATCGCCTTCAGCGGCGGGACGATCGCGTTGGTCGTGCAGGACGCGCAGGACAGGATCCGCTCGTCCGGCTTGACCGTGTCGTGGTTGACGCCGTGCACGATGTTGGGGACGTCGCCCTTGCCCGGTGCGGTGAGCACGACCTTGGCGATACCCGGCTGGAGGTGCTTGGAGAGACCCTCGCGGTCGCGCCACCGGCCGGTGTTGTCGATCAGGATGGCGTCCTTGATGCCGTACGCCGTGTAGTCGACCGTCGTCGGGTCGTCGGAGTAGATCACCTTGATCTCGTTGCCATTGGCGATGATCTTGCTGTTCGCCTCGTCGACGGTGATCGTGCCCTGGAACTGACCGTGGATGGAGTCGCGCCGCAGCAGCGAGGCGCGCTTGACGATGTCCTGGCCGGAGCCCTTGCGGACGACGATGGCCCGCAGGCGCAGGCCGTTGCCCGAACCGGCCTTCTCGATGAGCAGACGAGCCAGGAGCCGGCCGATGCGGCCGAAGCCGTAGAGCACGACATCGCGCGACTCGCGCCGCTCGATCTTGTTCTCGCCGGTCGCCCCGGCGACGGCCTCGGCGGTGAACTCCTCGACCGAGAGTCCGCGCCCGTCGGCCCGGTACGTCGCGGCCAGCATGCCTATGTCGATCTGGGAGGGGCCGAGATCGAGCGTCGTCAGAGCCTTGAGGAAGGGCATCGTCTCGGTGACCGAGAGCTCCTCGCCCGCGATCTGCCGGGCGAAGCGGTGCGTCTTGAGGATGCTGACCACCGACTTGTTCACCAGGGAGCGGCTGTGCAGCAGGACATTGACGTCCTGCTCGCGGTGCAGCTTCCCGATGATCGGGATCATCGACTCCGCGATCTCCTCGCGGTGCATCCAGTTGGTGAACGAGTCGTCATTGACAGTCACAAGTTTATCTTTCGAGCTAGGCGGCGCTCATATGGTAACCGCCTGCCCTTCCGGCCCGTCGGGCGGTGCCCTACCTGCGGGTAGGCCGACGAGTCGACGCCTTCGGGCGGCATCCGGGTGCTCGCGGTGTCCAGCATGTGGGCAGTCGTCAGCGGTGCGTGCCGATCCGGGGTCAATCGGGTGCAATCGGGCGTGCGTGCGAGCTGTCATACCAGAGTGGGACGGATGGCGGGCAAGTTCGACAACTGCCCGTCGCGCATACGTCATTGACGACTACCGTGTGTGCCCGGTGATCAACGGTGGGCTCATAACGTTCGGGCCTGCCCGACCGATGACCCGAGCCTGACCGACCACCGTAGGGGCCGCCGTATGGATGCCGACACCGCCGCCGCTCCCCGGTGCCCCCTGTACCGAGGACGCTGATGTCTCAACTTCGCGCACCCGAAGCGCGACCGGACCGCCGTGAGGGCGGGCGGCACGGCCGCCCCGGCAACCGTGCCCACCCGGCCACGAACAGGCCGCGTGCCGCCCAGCCTTCCCCCGAGGCCCGGATACGCCCTCAGCTGCTGCGGACCGCGCTGCTCCCGGCCATCGCCGCCGTGCTCAGCGGAGCCGCGGCCGTCATCTTCACCATCCGAGCCGGAGCCGTCGGCACCACACCCAGCCTCTGGGCCGCCCTCGGCGGATCGGCGGCCCTGGCGGTCGCCGCCGTCGCGGCCGCCTACCTCGGCGCCAACCGGGTGGCCGGTCAGATCCTGGACCGCGCCCTCGCCCTCCGGCGCGCCAGCGCCCAGGGCCAGGCCGAACTGCAACGGGTGGTGGAGCAGCTCCGCAGCGGGGAGACCGTCCCCGCACGCCGCCCACCGGGGCCCGCCGCGCCGGGCGGCGACGCCTTCGACCTGCTCGGGCAGGAGATGGCCCGGGCCCAGGAGGCCTCCGTCGCCGCCGTCGTCCAGGCGTCCCAGCTCTTCAGCAGCACCGGCAACGAACAGAAGGTCGAGGTCTTCGTCAACCTCGCGCGGCGGCTCCAGTCCCTCGTCCACCGCGAGATCCAGATCCTCGACGAGCTGGAGCACGAGGTCGAGGACCCCGACCTCCTCAAGGGCCTCTTCCACGTCGACCACCTCGCCACCCGCATCCGCCGCCACGCGGAGAACCTCGCCGTCCTCGGTGGGGCCGTCTCCCGGCGGCAGTGGAGCAATCCGGTCACCATGACCGAGGTCCTGCGCTCGGCCATCGCCGAGGTCGAGCAGTATCCGCGGGTCAAGCTGGTCCCGCCGATAGAGGGCACCCTGCGCGGCCACGCCGTCGCCGACGTGATCCACCTGCTGGCCGAACTCGTCGAGAACGCCACCGTGTTCTCCGCCCCGCACACCCAGGTCCTCCTGCGCGTCCAGCACGTCACCGCCGGGCTCGCCCTGGAGGTGGAGGACCGCGGCCTCGGGATGCCGGACCACGAGCAGAAGCGGATGAACGCCCTGCTCTCCGACCCCGACCAGGTCAACGTCGCCCACCTCCTCCAGGACGGCCGGATCGGCCTGTTCGTCGTCTCCGCCCTGGCCCGCCGCCACGGCATCGCGGTCCGCCTCCAGAGCAACATCTACGGCGGTACGCAGGCGGTCCTGGTCCTCCCGCAGTCGCTGCTCGGGGCCGACCCCGACGCGGGGCCCGCACCCGAAGGCGCTCCCGTGCCGCCTCCCGGCGCCGTACACCGGCCGCCCGTCGAAGGCGCGGCCCCACCCGCCCCGCCGCACGGCCGTACGACCCGGTCGGCAGGTCCCGCCCAGCCGTCCCAGGTCCCCGCCCCAGGCCGGAACGGCCACCGCCCCGGGCCGCCAGCGGGCGAGGCCCCGCCCCTCCCGCTGCGCGCCGAGCGCATCGACCGGCCGACACCCCCCGCGTCTCCGCCCGAGCCGCGACCCGCACCGCCCGCCGCCGTGCCCGAGCACGAGGACCGGCCCGCGAGTGCGGCGGCGGCCCGGCCCGAGCTGCCGAAGCGGAGCAACCAGGAACACCTGGTCCCGCAGCTGCGGGAGGCACCCGCCCCACGTGTCGAGGACGAGCACGCGCTGCACGACCCGGGGCTGATGGCCGCCTTCCGGCGCGGCGTCGACCTGGCCGAGGCCCAGACGGCCCAGGAGGAGGGCACCGGCGGCGGATACGAGGACCCCACCGGGACCGGGCGCACCGGCACCGACGGGCAGACCGCGCTCGACGCCCCCCTGGAGACCCTCGCGCCCCTCCCCGTACGCGGAGCGGCCGCCCCGGCCGACCGGCCCCGTCCGGCCCCGGCCGACCGCGTGCTGCCCGCCGCGGGCGTTCCCGCACCGGACAGCCGTTCATCCGACGCGTACCCCCACGACAGTGCCGCGTACCAGCCGAACAGCTACGCCCAGGACCGGCACGGTCACCCCCCGGGCACCGGCGGGCACGAAGCCCCCGCCCCCGTACTCGGCGCGTTCGCCCCCGACGCCTTCCTGCCGGGCCTGGCCGTGCCGGAACCCCGTAAAGACACCACCTTCAAGGAGTAGACACCATGACGACCGACATGCCGTCCGGTCAGGTCCCGGATCTGGACTGGCTGCTGAGCGGGCTGGTCCAACGCGTGCCCTACACGCGCAGCGCGGTCCTGCTCTCGGCCGACGGGCTGGTGAAATCCGTGCACGGCATGGACCCCGACAGCGCCGACCACATGGCCGCCCTGGCGGCCGGCCTCTACTCGCTGGGCCGCAGCGCGGGGGCCCGCTTCGGGGACAACGGGGACGTCCGGCAGGTGGTCGTGGAGCTGGACTCCACGCTCCTGTTCGTCTCCACCGCCGGATCGGGCACCTGTCTCGCCGTCCTCTCCGGGCGCGAGGCGGACGCCGCCGTGCTCGGATACGAGATGGCGATGCTGGTCAAGAGCGTCCGCCCCTATCTGATGACCCCGCTGCGGCAGCCGGCCGGGGCCCCGTTCACTCCGGGGCTGTGAGGATGCCGGCCCCGCAGGACGGGCCCCTGCTCGATGACGCGGCCGGCCGGCTCATCCGCCCGTACACCGTGAGCAACGGCCGCACCCGGCCGTCCACCGCGTTCGATCTGCTGTCGCTGATCATGGCCACGGGCATCGAGCCGGACATCCCCCTCGGCCCGGAACACACCGTCGCCCTCGGACTGTGCGACGGGCCGATGTCCGTCGCCGAGATCGCCGCACACCTCCGGCTGCCCGCGGTCGTCGCCAAGGTCATCCTCTCCGACCTGGTCGCCTGCGGAGCGGTCACCGCGCACGCTCCCGCTTTCCATGACACGCCCACCGACCGATCCCTGCTGGAGGCAGTGCTCGATGGTTTACGACGACAGCTCTGACCGCACCGGAACCTCCGAGTTCTTTCCCGTGGCCCTCAAGGTCCTGGTCGCCGGCGGATTCGGCGTCGGCAAGACGACGTTCGTGGGCGCGGTCAGCGAGATCGCCCCGCTGAGTACCGAGGAACTGCTGACGCAGGTCAGTGTGGGGACCGACAACCTGGAAGGCGTGGAGTCCAAGACGGCCACCACCGTCGCCATGGACTTCGGCCGCATCACCCTCTCCGAAGAGCACGTCCTCTATCTGTTCGGTACACCCGGCCAGGAGCGGTTCTGGTTCATGTGGGACGAGCTCTCCCAGGGCGCGCTCGGAGCCGTGGTGCTGGCCGACACCCGGCGGCTCGCGGAGTGCTTCGCCGCGGTGGACTTCTTCGAACGGCGCGGCATCGGCTTCATCGTCGCGGTCAACGAGTTCGACGGCGCCTACCGCTACGAGCCCGACGAGGTCCGCGCCGCCCTCGACCTCGGCCCCGAGGTACCGGTCGTCCTGTGCGACGCCCGGATCGCCAGCTCCGGCACGGGCGCCCTGGTCACCCTCGTCCAGCACCTCATCAACGCCACCTCGGCGCCCGCCCCGCTGCAGACCTTCGGAGCCCACCCGTGACATCCTTCGCCACCGGCCGGATGCTTCTGACGCCCACAGACCGGCACGGTCCGGCCCGTGCGCGGCGGCTGCGCACGCTGGATCTCGGCGAACGCCCCGACGCCTCCTTCGACAGCTTCGACGCCTTCGCCGACAAGGTGGCCGAAGCGACCGCCGCACCCTTCTCAATGGTCAACTTCATCGACGAGAACCGGCAGTTCTTCGCCGGACTGCACACCCCGGCGGGCAACCGGGGCGGCCGGGACCTGGGAGCCGCCGCCGCGGGCAGCAACCGCAGCGGCCGCTACCTGGCCCGTGACCACGGCTACTGCCCGCACGTCCTCGTCCGGCGCAAGGCGCTCGTCCTGGAGGACGTCTGCGACTACCCGCGGTTCGCGGGCAATCCGGTGGTCGACGACATAGGCATCCGCTCCTACCTCGGGGCGCCGCTGATCGACCGCACCGGGATCGCGCTCGGCACCGTCTGCGCCGTCGACACCGTGCCCCGCCCCTGGGGGCGGGCCGGGCTCGACACCATCAAGTCCCTCGCCCATGAACTCGTCCGCCAGATCGACCACCGGGAGGGCCACCACCCCCTCTGACCTCCCGCCCCGACTTCCGGCTCCCCGTTCCCCGCACGGCGGAGCGGGCGCTCAACCCCCGGGCGGAGCACCGGTGCTGCCCCGCAGTGCCACACCCCCCGATCCGCGCACCCGGGAGCGCACCGCACCCGACGGCCCGCGACGCGAGGACGATCGCCTCCTCGCCCGTCTCTGTGAGCGGCAGCGCCCCCCTGGGGGCAGCGGCGGCGCCAACTCCCGTACGACGGGGATGTCGTCGAACCCCGCGAGCGCCATGTCCTCGCGCACCCGCGCACCCGCGCACCCGCCTCCCGCAGCGCGGCCCGCCGCCCCACCGGTCGCCCGCCCGACCGGATCGGCAGGTCAGGGGCGGAGGAAGCCGGTGATCCGGTCCCGCAGCCCCTGCGGGGCCAGCCCGTGCGCCGTCAGGTGCTCGTCCATCCGCCCGTAGCGTCGCAGCTCCGCGCGCCCCACCCCCAGGCCCAGCACCCGGTGCGGCAGATCCATGAGCGCCTCGCCCGCCGCCGCGGCCGAGGTGCCCGCCAGGTACGGCTCCACGATCACCACGTCCGCCGCGGCGGACGCACCGGCGGCCCGGCGTACCCCGACGGCGTCGAACGGTCGCACAGTCGTCGCGTACAGGACGGTCACGTCCAGTCCCTCGGTGGCCGCGAGGACGTTGTCGAGGAGGGGGCCGACCGCGATCACGGTTCCGCCGCGCCCTTCGCGTACGACGGAGAAGCCCTGGCCGCCGACCACCGGCCGGGGCTGCCTGTTCGTCTGGAGCGAGAGGCGGACGTACACCCGGTCGTCCCCGGTGACCGACGCCCGCAGCAGGGCCTCGGCCTCGTCGGGGTGGCCCGGCACATGCACCGTCCAGCCGTCGAGTGTGTCCAGGAGGGCGACGTCACCGGGCGCCATGTGGGTGAAGCCCCCGGCCGGCCAGTCGTACGAGCCTCCGGCGCTCACCAGGATCCCGCCCGCCCCCTGGTGCCCGAAGTCCAGCTTCACCTGCTCGAAGGGCCGCTCCACCAGGAAGCTCGCGAAGGTGTGGACGATCGGCCGCAGCCCGGTGAGGGCCATCCCCGCTCCGGCCCCGACCAGGAGCTGCTCCCGGATGCCCACGTTGATCACCCGGTCGGGGTGGGCCCGCCGCGCCGGAGCGAAGCCGTCGGCGCTGATGTCGGCGAGGACGACGGCCAGCCGGGGTTCCTCGTCCAGGAGCCGGGTGGTGGTCGAGATGAAGCGGTCGCGCATGGTGTCCATGAAAGGTCCCTCCCGGGGCTTGGTCGTACGTCGTCGCACGTCGTCGTGCGTGGTGGTCGTACGGGCCGTACTGGTCAGCTCTTGGGCTCGACCCGGGCCACGACGGCCCGTGGCCTGCCCGGATGGGGTGCGGTGAAGGCCGCGTACAGGGCTTCGTGGTCACGGCCGTCCACGGTCACCGCCGACCACCCGGCCGACGCGAACCGGGAGGCGATCCCGCCGGGCCAGCCGTGGGTGGCGGACGCGTTGTCGATCACCAGCGTGTGCAGCTGTTCGAGACCGGCCGGGCCCGCGTGGGCGATGGCCTCGTGGTTGCTGCCCTCGTCCAGCTCGGCGTCGCCGATCAGCACCCACACCCGGGGATCGGTGAGCCCCTGGGCCCGCAGCCCCAGCACGGTCCCGACGGCCAGCGGAAGCCCGTGGCCCAGGGACCCGCTGCCGATCTCCGCGCCGGGGACGAGCAGCCGGTCCGGATGGTGCCCGAGCGGCGAGTCGTACGCCCCGAAGCCGGGCAGCAGCTCCTCGTCGAAGAACCCGTGTGCCGCGAGGACGGCGTAGTACGCCATCGGCCCGTGCCCCTTGGAGAGCAGGAAGCGGTCCCGCCCCGGGGCGTCGACGGTGGCGGATGTGACGCGCAGCACCCGCTGTAGAGGACCCACAGGGCGTCCAGCGTGGAGTGGGCGGCGGGGGCGTGCTTCTCGGCCCCAGTCATCAGGGAGAGGAGGCGAGTGAGGTCCTGGAAGGCCGGGGCGGGAGCCTTCCGATCGGTGAGGGGCCGGTGGTCGTGGGCCGGTGCGGCGGTTGTGTTCGTCATGCCGTCCAGCGTTCAACCTCAACCAAGGTCGAGGTCAAGTGCGGAATGGTGTTGGTGACCACCGGTCCGAGTGCGGTATTGTTCTCATGCGCGTTCGGCCAGGGGAAACCCCAGGTCAGGCGGGCAACGGGACGTGGCGCAGCTTGGTAGCGCACTTGACTGGGGGTCAAGGGGTCGCAGGTTCAAATCCTGTCGTCCCGACTTTGCTTTTCGCAGGTCGGAAGCCGTCTTCTCATGCATGAGAGGGCGGCCTTCTGTGCGTTCGGTCGAGCGATGCTTCAGCCGCCTGAAGGAGGGGAGCTGGTGGAGCGGTCGCCCCTGGGTCGAGACGCTGCGGGTACGGCCACCCGACTGCTCTGCGTCGGTGTCTACCGTGATGCGTCGTTCCGCGCTGCGGTGATCGACGAGCTCTACGTCTGCGAGGAGCGGTTCGTGGCTCCCTCGCCCGGGGCCGACACGGCGTGCGTGCTCGGCCATGCCCTCAGGGCCCGTCGGGCGGAGGCCGGCTTCGCGGCGGTGACCCTGCTCCTGTGGGCCGTGTTCGGCTTTCTCACGCAAGGGCTGGTGCTTTTGTGGTTGCCGCCCTTTCTGCTTGTCGTTCTTGCTGCTGCGGTCAGAGGGCGTGCACCGGAGGTGACCCCGCACCGCGCGGTGCCGGCAGGCGTACTCACACTGTGCGGTGCGTCGGCGGCTCTGTTGACGCTGCCGCTGCTGAAGGGCGGTGCGTGGTGGGGCTGGGGTTCGGGGCGCGATGAAGTGCCGGACATTCAGGCGTTTGTTGCCTTTGTCTTTCCTTTCGCGCTGGCCGAGGTCGTGCACCTGCGCTGGACGTGGCTCGCCGGGGTGCTGCACCACGAACTGTCCGCCGAGAGGTTCGGCGAACAGGGCGCGGCGCTGTTCGGCCCGCGCGGCGCAGAGGTGCCCGCCCGCCGTGGCACAGCCCGGTTCCGGCGCATCAGTCGGCGTATCCGGGAGGAGCAGCACGCCCCCCTGGTGATGTACCGGCCGGAGAATCCGTTCTGCGGTGTGGGCGTGCCGAACGAACCCTGGTCTCTCTCGGTCGAGTTGCGTCCCAGGGAAGGGCACTCGCCCGGCCCGGTGGACAACCGGACGATCCTGCGCCACCTCGTACCGACCCTGGAGCGGCTGAGGACCCCGTCCACGCGTGCCGAGACCGACGCGGTACGGGACCGTCTGCGGGGGCTGGAGATCGAGGAGGTGGTGTTCCTGCCGGTTGAGGGCCTGCCGGCCAGGGACATCGGGCCGCAGATCCTGCGGACCTCGGGGGAGCACCGCACCCGGGCGGTCGAGGAGGGCGGCGAGGCTCGCCGGTACTACCTGCGGATATCCGTGGTGGGCTGGAACGGCGAGCTCGTCGTCACCGTCTTCGTGCGGGTGCACACCCAGGGCGGAATTCTGGTCCTGGAGTTGGTTCCGTACACCTTGCACCCGGTGAAGGCCGCCTACCGCAGGGCCGACCGGGAGGCGCAGGAGTGGCGCCGCCGCAGCCCGTGGGACAGGACGGCCTGGGTGTTCCGGCGGGTTCCCGGTGCCACGTTCGCCGCGCCGGTCACGTTGGTGCGGCTGTGCGTGGCGGCCTTGCGCGGCGCGGGCCGGGTTCGTGGCCTGCCGGACGGCCCCGCGGTATCGGTGCGCGAGCTCGGATCGGACGAGGAGCTGTCGCCGTTTCAGGCCATGGACGCCCGGCGTTATCTGACGAGCATCAAGGAGCGGGTGGCCACCGAGGTGCGTCAGGCGCTGTACGAGGCCGGCTGGCAGACCGGGGAGTTCGAACGCAAGGTAGTGAGCGTCGCCAGCGGGGGAGTCTTCATCGAGTCCGCACACGGTGCGGTCGGTATCGGTGACGGAAACACCGTCACCACGCACATGTCCGGTGAACAGGAGGATGCATGACAGAGAACCAGGGTGCGAGCCCGGCGGGCGTCCACATCGGCACGGTGCATGGCGTCGCTGTCGTCGGAGACCACAACACGGTCACGTATCACGATCCGTCCCGGACCCGAGAACTGCGTCTCTCCGTAAGGCAGTTGCGGGCCGAACTCGCCGACAGGCAGGGGGCCGCGGGGGAGGGAGGCCTCGATGTGATCCGTGGGCTGGACCGTGAGCTCGCGGACGCCGAGGACGAGCTGACGTCCAGTGGCGCGGCGAGCCCGGCTCGGCTGGCAAGGCTGCGGCAGGCGTTGGCCGACGCGGGTGCGGTGACCGCGACCATGGCCTCTGCGGTGGCAGTGGGCCAGGCGGTGGGCGCCTTGCTCGGCGGCTGACAGGGGGGAGCTCTAGGACTCCACCCACCCATGGCTCGTGGCGAGCCGCACCATGCGCTCCCGGATGCTCAGGATCTGCTCACCGGTCAGCGGCGGCTTGCTGATGAGCAGGGCCTCGGTGACCTCGTCGGTGTAGTCCTTGACCGAGAGCACCTCGCACGTGCCGTCGTCCAGGTCCGTCCTCGCGTCCGGCGCCGAGGTGTGGGAGGCGGCCGATGCCGGACGCGGATCGGTGCGGGGCGACGAGGACGCCCGGTCGCTCGCGAGGGAGACGGCGGACGCCTTGAGGCCCCGGTCTCCGGCCTCCAGGTCGAAGCTGACCAGGACACCGGGGTTGATCAGCGACTTGTCGATGAGGAGGTCGTTGACGTGCAGGAACACATCGGAGCCCCCGCCGTCGGGGGAGACGAAACCATATCCGCGCACCTCATCGAACCGGACGACCCTGCCCGTAGCCATATGCAGCCCCACACCTCTGACGAAAGCGCAACACCTGTGCACTGTCTGTACAACGCGAACCATGGCGGCTGCCGGTCGATCGCTCCAGGCGAGCCCGGCCGGTCGGCCGGTCGGCCGCGAACACAGGGTATACGTCGGAGAATCCGCTGCGGGCTGCGGGCTGCGGGCTGCGGGCTGGTGGACTGTCGGCCACCGGCCCACCCCGCCCGCCGTCGGCTCCCTGCCCGAGCAGGAGCCCGGCGGCACCCCGACCTCACGGCCCACGGCCCGCAGCCCCGTCCACCGTGCGGTTCAGGCCGCTCCGCGGTTGCCCGCCCCGGCGCCGGACGCCGCCTTGATGCCCCGGGTGATCTCGTCCAGGACGGAGAGCTTCGGCGCGTCCTTGCTGATGTCGAACCCGGACCGGACCACGACGAGCATGTCGGTGGAGGCGGGGGAGGGGAACACCAGCGATTCCACGTATCCGTCGTCACCCCTCTCCGTCACCACCTTCCAGCGCACCGCGTAGCCCTTCTCGCCCGCCACGGTGACCGCCCCGGACTTCAGTACCTCGTGCGAGGTGATCTTTCCGTAGGTCGTGCCGCCGTAGGACTCCTTGGCGTTGACGGCGATGTCCTTCTTCGCCGCCTCCTCCGGGGTGCCGGCGGTGAGCTCCAGGGCGGCCGCCGGAGCCGAGAACACTCCGCCGCGCACACAGGTCTCGTCCGTGTCACCGGGGCAGGGGTGCTCACCCGTCGTCATACCGGCGCCGACCGGGGCGGACTTGCCCTGCCACCCCTTCGGCACCGGCATGCTGATCCCGGCGGCCAGGTCCGTGGCGAAGCCCGGCTCCGTCTGCGGGGCCCGCTCGCCGGGGCCCCGGCCGTCACCGTCGCCCTCGCTGCCGCCGCCCTTCCGGTCGCCCTCCGGGCCGCCGTCCGGTGCGCCGGAGCCGTCGGGAGCGGCGGACGGCGAGGAGGCCGCGGTGCCGGGACGTCCGCCGTCGTCCTCGCCCAGCAGGTACACACCGCCCCCGATTGCCGCGAGCACCACCGCGCCGACGACCACGCCGACGCCGATACGGATTCCGCGCCGCCGCGCCGCGGCGGGCGAGGCGCGGACGTGGCCGGTCCACCGGGCCCCGTCCCACCAGCGTTCCTGAGCGGGGCTGTTTCCTGAATGCCCGGGGTCTGGATGCCAGCCGGGCGGGGTCATCTGGGTCACGGGGTGCACCTTATGCGGATCGGGTGAGAATCACATGAACTGCCCGCACCCGTTCCTCACGGCTCGATCGGGCCCGCGCGGATCGCGTACCGCGTCAGCTCAGGACGGTCGCGCAGGCCGAGCTTCTGGGGCGGGTCGGCCCGGTGGCGCTCCACGGTCCTGATGCTGATGACAAACAGTTCGCCGATCCTCTTCGAGGAGTTCGCCAGGGTGCGTCCAAGGGCTGTGATCGACCGTCACCGTGGTGCCACGCCCGAAAGCGATCCGGGCCCGCGCCCCGCCCTCCGCCCAGTACACGGTGACCGTGTCACCCGTCACCTCCACCCGGTCCACCACACCGTCCAGTGGGGCGGCGTCCGGCTCGGCGGTGAGGGACGCGAGGGCCACCAGGACCGCCGTGCCGGTCACGTCGGCGGCCAGCCGGGGCACGGTCGCCCAGCGGGTGAACGCCGTACCCTGCGGGGCCCGTACGTCCTCCGCCTCCGCCGTCTCCCAGCCGTGCAGCCCGAGCAGCTGCGAGCGCACCGGGCCCCCGGGCTCGGTGGCCCACCCCGTCAGCTCCGCCCGCGCCCCGTCCGGCGCGAACAGCACCCGGTGCACCCGCAGCTCGTGGCGGCCCCGCGCCACGGTCACGCTCTCCACCCGCAGCCCGGGGACGGTGGGCGGGCCCGCCGGGAACACCGGCCGGTGCCAGGAGCCCGCCCAGCCCCAGCCGTCGCCGTGCCCGGACCCGAGCGGATGGATGCGCCGGCGTGCGCTGCGCGCCCCGCCGACCACCACCGCCAGATGGTTGTCCGCCGGGTTGGCCGCCGACGTTGGCCCGGTCACCGTGGAGTAGGCGAGCCGTGCGTAGTGCGGGTCCTCGTCGGCCGCCGACTCGCCCTCCTCCGGGCGGACATGGTCGCTGCCGTGGTTGTGCAGCCGCACCACCCCGTCCCCCCGGGTCGACTGCACCAGGAACCCGGGGGCCGGTACGGACAGCACCCGGTCGGGACCCTCGCTCGGGGCCGCCTCCTCCGCCGACGCCCACAGCGGGTGCCCGGCGGGGGCGAGCAGGGCCACGAACGCCTTGGACGCCCAGTACGGCGAGGCGGGACCCGAATACGTCTGGAGCGTCGCCGGATGAGGGCCGTGCCAGCCGAGGTTCAGCAGACCGTCGCTCCCGGCCGCCCCGCGCTCCAGGAAGTACCGCAGCGACCCGCTGGCCACCCGCCGGGAAGCCCCCGGGCCGAGCGGCGTATGCCCGGTCACCGCGCCCAGGCCCACGGCCGCGCTCGCGGCGAAGCGGTAGGCCAGCGAGCGGCCGAAGTACAGCGGGGCCCCGTCGCCGCCGAACAGCAGCGAGAAGTTCTCCAGGTGCTCGCGCAGGCGCGTCCCGTGCCGCGCCGACTCCCCCGCGTCGCCCGCCAGATGCGCGTCGAGCAGCGGATACAGGTGCAGCGCCCAGCCGTTGTAGTGATCAAAGGCGCGCCCGTCGCCGTCGGCATACCAGCCGTCGCCCCGGTACCAGCTCTCCAGCAGCTCAAGGGCCCGCTCCCGGGCCCGTACGGTCTCCGCGTCGCCCCGGCCCACCGACTCCAGGAACCCGGCGACGGTGTACGGGAAGAGGTACCAGTTGTTGGCCGCGGGGACCTGCCGCAGCGCGCGCCGGAGCCACCGTTCCGCCCGGTCCTGCACGTCCGGTGCCAGCCGGTCCCAGAGCCAGGGGCGGGTGAGCCGCAGCCCGAGCGCCACCGAGGCGGACTCCACCATGGGCTGGCCCTGCACATGATGGTCCAGGATCAGCGGCCAGGACTCCGCGTCGTCCCGCCCCGGCGTGCGCGTACCGGCGTCCAGCCCCTCGGCGTACCGCTCCAGCAGCCCGCGCGGGTCCTCTCCCCCCGCTCCGGCGACCCGGAACCCGGCGGCCAGGAACGTTCGCGCGTACCCCTCAAGACCGTCCGACCGGACCCCGGAGTGCGACGGGGGGCCGGGCAGATCGAGCCGGGCCCCGCCCGGGGAGGCCCACTTCCAGGCCGTGTCCAGCATCCCGTCGGCGACGGCCTCCCAGTGGGCACGGGTGTAGCCGGTGTACGGACTCGACGTCCGGTCCTCCGGGGGGAGCCCGAAGGGACAGGTGCCGGGCCGCCTCACGGAAGCAGCATCCAGTCCGCCCCGACCGCGGCGACCAGCCCCGTCCCCAGAAGCCAACTGCCCAGCCTGGTCCGGCCGTTCCTGCTGAGCTCGATCACCACACCGCACAGGATGAGCGCGAGCCCGTACACACCGACGACCAGCACCGAGGAGCGGCTGGCGATCCGCAGGCCGAGCACCACGGCCATCGCCGCCATACCCACCGAGGAGAGGACGATCCGCAGCCGTCTCGCCTGGCGCGGTGTGAGCCGCTTCCCCTCGGCGTCCCGTTCACCCGCTGCCGCCCCGGCCCCCGGCGCCGAGGGGTGCGCGGCCACGGCTTCGGGTTCCGCTATCGGTGCGTCGGCGGTGGCCCGGTCGCCGGCGGACGGCTCGCCGTTCGGCTCGTCCTCGCGCTGGTCCCGGCGCTGGTCCTGGTCAGAAGTGCTCATGGAGCCGGATGGTAGTAGCTGCCCGGCACCCCGGCCCCCGGACCCGTTCCTTCCGGCCGTGCGCGGGCCCCGCGCAGCCCCCCCGCTACCCCAGCAGCCGTGGCGCCTCCGCCGCCGCGTCGACCGTCCCGCCCGTCTCCACCCGGTCCGCCAACTCCCGGGCCCAGGCCGCCAGTCCGGTGACCGCGATCCCGTGCGGCCCGGCCTCGGCGTACGGAGCGATCGCCCCTGCGCCCCGGCGCAACAGCCGTGCCCCGCCCGCGGTGTTGCCGCGCGCGGAGTGGGTCAGCCCCACCGCGAGCTGCGCCAGCCCCCGCCAGAGCTCGCGTTCCTTCTCCGGCCCCGACTTCCAGGCGTCCTCGAACACCTCGTGCGCATGGAACGGCATCCCCGCGTCCAGCAGCCGCTGCGCCTCCCGGAGCGTTTCCGGAGGCGTCCGGACGACCCCCTCCGGCTGCCGTTCGACGCCGGGCGTCCCGTACGGCAGCGGGCGTCCCAGCCCGTCGCGGGGGCGCGCATTGCGCGCCCGGCCCTCGGCATCACGGTCTCTGCGCGTCTCGTTCACTACTCGATTGTGCCCCGCACCTGCAAGGAATCCTGCGAACCCTGTCGGTGAGCACCCGCGCACGACTAGGCTCGACCGTCGAGAAGACTGCCTCTGTGGGAAGGGTGGGCATGAAGCCGTCCCGGCCGTTGTACGAACGTGAACCGGAACTCGCCGCCGCTGCCGAGGCGGTGGACGCCCTGTGCGGTGCGCAGGCCGTCGGCGGTCTGCTGGTCTTCAGCGGAGAGGCCGGGATCGGCAAGACCGCGCTGCTCGCGGAGATCCAGGCGATGGCCGCCGACCGCTGCACTGTCTGGTCCGCCCGTGGCGGCGAGACCGTCACCTCCGTGCCGTTCCATGTGGTGCGGCAGCTGTTGCAGCCCGCGTTCGACCGGTTCCCGCCCGACGAGACCCGGGCCCTGTTCGGCGACTGGTACGAGACCACCGCGCCCGCCCTCGGACTCGCCGAGCCGAGCGGCCGGCAGCTCGACCCGCAGGGTGTGCGCGACGGCCTGGACTTCGTCGTCGGCCGGCTCGCCTCCCGGCTCAGCCACCGGCCGCTGCTCCTCATCGTGGACGACGCCCACTGGGCGGACGGCGAATCCCTGGCCTGGCTGGCCTCGTTCACCGCCCGCCTCGGTGAACTCCCGGTCCTGGTCGTCCAGGCGCACCGCCCGCAGGAACTGGCCGAACGCGACGCCAACTACATCGCCGACCGCGAGGCCGAGCGTGACTCTGGCGGTCACGGCAAGGTGAACCGGGTCGCCCTGCGGGCCCTGACCCCCGACGCCACCGCCGTACTGGTCCGCGCGGGGCTCGGCGAACACGCCGACGACCCGTTCTGCCGCGAGGTGTGGGCGGTGACCGGCGGCAACCCGTACGAGGCGGTCGAGCTGGTCGCCAAGGTCCAGGACCGCGAGCTGCCACCGGTGGAGGAATCGGCCGGGGAGCTGCGGGAGCTGGGCGCCTCCGCCCGGGGCAGCGGGCTCGTGGCCCGTCTGGAGCGGCTGGGCACCAACGCCAACCGCTTCGCCTGGGCGGCCGCCGTCCTGGGCACCGACATCTCCCAGGAGTTGGCGGCCACCCTCGCCGGGATGAGTTCGGCGGAGGCCGCCGACTGCACGGCCCGGCTGCGCGACGCCCGTATCGTCAGCGGATTCGACCCCCTGGAGTTCGTCCACCCGCTGATCGCCACCGCCGTCTACCGCTCCATCCCGCCAGCCACCCGCACCGCCATGCACGGGCGCGCCGCCTGGGCGATCACCCGGGCCGGTCTCGGGGCCGCCGCGGCCTCCCGGCATCTGCTGGAGGTCCACCCGGACGACGACCAGGAGTTGGTCGCGCAGCTGCGGGAAGCCGCCAAGCAGCATCTCGCGGTCGGCGCCCCCGAAGCGGCCAGGCGCTGTCTGGAACGGGCCCTGGAGGAGCCGCCCCGCCCCAAGGACCGGGCGGTCCTCCTCTACGAGCTGGGCTGTGCAACCCTGCTCAGTTCACCGCCCACCACGGTCCAGTATCTGCGTGCCGCCCTCGACATGCCGGGACTCGACGACGGCCTGCGCGTGGACGCCACCTTCCGGCTCGCCGCCGCGCTCGCCCACAACAACCAGCTCAAGGACGCGGCGCTCTCGCTGGCAGCCGAGGCGGGCCGTACCGCACCCGGCCCCGGGCTGATGCGCCTCCAAGCCGCGCACTTCATGTGGGAGGGCATGCAGGCCTCCGAGGACGACGGGCCGGCCCGCTCCCGGCGGCTGGCCCGCAACGCCGACCACCTCAAGGGGCGCGACAACTCCGAGCGGGCCCTGCTCACCCTGCGGGCCTTTGACGCGATGCTGCGCGGCGAGAACGCCCAGCTCATCGTCGACCTCTGCGAACGCGCCCTGATCGACGGCAGCCCCGCCCGCGGTCTCGGCTGGACCGACTCCGAGTGGGGCTTCGAGCTCCCCACCATGGTCGGCATCACCTACGCCTTCACCGACCAGCTCGACCGCGCCGAGAGCCTCTTCGGCGAAGCCGTCCGGGCCTTCGAGATCTCCGGCTGGAGCGGGGCCCACCTGGCGTTCGCCCACACCCTGCTCGGCATGGTCCACCGCCGTCGCGGCCGCCTCGCCGAGGCCGAGGGCTTTCTGCGCGAAGGGCTCCGTCTCGCCGACCGCGTCGGCTCCGGACTGCCCGTGCACTGGGACGCGGCGTGCCTGCTCATCGACACCCTGCTGGCGCGCGGCCGGATCGAGGAAGCCCGCCGGGTCGCCGACCGGTACGCCTTCGGCCCGCCCTACCCCAGTGCCATGGTGCTGCCCGACGCCCCGTGCGTACGAGGCCGTCTGCTCCTGGCGGAGGGCCGCAAGGCGGAGGCCGTCGCCGAGCTCGAATCGGCGGGCGCAGCTCTGGAGCCGCGCGAACGGTTCAACGGCATCTGGGCCCCTTGGGCGGGCGATCTGGCCCGCGCCCTGGCAGACGAGGACCCGGCCCGCGCGTCCCATCTGGCCGCCCGCGCCCGGGTGCACGCGGAACGGTTCGGCACTCCCACCGCCCTGGGCGAGGCCCTGCGCTGCGTCTCGCTCTTCGCACCGCCGGAGCAGTCCGTCCAGTTGCTCGCCGATGCGGTGGGCCACCTGGAGAAGTCGCCCTCCGCCTACGAGCACGCCCTCGCCCGGGTCGAATACGGCATCGCGATCGGTTCTCACCGGGAACTGGCCCGCGCCCAGAAGCAGGCGATGACCTGCGGGGCCGAGGGGCTGGCCGCTCGTGCCCAGCAGGCACGGGCGTCGATCCGGTCCTCGGAGTGAGGTAATGTTTGTCCTGCGCGGCCGCCCGGGGAACCGGGAGGAAACGCAGCGGGACGTGGCGCAGCTTGGTAGCGCACTTGACTGGGGGTCAAGGGGTCGCAGGTTCAAATCCTGTCGTCCCGACTTGTGAAAGTCGCAGATCAGGGCCGGTCTCGGAGAAATCCGAGACCGGCCCTGAATCGTTTCGGGACCTCCTGGGGGCCAGTGGGGGACCGGGGCGGTTCGAGCACCCTGACCCTCGGGCCGACGGCCCGCCGCGCGTCCCTGGTCTGCGACGATGTCGCCCCTCTCCTTGACTTGACCGCCGCCCGGGCGGACGGTGCGCCGGTGCGTTCGCCCGGTGGGTCTTCTGTCCGGGCCGGCAGCGGTAGTTGTCGAGGACGAGGACGCCGCCTTCGGCGAGCCCTGACCGGGGCAGCAACACTTCGGCGCTGCGCACCACCTCGCGAAGACGGCCGAGCCGTCGGTTGTGGCGGGCCCCCTCAGAGTGCTTGCCAGAGCCGGGTCAGCGATGACGTGGTGAGGACCTGGTCCGGACGCCCCTGCCCGGCGAGACGGCCGTCCTGGAGCAGGAGGCAGGCGTCCGCCGCGCGTGCCACCTCAAGATCATGCGTGGCCTGGACGATCGTCACCCCGTCGGCGACCAGCGTCGTCAGCAGTGCCCCGATCCGCTCCCTCGCCTCCGGATCCAGGCCGGTGGTCGGCTCGTCGAGGAGCAGCAGGTCCGACTCCTGCGCCAGCCCCTGGGCGATGAGCGCACGCTGACGCTGCCCGCCCGACACCTCGCCCAGCTGGCGTGAGGCGAGGTCGCCGATGCGGAGCCGGTCGAGCACCGTGTCCACGGTCGCGTGGTCCCGTGCGGTCAGCCGGCGCCACGGGCCGCGCTCGCCCCAGCGTCCCATCTCCACGGTCTGCCGAACGGTGAGCGGAAGAGTGTCGCCGACTGCTCCGCGCTGCGGCACGAAGGCGGGCGGCCGGTCACCGGTGCGGAGGAGGTCGCCGGATGTCGGCTTGATCACACCGGCGAGTACGCCGAGCAGGGTCGACTTGCCGCTGCCGTTCGGGCCGACGAGCACCGTCATGGCCAACTCGGCTATCTCCCCGCTGACGTGATGGAGCACCGGGCGCCCTGGATAGCCGGCGCACAGTTCCGAGAAGCGGAGGCTGGCAGTCCGATCGAGCAGTGGGGCGGGTGAGGGGCGCGGTGTATTGAACATGATTTTCATTGTAGTGTCCGGGGCATGGAATGGTTGACGGTCCCGTTCGAGGTGACCTTCGTGCAGCGAGCCCTGTGGGGCGGGATGCTGGTCTCCGCCATCTGTGCGCTGGCGGGCACCTGGGTGGTGCTGAGGGGGATGGCCTTCCTCGGTGACGCCATGTCCCACGGGCTGCTGCCGGGCGTCGCGGTCGCCGCGTTGCTCGGGGGAAATCTGATGGTGGGCGCGGTGGTCAGCGCCGCCGTCATGACGGCGGGCGTCACCGCGCTGGGCCGTACGCCGAGGCTGTCGCAGGACACCGGCATCGGGCTGCTGTTCGTCGGCATGCTCTCGCTCGGCGTGATCATCGTGTCGCGATCGCAGTCCTTCGCGGTCGACCTGACCGGCTTCCTCTTCGGTGACGTCCTCGCCGTCAGGCAGCAGGACCTCCTCATGCTCGCCGCGGCGTTGCTCGTGGCGCTGGCGGTGTCGGTCCTCGGTCACCGCGCCTTCCTGGCCCTGGCGTTCGACTCGCGCAAGGCCCACACCCTGGGGCTGCGGCCGCGCCTGGCACACGCCGTACTCCTCGGCCTCCTCGGCCTGGCGATCGTCGCCTCGTTCCACATCGTGGGCACGCTGCTCGTCCTCGGACTGCTCATCGCACCGCCGGCGGCCGCCGTGCCCTGGGCCCGTTCCGTGCGCGGGGTCATGGTGCTCGCCGCACTGCTCGGCACCCTGGCCACGTTCGGCGGCCTGCTGCTGTCCTGGCACCTGAGCACCGCAGCCGGCGCGACTGTCGCGGCCCTCGCGGTCAGCCTGTTCTTCCTCTCCCACGTGCTGTCAGGCCTGCGAGACCGGCGTACGCGCCAGGCCCACCTCACGGCACCCCTGCTCGAAGTCAACTGAAAGAAGCCAGAGGCGATCACCATGACCGTCCGCAGAAACGTCACTCCGTGGGCATCGGCCGCACTCGTTCTCACCGCGCTGCTCACCACGAGTTGCGCGGGGGAGAAGCACAACGCCACGCGACCCGCCGCGAGTCCGCCGCCCGCCACTCCGCACGGGTACGTCGAGGGAGCCCAGGAGGCCGCCGAGCAGCAGTCCCGACTCCTCCTGAACGACCCGGACAGCGGAAACACCGGGGTTCTCGACCTCATCACCGGCAAGGTGCACAGGACGGCCCAGGTGAAGGACGCCGTTCGGCTGGGCACGGACGGCAGGTTCGGCTACCTTCACGCGCCCGGCGGCACCCGTGTGCTCGACAGCGGCGCCTGGATGGTGGACCACGGGGACCACGTCCACTACTACAGCGCGGCGACGCGGGACGTGGGTGCGCTTCCCGCGGCCACCCAAGCACAGATACGCGGTGATGCCGCCGTGACCGCGGTGACCGATGAGAACGGCCGCACCCTCCTCTACGACCGCAGCAAGCTGGAGAAGGGGCAGATCACCACTCCTCGGACCCTGCACGGCACTTACACCGGTGCCGTCGTGCCGTACGAGGAACACCTGCTCGCCTTCACGAACAAGGGCGGCACCACCGAACTCGTCGTCCTCGACCGCAAGGGCGAACGCGCAGCCTCCCCGGACGCGACGTGCGAGGCACCCCGGGGAGACGCCGTCACCCGGCGCGGCGTGATCCTCGGCTGCGCGGACGGCGCCCTGCTCGTGCGTGCGCAGGGCGGCGCCTTCACCGCCGAGGAGATCCCGTACCCCAAGCACGTCCCGGCGCGGGAACGAGCCACCGCCTTCCGCCATCGGCCCGGCAGCGACACCCTCACCGCCCCGGCCGGAGAGGACGCCGTCTGGATCCTCGACGTCACCGAGCGGACCTGGAAGCGGGTGGACACCGGGCCCGTCGTCGCGGCCAACACGGCCGGCGAGGGCTCCCCGCTGCTCGTTCTGGAGACCGACGGCTCGGTGCACGGCTATGACATCGCGACCGGAGAGCGGACCGTACGGACCAAGCCGCTGCTGACAGCGGGCAAGCGGGACGACTCCGACGGCAGCGCCCCCGTCATCGAGGTCGACCGCAGCCGCGCCTACGTCAACGACCCCGAGGGCAAGAAGGTGTTCGAGATCGACTACGACGACGGCCTGCGCATCGCGCGCTCCTTCGACCTGGACGTCAAGCCGGTCCTCATGGTGGAGACCGGACGATGAGCCGAACCGAGGTGCGGCGTCGCGCGAGGGTGCGAGCCGCTCGCCTGCGACACCTGATCGCGGGTCTGCTCGCCCTGGTGACAGCCGCGACCGCCACTGCCTGCACGACCGACGACGACCGGCCCGGCATCGTCGTCACGACCAACATCCTCGGCGACGTCACCCGCGAGATCGTCGGCGACGAGGCCGACGTCACCGTCCTGATGAAGCCCAACGCCGACCCGCACTCCTTCGGTCTGTCGGCGGTGCAGGCCGCCGAGCTGGAACAGGCCGATCTGGTCGTCTACAACGGCCTGGGCCTGGAGGAGAACGTACTGCGGCACGTGGACGCCGCCCGCGAGTCCGGTGTCGCCACCTTCGCGGCCGGCGAGGCGGCCGACCCGCTCACCTTCCACACCGCCGACGACGGCGGCCCCGAGGGCGAGGAAGGGCAGCCCGACCCGCACTTCTGGACAGACCCCGGCCGGATGCACAAGGTCACCGGCCTGATAGCCGAGCAGGTCATCGAGCACGTCGACAGCGTGGACCCCGCCGCGATACGGGCCAACGCCGACCGCTACGCGAAGCAACTCACGGACCTCACCGCCTGGATGGAGACGTCCTTCGGCCGAGTCCCCGCGGACCGGCGGGCCCTGGTCACCAACCACCACGTCTTCGGCTACCTCGCCGAACGCTTCGGCTTGGAGGTGATCGGCGCGGTCATCCCCAGCGGCACCACGCTGGCCTCGCCCAGCTCCTCGGACCTGCGCTCCCTCACCGAGGCGATGGAGGGAGCGGGCGTACGCACCGTCTTCGCCGACTCCTCCCAGCCCAAACGGCTCGCCGAGGTACTGCGAACGGAACTGGGCGGCGGGGTTCGTGTCGTCGAACTCCACTCGGAGTCCCTGACCGCTAAGGGCGCGGGCGCCGACACCTACCTGCGGATGATGCGCGCCAACACCACCGCCATGGTCACCGGCCTGACCGGCGACTGACCCTCCGAGCCTCCCGGCCCCGCCCGCCATCGGGCGCCGGCTCGTCGTACCCCCATGCCGCCACCGCGCGGTGCAGAAAGGAACAGACCGATGAACAAGTCGATACGCGGCAGAGCCCTCACGGGCACGGCACTGGCCCTGGCCATCTCCACGGCCCTGACCGCCTGTGGCCCGGAGAGCTCCTCCTCCACCGACACCAAGTCCGACGGAACCGCGAGCGCCACGCCCGTGGTGGCGGTCAAGGAGCCGCTGGTCGCCACCTTCGACGGCGGCCTCTACATCCTCGACGGCGAGAGCCTGAAGCTCGCCAGGACCATTGACCTGCCCGGCTTCAACCGGGTCAACCCCGCGGGTGACAAGGACCACGTCATGGTCTCCACCGACAGCGGATTCCGCGTCCTGGACGCCACCGACCAGGCCCTCACCGGCATCGAGTACAAGGGCGCCAAGCCAGGCCACGTGGTCCGCCACGCCACGAAGACCGTGCTCTTCACCGACGGCACCGGAGAGGTCAACGTCTTCGACCCCACCGCACTGAGCAGCGGCACGAAGCCCGCGGGGCGCACCTACACCTCCGCCGAGCCGCACCACGGCGTCGCCATCGAACTGGCCGACGGCAAACTCGTGAGCACCCTGGGCACCGAGGAGAAGCGCACCGGCGCGCTGGTGCTGGACCGGAGGAACAAGGAGATCGCGCGCAGCGAGGACTGCCCCGGCGTCCACGGCGAGGCCGCCGCGAAGAACGAAGCCGTCGGCGTCGGCTGCGAGGACGGCATCCTGATCTACAAGGACGGCGAGTTCACCAAGATCGATTCCCCCGACGACTACGGCCGCATCGGCAACCAGGCCGGCAGCGACGCCTCGCCCGTTCTGCTGGGCGACTACAAGAGCGACCCCGACGCCGAGCTGGAACGCCCCACGCGCGTCTCCCTCATCGACACCGAGAAGAAGAAGCTGCGCCTGGTGGACCTGGGCACCAGCTACTCCTTCCGCTCGCTGGCCCGCGGCCCGCACGGCGAGGCCCTGGTCCTCGGCACCGACGGCGCCATCCACGTCATCGACCCGGACACCGGCGAGATCGAGAAGAAGATCCCCGCCGTGGGCGACTGGCAGGAGCCGCTGGAATGGCAGCAGGCCCGGCCCACCCTGTTCGTGCGCGGGCACGTCGCCTACGTCTCCGAGCCCGGCAAGAAGGCGCTGCACGCCATCGACGTGGAAACGGGGAAGAAGATCAGCTCCGTCACCCTGCCGAAGAGCACCAACGAGCTGTCGGGCGTCGTCGCCGGACACTGACCCCCCTGACCGCCTTGTGCCCTCGCCGCCACGGCTCGACGCCGCGGTGGCGAGGGCACACGCCTGTCCCGGCACAGGACCGGGTACACGACGGTCCCGCGCGACCGGAGAGGCGGTGTACGGACGGGCGTGTGGCGGGGAACCGGACATCGCTCCCGCGGAAGGCGGCTGTCCGGGGCGCCTGGGACCTGCCCGCCGGCACAGCCCGTCCCCGTCGCCCCCGAGCACCTTCGCCTCAGCACCCTCTCCCGGGCACGGGACTCCGCTCCGGGAACCGGACCGGTGACGCTTAGGAGCGGGTGTACCTGGAAACGACTACTCCCGAGCGACCGTCGCGTCGGCGGTCGGCCGACACCGGGAGGGGTCTTACGTGGACGCGCCCTTGTATCTGAGACCCAGGGTGGAGCCGCCGCTCGCCGCACTGCTGACGGACCGGCTCTTCCTGCACTCGCTCGTCGACGTGCTGGGGTCGCCGCTCAACGTACTGCTCCCCGACGCCGTGGCCGAGAACGTCGCCCGCTTCCGCGCCGTCTACGGCCGCCACCGTCTCACCGGCCGGGTGTACTTCGCGCACAAGGCGAACCGGTCCAGCGCCCTGCTGCGACGACTGGCGGCGGAGGACCCGGCCGCCGTCGGCGTCGACGTCGCCTCCGTGGACGAGCTGAGGCACGCACTGGGATGCGGGTTCACCGGCGACCGCGTCATGGCCACCGGTCCAAAGGACGCCGCGTTCCTCTGGCTGGCGGCCCGCGCGGGCGCGACGGTCAGCCTGGACTCGCCCGGGGAACTGGAACGGCTCTGCGGCCTGCTGCGCGCGCACGGGCTCGGCCGGGTCGCCGTGCTGGTACGCCTGTCGGGGTTCGAGTACGCCTCCGGCCCCGGGGGAGTGAGCACCCGACTGCTCTCCCGGCGCAGCCGTTTCGGTACTCCGGTACGGGACACGGAGGCGCTGCTTTCGGCGCTCGAACGCAACGCGGAGACCGTGGAGTTCGTCGGTGCCGCCTACCACCTCGACACCACCGGCGTCGAGGAGAAGGCGCGGGCGCTGGAGCAGTGTGTGCTGTTCATGGACGCATGCCGGGCACGCGGACTCGCGCCGCGCGCTCTCGACATCGGGGGCGGATTCGGCGTCGGCTACGTCGCCGAGGCGGAGGAATGGGAGCGGTGGACCACCGCGCTGACCGAGGCGGTGCTCGGGGTCCGCCCGCCGTTGACCTGGCGCGGTCACGGGTACGGGCTGCGCAACGAGGGCGGCACGGTGCGCGGTGCCGCCGCGCTGTACCCCGCGTACCGCCCCACCGCCGGCCCCGGCTACCTCGACGAGCTGCTCTCACTGCCCGCGCCGGTGCTGGGCCGCCCGCCCGCCACCCTCCTGCTGGAGCACCTCCACGACCTGCACATCGAACCCGGTCGCTCACTGGTCGACCAGTGCGGACTCTCGCTCGCCCGCGTGCTGGACGTACGTCCCGTGGACACGGGCTCCGGGCAGTACGTGGTGCAGCTCGCCATGAACGCGGGCGACATGAGTCTGGAGGAGCACGGAGTCCTGGTGGACCCCGTCCTGCTGCCGCGAGGTGAAGCCGCCACCGGTGACGGGGAGCCGATCGGTGTCTACCTCGCGGGCAACCTCTGCCTGGAAGGCGACCTCATCACCCGGCGCTTGGTCTTCCTGCCCCGGCTGCCGCGGGCCGGGGATCTACTGGCCTTCGTCAACACCGTCGGCTATGCCATGGACTTCCGCGCCCATCAGGCGCAGCGGCAGCCCGTCGCGCGGACGGTCGCGGTGGAGCGGCGGGGCGGGTCCTGGAACTGGTGCCCGGACGAGGACTACTGGCCGATCACATCCGTGGGGGAGCAGCCGGATGAGGTATGACAGCATCACCGAGGCCATAGGCAACACGCCTCTGGTGCGCATCGATCCCGCCGTGCACGGACTGCGCAACATCGACCTCTACGCCAAACTGGAGATGCTCAACCCGTTCGGGTCCGTCAAGGACCGGCCCGCCTGGCACATGGCCCGGCCCCACCTGGAGGCTGCCACCGACGGTGACGGAACGCTCGTGGAGCTTTCCAGCGGAAACACGGCCAAGGCACTGGCCCTGCTGGCCGGTATGCACGGAGTGAGCTTCAAGAGCGTCACCAACCGCATGCGCGTACCCGAGATCAAGGAACTCCTGCTGCTCATGGGTGCCGAGATCGAGGAACTTCCCGGGCGCAGCGAGTGCCTCGATCCGACCGACACGGACGACCCGCTGACGCACTTCCACCGGGCGCTCTCCGACCCGGGGAGCACGTACCTGCACACCGACCAGTACTTCAACCCCCGTAACGTCGAGGCCCACGCGGAGGGCACCGGGCCCGAGATCGTGAAGGACCTGGACGGGCGGGTGCCGGACTGGTTCATCGCCTGCGTGGGTACGGCCGGTTCGTCGACCGGTGTCGCCAAGGTCCTGCGCGAGCTCGACCCGCGCGTACGGGTCCTCGGCCTGGTCGCCCACAAGTCGGACTTCATACCGGGCATCCGCACCATCGACGAGGTCCACGAGGTCGGCCTGTTCGACCCGGCGACGTACGACACCATCGAGTCGGTCACCTCGGACGAGGCCATCGACGGGATGATCACCCTGATCCGCCGCTGCGGACTGCTGAGCGGACCGACCGGCGGCGCCGCCTACCAAGGGACGGTTCGGCAGCTGCGGTACGCCGACGGCGAGCTGGACGGGACGGGGCAGCGCCGCACGGCGGTGTTCATCGTGTGCGACCGGGCCGAGAGCTATCTCAGCTATGTGCGCCAGCGGCGCCCGGAACTCCTCGGCCGGACGGCCCAGGGGCGGTCCGCGACGGCCGTCACCGACGCCGAGGCCCGTGCGGAGGCTCGCGTCATCGGGGTGGACGACGCCCGGCGCTGGTCTGCTGAGGGCGATCCCCGGCCACTCGTCGTCGACCTGCGCAGCCCGTACGCCTATGCCGCCCTCCACATCGAGGGTTCGGTCAACATCGTCGACGAGGTGTTCGAGGACCTGCTCCGCGGCGGGCTCCCCTTCAGCAAGCGCACTCCCGTGCTGCTCGCCTGTCCCGTCGGCGAGAAATCGCTGCGCTACGCCGCCGCGCTGAAGCGGATGGGCCACCCGGACGCCCGCAGTCTGGACGGCGGGATCGTCGCCTGGCGGGACGCGGGCGCTCCGCTGGTGCGCGAATGAGCCCGGCGGGCCCGCTTCCCTCCGCGGACCCTGAGAACCCGCGCTGGCAGCGGGAAGCGAGGGAACAGTTCCCCATCGTCACCGCGCACCCGGAGCTGGCCTACCTCGACAGCGCGGCCACGTCCCAGAAGCCACGTGCCGTACTGGAGGCCGTACAGACCTACCTCACGACGTCGAACGCCAACGCCGGACGCGGCACCTACCCCTGGGCCAACCGGACAACGGAACTGGTGCAGTCGACCCGGGAACGGGTCAAGGAGTTCCTCCACGACCCCGAACCGGGCCGCTCCGGCGTCCACTTCACCAGCGGCACCACCGAGGGCCTGCGTACCGTCGCCCGTGACTGGCTCGTGGCATACCTCACCGACGGGGACGAGATCCTTGTGCCGTACGCCGACCACCGGGCCAATCTCGACCCCTGGATCGAGGCCCGGCAGCTGCTGGCCGAGCGCGGCGTCGAGGTGCGGGTGCAGGCGCTGCCGTACCAAGCGGTCTCCGGAGACTACGACCATCTGGCCCTGGCCCGGGCCGTGGGCCCGCGGACCCGCTTCGTGGCCGCGACCCACGTCCACCACGTCTACGGCGGCGACATGAACGTGCACCGCATCCGCGAAGCGGTCGGCCCGGACGTGGCCATCTGTCTGGACGCGGCGCAGAGCGTCGGCCACCTGCCCGTCCACCTCGACGATCCCTCCCTCGACGTGGACTTCGTGGTCTTCTCGGGGCACAAGGCGATGGCGCTGCCCGGCTCGGGGGTGATCTGGGCGCGGAACGCGCGGGGGCCGGTGTTCCGGCCGGGCGGCTGGCAGGGAACGCCCAACACGGCGGGCATCGTCTCGCTGCGGGCCGCTCTCGACTGGCTCGACACGGTCGGACCGGAGCGCGTCGAGCACTGGACGACCATGCTCACCACCCGGTTGACGGACCGGCTCGGGCGCCTGGGCCCGTACGAGGTTCTCGGTTGTCAGATGAGCCTGTCCGCCGACTCAGCACTCCCCGTCGCGCAGCGCCGACACGGCATCGTCACCTTCCGGCACCGCGACATCCCCTCGGACGATCTCGGGTTCATCCTCTACAGCCACGGCTTCATGGTGCGCGCGGACAGTCTTTGCCAGGCCGGAGCCGATCCTCGGGACGCTTCGGTGCGCGTGAGCCTGCACGTGTACAACACCGTGGCGGAGATCGACAGGCTGCTGGCCGTCCTCGCGTCGTTGACGTGAATGGCAACTGATAATCGTTACCACCTGTAGATTCGTCGGTGCCCCCGCACGGACGAGAGACAGACGAGGTGACGCACGCTATGGGCGTGAGCATGGCGACGGCCAGGGCCTGGGTCGAGCGCTGGGAACGCCAGCAGGAGCGGTACGCGGTGGACCGCGAGGAGCGGTTCACCGTGATCGCGGATGTCGTCGAACACACCGTCTTCCGCCGCGCCCGCCCCCTGCTGCTCGACCTCGGGTGCGGCCCCGGCTCCCTGGCCGCCAGGCTCGCCGACCGGTTCCCGCACGCCGAGATCGTGGCCGCCGACATGGACCCCGTGCTGCTGGAACTGGGACGCACCCACCACGCCGACGCCGCCCGCTACGTCGACACCGTCATCGGCGCGGACGGCTGGACCGACACCCTCGGGCTGGACCGCCCCCTGGACGCCGCCGTCTCGACGACCGCCCTGCACTACCTGCCCGAGCCGGTGCTGCTGCGCACCTACCGTTCCCTCGCGTCCCTGCTGCGCCCCGGCGGCGTCCTCGTCAACGGGGACCACTTCCCGCCGGACGCGGCGCCCTGCTCGGACCTCACCGCCCATGTGGGCCGTCGCAGGTCCGAGCGCGCGGGCGGCCACGCGCGGGAGGACTGGCGGTCCTGGTGGGACGCCGCGGCCCGGGACCCCGAACTGGCCGACCTGCTCGATGAACGCCGGCGGCGCCACACCCTCCACGTCGGCAGCGCCGGCGACGAGCGGGTCACGGTGTGCCGACACGCCGCCCTGCTGCGCCGGGCGGGCTTCGCCCATGTCGCACCGGTCTGGCAGTTCGGCGACAGCACCGTACTGGTCGCGGTCATGGGCGACACGTGAGGCCCTTGCGCGGAAAGGGAGTTCAGCAGCGTTTTCGCAGAGCCGGACTCATCAGGATCTCGTCGCGGTCGTCACCGGGCGCCACGCGCAGTGCGCCCGGCCACCTGCCGACCTCCGTCCAGCCCGCCTTGCGGTAGAACTCCTCCAGCCCCAGACCTGACCGCACGGCGAGCTGCAACCGCTCCAGTCCCATTTCGTCCCGCGCGACGAAACATGGATTCCGGAGTCGACCGTGTACACCGGAGCTGGTGAAATGCATTCTCGGGTATAACATCGATAATCGTTGTCGATAGCACGCCGCGTAATTGTCCTGCTTGCCGACGCGTGTTCTCTGTGGCAGCCTCGGCCGCGAAGGTGGAAAACAGGAGGACGCTGAAGCTGCCGTCACGAAATGGGCGGTGGTCTGAATTCATGGAGATGAGCGAAGTGGCGACATCCGTGCAACACCAGCCGCATCCCGGGCATGGCCATACGCACGCCGAGGGCTGCGGGCATGTGGCAGTCCCTCACGGCGATCACGTCGACTACGTGCACGACGGGCATCTGCACCGTGGACACGACGGCCACGCCGATGAGTGCGAGGTTGACGGGCACCGAGAGCACTCCGGGCACGCCCACGTGCACGGAGAAGGCTGTGGGCATGTGGCGGTTCCCCACGGTGACCACATGGACTACGTGCACGACGGCCACCGGCACGCGGCTCACGAGGGCCACTGGGACGACCACTGACTGTTTCGCGAGCGCCGTCCGAGAACGCAGAATGCACCCCTGATCCCAGGGGTGCATTCTGCGTGATTTTGTATTCCGGATTTCCCGCAGAAATGGCTTGTGCGGGGGGAGTGGTCGGTTCTCGCCGGAAAGGGTGACGCGGCGGCGACTGTGTATCTTTCCGTGGTCGGAGGTGAACTTCCGCAGCGGATCGGTGCCCGTGTGGCCCATGCGGGTGGGGTCGCATCCAGCGGGTGAATTCGGCTGCTGTCGAGAGCCGTTCCCCTGGGCTGCGGCATCGGCTGCCTCTCTGACGCAGGTGTGCACCGGGCCGGACGGTGCCGTGGCTGCGACCACCGTCCGGCCCGGAGTCTCAGTGCCCCGGCACGGTGGTGAGGGGGTCGTGCTCGTGCGCGCAGAGCTCGTCGAAGCTGTAGGTGTCCCAGACCGGGAAGGGATCGGTCGCGGGCGGGGCTTCGTCTGCCTGCATGAGGCAGTCGGCCAGGGCTGCCCGCAGCCGCGCCGCCTTGAGCCGGGTTCCGATGAAGACGAGTTCCTGGACGTGGAGGCTGTCGGTGTCGCGCGCGGAGTAGGGCTCGAAGCGGACCACTGAACCCGCCTGGGACCACAGTCCCATCACGTGGGGGCGACTGGCGAGGGTGAAGAAGCCCTTGGACCTGAGGACCTGCCCGTAGGCGCCGCTGTCCAGTGCCTCCGTCACGAACGACCACAGCCGCCCGGGGTGGAAGGGCGTGTCGGAGCGGAAGACGGTCGAGGAGATGCCGTACTCCTCCGTCTCGGGAACGTGGTCACCGTTGAGTTCCCTCACCCAGCCCGGAGCCTGCTGTGCCCGCTCCGGATCGAACCTCGCGGTACCCAGGACCTCACCGACCGGTACGCGGCCCCGCTCGGCGGACACGACACGGGCGGCGGGGTTGAGTCGCGAGAGGGTGGCTCGGAGCAGGTCGGCGGAGGCGGTGTCGACGAGGTCGAGCTTGTTGAGGACGATGACGTCGGCGAACTCGATCTGGTCCATCAGCAGGTCGCTGACGGTCCGCTCGTCGTTCTCGTACTGGTCCAGGCCGCGTTGGGCCAGTTCGTCGCCACTGGCCAGTTCGGTCAGGAAGTTGGCGGCGTCCACGACCGTGACCATGGTGTCCAGACGGGCCAGGTCGCCGAGGGTGGCGCCGTCGTCGCGGGCGAAGGCGAAGGTGGCCGCCACCGGCATGGGCTCGGAGATGCCGGAGGACTCGATGAGGAGGTAGTCGAAACGCCCCTCGCGCGCCAGTCGGTCGACTTCCTCCAGCAGGTCGTCGCGCAGGGTGCAGCAGATGCACCCGTTGGTCATCTCGACCAGACGTTCCTCGGTGCGCGACAGGGCGGACTCACCGCCGCGTACGAGGGCGGCGTCGATGTTCACCTCGCTCATGTCGTTGACGATGACGGCGATGCGCATGCCCTCGCGGTTTCCGAGGACGTGGTTGAGCAGCGTGGTCTTTCCGGCACCGAGGAACCCCGACAGGACGGTGACGGGGAGGCGCGGCGGGGGTGCGTGGGGCGGCATGCCGCCGTCAGCCCTCGGGGCGGAGCAGGCCGCGCTCGTACGCCTTGGCGAGCCGCTGGGGGACGAGGTGGGGAACGCCGTCCACCGTGACCGTCACCAACTGGGGTGTCGTGGCCTTCCACTGCGCGCGGCGGTGCCTGGTGTTGCTGCGCGACATCTTGCGTTTGGGTACGGCCATGATGACCTCCGGGTGCGATCGGTGAGCGAGGCAGACGATACATGAAAATGAATGTCATTACGATCTGCGTCGCTTGCCCATCCGCGCCGAGTCCGCTCGGCGCCCTCCCGAGGCGGCACCACGGCACTGGCCCGGATGGCCAAGGGGTGCCGGACGGCTCGCCTCCGGCCGAGCGGAGGTGAGCCGCGGTACGCGGGGCCCGACCGTTCTCGACACCAGGCACCAGGCACCCACGTACCACGTCCTTTCAGGTGCGGGTGTCCGGTGTCCGTTCCCTCGTCGGGAGCGTGAGGCCGCTCAGCGCTTCCGCCGGTGTCACCTTCCCGTGCACGCTCTCGACGAGCAGGGTCTCCATCGCCCGCAGGAGCCCCTCGATCACCGGGACCGGCAGGTAGTGCGTGTCGGCCATCAGGAACAGCTGGAGGCTGTCGGGGGAGTACGGCGTGTGGACGAAGTACTTGGCGTCCTGGCGGGCCCACGACCCGATGAACGTGACCTCGCTGCGCTCACGCAGGGCCAGCAGGGCGGCCGGGTCGTCCCCCGTGTCCGGAAGCGTGTCCCAGCGGTCCTGCATCCGTACGTCGTTGAAGAACGCCGACAGGTCCAGCTTCCGGCCACGGGCCCGGCCGACCCGCTCGTGCACCTCGTCCATCGCCGCGGGGTCGTACTCCCCGTACCGGTAGGCGCTCATCGTCGTGAGGAAGCCGCCGCGCACCGCTTCCTCGAAGGTCCCCTCCCCGTGCGCCAGGACGAACAGCGCGTTCTCCGTCTGCGCACCCACCATGCTCTGCAGCCGGGGCTCGTTGCGGTTCCCCGCGATCAGGAGCAGTACCGCGCGGTCATGGCCCGTGTACGCGGCGAGCGTCACCGCCGCGGCCGTCAGCAGCACCGTGCTCGTGCTGACCCGGCAGCGGTCGGCCAGCCGCTGGGCGGCCACGGCACCGGCCACCGAGTCGAGCCGCAGCCGTACGAAGCGTTCGGGGTCGTCCTCGCTCGCCCCGTCCGGCGGCGGGACGAAGTCGAAGTGGGAGGCGGGCGCGGTGCTGAGCGTGCGCTCCCAGTGCTCCAGTGCCGCGCGGCCCCGCCGGGCGCCCTCGCCCTTCTGCTGGTGGCGGGCCTGGTCGAGCGGCTGCCACCCGACCGGGCCGAGGCTCTCGCCGCGCAGCAGCCGGGCCAGCTCGCCCTCCAGGACCCGGACGCCCCAGAAGTCGGTGGCCTGGTGCGACACCACCATGACGAGCCACACCGGCTCCCCGGCGTGGGTCAGGAGCGCGTACCGCATCCCGAACTCCTCGCCGTTGCGGAACGGGGTGGCGGCGAGGCGGTCCGCGAACGCCTGGGCGTCCGTCTCGTCCGGAGGGCCGGGGGCGTCCGGCGGGGAGGCGTGGACGGTCACCGTGGCCGAGCCGTCCCCGTACACCGACTGCACCGGCCCGTCCGCCCCGTTCGCGAAGGTGCTGCGCAGGGCCTCGTGGCGGGCGATCAGCTGCCCGAGGGCGGTGACGACGCCGTCCGTGGCCGTGCCGTCGGGGAGGGCCACCACGCGGGCCAGGTTGAAGTAATGGGCCTCTTCGTCCAGCCAGCTGATGGACTTCCAGATCGCCTGCTGTCCCCAGCTCATCGGAGCCGATCCGGACCGCAGGCCGGAGAACGGGACGGAGAGGGTTCCGGCCCCGACGGTCCCGGTGTCGTGCGATGACATCTGCTACCTCACATCGTTTCGCGCGGAGCGCTCGGAGTTGGCGTCACGGAGAAGCGCCGGGCGGGGACGGCACTGGCCACGGTCGCCACGGCGGCCCGGCGCTCGTCCGTCCAGTCCAGGACGTGCAGGCCGCCCGGACGGCCGGCGCGGCTGCCGCTGTCCGCGACGGTGTGCGGTACGTCGGCCGCACTGCCGGCGCCGGGGTGACCGGCCTTGAGCAGGGCCTCCCTGCGCACCCACATCCGCAGCACTGCCCGGTCGGGGTCGGGCCGGGCGCCCACGGCCCGCAGTTCGGCCTCGCTCATCAGCCGTGCCAGCATCGGCGGCGGCCCGACCGGGCGGGCCGCGGGTTCCACGTCGACACCCACCGCCCCGGGCCCGGCGGCCGCCGCGACCAGCCCGTCCGCGTGACTGAGGCTGACGCCCACGTCCGGGTGACCGCGCAGGTACGGCCGGCCGTGCCCGTAACGTTCACAGGCCGCGCAGAACTGGGCGGGGAGCAGTTCGTGCGGCTGCCGTCCGGTGAACCGTGCCGCGCAGAGGCGCAGCAACAGCCGCGCCGCCAGCACGTCGTCGCGCCGGCTCGGGACGCGGACCCGCGCGAGGCGCCGCCGTTCCCACGGGGCGAGCAGGCCCTCGTCCAGGTCGGGGCGGTCCAGCACCTCGGCCGTGGTCGCCACGACGGCCAGCGCGGTGCGGCCGTCCGGCGGCTCCCGATCCGGACCGGTCAGCACAGCCGTACGCCGTCCGGCCGGACGCTCACCGGGAAGCCGTCCGGTGCGCGGCCGGGGCCGGGGCGGTGGACAGGAAGCGTTCCTTGATGCGGTTCAGGGTGCCGAAATCGTCGATGGTGACCTTTTGGAGGTCGATCTCGCGGCCGGAGACGCTCTCCAGGAGGTACACGAACTCCAGGAAGTCCAGGGAGTCGATGAGGCGGGCCTCGATCAGATCCTCGTCGTCCCCGATCGGTCCGTCGAGGCCGGGGTTCTTCTCGTGGATCCACGCGACGATGCGTTCCATGGCGGGCTGCTCCTTCTCCGCGGCTGCGCGGTTGCTCGGTTCCTGAATCCGGGAGGGTGGCCGTGTGCTGGGCCGGTCTTCGACAGCCCTTCAGGGCCGGGCCTCGCGGAGCCTGTCCAGCGCCTCCTCGGCCGTTCCGTGCGCGAGGATCATGGCGTGGACCCAGCGCTCCACGCCGAAGGCGACGCAGGCGCTGTACGCGGGGCCGTGCTCACCGGCCCGGATGCCCAGGCGCTCGCCGAAGAAGTTGCGGTGCCGGTTGACCGAGGCGATGGCTGTGCCGTCGGGCGCGCTGAACTCGTGCTTGACCGGGTCCAGGGCCATCAGCTTCGCCCGCGAGCCGCCCTTGTCGTAGAAGGGGTCGTCGGCCGTGGCCCGGGTCAGGACCAGCCCCAGGCGGGCGGCCAGTTCCTGGATGAACTCGGAGCCCCTGTCCAGGTGTTCGACGGCCCCGTCCTTCGTCCCCAGGTACAGCACCTCACGCATGTGGAAACCCCACAGCCGTCGCAGCCCGTCGTAGTGCGTCTCGTTGCGGAAGCAGCGCCCGGTCGCCGACAGCCGCAGCCCGGCCGCGCCGACGTCCTCGCCCTCCAGGGAGAGCAGCAGGCCGTAACAGGTCGCGGACGGCAGCAGGTGGCCGGTCGGCCGCAAGGGCAGCTCGGCCGCGGGCGAACCGGCGGCCAGCCCGTCCAGGCCCTCCGGGGCGAACCGTGCGGCGGAGACGCCGAGATGGGGGAAGTTGCGGAAGTAGTCGAGCCTGGTCAGCCCCTCGACGGACAGCAGCGGCGGGCCGACGACCTCCGGGGCGGAGAGCTGTGCCGCCAGTCCGGTGAGCAGGCCGTCCAGGCCGTGCAGCAGTGCCGTACGCACCGGGTCCAGGGTGATCAGGCCCGCGCCGGGGCTCTTCAGGCCGAGCTTCGGCAGGGCGGTGGTGGGGGAGGTGCTCATCGGAACCGTTCCCTCTCGGGTGTGGACGGGCGGGCGCAGCGGCGGGGCGCGGGCATCGGCGAACCGGGCGGCCGGGGCAGGGCGTGGCGGCCCGACGGCGGGTGTGCGGGCAGGCGGGCGGACAGCTCGAAGGGACCGGGGAGCCGGCGCGGCTCGGAAGGCGGGGCCCGGGGCGCCTCTGGGGGGCGGCGTGGTTGAGCTTCGGCGGTGAATCGGCTCGACAGTAACCATGGCCGCCGTTGCATGTCTAGACCAAGTTGAATCCTCATCGACCGACGGGATCGGGGCCACCTCCGGAACGAAATCCTCCTCATGTCCGGGTTCCAATACGGCACTTGACAGCGCAGGAGGTCTGGACCAATTGTTTGGGGCATCCCTCCGGGGGTCGCCCCCGCCTGCTCGTCGGCCTGCACCACCGGTTGCCCGACCGCCCGCATGACTGATTGCGGGCATGCCCGATCGCCTGCACGACTGCCTGCACGACCGCTTGCCCGAGCGCTCGCTCGTCCGCCTGCTCGACTGCTCCACCGCTCGCTCGTCCGCTTGCCCGACCGAGGAGAAGCGCTTGTCATCGTCGCCCCCTGCCTCGCGTGCCGTGCCCTTCGTACGCGCCCGCGTCGGCCGCTGGCTCGTCCTGCTGCGACTGCTGCCGCGCGTGGGCGGCGGGCTGCTGACGGCCGCCGTCGTCCTCAACGTCCTCATCGGCCTCCTTCCGCTGGCCTTCATCGTCTGGATGAGCGTGCTGCTCGACCGGCTGCCGGACGCCCAGGCCGTGTCCGGCGGCGCGACCGGGGTGTTCGCCGCCCTGTTCCTGGCCCTCGGCGCCTTCGTCCTCCAGCAGTTGCTGGCCCCCTTGCAGGCCGTGCTCGGCGAGGTGGCGACGCGCAAGGTGGACGGGCAGTGCGTGACCGGGCTGATGGACACCGCCCTGCGCCGCTCGCCGGTCTCGATGCTGGAACGCGAGGAGACCCTCGACCTGCTCAGCGACGCCCGGGGCGCCTTCGACCGGCTGCTGCCCACGCCGGGCGACGCGGTGGGCGGGGCGATCGCGCTGATCGCCCGCTACACCCAGCTCCTGGGGGCCGTGGTACTCGTCGGGGTCGCCCTCTCCCCGTGGGCGGGCATCCTGACGGGGGCCACCGCGCTGGTCCTGCGGTTCGGACAGCGCGGCTCGCTCGGCCGGTTCTCCGAGCTCTACCAGGACATGGCAGGACAGCGGCGCCGTATCGCGTACATGCTCCGGACCGCCGGGGGCACCGATGCCGCCAAGGAGATCCGGGTCCTGGGTCTTGCCGACTGGTTCCGGACCCGCCACCACCAGGACATGCGGGACTACCTCGACCCGCTGTGGGCGGGGCGCCGCCGCATCCTGATGGGGCCGTTCGTCGTGCTGGCCCTGGTCGGTCTGGCGGGCGGCACCGGCGTCCTGCTGCTGCTCGCCGGGCCCGCCGCCCGCGGTGAGCTGTCGCTGCTGACCATGGCGGTCGCCCTCCAGGCCGTGCTCATCCCCATGCGGTTCGGGGTCTACTTCCCCGAGTGCGATGTGCAGACCCTGTACGGCATGCAGTCGTACGACTCCCTCACCGCCTTCACGCGCCGAGCCGCCGAGGAGACGACGGCCCCCCGGGCCGCCGCCGCCCCAGCGGCTGCCTCCGTCCCCCCGGCCGCCGCCGCGGCCACGGCTTCGGCCGTAGGCCCGTTGACCCGGGGCATCCGGTTCGAGGACGTCGTCTTCCGCTACACCCCCGACGGACCCGCCGTGCTCGACCATCTCGACCTGGAGATCGAGGCGGGCCGTTCGACCGCCGTCGTCGGCCTCAACGGCGCGGGCAAGACCACCCTGGTCAAACTGCTCACCCGCCTCCACGAACCGTCGTCCGGGCGCATCACGGCCGACGGCACGGACGTGAGGAACCTGTCCGGCAGCGAATGGCGGCGCCGACTGGCCGTCATCTTCCAGAAGTTCAACCAGTACGAGCTGTCCCTGCGCGACAACGTCGTGCTCGGCGCTCCCGGCGGCGCCCCCGACCCCCGCGCCTTCGACGCCGCCGTGGCCCGCGCGGGCCTGGACGACATCCTGGCCCGGCTGCCGGAGGGCCCGGACACCGTGCTCTCCCGCCAGTACGAAGGCGGCGTCGACCTCTCCGGCGGACAGTGGCAGCGCGTCGCGCTCGCCCGCGCGTTCTACGCCGCCGAGCGCGGGTCGCACCTGCTCGTCCTGGACGAGCCGACGGCCCAGCTGGACGTCCGCGCCGAGGTGGAGTTCTTCGACCGCTTCCTCACCATGACCAAGGGGCTGACCAGCGTGGTCATCTCGCACCGCTTCTCGACCGTCCGCCGGGCCGACCGCATCGTCGTCCTGGAGCACGGCAAGGTCGCCGAACAGGGCACCCACGAGGAGCTGACCGCCCTCGGCGGCCGGTACGCCGAACTGTTCCGCCTCCAGGCGCAGCGCTTTGCCGGTCCCGTCCCGGAGGAGGCCCGGTGACCACCCTCTTCACGGCCGTACGCACCCTGCTCGTCCTGGCCCACCGGCTGGACCGCAGGCGCCTGCGCACCGCCGCCCTCCTGCTCCTCGTCGGCCTCCTGGCCACCCCCGCCATGGCCCTGCTGCTGCGGGAGTTCACCGACAGCGCCCTCGACGGAGCCGTGGCCACCACGGCCTGGCTCGCCGTCGGCGTCGCCGTCGCCCTGGTCCTCGAACTGTCCATGGGGCACTTCGCGCACCTCTTCTACTTCGAGCTGGGCGAACAGCAGGAGACCGCGCTGCACCAGCAGGTGCTGGCCGTCTCCAACGGCACCCGCGGCCTGGAGCACCTGGACAGCGCGGAGTTCGCCGACACACTGACGCTGGTCCGCGAGGACGTGTCCCGTACCAGGGCCTCGCTGGAGGCCGTACTCCAGATCTGCGGCCTCGCCCTCCAGGCCGTCATCACCACCGTCATCCTCGCCACCGTCAACCCGTGGCTCGCGCTGCTGCCCCTCGCGGCGGTGCCGCCGGTCCTGGTCGCCGACCGCGCCCAGGCGGTCCTCGACCGGGCCAAGGAGCGCTCCGCGGAGTCCACCCGGCTCAGCCGCCACCTGCTGGCGCTCGCGACGTCCGGGCACTCCGTGCCCGAGGCCCGCCTCGCCGGTGCGGAGGGGGAGCTGATGCGGCTCCAGGCGGCGGCCTGGCGGCGGTCCACCGATCTGCTGCGGCGTGCCGCCCTGCGCGCGGCCGCCCTGCGGGCAGGCGGGCAGCTGCTGTTCGCGCTCGCCTACGGAGGCGGACTGTGGCTGGTGATCCGCCAGGCGCTGGACGGAGCTGCCGGGGCCGGCGACATCATTCTCGTCATCGCGCTCGCGGTGCAGGTCAGCGTCCAGGTGGCGAGCGGGCTCGGCCTGCTCGCGATGCTCCAGGGCGCCGGCCGTACCTTCGAACGCCTCGACCGGCTCCGCGCCATGGCGGCCGAGGAACCAGGCCCGGCCTCGCGTCCCGCCCCGGACCGGCTGGAGCAGGGCATCCGTCTGGAGAACGTGTCCTTCCGCTACCCAGGCAGCGACCGCGACGTGCTCGCCGACGTCAGCCTCACCCTCCCTGCCGGAGCCACCGTCGCCCTCGTCGGGGAGAACGGCGCGGGCAAGTCCACCCTGGTCAAGCTGTTGTGCGGGATGTACCGCCCGACCTCCGGCCGCATCCTGGTGGACGGCACCGACCTGAACGACCTCGACCCCGCACAGTGGTCCGCCCGGATCGCCCCCCTCTTCCAGGACTTCGCCCGGCTCGAACTGCCGCTGCGCGAGAACGTGGGGATCGGACGGCTGCCCGTCCTGCACGACGACCCCGCCCTGCGCGAGGCGATCGCCGCGGCCCGCGCCGAGCGGGTGCTCGACCGGGTGCCGGACGGCCTGGACGGACTGCTCGGCAAGGGGTACGGCGACGGCGCCGAACTGTCCGGCGGCCAGTGGCAGCTGCTCGGCCTCGCCCGCTGCCTCCTCCGGGAGGACCCGCTGCTGATGCTGCTCGACGAACCGGCCTCCGCCCTGGACGCGGCCGCCGAGCACGAGCTGTTCCAGCGGTTCACCGACGCGGCCGACCGGGCCCGCTCCGACTCCGGCTCGCTGACCCTCTTCATCTCCCACCGGTTCTCCACGGTCCGGTCGGCCGATCTGATCGTCGTGCTGGAGAACGGCACGGTCCACGAACACGGCAGCCACGACCGCCTCCTCGCCCGGCGGGGCCTCTACGCGGAGCTCTTCGAGCTCCAGGCCCGCGCCTACCGCTGACCGACACCCCGCCCCCTCCCGGAAAGGACCCCATGCCGACGCCGCGCCCCGACCGCATCCGCCGCCGCCCCCACCTGCACCGCGCCGCCTCGAACACCCCGTACTTCAGCGCGGACGGGGAGTCGTACCTCGCGCAGACCTCCCTGCGCGAACTCGACAAGTCGCGCCCGCTGCGGGTGCTCAGCGAGGAGGACTTCGCGCACTGGCAGACCTACGGCTACGTCGTCGTACGCGAGGCGATCCCCGCGGCCGCCGCGCGCAGGCTCCTCGACTTCACCTGGGACTTCCAGGGCCTCGACCCGAACCGGCCCGACAGCTGGCACGAGGACCGGCCGTTCCGCTCGGACCTGGACCGTCAGCTCCACATCTACGGCTTCGTGGAGGCGTACCACCACCAGCTCCTCTGGGTCAGCCGCCAGACGCGGCGCGTGTACGACGCGTTCGTCGACGTCTGGGACTGCGAGGAGCTGTGGGTGACCCTGGACCGGCTCAACCTCAATCCGCCCAACATCAAGAACCGCGACCGGGCCCTGATCGAGCCCACGGACCGGGGCTTCGACATCGAGCTGCACTGGGACATCGACACCACGCTCGACGTCCCGCCGCAGCGCGTCCAGGGGATCATCGCGCTCAACGACACCCGGCCCGAGCTGGGCGGTTTCCAGTGCTCGCCCGAGCTGTTCCGCCGGTTCGACCAGTGGAAGGCCGTGCAGCCGGAGGACCGGGACCCGATCAGACCCGCCGTCGACCGGGACGAGTTCCCCGTCGTACGACCGGATCTCCACCCGGGCGACCTGCTGATCTGGAACGGCCTCCTCGCCCACGGCGTGGCGCGCAACACCTCGCGGGACGGGGCGCGGGCGGTCCAGTACCTCGCCATGATGCCCGCCCTGGAGGAGCACGAGACCCTGCGCTCCTCCCGGGTCGAGTCCTGGCGGCACCTCAGGACCCCGCGCTGGAACAGGACACTGGCCGGGGACGCGATCCGGCACGAGTCCCTCCGGTACGAGACGGCCACCCTGGACGGCCTCGGCCGCCGCCTCCTCGGCCTCACCTCGTGGCACGACAAGGACGAGACGGAAGAGACGGACGGGCCGGCGGTCCGGGCCGGGGACACGAGCGGAAAGCCGGCATGCGACGCATCTGCCTAGCCCTCCCCACCAACCGGGCCTGCACCGAAGCCATCGCGGCGCTCGGCGCGGAAGCGGACTACGCGGCCCGCCACTTCGACACCGAGGTCCGGCTGCTGATCCTCGACACCTCCGAACCGGCCGCGCTCGCCGGGAACCGCGCGGCTGCCGACGCGCTGCGCCCGGCCTCCGGAGTCGTCGTCCACCACGTCGATGAGGAGCGGCAGCGGACGTTCCTGCGTACGGCCCTGGAACGGTCCGGCACCGAAGCGCCCGACCGGGTGCTCGGCCTGATGCTGCCCGACGGCGTGTCCTACGGCGCCTGCACCAACCGGGCGTTCCTCGTCGCGAGCGCCCTGGGCTGTACGTCCGTCCACCGGAGGGACTCCGACGGCCGCTACCAGAGTCACGAGGGAGAGCCCGTCTTCCCGGTCCACCACGAGCTGACGTCCCTCGGGCGGCGGGCCGCCGACGTGGCCGCCGCCGGTCACCCCACCAGGACCCGGCTCGACCCGGCCTGCGCGGACCGGCCGGTGGCGCTGGTCGGCGGCTCCTTCATCGGTGAGATGTCGGTGGACCTGGAGGAGATGAGCCGGGCCGACCCGGCCGTCTACCACGATGTCGTCGGTCTCTCGATCCCCGCCGAGTGCCCGGAGATCTGGCGGCGGAAGCTGGTGGACGAGTCCTTCCGGGGAGCCGGCACCACACCCTTCACCCGCGACCACACCACCCTCACCGCCGTCAGCCCGGCACGGGTGGACATGTGCAACATCAGCTTCATCGACGACGTCTACGAACGCGTCCCCCTGCCACCCGCCACCGACACCATCGGCAGCGACTACTTCCTCTCCCACCTGGTGCACGACGCGAAGCTCCCCGGCGTCCTGCACAACCGCCACATCGTCAACTACTACACCGGCGAGCGCCGCACCGACCGGGGCTTCCTCGCCTACCAGCTCCGCTTCGTGCGGTTCCTGCTGTCGACGCACTACTTCAACGCCGTCTACGCCCGTATGGCCGCCGCGGGCGAAGGCCTCCTCGACGGCGACGGGCACGTGCGTGCCTCCCTCGTCGCCGGGTACGTCAGGGAAAGCACCCTGCTCGACCGTACGGAGAACGGGGAACGGCTCGACGTGCTCGATGGGGCCTACCGCACCCTGGGCCACCGCTACACCGAGGTCGCCGACGCCATGGCCGCCCGCCGCCGGGAGCTGCTGGACAAGGCGGCGGACGACATGGCCGACTTCGCTCTCCTCATCGACGCCTGGCAGCCGCTGATGCGGGCGGCCCGCTCCAGGGACGCGGCGAGGGCGGTGAACGGCGCCTGAGCGGCCGGGCCCTCAGGCGAGAAGCTTCGCCTTGGCCCGGTCGTACTCCTCGGGGGTGAGCGCGCCCTTGTCCTTCAGCTCCGCGAGCTTCGCCAGATCGGTCACATGGCCGTTCTGGCCGGACCCGCCCTGCGTTCCCGCGGCTTCCTGTACGTACTTCCGGAAGGCCGCCTCCGAGTCCTTGGCCAGCTGGGCGTCACGCTCGTGCATGCTGCGCCCGCGGACGACGAGGTAGATCAGCACGCCGAGGTAGGGCAGCAGGATCACGAGGACCAGCCAGCCCGCCTTGGCCCAGCCGTTCAGCGAGTGGTCCCGGAAGAGGTCGGTGATCACCTTGAACAGCAGGAAGAACCACATGACCCAGAGGAACAGGTACAGCATGGTCAGGAAGACGTTCAGGAGCGGGTAATCGTCCATGGGGGCCTACTCCGATCGCACGGATGGTCCCTCATTCATACATCCGGTCCGATTCGCCCGCATCTGTACGCATTCGTTACCGCGAGGTCTCCTGGGCCGGGGCGATCCGCAGCACATGCGCGGGCGGGTGGGCGACGCCCAGCTCCGGCCGCCAGGCCGCCAGGATCTGCGCCGACGGGTCGAACAGCGGCGTCGGCAGCTCCTCGGGCACGGTCCACCGCCAGGCGCTGATCAGGTGCGGCTCGGTCACCTCCGGAACACCCGACGCGAGGCGCACGAGTGCCGCCATGCTGATGCGGTTGATCCCGCCGATCACGTCATGGACCATCGCGAAGACGTCCACGGACGCCTCGTCGACCACGAGACCGGTCTCCTCGCGCAGCTCCCGGGCGGCCGCCGCCGCGACCGACTCGTGCGTGGCGTCGACCTTGCCGCCGGGCAGCTCCCACGTACCGCTGTGGTGTCGTCCCAGCAGTACGCGCCCCTGCCCGTCCTCGACGATCACCCCGACCCCGAGCGCGGCCTGCGCCGTGGGCGGACGGGTGTTGCGGGCGGGTGCGGTGACGGGATCGGCTGTCATGGTGCTGGGTCTCCGCTCTCCGGTGCCGGTACGCCCACACGGTAGCGAAGCGACCGGGCCGGCCGGGCCGGAGGTCAGGTCACCAGGCGCAGCGACGTCCCCGCGATGCCGAGCCGGACGCTCTGGCCCCAGGTCAGCTCCAGGGCGTCGGACTCCATCCCGTCGCCGAAGACCGTGATCCGGTCCGACTCCACGGTCAGCCGCAGCCCCTGACCCCGCCCCAGCTCGCCCGCCACCTGCGACGTCCCGGTCGCGGGGGAGGGCCAGGCCTCGCGGACGAACCAGAGAAGCCGCGGGTCGCCCGGTGCGGGCAGGGTGAGGGTGCTGCCGCGCTCCAGCCACAGCGAGCGGAGCCAGCCCGTGGCGCCGGTGCCCGTGCCGACGAGCACGCCGGAGGAGGCCTGGGCCTCGCCCGGGGCCGCCCCGCCCTCCGGGCCCAGGCGGTAGCGGGCCGTCTGGTGACCGGGCGGACCCACGTAGATCTCGTTGAGCGCGACCAGGCGCTGGGTGTCGTCGGCGACCGCCTCGACCATGGTCAGCTCCTCCGCCCGGCCCCCGGCGGCGGTCGCGGCGCGCAGCAGGGCGGCCGCGTCGGCGCAGCGGTGGCGGACCAGGACGCCGGGGTTGCGCCCGGGGTCGGTGTCGATGCCCACGACCGGCTGACCGGAGAGGTACTTCGCGGCGTTGGCGACCAGGCCGTCCTGGCCGACCACGACCACCACGTCCTCCGGCGCGAACAGGAAGCGGTCCAGGTCCGCACGCTCGACCCGGGTGGAGCGCCAGGTGAGCGGCACGGCCGCCGCCACGTCCCGCAGTGCCTGCCGCGTACGTTCGTGGCGGCGGACCACCTCGTCGATCGCCCGGCCCCGGCTCGTGAGGAAGAACGCGGCCTGCCCGTGCGTCCCGTGCCGGGCGAGCAGCTCCTCGTACTCGGTGCGCCGGTGCACGAGCACCGCCCGGGGGGCCAGGCTCACGCGCCCGGCCCGCCGTCCGTGCGACCGAGCCTGGTGAGCAGGCCGGTGAGGACGTCCGGGGAGAGCGTGACGCTCTCGATCCGCGGCAGGTTCTCCGCGAGCCGGGTCGCCGCCAGGGCGTGCAGCGTGGCCGGGTCGACCTCGCCGTGCACCCGCAGCCAGCGGGCCTGGGCCTCGGCGCGGGCCGCGCCCGTCTCGCGCGCCGCCTCGGCCTCCGCCCGGGACAGGCGCACGGTGCGAGCCGCCTCGGCCTCGGTCCGTACGCCGTCGGCGGCGGCCTTCTCCTCGGCCTCGCGGCGGGCGTTGGTGCCGCGCTGGTCGACCAACTGCTCCTCGCGCCGGGCCAGTTCGATCTGGCTGGCCAGCTCGTTCTCGGCGATGGCGCGCTCGCGCTCCACGGCTACAGCCCGCCGCTCGTAGGTGGCCCGGTCCGCCTCCTGCTGGATCTGCTCGCGGGCCGGGGTGCGCAGGGCGCGCTCGACCTCGGCCTCGGGACGGATCGCGACGACGCGCACGGCCACCACGTCGATGCCGGTGGCCGGGAGCCGGGGCTCGGCGGCGAGACCGGTGGCGACCCGTTCGCGTACGGAGGCGACGCCGTCCACCAGGGCGGCGGCCAGCGGGGTCCGGGCCAGCACGTCCAGCGTGTGCTGCTGCGCGGTCTCGGTCAGCAGCGTGGCGATCTGCTCCAGCGGCGCCCCGCGCCAGCTCCCGGTGTCCGGGTCCACGGAGAAGTCGAGCCGGTCCGCGGCCTCGGCCGGATCGCTGATCCGGTAGGTGACCGTGGCCTGTACGGTGACGTCCTGGAAGTCGGCCGTACGGGCGTGGAACGCCATGGCCAGCTCCCGGTCGTCCACCGGGACCTCGGAGAGCGCCGCCGACAGCGAGCGGTACCAGAAGCTGAGCCCCCGGCCGTCGTGGGCGAGGCGGCCGCGCTTGTGGTGGCGGATGTGGGCTGTGGGCGCGGAGCGCAGATGACGCCAGCCGAGGCGGCGGGTGATGTCGGCCATGAGGCCCCCTTCATTTCGTCAATGCGACGATAAGGGGTCTCTCTCCATATCGTCAAGGGGACGAAAAGGGGTGTTCGGTCCGGCGTGCCAGGTGTCTCGCCGGGATTCCACCGCCGCCGTGCACCGCGAGATCGGCGCCGTTGACGTACGAGGAGAGGTCGCACGCCAGCCAGAGGCAGGCGCGGGCCACGTCCTCCGGCTCCGCCAGCCGCCGCATCGGGATCGTCCCCGCGACCGACTCTCCGCCGTCCTCGCCGTACAGCGCGGCGGCGTTCTCGGTGCGGACGAGGCCCGCGGTGATGTGGTTGACCCGGACCCTCGGCGCCCACTCCAGGGCCAGGGCCCGGGAGAGTCCCAGCAGACCCGCCTTGGCCGCGGAGTAGGCCGCCGTGCCCGGCTGCGGATCGTGGGCGGAGACGCTGCCGATGTTGATCACGCTGCCGCCGGTCGTCTGCTCCCGCATCACCAGGTTCGCCGCCTGGGCCACGTAGAACGGGGCGAGGAGATTGAGCGCGACCACCTTGTCGACGAAGCGCGGGGAGACGGTCGCCGCGTCGGCTTCGGGGGAGCCGCCCGCGTTGTTCACGAGGACGTCGAGCCGCCCGAACCGCCCGGCCGCCGCGGCGACCAGGTCCGCGGCCGCCCCCGGGTCCCGTACGTCCGCCGCCCGGAACGCCGCCTCGCGCCCGCCCGCCGACGGCAGGGCGGCCGGGGTGGTGCGCCCGCAGACCAGGACGTTCGCGCCGCCCGCCAGAAAGGCCCGCGCGATCGCGGCCCCGAGTCCTTTGGTGCCGCCGGTCACGAGCACCGCGCGACCGGCGAAGTCGATGCGCTGGGACTGGTCCATGGGTCGCCTCCGTGGTTCGCCTTCCGGGCAGAGGGTTCACCGAAAGCTACCAAGCGCTTGTTAGAATCAACAGATGCGTCCGGGGGCGTGTGCGGGGAGAACACGGGCGGCCGGTGGCCTCCGCAGAGGTCACCGGCCGCCCGGGCGGTGGGGGGGGGACCCCCCCCCCTCTTTCTCTCCGGTAGGCCGCGCCCCCCCCCCCCCGAGCGGGCGGGCCCCCCCTTCCCGGCCCCAGCCCCCCTCCCCTTCATCTCATGCTCCGATAAATCACTC
>NZ_JBVIPK010000013.1:0-190729 GCF_055577965.1 Streptomyces sp. NPDC033165
GTACTGCAGGGGGGACCCTGTGGGAGAGTAGGACGCCGCCGAACAATTTTTCCGGGAAAGCCCCGTGCCTTGTGGCACGGGGCTTTTCTGCGTTCCGAGGAGGGCAGGGCCCTCCTCACTCACGAGGGCGTGACCAGGCGGGTGTCGTACGCCAGGATCACTGCCTGTACCCGGTCTCTCGCTCCTGTCTTGGCGAGGATGCGGGTGACGTGCGTTTTCACAGTCGACTCGGCCAGGTGCAAGCGGGTGGCTATCTCCGTGTTGGACCAGCCCTGTCCTATGACGGTGAGGATCTCGCGCTCTCGTTCTGTCAGCGCGTTGATGCGGGGGTCCTGCGGGGCTTGGGCGTCGGGGGCGGTGGGGAGGTGGTGGACGTACGCGTCGAGCAGGCGGCGAGTGAGGGTCGGGGCGACCACGGCGTCGCCTGCGGCCACCGCGCGGATGCCGGAGAGGAGCTCCTCCGGCAGGGCGTCTTTCACCAGGAAGCCGCTGGCTCCGGCGCGGAGGCCGTCGTACGCGTACTCGTCGAGGTCGAACGTCGTCACGATGAGGATGCGGGTGCGGGCCCCGGACCTGACGATGCGACGGGTTGCCTCGATGCCGTCGAGGCCCGGCATACGGATGTCCATCAGCGCGACGTCCGGCTGAAGGCGGGCGGTCAGGTTGACGGCCTCGGTGCCGTCGGCCGCCTCACCGACGACCGTCAGGTCGTCCTGGCTCTCCAACAGCATGCGGTAGCCGAAGCGTTGCATCGGCTGGTCGTCCGCGATGAGTACGGTCGTCACGGGTGGGTGTCCTCCAGGGGGAGGCGGAGGCGTACCTGCCATCCGCTGTGTTCAGGCAGCGGGCCGGCTTCGACGGTTCCCTCGTAGAGAGCCGCCCGTTCCCGCATGCCCATGATGCCCTTGGCCCGGATCGGCGGTTCGTTCCTAGGTGTTGAGGTGGTGGCGCCGGTGTCAGTGATGCGGGCATCGATGTGCGTACGGGTGTGGGTGAGCGTCACCGTCGCGGACAGGGCCGTGCCGGTGGGTGCGGTGGCGTGTTTGAGGGTGTTCGTCAGGGCCTCCTGAACCACCCGGTACACGGTCAGCTGGCGGCCCGGCGTGAGCGTGGAGGCCTGCGGTTCGCCGTGGAGTTCCGGGCCGTGGAGTTCCAGGTGGACGGGCAGCCCCGCGCGGCGTACGCGTTCGATGAGGGGGGCCAGTTCGTCGAGCGTCGGCTGAGGGGTGCGCTCGGCGTCGGGGTGGTCGTCGCGGAGGACGCCCAGGAGGCGGCGGAGTTCGGAGAGGGCCTGCCTGCTGGTGGCGCCTATCGCCTCCAGCGCCTGGGCCGCGCGTTCCGGGTTCTTCCGGGCCGCGTACGCGCCGCCGTCCGCGAGGCCCGTGATGACGGACAGGTTGTGGCCGATGATGTCGTGCATCTCCCGGGCGATACGGGTGCGCTCGGCGGCGGCGGCGAGGCGGGCCTGCTGGTCGCGTTCGTGCTCCAGGCGGTGGGCGCGTTCGACCAGGGCCTCCGTGTACTCGCGGCGCGTCCGTACCGCGATGCCCAGAAGGGCGACGAAGACGAACCCCCATACGTATGACACGACTTGCTGGCCCCAGACGCCGGGAATGCCGACGGCGCCCGCCAGGAGCGGGGTGCAGAACACCAGGGCCGCGGTCCCGAGAGTACGGAGGGGTGAGCGCAGGGCGATCTGGAAGACCGGGATCAGCTGGAGCAGGGCGGCCTGGACCACGGCCCCCGTCCAGATGTTGACCAGGGATATCGGGGCGGACAGCAGGAGCACGGTCATCGGGTGCTTGCGGCGCCACAGGAGCGGGAGCGAGAACCACAGGCTCATCAGCAGCACCAGCGGTTCGGGTGCGGTCACGTCGCGTGCGACGGTCCGCCAGCCGCCGGAGGTGTAGTCGAGTACGGCCGCCACGGTCCAGAACGCGGTCACCGCCGCGTCCCAGACCCGTGGCCGACGTCGGTCGAAGGCGCGGAGACGGTCCAGAGTGCCGCGGATGGCCCGGGTGAGAGGAGCCGTGGTCGCGGTCGGGGCCGTGGCACTGTCAGGGCTCTTGCCGGCGTGGTGGTGGTCGTCCGTCACCTGTCTCTTCTTCCTGCTTCTCTGCTTCTTCCTGCTCTTTCGTCTGCCTTCCCTGCTTGGGCTCAGGCGTCCCGACTGCGCAGCTCCTGGGAGCGGTGTGGCGGAGCCGAGCCCCGGCGACCTGGGTGGGAAGGTACCGGACGGCCTGCTCGACGGTCTCGTACGGGAACATCCCGAGGACCTCGGGGAGGAGCATGACCCCGTCCAGGCCGAGCTGCACCAGGCCCCGCAGGGTGGCCCCCGTCGCCGTGCCTGCCACGGCGCGCGGCATGCCGGGGCCGGTGAGCGAGGCTGCCGGGGCGGGCGGTGAAGTCGAGGTCCTGGACGACGGTTCGGTCGCCGTACCGCTTGGAGAGTCCGTATGCCGTGATCATGCCGTCGACGCTACGGAGCGGGCCGGTGGCGGTCGTCCGACCGGGGGCGGGACGTGGGACGGGGCGTAGTACCCGGGTACGACGGCGTGTGGCGGTGACCAGGGGGGGGCGGGGGCGGGCGCTGGGGTTTAGTCGGTTGAAGCGGGGGAGGGCGGGGGTGAGGATCGGGACATGGACTATGTGATGCGTGCGGTGCGGGCCGAGGAATGGCCGCTGGCCAGGCAGCTGCGGCTGGATGCCCTGAAGGACCCGGCGGCTCCCGTGGCGTTCCTGGAGACGTACGAGGAGGCGGTGGCCCGGACCGATGCCTTCTGGCAGGACCGTACCGCTGTGGCCGCCGAGGGCAGGACCGTGCGGCAGTTCGTCGCGGAGTCGCCCGAGGGGGTGTGGGTGGGCACGGTCACCGTGCTCGTCGAGCGGACGGAGGACGATGTGCGCTTCGGCGAGGCCCCGGCGGTGGACCAGGGGCACCTGGTCGGTGTCTTCGTCCGGCCGGAGGTACGGGGGGCCGGGGTGACGGACGCGTTGTTCCGGGAGGCCGTCGACTGGGCCTGGTCGCTGTCGGAGCCCCGGCTGGAGCGGGTGCGCCTGTACGTCCACGAGAACAACCCGCGCGCCGCGGCGTTCTACCGCCGGTTCGGGTTCGTACCGTCCGGGCAGCGTATTGCGGCGCCCGGTGGGCGGGGGGAGTGGGAGTTGGAGTACGTGGTCGAGCGGGGGCGGGGCGGGGGCAGGTAGGCCGTTGGTCCCTGTTCGTTCAGATGGCGCCAGGGGTGTGCAGGTGTTGCTGCCAGCGGGCCCGGCCCTGTTCGCGCGAGCGGAGCAGGGCGACGGTGGGCATGCCCAGATCCTGGCCCTTGGCCAGCAGTTCGGGGAGCTGGGGAAGCGGGGCCACGGCGGCCACGTCGTCCAGGACCAGCGTCGTTGGTGGGTCGAGCCGACCGTCGGATGACCGTGCGGCCATGCGGCGGCCGTGCTCGACCACGTGCGAGGCCAGCGCGGTGAGGAGGGGCATCGCGCCGGGGCGGGTACGGGGATCCTCGATGGGTTCACCGACCAGATAGAGCGTTCCCCCCTCGCGGGCAAAAGATTCCAGCGCGGCCGAATCCGATCGGTTTGCCGTGCAGGCCTCGCGGATGTGCACCGAGGAGAGGGCCGAGAAGGCCCGTACGTTCAACTCCTGCGCCACTTCGCGCCGTTCCGGATAGGCCGTGAGCGCGGACTCCAGTAGCCCGGCGAGTCCGGATGCGGCCTTGGGGTGCGTACGGAGGAGGCGTACGGGTTCGTGGGCGGCGGCCCCGGAGGCCCAACGGGCGACCTGGCGGAAGGGGCGGCCGTCCACCGCGGCTGCGTGCAGCCAGCACTGGAGGAGCGTCTGCGCGGTGTCGGCCACCGCCGCGTCGATCCTGGCCTGCGGGCGGACCGGGGCGAGGAGCGCGGCCGCGCGGGCGGCGGCGGTGTCGGGGTGCTCGCAGCCTGCGGTCGGCGGCCAGTGGAGGCGGGCGGGGGTGTCGCAGAGGTGGCCCGGGTCGTAGACGAGGACCGGGCCGAGCTTGGCGCGGGCGTCCTTCGTCTCGGCCCAGACCGTGGGGTCCGAGGTGACCACGAGGGCGGGTCCCTCGGCGTCCTGGATGGCCTGGACGACGGTGGGGCGCCGGGCTGGGGCGGGGGCGTAGACGAGGAGGGGGGTGCGGGGGGAGGGGAGTGAGAGGGGCAGATGTGGGGGTGGCTGGTGTGTTGCCTGGGGGGTTGCCCGGTGTGATTCCTGCTCTGTCGGGTGCGATGGTGGTTGTGGTTGAGGTGGCGCTGCGGGGGTCTTCGTCAGCGGGGACTCGTGCGTGTTGTGGGGCTGCGCGTGCACGTCGTGGGGTTGCGCATGCACGTTGTGGGGCTGGTGGAGTTCGTGAGGCTCGTGAGGTGTTCCGTACAGGCGCTCCCCGCGGCGCCGTTCCCGTACGGCTCTCCAGCGGGCCACGGAGCCCAGGACGAAGACCGTCAGCACCACCAGCACCATCAGTTCGCCGATGAACAGGCCCCAGAAGAGGCCGTATCCGGAGAGCTGGGACGGGGGCGTGTAGGGCCAGGCGGCAGGGAGGTCCTGCGGGGCCGTGGCCAGTTCGCGCAGAGCGAGGGGAGTTCGGGTGAAGGTGACGCCGTTCGGCCAGGAGCCGTGGGCGAGGAGGCCGGCCAGGCCGGTGGCCGTCCAGGCGAGCACGGTTGTCGCGAGCAGGAGGCCGACCAGCCCGACCAGCAGGCCGTCGGGGATACCACCGGTGCGGGGCTCCTCGTGGCGGGGCTGGGGGCCGCCGTGCCGACGGCCCCGCTCCGGCGCCGGTCCTTGTCCTGCTGCCTGGCGGGCCATGTCAGGCCACCGTCGACCGTGACGACTCGTTCATGTCGTTCATCCGTTGCTGGTTCTCGATCCGGGCCGCGCGCTGTTCCGCCTCCAGCTCCGCGGCGCGGATGTCGTCGGGGAGCTGGTCGTCCGAGGAACCCTCGGTCATGGCGCGGTCGGTGAAGACGAGGGGGCGTTCGGCTTCGGTGATCAGGTGTTTGACGACCTGGACGTTTCCGTTGACGTCCCAGACGGCGATGCCGGGGGTGAGGGTGGGGATGATCTCGACGGCCCAGCGCGGCAGGCCGATGACCCGGCCAGTCGCTCTGGCCTCGTCCGACTTCTGGGCGTAGATCGTGCGGGTGGAGGCCATCTTGAGGATGGCTGCGGCTTCCTTCGCGGCTGCTCCGTCGACCACGTCGCTGAGATGGTGGACGACCGCGACGAAGGAGAGGCCGAGCCGGCGTCCGAACTTCAGCAGGCGCTGGAAGAGCTGCGCAACGAAAGGGGAGTTGATGATGTGCCAGGCCTCTTCGACCAGGAAGATGCGCTTCTTGCGGTCGGGCCTGATCCAGGTGTGCTCCAGCCAGACGCCGACGATCGCCATCAGGATCGGCATCGCGATCGAGTTGCGGTCGATGTGCGAGAGGTCGAAGACGATGAGGGGTGCGTCGAGGTCGATGCCGACGGTGGTGGGGCCGTCGAACATACCGCGCAGGTCGCCGTCGACGAGCCGGTCCAGGACGAGGGCGACGTCCAGGCCCCAGGCCCGTACATCGTCTATGTCGACGTTCATGGCCTCGGCGGACTCGGGTTCGGGGTGGCGCAGTTGTTCCACGATGTCCATCAGGACCGGCTGGCGTTCGGTGACGGTCGCGGTCACGTAGGCGTGGGCGACCTTGAGCGCGAAGCCGGAGCGCTCGTCGAGGCCGTGGCCCATCGCGACTTCGATGATCGTACGGAGCAGGGCGAGCTGGCCCGTGGTGGTGATGGAGGGGTCGAGGGGGTTGAGTCGGATGCCGCCGTTGAGAGCGGCGGTCGGGTCCAGGCGGATGGGGGTTATTCCCAGCTCCTGGGCGATGAGGTTCCATTCGCCGACGCCGTCCTCACCCTGGGCGTCCAGGACGACGACCTGGCGGTCGCGGAAGCGGAGCTGGCGCAGGACGTAGGTCTTCTCCAGCGCGGACTTGCCGTTGCCGGACTCACCGAGGACGAGCCAGTGGGGGGCGGGGAGCTGTTGTCCGTACAGCTGGAAGGGGTCGTAGATGTAGCCCTTGCCGCTGTAGACCTCGCGGCCGATGATCACGCCGGAGTCGCCGAGGCCGGGGGCGGCGGTGGGGAGGTAGACGGCCTGGGCCTGGCCCGTCGAGGTATGGACGGGGAGCCGGGTGGTCTCCACCTTGCCGAAGAGGAAGGAGGTGAAGGCATCCGACAATGCGGACAGGGGGTCTCGCATGGTGGGGGTGCCCTCTCTTGTTGCGGTTCTTCCTGCGGGGGTGGATGTGGAGCTGGAGCTGCGGTTGGTGCGTCCGGGGCGATGGCCCGTCAGCGGCGGATGCCTGTGGCGAACGGGAGTGTGTTCACGAAGGCGCGGTGGTGTTCGCGGTCGCACCATTCGAGCTTGAGGTAGGACTTGCCGGCCGAGGCGCGGATCGTCCGCTTGTCGCGGGCGAGTGCCTCGGGTGAACGCGAGGACACCGTGATGTACCCCACCAGGTTCACTCCGGCAGCGCCGCTGGCGAGATCTTCACCCCGCTGGTCGAGTCGGCCGTGGGCGGCGATGTCGCGGGGGTCGACGGTGCGGTTCATCTTGGCCTGGCGGCTGGCCTCGGCGTCGTCGTTGGTCTTCTCGGTCAGCATGCGTTCGATGGCGACCTCGGTGGGTTCGAGGTCCATGCAGACGGCGACCGTACGGATGACGTCGGGGGTGTGGACGAGGAGCGGGGCGAGGAAGTTGACGCCGACGGGGGTCATCGGCCACTCCTTCACCCAGGCCGTGGCGTGGCACCAGGGGGCGCGGGTGGCGGACTCGCGGGTCTTGGCCTGGAGGAAGGTGGGTTCGACGGCGTCCAGTTCGGCGGGCCAGGCGTTGCGCTTGGTCATGGCCTGGATGTGGTCGATGGGGTGGTCGGGGTCGTACATGGAGTGCACGAGGGAGGCCAGGCGGCTCTGGCCGAGCGGCTGGCGGACCCGGATGTCGGCCTCGGCGAGGCGGGCGCAGATGTCGGTGAGCTCGCGGGCCATGACGACGGCGAGGCCGGCGTCGCGGTCGAGTCTGCGGCCGCCGTGGGGGCGGGCGGCGCGGGCCATGGCATTGGCCTCGGCGGCGAGCTCGCGGCTGTAGTGCATGCAGGCGACGAGGTAGGCGCGGTGCTGCTCGCTGGAGGTGGAGACCATGGACTGGAGCTGGTCGTAGGAGTCCTGGAGCCAGCCGGGGGCCGACTTGTCGCCGCGCTGGGCGACGTCCTTGGCATGGGCGTCGGGGTCGGCGGGGAGGGTGCGGGCGAGCATCTGGAGGCGGGTGACGAAGCCGTCGCCGTTGGCCACGTGCTTGAGGAGGGTGCCGAAGCGGTCGACCAGGGCTTCCTGGTCCTCGCTGTCGCGGAGGCCGACGCCGGGGCCCTCGATCTCGATGGCGGCGGTGACGGTGCGCCGGTCGGCGTGGAGGAGTACGGCGATCTCGTCGGGGCCGAAGGGGGCGGCGAGCCAGCTGATCCGGCCGATGCCGGGGGGCGGGCCGATCTCGACCTCGCGGCCGTCGGCGCTGACGCCCGCTTCCATGGCGCCGGAGCGGTAGGTGGTTCCGCGGCGCAGGGACCGCTTGAAGCTGCGGTTGATCTCGAACCACTTGTAGAACGTCCGGTGCTTGTACGGGACGTACACGATGGCGAGGGCCAGAAGCGGGAAGCCCACGAGGCAGACGATGCGGAGGGAGAGGACGGGGACGAGGAGTCCGCTCATCATGCCGAGGAACGCGCCGGCGATGATCAGGGCGATCTCGCCGGTCTCGCGGTTCTTTCCGACGATCGCGTTCGGCCGGGCGCGGCCGATGAGATACGTACGGCGGGGCGTCATCGTGTGGGACTGGGTCGTCAACGCCCTCCACCTCCTGTGCTCGGGTTACCTGTGCTGCCGGAGCCGCTGCCTCCGCCTCGGGAGGAGCGGCTGCTGTGGGGGGTGCTGGAGGCGGGGGCGGAGCCGCCGCTGCGGGGCGGGGGTGCGGCGGAGGGGACAGATCCGCCGCCGACCCCGCTTCCGCTGGAGGTGCGGGAGCTGTGTGCGGCGACGCCGCCGCTGGCCGGGTTGGCGGGGCGGCCTCCGCCGGAGCTGTTCTGGTCGTTGCGGCCGCTGTGGGTCTTGATGCCCTGGGAGACGAGGGCGGCCGGGGAGCTGATGAGGGCGGCGGCCTGGGCGCCGTCGGTGGCCTGCTTGCGGTTGGTGCGGGCGCCCTGGATCTCGTCGCCGAAGCCGGGGACGAAGCGGTAGATCATGGCGGAGGCGAAGATGGCGAGCAGGATGATGGCGAGGCCGGAGACGACGGCGGAGAAGGCGTCGGGACCGTCGTTCGCGGAGAGCGCTCCGGCGAGGCCGAGAACGATGACGATGACGGGCTTGACCATGATCACCGCGATCATGATGCCGGCCCAGCGGCGGACGTGGCCCCACATGTTCTTGTCGACGAGACCGGCGTAGACGACGATGCCGAGGAGCGCACCGACGTAGAGCAGGGCGGCGCGGATGACGAGCTCCAGCCACAGGATGCCGGCGGCGAGGATCGAGACGAGCGAGACGACGATCAGCATGATCGGGCCGCCGCCGATGTCCTCGCCCTTCTTGAGGGCTTCGGCGAACGAGCCGAAGAAGACGTCGCTCTGGCCACCGGTGGAGGAGGCGATGACCTCGGTGACGCCGTCGGTCGCGGAGACGATGGTGTAGAGGATCAGGGGGGTGAAGGCCGAGGCGAGGACGGTGAGCCAGAGGAAGCCGACGGCCTCCGAGATCGCGGTGGTCAGGGGGACGCCGCGGATGGCGCGTTTGGCCACGGCGAGGAGCCAGAGGACGAGGGTGAGGATGGTGGAGGCCGCGAAGATGACGGCGTACTGCTGGAGGAACTTGGGGTTGGTGAAGTCGACGTTCGCCGTGGACTCGACGGCCTCGCTGAGCTTGCCGACGATCCAGGCGGCGGCGTCGGCGCAGCCTCGGGCTAGGGAGGAGAGGGGGTCGAGGGATTCTGCGGGGTCCGGCGATCCCGGCACGCTGCTGGGAGCACCGCCGCTCTCGTCTTCCTCGCAGTACTTCTTCACCTCGCCGAACAACAGTCGGCAGGTGTCTTCGCTGGTGCTCGGTGATGGCGTAGGAGTAGGAGTGGGGGTCGGCTCGGCGGCCGCGCGTCCGGCGAATGCCATCGCGGCGGCCTGTAGTCCGACCAGTGTGGTGGCCACCGAGCGGAAGCGGTACTTGGGGCTACCTGGCATAAGTGAAGCCTCCGTACTCATCGACGGCCTTGCTGATGGCGTCGGACCGGGAGGCCGCGACATCGCCGGGAACGGGCGCTGGACCGTCGCTTTCGGAGTCGCCGGTCACTTTCCAGTCGCCGTTCGACCAGGACAGCTTGGCCGTCCATGTCTTCCAGGTGGTGCTGACGGGCTTGGTCGAGTCCGTTCCGGACATGCCGATGAGGCCCGTGTACCAGACAGCTACCTCTGCGGTGTCGCCGTCGAATGCCAGAACCTTCGTGCCGACGGGGATCGTCCGCGAGATGAAGGTGCTGCCCTGTGGTGCGTTTCCGTCGGCGTCCAGACCGAGGCGCTCCAGGAACTCGCTTGAGTAGGCCAGGTCCTGAGGCCCTCTGAGTTTGTCCGCCGCGGCAGTGGTGTAGACCGTGTCGAGGATGCGGTGGCGGCTCTCCTTCGTGAACATCTCCGCCGACCCCAGCGCCACCGCGTAGTTCGCCGCCGCGCTCTGCGCCCCCTGCGCGTCGTGGGCGAAGCCGGAGGCGATGGTGCCGTTCTTGCCCTGGACGGGCTTGGTGCCGGTGGGCGCGGTAGGGGCGCTGCCTGCGGTTCCGGGGTTTTTCGTGCCGGAGGAGGCGTTGTCGTCGCTGCCACCGCCCCGGTTGGCGAAGGCGATGGCGGCGATGAGGAGTACCACGACGCCGGTGATCGTGACCAGGGAGCGGGAGTTCCGGACGGGGCGGCGCGTGCCGGGGTTGCCCGTGTCGCCGTCGGGGAGACGGGTGCGGGTCTGGCGGGTGCCGCCGAGGGTGCTGTACGGGTCGTCCGAGCGGCCCGGCTGGTCCTTGCCGCGGTAGTCGTGCTCGTCACCGGGACTCATGCCGCATTCGCTCCCTCGGTCGTGTGCAGATCCGCGCAGGACGAAGGTAGCTCTGCTGGTTGCCGCGTGAGCGCGGTGGAGTGACTCGACATCAGGGAAACGCAACCTCAGCCGGTGGGCGCGACGGGCGGATGGTGGGGAGCGGGCTGGGACGGCCCGGTGCGGGATGGCCGACGGTGGGTCAGACGGCCATTCCGTAGACGATGGTGAACAGGGTGCCGAGGGAGCCGATGATGAAGACCCCGGTCAGGCCTGCCACGATCAGCCCTTTGCCCTGTTCCGCGCTGAACGTGTCGCGGAGTGCCGTCGCCCCGATGCGCTGCTTGGCCGCGCCCCAGATCGCGATGCCGAGGCAGAGGAGGATGGCGATCGCCATCACCACCTCGATCATGATGCGTGCCTCGTTGCCCAGCGTTCCGAACGGCCCCCAGTCCGGGGCGATTCCGCCGATGATGGTGGTGATGTCGCCCTTCTCTGCTGCCAGGATCATGTAAGTCACCGCCCCTGTTGGGTAGTTCGCCGCCTGTGCCGTTCTGGCACGGGTCGCCTTCTATCTTCGCTGATGAAACCGCACTCGTACGACGCCTTCCGGGTGTCTTTACCCGGATCTCGCACGCTTGACCGGGGCGGCCACCCTGACCTGCGGCTCGTCCCGGATTCTTCACGCATATGCCTGGTTACTCTGTGTATCACGCACTGTGACCGGGAGCAATGACGGTGGCCATGGGTTCCTGATGCGGTTGCAGCGTTCGTGGGGCAGGGCGTGTTCGTATGCGCCGTTCGAGAGCCGCTGATGCGCCGGTCGGCATGTGATCCCGGGTGGGCGGAGTCGCTGCCTCGTACCGGTGGTCTGCGTGCCGCCCCCTCCGTTCGGGTGAACTGCGTGGCCCGGCGGGAACGGTGCTGGTTGGTTCGCGGGCCGGGAAACACCGTATGAGCGTGTACGGGGCTTGCGCGCTGCGCTGTTGACCGGCGGCATGTCCGGGCCTGCGGATTTGGCACAGTGCCGCCGGTCGGCGATCAGGAGACGGGGCGAGCGGCGTGAGTGAAGTCAGTGGCGTGAACGGTGCGGGTGGAGCGTCCGTCGGTAGGCACCCTGACGGGGTGTCGGGGCCGGCCGGGATGGGGGGACCTGTCGGGCCGGTGGCGCCGGGCTGGGCCGGTCCGGCGGTGCCGGACTGGGCGGTCGGGCCGGTCGGCGGGGCAGGGGCTGGAGGTGGGGATCTGCGGCACAGCGATGCTCCGTGGGTACGGGCCGCCGGGAGCACCGATCGTCTGGTCACGCATCTCGGGCCGGTCAAGGGTGAACTGGAGGCCTCGCACCAGGGCCTGATCGCCGGGGCCGGGGCGCTGGCGTCGTTGGCCGAGTTGGGTTCCGTACGGGACTCGTGGGAGCGGCGGCTGGAGGCGGCGCGCGGTGAGTGCGGGAGCCTCGCCGGGAAACTGCGGGCGGTCGCCCGTTGCCAGGCCGAGGTCAACGAAGTGGTGAGGAGCAGCTTCGACCAGGTCCAGGTGAAGACCCAGAGCTGTGGCGGGGTGCGGTGAGCGGGCGGGGTGGCGCGGGCGGCGGTGCGGGTGCGGTGGGTTCCCCGCTGACGTGGGCCGCGTTACGGGATGTGAAGTGCGCCGAGCTGGAGGAGGCCGCCGATGGGTGGGGCCGGGTGAGTAACCGCGCCGATGCGGCCCGGGACCGTATCGAGGGCCAGATCCTGCCCGGACTGCGAGATACGCAGAAGGGGGAGGCGGCGGGGGCGGCTCTGGGGCAGTTGCGTCGGCTGGGCATGAACTTCCAGTACATCTATACCGAGTGCGGGCTGCTGCGGACCACGCTGAACAGCCTGGCCCATGAGATCAGGGCCCAGCAGCGGGTGTTGCAGGGGGCGCTGGACGAGGCGGCGGCGCTGAGGTTCACGGTGCACCCGGATGGTTCGGTGACGTATCCGGCGGCGGGGGAGGGCCTGGTCGAGGGGAAGCCGCTGGCGGGCGGTACGGCGTCCGGGGTTCCCAATCCGGGCATGGTCACCCCTTCCGGCCTGGTCGCGCCCAACCCGCACGCGAGCAGGGCCCAGGACATCGCGGACCGGGTGGCGCAGGCGGTGCGGACGGCGGCAGATGCGGACTGGCGGTACACCAGGATCCTGCGGTCGCTGAAGGCCCACGGTGGCCTGGGCGTCCCGGCCGCGACGTGGACGGACGCCGCGGCCGATGCGGCGGCGGTGCGGCAGGCGGCGAGGAGCTACTTGGAGAACGCGATCCCGCACGATGCGTCTCCGGCCGAGCGCAAGAAGTGGTGGGACGCGCTGACGGACGAGCACCGCGAGGAGTACCTCGCGGTGTACCCGGATCTGATCGGCAACCTGGACGGCATTCCGGCCCTGGTACGGGACGCGGCGAACCGGGACAACCTTCAGTTGCTGATGGGAAAGCTGGAGGGGCGGGACGACGAGGACGCGGTGACCAAACTGGCCGCGCTGCGGGAGATCGACCGGCAGTTGGGGGTGGTGCCGAAGGCGGGGGAGCCGCCGATGTACTTGCTGGGGATCGGGGATCAGGGGAATGGGCGGGCGATTGTCTCGTACGGGAATCCGGATACGTCTAGGAATGTGGCGGCTTATGTTCCGGGGTTGAATACGTCGCTGGACGAGGAATTCGCCAAGGGTGACCTGAAGAGGGCACGCGACACAGCCGTAGCTGCAAGAGAAATTGACCATTCCACTGCGGCGATCGTCTGGCTGGGGTATGACGCGCCTCAGAGTCCGGACGGGCTGAGCAGCCTGGCTGTTGCCGGTACCGAAAGGGCGGAGACCGGCGGCCGATCTTTCCACGGGTTCATGTCGGGACTGGAGGTGTCGAACGACCATGATGATCCGCACATGACGGCTATCGGGCACTCCTACGGTTCCAGAACGGTCGGAGCGGCCACACAGCAAGGTGACGGGATCCCTGGGGTCGATGACATCGTCCTGGTCGGCAGCCCCGGCGTTGGCGTGGACCGTGCAGAAGATCTCAACGTGAGAAGGGATCACGTATTTGTTGGCGCTGCGGAAAACGACGTGGTGACCCACCTTCCTTCGAAGGAGAAGGGGGTCCTCGCGGCAGCGGGGAGCGCGCTCGGGCCGGCAGGGTCCATTGTTGTCGATGCGGTCCATCCGGGAGGCAGTGATCTCTGGTTCGGCAGGGACCCGGCAAGTGAGGACTTCGGTGCGCGGCGCTTCGCGGTGGATCCAGGGCCACCGCTGGTCGGGCTCGGCCGCGTTTCGATCGACGCGCATTCGCAGTACTTCGACCCGGAGTTGGACTCTGCCTCGGCCGACAGTATTGCGATGATTACCGCGGGGCGTGGTCATCAGGTCAAGCAGGAGAGTGCGCGTTGATGCGTCTGCTTAACTCCTTTCTGGCTGTCGGATGTGTTGGTCTCATACTGGTTGGGTGCGCGATGCGGGAGGGGTCGAGCATGGACATGCAGGCTGCGGCGGAACGGTCTGATGAGATTCTTGACTCCGTACTGCAGGAGATTCAGCCCGAACTGCGATGGACGCATGGCCCCACAACTGTGGGAAGCTGCGATGTGTCGCGCAGGCGTGTCGTTATGACACATATTTCTGCTGCGCGTAGGGGGAACCTTCTGGGGGTCGTGGACCGGTTCTGGCGTAAGAGCGGGTATCGCATGACTGTTGTCAACAATGATGCCGAATTTCCGGCCATCTACGCCCGTACGCATGATGGATTCGGCATGAGGCTTCGCATTGGGGGAAAGGGGCAAGCCTTCTTCCAGGTGGACACGCCGTGTGTCCGTGAGTCCGAAGTGGCTGACTCCATCAGCCAGGCGACTGCGCCCCTCTATGAGGGCATGGAGTTCATTCCTCGCCCGAACATCCACTCCGACTTCTGGTCGGCAGAGACGCCGGAAGTCGACGCAACGTCCGGGCGGTGACTAGAGCGACTTGGGTCAACCTGTGAGTCCCACATTGGTCCCTGGGTCGATGTCGCTCCCCTGTCGGCGTGGTCGCATACGCGGAGTGACTGACCTGGTGTCGTTCCGCCCACTGGCGAGGTAGAGGTAAGGGACTGCTCTTGGTCGGCATGTGAGGGAAGCACGGTTTCTGCTGACGTCGATGTAAGCGCTGCCACAGCAGGCTGGGAAAGGCGTGCGACGCCCCGGTCGTTGCAGGCAGTCCTGATCCTGGTTCGTGTGCTCTTCGTGGGCACCCTGGTGGGCGCGGTCCGGTCGCTGTGCGCGTTCGTGTTGTCGCTGTACGTCCATACCGGCGGTGTCCACATCTGACGCGGGCTCTTCGCCGTGCAGGGCGCGGCGCTTCCCGGTCGCCGACGGCCGAGCCGCTCCTTGGCGGGGGCGGTGTCAGCCTGGACGCGCACTCGAACTTCTTCAGCCCGGAGCCTGACGCCGTCTTCGCGGACTGCGTCGCCCTGATCGTGTCGGGCAGCGCCTCGCTGGTTCGAGATGGAGGTACCGGAGCGATGCGAGCGAAGCGGGCCCCGCTGCTCTCCGGGACGGCCCTGGTTCTGGTTCTGGTTCTGGGGATTCCTCCGTCCAGGTGCGGGTGCGAGAGCGGAAGTGCCCGCTGGGTGGTGATGTACCCAAGGACGCAGACAGCGGTACGGACAGCGGTGGTGCTATGGACGTCCAGGTCGCCGCCGAGCTCGTCGGCTCGCTGTTGGACGCAGTCCTGCAACGCATCGACCCCGACATCCAATGGGCCCATGAGCCCAACGCCACCGGGGGCTGAGGGATGACCCGCCGACGGGCCGTCAACGACTGCCGAATCAAGGCGGTCAGCAACGATGAGTGGTTTCCGGCCGTGTGTGTGGTCGCGGATATCGGGTTCGGCGTCAGCGTCTGCTTCGGCGGTGAGGGGCAGGCGTTCCTGGGGGCAGGCAGCCCGTGCGGTGGCGGAGTCGATGGTTGCCGGCCCCCGTCTCCGTACCGAATGGGCCTGCGCGCGAGGCTGGGCTGTCCTCTGCCCCACCCCCCGGCCAGTCCGACTTCCGGCCGGGGGGGGCGGGGGGTGAGTGCCGGTCAGTTCTGGTGCTTTCGGCTTCCGGCTTCCGCTCTGTGGTGGTGAGCCGGGGACGCCCCCCTGTGCCTCGGGTGCGCCGGTGATGTGTCGCGGATGACTCGGGAGAGTCGCGGATGACTCGTACACACCCGCGAAAACATCCCTGAAGCGTCCCTCGATGGGGGATGGTTGAGGGGTGCGGAAATTCTGGGTGTTCGGTGGCATCGGCGTCGGCATGGTCATGTGCTTCCTGGCGCTGCTCGTCGTCGGTACGTACTCGGCCGCCGCCGGTCTTGCCGGGGCGGGCGGCGGTGGTGCCGTCGCGCTTGCCAAGGGTGCCGTTCCGGCGCGGTACCAGCCGCTCGTGCAAAAGTGGGGCAATCTCTGCCCCGCCATCAATCCCGCGCTGCTGGCCGCGCAGTTGTACCAGGAGAGCGGCTGGAATCCGCGGGCGCAGAGCCACGCCGCCGCGCAGGGCATCGCCCAGTTCATCCCCGGCACCTGGGCCACGCACGGGATCGACGGCAACGGCGACGGGAAGCGGGACGTCTGGGACCCCGCCGACGCGATTCCCTCGGCCGCCTCGTACGACTGCGAGCTCGCCGGGTACGTGAAGAAGGTGCCGGGCGACCCGACGAACAACATGCTGGCCGCCTACAACGCCGGGGCCTACGCGGTGATCAAGTACGGCGGAGTCCCGCCGTACAAGGAGACGCAGAACTACGTCAAGATCATCCGCTCGCTGGAGAAGAGCTTCGCCCGGCCGGTCGGTCGTGTCGCGCCCTCCCGGCAGGCGGCCGGGGCCATCTACTTCGCGCAGAAGAAGCTCGGCACGCCGTATCTGTGGGGCGGCAACGGGACGCCCGAGCAGCAGGGGCGGTTCGACTGCTCGGGGCTGACCCAGGCGGCGTACCGGACCGTGGGCATCGAGTTGCCGCGCGTCGCCAACGACCAGTACAACGCGGGACCGCATCCCGCGCGGGACGAACTGCTTCCGGGGGACCTGGTGTTCTTCTCCGACGACCTGACCAACTCCCGGGCGATCCGGCATGTCGGGCTGTATGTCGGGGGCGGTTATATGATCAATGCCCCGTTCACGGGGGCGGTGATCCGGTTCGACAAGATCGATACGCCGGACTACTTCGGTGCGACCCGGGTCACCAAGGACGGGGCGGCCGCCCTGCCGACGGATCTGCCTCCGAGGTGAGGCGGATCCCTCTCCAGGGGTCTCCCTCCGGAGGTCCGCCTCGGGGGGGCCGCCTCGGGGGCTGACGTCCAGTCAGCCGTGGCCGGAACTCTCCGTGAAGCCTGGGCCCTGAGCTGCGACGACGAGTCACTCTTCGATAACGTCATGGTGATCATTCGGTGGAGAGCGGAACGCACACGGCGGCCGGGCCGTTCCCTGGAGAGCACAGTGCAGTAGAAGGGGATCGCACCGAACACGGGGGTTCGACCACGGCGGCGCGCTCGGACGTGCGCCGCAGCGGATGAAGCAGCAGATGAAGCAGACAAGGCAAGGGGCCGCAGCAGATGGCTGGACTCGAACTCGACGGGTCGAACCCGGACGTCAGTCTGCTCTACGACATCAACGGGCTCGCGAAGGCCGCTCCGACCTGGTTCGACCGGACCATGGAGTTCGTCGGCGAGTACGGGATCATGTTCGGCCTGGTCTTGGTGGGCCTGTGGTGCTGGTGGAGCATGCGCAAGCGAGGGACGCTCGACGACTCGGTGACGGCTGCCGCCGCCATCGTCTGGGCTCCGCTCGCCGCCGCGATCGCGATCATCATCAACATCCCGATCCGCGGATTCGTCGAACGGCCGCGTCCGTTCAACGACCACGAAGGCCTTGAGGTCCTGATCCACGGCAAGACGGACTTCTCGTTCGTCAGTGACCACTCCACGCTGGCCATGGGCATCGCCGTCGGCATCTTCGTGGCGAACCGGAAGTTCGGCTTCATCGCGATCGGCCTTGCGCTCTTCGCCGGCGTCAGCCGGATCTACATGGGCGTCCACTACCCGACCGACGTGATCGGCGGGTTCGCCCTCGGTACGGCCGTCACCCTGCTCCTGGCGCCGCTCGCCATGGCGCTGCTGACGCCGCTGATGGCGGCGATCTCGCGTTCGCCGCGCGTCGGCTGGTTCGTCCGCTCCAAGAAGCTGTCCGTCGCGTACGCCGATGAGCGCGGCGACGCGATGGGCATCCCCGAGCCGAGGCCCGGGGCCGGACGCGGTGACGCCGGGGAGAAGGACCTCGCCGCCTGACCCTCCGCTCGACCGTCAACTGCATGATCGTTTTGCCTCCGTTCCCCCAGGTGCTACGAGCGCCTGGGGGAACGTGCGTGTACGGGTACCTGGCGGTCCTGTACGGGTACCCGACGGTCAGGCGGCGGCGAGGTGTTCGGCTGCGTCGGTACGGGCCCGGTCCCGGGACCTGCGCGCCGGGCCCGACCAGCCGCAGGTGCAGCGGGCCAGGCAGAACGAGCCGCGCTCGATTGTCGTGGCGCTGTGCCCCATCGGCGACGGAGCGGGAAGGGGAGGGGAAGGAGGAGCGGGAGCGGTGGGGGGAGCGGTGGGGGAAGAAGGTGAAGGGGGCGCAGGGGGTGGGGCGTGCGTCGGTGGGGTGAGGGCGGGCCGGATTTGGGTGTGCGGGACGGTGGCGGTGCGAGCGGGGGCAGGGGGTTCCTCATGCACGTGACCACGGTACTGGCGGCGGCCGGTGAACGGAGGGCCGAGTACCGGCTGCCCGCCGTGCGCTCGCCGGGCATGACGCCCACGGGTTGCCCCCCGTGTGGCCGCGGCGCATGACGCTCACCGGCTGCCCGCCCTGCGGCCCCCGCCTGGCGTGCCCCACGGCTGCCCGCTCTCCGGCCGCCGCCCGGCATGCCCCACCGGCTGCCCGCCCTGCGGCCACCGCTCCGCACAACCCACCAGCCGCACGCTGTGCGACCGCTCCGCATAGCGCCCACCGGCTGCCCGGGTACCCGCCGCCCGCCGCCCGCCGCGCCGGGGGCGGCGTGACGGGCGGCGCCGGTGGTCGTTATGCGAGGCGGGTGAGGGCTCGGGCCGGGCGGAAGTCGTTGGGGGTTGGCAGGCGATGGTGGTGCAGCAGTACAGGTACGGAGGCGGGGCCCGTGCTGCCTGCGCCCTCGCTGTGGCCGGGGTGATGGCGGTCACCGCCGGGTGCTCCAGTGGGGACGGCGGTGATGGCGGGAGCGGCGCGGGTGGCGGGTCCGGGCAGCGTCCCGTGGCCGCCGAGCGTCCGATCGATGTGCTCGGGCAGGCCGCGGACGCCCTCGTCGAGGCGGGCGGTGCGGAGGCCCGTACGTCGATGGAGACGGCGGTCGGCGGGACCCGGGTGACGATCCGGGGGCAGGGCGCGTACGACTTCCGTACACAGTTGGGGCGGCTCAAGGTGGTGCTGCCCCAGGACGCGGCGGGCAAGGACGCGGCGGGCGAGGACGGTCACCGGCCGATCACCGAGCTGCTGGCCCCCGGCGCGCTGTACATGAAGAACCGTGGCGCCGGGGTGCCCGACGACAAGTGGGTCCGGATCGACACGACCACGCTGAAGGACGGCAACCTCGTCACCGGAGGGGTTACCGATCCGATGGCCGCCGCCGAACTGCTGCGCGGGGCAGACGAGGTGACGTACGTGGGGAAGTCCGAGCTGGCCGGGGTGATGGTGCGTCACTACCGCGGCGTAGCGGACCTCGGGCGTGCCGCGCGGGGCGCCTCTCCCCTGTCACGCGGGGCGTTGAACGCGGCGGCGAAAGGGTTCAGCAACGATGCCGTCCCCTTCGACGCCTACCTCGACGACGACGGCCGGCTGCGGAAGGTACGCCACCGCTTCAGCTTCTCCTCCGAGGCCGACGGCCCTGAGGTGTCGGTCGTCTCGACGCTGCTGCTGTACGGGTTCGGGCTGCCCGTCACCGTCACCCTGCCGGACGACGACGACATCTTCACCGGCGAGATCCAGCAGGGTTGAGGGAGGGGAGGGGGAGGGGCGGGGTGGCCGGTTGGGAGGGGGCCGAAATGGTCCGTCCGTGCCATGCGCGGTGCGTATCGCGATCCCTACGCTAGGAAGCCGGTATGTGTCGGGGCCCTGGTTGTCAGGGTCCCGGTTGCCGGGGTCCCGGGTCTCCGGGGGCCCGGGCCCCCGGGTCGACGACGGCAGAGAGAGGTGACGCAGGTGGTGACGCTCAGCGCTCCGAACGCTCAGGACTGTGTGGCCCTCGCCGAGATCGAACTGTGCGGCGAGCTGATGATCGCCGCGTCGGCGGTGGCGGGCGAGGAGCGCCTCAGCCCCGACCGTATCGACGAGGTGCTCAAGGTCCGGGACGAGTCGCTCAGTGTCCGGGGCCGGGACACGGAGTCCTGGACGCCGGCCGTTCCCCGGCAGGCTGCTCGCCGGGGGTGACCCCACGCCTGTGCGCCGGACGGACCGAACGCCCCCGGTGGCCCGACGCCCCCGGGGCCCGTAGACGTCGGGCAGCCCCGTATGCCCCTGGTGGCACGTATGCCCCCTCCATGCCCCGTATGTCCCGGAGTGCGGCGGACGCGGCTCCTCGTCCCGCCCGCGCGGACCCGGCCCTCGTCGCGCCCGCCCCCCGTCGTGCCCCGCCCCGCCTTATGTACGTAGCAGTCGGGCGATCGCCTTCGTGGCCTCTTCGACCTTCGCGTCGATCTCCTCGCCGCCCTTGACCGCCGCGTCGGCGACGCAGTGGCGCAGGTGCTCCTCCAGCAGCTGGAGGGCGAAGGACTGCAGGGCCTTCGTGGAGGCCGAGACCTGGGTGAGTATGTCGATGCAGTAGACGTCCTCGTCGACCATGCGCTGGAGGCCGCGGATCTGGCCCTCGATCCGGCGCAGCCGTTTGAGGTGTTCGTCCTTCTGGTGGTGGTAGCCGTGGATGCCGCGGTCGTGGTCGGTGACGACGTCCGCGGGGACGGTCGCCTCGGGGTCCGGGGCCGCCGCGCCCGCCGATTCCGTTCCTGTGGTCCCGGTCGTGGTCATCTGCGTCCTCCGTCTGTCCTCGTGAGGCTTGTCCTCATGGGGCCCCATGAGGACCGGGGTCTTGCGGTGCTGCGTAACCGCTCTGCCGTGCCGGCCTGCCGCGCCTGTCGCGCCTGACGTCCTTATACCCCTGCCGGGTATATCGTACCGAATCCTGTCGAAACGTGACCGGGGGTCCGTACTGATCACTCTGCCCGATGGGCGACACTGAAGAACGCCGGTTAGCCGTGGCCGGATGATGCGCCTAGCATCAGCCTGACCGAACTCAATGCATCCGAGGACCCCACGTGCGCTTTCGTCTGACCCCCAGGGAGACGAGCTTCTACGACATGTTCTCCGCGTCCGCGGACAACATTGTCACGGGCTCGAAACTCCTGATGGAACTGCTCGGGGCGGATTCTGCCTCCCGAGTCGAGATCGCGGAGCGGATGCGGGCAGCGGAGCACGCGGGGGACGATGCCACCCACGCGATCTTCCACCAGCTCAACTCCTCCTTCATCACGCCGTTCGACCGCGAGGACATCTACAAGCTGGCGTCCTCGCTCGACGACATCATGGACTTCATGGAGGAGGCCGTCGACCTGGTCGTCCTCTACCAGGTCCAGGAGCTCCCCAAGGGCGTCGAGCAGCAGATCGAGGTGCTGGCCCGGGCGGCGGAACTGACCGCCGAGGCCATGCCGGGGCTGCGGACCATGGACAACCTCACGGAGTACTGGATCGAGGTCAACCGGCTGGAGAACCAGGCCGACCAGATCCACCGCAAGCTGCTCGCCCACCTCTTCAACGGCAAGTACGACGCCATGGAGGTGCTGAAGCTCAAGCAGATCGTGGACGTGCTGGAAGAGGCGGCTGACGCTTTCGAGCACGTCGCCAACACCGTGGAGACCATCGCGGTCAAGGAGTCCTGAACCTCGTGGACACCTTTGCGCTGATCGTGACCATCGGTGTCGCGCTCGGCTTCACGTATACGAACGGCTTCCACGACTCGGCGAACGCCATCGCCACCTCGGTCTCCACCCGGGCGCTGACCCCGCGTGCGGCTCTGGCGATGGCGGCGGTGATGAACCTCGCCGGTGCCTTCCTGGGCCAGGGGGTCGCCAAGACCGTCAGCGAAGGCCTCATCGCCACGCCCGTGGGGCAGAAGGGGATGGGCATCCTGTTCGCGGCGCTGGTCGGCGCGATCATCTGGAACCTCATCACCTGGTACTTCGGCCTCCCCTCCTCGTCCTCGCACGCCCTGTTCGGCGGGATGGTCGGGGCGGCGCTGGCCGGCGGTACGGATGTGATCTGGTCCGGGGTGCTGGAGAAGGTCGTCATCCCGATGTTCATCTCCCCGGTCGTCGGTCTGCTGGTCGGCTACCTGGTGATGGTCGGCATCATGTGGATGTTCCGGAACGCCAACCCGCACAAGGCCAAGCGCGGCTTCCGGATCGCGCAGACGGTCTCGGCGGCGGGCATGGCCCTCGGCCACGGTCTCCAGGACGCCCAGAAGACGATGGGCATCGTGGTGATGGCCCTGGTCATCGCCGATATCGAGGGCCCCAACGACGAGATCCCCATCTGGGTGAAGATCGCCTGTGCGGTGATGCTCTCGCTGGGTACGTACGCGGGTGGCTGGCGCATCATGCGGACCCTCGGCCGGAAGATCATCGAGCTGGACCCGCCGCAGGGCTTCGCGGCGGAGACGACCGGCGCGTCGATCATGTTCGGCTCGGCGTTCCTCTTCCACGCCCCGATCTCCACGACGCACGTCATCACCTCCGCGATCATGGGCGTCGGCGCCACGAAGCGGGTGAACGCCGTGCGCTGGGGCGTCGCGAAGAACATCATCCTCGGCTGGTTCATCACCATGCCGGCCGCGGCGCTGGTGGCCGCTCTCAGCTATGGAGCGGTGTTCCTGTTCTTCGGCTGAGCCGACCACGTACGACGTGGACGCAGACGTGGACGTACACGTGGACGTAGATGTGAAGGGGTCCGCCCCCGTTCTCCGAGGAGAACGGGGGCGGACCCTTTCGCCTTGTGGTGGCACCGCCATGCAGCACCGCAAGGCCGTCATGGGGGGGCGGATCAGCCGAAGCGACCGGAGATGTAGTCCTCCGTGGCCTGGACCGACGGGTTGGCGAAGATGCGCTCCGTCTCGTCGATCTCGATGAGCTTGCCGGGCTGGCCCACGGCCGCCAGGTTGAAGAACGCCGTACGGTCCGAGACACGGGCCGCCTGCTGCATGTTGTGCGTCACGATGACGATCGTGAAGCGCTCCTTCAGCTCGCCGATCAGGTCCTCGATGGCGAGGGTCGAGATCGGGTCGAGCGCCGAGCACGGCTCGTCCATCAGCAGGACCTGGGGCTCGACCGCGATGGCGCGGGCGATGCACAGTCGCTGCTGCTGGCCGCCGGAGAGGCCGGAGCCGGGCTTGTTGAGCCGGTCCTTGACCTCGTTCCAGAGGTTGGCGCCCTTGAGCGACTTCTCCACGATGTCCGTGAGCTCGCTCTTCTTGTGCGTGCCGTTCAGACGCAGACCCGCCGCGACGTTGTCGAAGATCGACATGGTCGGGAAGGGGTTCGGGCGCTGGAAGACCATGCCGACGGTGCGGCGGACGGCGACCGGGTCGACGTCCCTGGCGTAGAGGTTCTCGTCGTCCAGCAGCACCTTGCCCTCGACGCGACCGCCGGGGGTCACCTCGTGCATGCGGTTCAGGGTGCGCAGGAAGGTGGACTTTCCGCAGCCGGACGGGCCGATGAAGGCCGTCACGGAGCGGGGCTCGACGGTCATCGAGATGTCGTCGATCGCACGGTGCGTGCCGTAGAAGGCGCTCAGCCCGCTGACATCGATGCGCTTGGCCATGGGGATCACTTCACTTTCGGTGGCCTCAGCGGCCGGTCTGCGGGGCCTTCCAGCGGGCGATGCCGCGGGCCACCAGGTTGAGGATCATGACGAAGGCGATCAGGACCAGGGCGCCTGCCCAGGCGCGGTCGACCGAGGCCGTCGTGCCGACGGAGTACTGCTCGTACACGTACAGCGGCAGTGACGACTGCGCTCCGTCGAAGGGGTTCGGGTTGATCAGCTTCGTGCCGAAGACGAGCAGCAGGACGGGGGCGGTCTCGCCGGTGATGCGGGCCACCGCCAGCATCACACCCGTCGTGATGCCGCCGATCGCCGTCGGCAGGACCACCTTCAGGATGGTGCGCCACTGGGGTACGCCCAGGGCGAGGGAGGCCTCGCGGAGCTCGTTCGGGACGAGCTTGAGCATCTCCTCGGTGGAGCGGACGATCACCGGCATCATCAGGATCGCGAGGGCCAGGGAGCCGGCGAAGCCGGAGGGGCCGAACCCGAGCATGAGGTTCCAGGTGGCGAGGACGAAGAGACCGGCCACGATCGACGGGATGCCCGTCATGACGTCGACGAAGAAGGTGACGGCCCGGGCCAGCCTTCCCCGCCCGTACTCGACCAGGTAGACGGCGGTCAGCAGGCCGATCGGGGTGGCGATGAGCGCCGCGATGGCCACCTGCTCGATGGTGCCGAGCAGGGCGTGGTAGACGCCGCCGCCCTCCTCGGTGTCGAGGAGACCGCTCATCGAGTGCGTGAGGAAGTAGCCGTCGAGGACGGTGACGCCCTTGCTGAGGGTGATCCACGCGAGGGAGAGCAGCGGCACGATGGCCAGCAGGAAGCAGACCCAGACCAGGCTCGTGGCGACACGGTTCTTGCCCTGGCGGCTGCCCTCCACCTTCGCGGTGATGAGGTAGGTGGCGGCCACGAAGACCAGGGCGGAGATCATGCCCCACTGGGTGCGGCTGTCCAGCCCGGCCACGAACCCGATCAGGCAGCCGGTGGCCACCGAGCCGACGGCGATGGCCGCGGGGGCCCAGCGGGGCATCCTGGCGTGGGCGAGCGTGGCGTGCGACGGGGCGGCGACGGGGCGCTTTTCCTGGACGGTGTGGCTCATGCGTTGGCCCCCGAGTACTCCTTGCGGCGGGCGATGATCGCGCGGGCCGCGCCGTTGACCAGCAGGGTGATGGCGAAGAGGACCAGGCCGGAGGCGATCAGGGCGTCACGGCCGAATTCGTCCGCCTCGTTGAACTTCGCGGCGATGTTCTGGGCGAAGGTGCCGCCGCCCGGATCCAGCAGGTGTCCGGAGAGCACGAAGCTCGGGGAGAGGACGACGGCGACGGCCATCGTCTCGCCGAGCGCACGGCCCAGTCCCAGCATCGAGGCGCTGATGATGCCGGAGCGGCCGAAGGGGAGGACCGCCATCCGGATGACTTCCCAGCGGGTGGCACCGAGGGCCAGAGCGGCTTCCTCGTGCATCTTCGGCGACTGGAGGAAGACCTCACGGGTGACGTTGGTGATGATCGGCAGGATCATGATCGCCAGCAGGATGCCGACGGTGAAGAGGTTGCGGGCGGCGCCCTCGCTGGTCCGCTCGAAGATGTAGGTCCAGCCGAGGTACTCGTCCAGCCACTTGTTCAGGCCGTCGAGGTAGGGCACGAGGAAGACCACGCCCCAGAGGCCGTAGATGATGCTGGGGACCGCGGCGAGCAGGTCCACCAAATACGCTATCGGGCCGGCCAGCCGGCGCGGCGCGAAGTGCGAGATGAACAGCGCGATGCCGATGGCGACCGGCACGGCCAGCACCATCGCGATGACCGAGCTGACGATGGTGCCGAAGGCGAGGACCGCGATGCCGAAGACGGGCGGGTCGCCGGCCGGGTTCCACTCGAAGGTCGTGAGGAAGTTCGCCTCGTCCTTGGAGATCGCGAGGACGGTGCGGTAGCTGAGGAAGGCCGCGATGGCGGCCATGATCACCAGGAGGGTGATGCCGGACCCCTTGGACAGACCGAGGAAGATCCGGTCGCCGGGTCGGGCCTTGCCGCGGGGAGCGCCTGTCGGCTGCTCCGGTGGCGGCGCGTGCTTGGGTGCTGTTGCTGTTTCCATCTGATGTCTCCGGTCTGCGGAGCCGTACGGCTCCTGGCGGCGGTGCACCGGAAGGCGCGGCCGGCCCCCGGTCAGGGGGCCGGCCGCGGCCGGGTCAGGACAGGGTGGGGACGATCTCGCGGACCTTGGCCGCGATCTCGGCGGGCATCGGCGCGTAGTGCGCGTCGGTGAGGACCTTCTGGCCCTCTTCGCTGATCGCGTAGTTCAGGAACGCCTTGACGGAGGGCAGGGTCTCGGCCTTGTTGCCCTTGTCGCAGGCGATCTCGTACGTCACCAGGATGATCGGGTAGGCGCCCTCGGCCTTGGTCGCGTAGTCGAGCTCCAGGGCCACGTCGTTGCCGGTGCCCTTGATCTTGGCGGCGGCGATGGCCTTGGAGGCGTTCTCCGAGGTGGCCTCGACCGGGGCGCCGGCACCGGTGTCGATCTTGACGGTGGTCATGTCGCTGGCCGCGGCGTAGGAGAGCTCGAAGTAGCCGATGGCGCCGTTGATGTCCTTGACGGCGGAGGCGACGCCGGCCGAGCCGCTGGCCGCCTGGCCGCCCTTGGCCTCCCAGGACTTGGAGGAGGCGTCGAACTTCCAGTCGTCGGGGGCGGCGACGCTGAGGTACTTGTTCAGGTTCTGGGTCGTGCCCGACTCGTCCGAGCGGTGGAAGGCCTGGATCGCGGTGTCCGGCAGCTTCGCGTCCGGGTTGAGGTCGGCGATCGCCTTGTCGTTCCACTTGGTGATCTTCGTGTCGAAGATCTTGGCGAGGGTCGGGGCGTCGAGGACGAGCTCGTCGACACCGTCGAGCTTGAACCCGATGGCCACCGGACCGCCGACCATCGGCAGGTTGATGCCCTTGCCGCCGTCCGCGCAGATCTTCTGGGAGGCGGTGACCTCGTCGGGCTTCAGGGCGGAGTCGGAGCCCGCGAAGGCGACCTGGCCCTGGGTGAACTTGGTGATGCCGCCGCCCGAGCCGATGGGCTGGTAGTTGATCTCGACGCCGGCGCAGGCGGCCTGGAACTCCTTGACCCAGATGTCCATGGCGTTCTTCTGCGCGCTGGAGCCGGCGGCCAGGACCTGGCCCTTGGCTTCGTCGCACTTGACGTCCGACGCGGCGGTCGACTTCTCGCCGCTTCCGGAGGCGCCTCCGCTGCTGTTGTCATCCGAACCGCACGCCGTGAGGACCAGGGCGCCGGAGACGGCGAGGGCACCGAGCGCGGTTGCACGAAGCCGGTTCTTGCGCTGAAGCTTCACTTTCGGGTGTTCCTTCCAGGAGCCGCCGTGGTCAGTTCGTTCTACGACGGCGTGCGATGGGGAGGAGTGCTGTGGCTTGCCGCCGCGCACCTTGTGCGTCCGAAATTAGGCAGAACAGGTGAAGCCGCCAACGGGGGAGAGTGAACGGCAGGTGAACCGTGTCGGGCAGGTGGGTGCGGGGCCGGGCCGGCCGGGGTGATGGTCGGGACGTGGACCAGGGCCTGGATCAGGGCGCGGCGAGGGTGTCCAGCAGGGCGGTCAGCTGCTGGACGTCCCGGGGCTGGGTGAGGCGGGCGCGGGCCGCCCCCGGGGTGAGCCACAGGAGGCGGTCCACCTCGTCGTTCGCCTCGAAGGCGCCGTCCGTCGCCTCGGCCGCCCAGTAGGCGACCTCCTTGGGGCGGCCGTCCACCAGGTAGCGGGCGGTGGGGAGCCGGGTGCCCGGGGTGCAGTGGTGACCGGTCTCCTCCAGCACCTCCCGTACGGCGGCGGCCAGCGGTTCCTCGCCACGCTTCAGCTTGCCCTTGGGGAAGGACCAGTCGTCGTAGCGGGGCCGGTGGACGAGGCAGATCTCCACGCCGTGGCCGCCGGGGGCGCGGCGCCACAGGACGCAGCCCGCGGCGCGGATGGTGCCGGTCCGCGGGCGGGGCTTCGCGGGGGCGTGGCCCGTGCGGCCGGGGGGCTCGGCCCGGCCGCCGGTGGGGCTCATGGGGCCGTCATGGCCGCCGTGTACGGCCAGGTCTCCCGGAACACCGCCCGGGCCGCCTCCACCTCGTGCCGCTGGTCCGCATGGAGGACGCCCAGCGCGTACGCGGTGGCCGGGGCGATCCGGGGAGTGCGGGCCGCCGCGGCCGCCGCCGCGGCCGCCTCCACCGCGTCCCGGTGCAGGTCGAGGGCGTGCCCCGGGCCCGCCAGGGACGGGTCGGAGGCGCCCAGGACGACCTCGTGGGCGTACCGGTGCAGGCGCAGCAGCAGGCGGGCCTGGTGCCAGGGGCCGTCCTGCGCCTCGTTGTACGGCTCGGCCGCGTCGTCGGGCGGGAGGGCGGCCACCGCGGCCAGAAGGCGCTGCTCGGCGAGCTCGGCGGGTTCCAGGAGGGCTTCGGGGGCCCGGCCCGTGGTGCCGGGGGCCAGCGGGACGTCGGAGGCCAGCAGCGCCACCGCGTCGGCGACCGCGTGGAAGCGGGAGGAGCCCAGTGCCTGGAGGGCCGCGGAGTGCGCCCGGGTCCGGGCGAGGGTGAGGCGGCGTTCCAGCAGGGCGGCGGCCCGGGCGGCCCCGACCCCGAGCGCGGCGCGGCCCTGGGGACCGGCGGCGTCGGGCGCGGCGGGTCTGCCGGACCGGGCGGCCGGGAGGGTGACCCCGGAGAGCTGGTGCAGTGCCTCGACGAGCCGGGTCAGACGGGCGGCGTAGGCGTGTTCGCGGGCGAGGAGTGCGGAGAGCCAGGCCAGTTCCGTACGGAGCTGATCGGCCCAGAGCGGGTCGAGCGCACCCCGGAAGGTGTGCAGCGAGCCGCTGATCCGGCGTGCCGAGCGGCGCAGTGCGCGGGCGGCCTCCTCGGCGTCGCGTCCGCCGGCGTCCGAGGGGGCGCTGTGCTCGTGGTGCAGCCGCAGACTCCGCAGGAAGTCCGCGGCCTGCGCCCGGAGGTAGGGCGCGAGAACAGCCTCGGTGGTGAGGTCGGCGGCCGGGTGGGGGGCCTTCGCCGCCTCCGGGCTCCCGGAGCCGGCGGAGGTGGTCGTCTGCTGGTCAGGGCGTCGCACGCCGGCGCCTCCGGGCATCGATGAGCATCTCCTGGACGTGCCGCAGCGGCTGGCCGTCCGCGTCCGTGGCGTGCCGGGTCCAGTTGCCGTCGGGGCCCAGGTGCCAGGAGGAGGTGGTGTCGGCCATACCGGTCTCCAGGAGTCGGCTGAGCGCGGCGCGGTGGGCGGGGTCGGTGACCCGGACCAGGGCTTCGATCCGGCGGTCGAGGTTGCGGTGCATCATGTCGGCGCTGCCGAACCACACCTCGGGCTCGCCGCCGTTGCCGAAGGCGAAGATCCGGGAGTGTTCGAGGAAGCGGCCGAGTATGGAACGGACCCGGATGTTCTCGGAGAGACCGGCGACGCCGGGGCGGATCGCGCAGATCCCGCGCACCCAGATGTCGACGGGCACGCCCGCCTGGGCGGCGCGGTAGCAGGCGTCGATGATCGCTTCGTCGACCATCGAATTGACCTTGAACCGTACGTAGGCGGGGCGGCCCGAGCGGTGGTGGGCGATCTCCTTGTTGATCCGGGCGATCAGCCCGTCACGCAGGGACTTCGGGGCGACCAGCAGACGGCGGTAGGTCTCGCGGCGGGAGTAGCCGGAGAGCCGGTTGAACAGGTCGGAGAGATCCGCCCCGACCTGCGGGTCCGCCGTGAGCAGGCCGAGGTCCTCGTACAGCCTGGCGGTCTTGGGGTGGTAGTTGCCGGTGCCGACGTGGGAGTAGCGGCGCAGCGTGTCGCCCTCCTGGCGGACGACGAGCGAGAGCTTGCAGTGGGTCTTCAGCCCGACGAGTCCGTACACGACATGGCAGCCGGACTCCTCCAGCTTGCGGGCCCACTTGATGTTGGCCTGCTCGTCGAAGCGGGCCTTGATCTCGACGAGGACGAGGACCTGCTTGCCGGACTCGGCCGCGTCGATCAGGGCGTCCACTATCGGGGAGTCGCCGGAGGTGCGGTACAGCGTCTGCTTGATGGCCAGCACGTCCGGGTCGCCCGCCGCCTGCTCCAGGAAGGCCTGGACGGAGGTGGAGAACGAGTCGTACGGGTGGTGGAGCAGGACGTCCCGTTCGCGCAGGGCGGCGAAGATGTCGGGCGCGGAGGCGGACTCCACCTCGGCCAGGTCCCGGTGGGTGCCCGCGATGAACTTGGGGAACTTCAGCTCCGGCCGGTCCAGCGAGGCGATGGCGAAGAGTCCGGTGAGGTCGAGCGGCCCGGGCAGCGGGTAGACCTCCGCGTCGGACACCTTCAGCTCGCGGACCAGCAGATCGAGGACGTACGGGTCGATGGACTCCTCGACCTCCAGCCGGACCGGCGGGCCGAAGCGGCGGCGCATGAGCTCCTTCTCCAGCGCCTGGAGCAGGTTCTCCGCGTCGTCCTCCTCGACCTCCAGGTCCTCGTTCCTGGTGACCCGGAACATGTGGTGCGCCAGCACCTCCATCCCCGGGAACAGCTCCTCCAGGTGTGCCGCGATGACGTCCTCGATGGGCACGTACCGCTGCGGGGACGCCTCCAGGAAGCGGGTCAGCAGCGGCGGGACCTTGACGCGTGCGAAGTGCCGGTGGCCGCTGACCGGGTTGCGGACGACGACGGCGAGGTTGAGGGAGAGCCCGGAGATGTACGGGAAGGGGTGCGCGGGGTCGACGGCCAGCGGGGTCAGGACCGGGAAGACGCGCTGCCGGAAGAAGGTGAACAGCCGGGCCTGCTCCTTCTCGGTCAGGTCCGGCCAGCGGATCAGCTGGATGCCCTCGTCGGACAGGGCCGGGGCGATGTCCTGCTGGAAGCAGGCCGCGTGCCGGGCCATGAGCTCGCGCGAGCGGGTCCAGATCAGGTCGAGGACCTCGCGGGGCTGGAGCCCGGAGGCGGAGCGGGTGGCGACGCCGGTGGCGATGCGGCGTTTGAGACCGGCCACCCGGACCATGAAGAACTCGTCGAGGTTCGAGGCGAAGATGGCGAGGAAGTTAGCCCGTTCGAGGACGGGTGTGGCCGGGTCCTCGGCCAGCTCCAGCACACGTTCGTTGAACGCGAGCCAGCTGCGCTCCCGGTCCAGGAAACGGCCCTGGGGCAGCTCGTCGCCGTCCCGGTCGGGCTCGTACGCGTCCGCGTCGGCGTCGAGGTCGGGGTCCAGGTCGGCGGCGGTGGAGAAGCCGACCCCGTTGGACGCGGGGCCGGCCACGGCGTGCGGCCGGTGCGCGGCGAGCGAGCCGACGGACGGCTGGGCGGGCTGGACCGGGACCTCGGAGCTGGGCTGCTGGCTCATAGGCCCATTGTTCCGCGTGGAGGGCCCCTCGGTCGCGTCGGAGCCGGGAAAGATCGCGGAAGGCCCGGGAAACCCGAGGGCGCGGTCCGGGGCGCCTGGGGAGGCGCCGCCCCGGGCTCTCCCGTTGCGGCGGGGGGCGGGCACAGCTGGCTGCATTCCGCGAGGGTCGCAAGGGTGTCTGAATGGCCGGTAACGGCGACATGACGTCCAGGAAGCGGTGTGCCTGCGGATCGGGCGCGGACGGGCCTGGATCGAGCCTGAGATCGGGTCTGAGATCGGGCCCGTGGTGACCGTACGTGTTCGTCGTCCGGGCCCACCCCTCGTAGGGCCCGGACGACGGCTGCTGCCGGACGCCTCCGCTCAGCCGTGCAGGCGGCGCAGGGCCCGGAAGGCGAGGAACACGGCGAGCGCGGCGAGGGCCAGCAGGATGCCGGTCTCGACGAGCTGGAGGGGCCAGTAGTGCGAGGCGGGGTGGTACTCGATGAAGTCGCTGACGGCGCCCCGGTCGCGCAGGCAGGCTTCGATGTGCTGCGCCAGGTCGACGTCGTAGTTCTGCGCCAGGTCGGCGTCGTAGCAGTCCTGCCAGTACAGCCTCTTGCCCGACGCGGTGACCATGCCCGCATCGATGGACCAGTCCCCGGCGGAGAAGGACCTGAATGCGTCCTGGTCCGTCCGGAACACGGCGGGCCACAGCTCGTGCCGCCGCTTGTCCAGCCCGAACGCGACCGCCCAGAGGACGAGGGCGGTGAGGGACATGGACAGCAGGGTGCGACGGACGAGGACCGCGCACAGGGCGCCGACCGCCACGGCGAGCAGCACGTAGCCGAGGAGGGCGGGCCCGGTGCCCGGGAAGACGCCGGAGCCGTACCAGGTGGTCCGGTTCGAGTACGGGTACCCCCTGACCGCCCACAGGCCCCAGCGGTAGACGACGACCAGCACCGCCAGGCCGCTGACTCCCAGCGCGGCGGGCACCGCCAGCCGGGCGGCGAGCCAGCGGGCGGGGGAGACCGACTGGGCCCAGGCCAGCCGGAAGGTGCCGCTCTCCAGTTCACGGGCGATGAGCGGGCCCGCCACGAAGACGCCGACGAGGGCGGCCAGGAGGAGCAGCACCGTGCCGCCGTCGGCGAGGAAGGTCTCGGTGGACGTACGGGCGTAGCTGGGCTGGTAGACGGGGCCGCCGCACGGGGTGGTGTCGCCGTCGGCGCACAGCTCCTTCGCGGACGCCATCCAGACACGGAGGGCCACGACGACGCCGATGCCGAGCACCAGCAGGCCGCCCGCCGCCCAGAGGGCCTTGCGGTGCAGACGCAGCACCACGCGGGCGGACCCGCGCAGAGAGGCGCGGCCTGTGGCGGGGGCGCTCGTGGGGGGAGAGCTCATGGTGGAGACGCTCATGCCGACGCCACCGCCTCACGGGCCTCGCCCGGGACGGCGCTCGCGCTCGGGGTGAGCAGGGGCGGGGCGTCCGGTGAGCGGAGGTGGGCGAGGAGCAGGTCCTCCAGGGAGGGTTCCGTGACGGACCACAGGGAGTCGTCCACGGGGCCCTCCTTCCGTATCAGAGCGGTGAGCTGACGGCCCGTCGTACGGGACTCGACAGCGGTGTGCGGGGCCAGGTCGCGCCCTGCCTGCCCGGTGATCAGGGCGTGGGCGGAGACGATGTCCTCGGCCTCACCGCCGAGCCGGACGCGCCCGCCGTCCACGAACAGCAGGAAGTCGCAGGCGCCCTCCAGCTCGGTGAGGATGTGCGAGGACATCACGACGGTGGTCCCGTGCTCGGCGGTCTCCGCCATCAGCGCGCCCATCAGCTCGTGCCGGGCGAGAGGGTCGAGGTCGGCCATCGGCTCGTCCAGCAGCATCAGTTCGGGCCGCTTGCCGAGCGCGAGGGCCAGGGCGAGCCGGGTGCGCTGTCCGCCGGAGAGCGTACGGACGCGGGCCTGCCGCGGCAGCGGTCCGGCGATCCGGTCGGCGGTGGCACGGTCCCAGCGCGCCGGGTTCAGCTCGCCGCCCGCCCACAGCGTGTCGGCGACCGTGAGCTGCGGGTACAGCGGCTTGTCCTGGGGGACGTACGCGATGCGCTCGCGTACGTCGGCGGGGCCGGTGGGACCGGCGGGACCGGTGGAGCCGAGGACGGTCAGGGAGCCGGCGCTCGGCCGGGCTGACCCGGCCGCCAGGTTCAGCAGGGTCGACTTGCCCGCGCCGTTGGGCCCGACGAGGGCGCAGACGCGTCCGGCGGGCAGCCGGAACGAGCAGTCGTGCAGGGCGCGGCGGCCGCCGCCCCCGCGCCCGTAGGTCATGCCGAGGCCGTGTGCCTCGATCGCGACGCCGGTCATCGTTCCTGGTCCCCCTTGTACGTGCTGTCCAGTACGGCGGTGACGAGTGCGGCGACGTCGTCCCGCTCCAGCCCGGCCGCCCGCGCCCGGCGGGCCCAGTCGGCGAGTTCGGTGCGCAGCGGCGAGTCGGCGGCGGTCGCCTCGGCCGCGCCGCCCAGCGTCCTGCGGACGAAGGTGCCGAGCCCGCGGCGGGCCTCGACGAGTCCTTCGCGCTCCAGCTCCCGGTACGCCTTGAGGACGGTGTTCGGGTTGATGGCGGTGGCCTCCACGACTTCGCGGGCGGTCGGCAGCCGGTCGCCCGGTTCGAGGACGCCCAGGCGCAGGGCCTGCTTCGTCTGCTGGACGATCTGGAGATAGGTGGCGACGCCGCTGCGCCGGTCGATTCGGAACTCGACCGCTGCGGACTCGGTTGCCATGCGCTGCACCACCCTTTCACTAATTGAGTAGTGAAAGGGTGGTGCAAAAGAGGGGCGGCGTCAAGTGACGCCGCCCCGGACCGGTCTGGCGGGAGGTCAGGACTCCGTGCGGTACATCAGATCCACCTCGTGCGTGGTGAAGCCCATCCGCTCGTACACCGTCACGGCCGCCGTGTTGTCCGCGTCCACGTAGAGCATCGCGGTGGGCAGCGCCTCGGAGGCCAGATGGTGCAGGCCGATCGCGGTCAGCGCCTTGCCGAGGCCGCCGCCCTGGGCGTCGGGCGTCACGCCGACCACGTACACCTCACCGAGCTGCTCCTCGGCGTGCACCTTCGTCCAGTGGAAGCCCACGATCGCCCCGTCCCGCTCGGCCAGGAAGAAGCCCTTCGGGTCGAACCAGGGCTCCGCCTTGCGGTCGTCCAGGTCCTGCTGGGTCAGCGAGCCCTGCTCGGGGTGGTGAGCGAAAGCGGCGCGGTTCACCGCGAGCCAGGCTTCGTCGTCACGGCCCGGCTCGAAGGTCCGTACGGTGACGCCTTCGGGCAGTACGGGCTCCGCGAGGTCGAGGGGGGTCAGGCTCCGCCGGAGCTGGCGCAGTTCGCGGAAGAGGGAGAGGCCGAGGACCTGTGCCAGGTGGCGGGCCGCCGAGCTGCCGCCGTGCGCCCAGACCCGCAGCCGCTTGCCGGTCGCGGCGAGGAGGGCGGCGCCCAGGGCCCGGCCGTGCCCGCTGCCGCGCCGCGCGGGGTGGACGACCAGCTCGGCGGCCGGGGCCTCGACCGGGTCGACATCCTCCAACTGGGCGTATCCGGCGAGCTCGCCGTCCACGGTGAGCAGGAAGTGCCGTACGCCGTCGCGGTGTCCGCCCCGGATTCGGAGCCGCCCCTGCTCGGAGACCGCCTGCCGGCCGTCGGACCCGGCCGCCTCGGTGAGCAGGGCGAGGACGGCCTCGGCCTGGTCGGGGTCGAGTGCGTCGAGGGCCTGAATCTCGCGTCCGGGGGCGGGGAGGGGTACGTCAGTCGTCATGAGGACGAGCGTACGGGGAGCGGGTGCGGGTACGGGTGCTACGCCGGGGGTGTACGTCCCGGAACCGGGGGCGGGAGGGCCCGGGCGGCCGGGCGGCCGGAGTGGGCGGGCCGGTGGAACGGTGGGGTGGTGGGAGCGGAGGGCGGCCGGAGTGGGCGGGGCGGCCGGTTCGTGGCGCCCGTTTGGCCGGATGGCAACCAGGTCGTAACCCCGAACACCTGTTGCGCTACGCGCGTTGACTCTAGGCTGCGGGACGCAGGATTCCCGACGTGTGCCGCCGCAAGTGACAACCAGTGACAGCTACGACAGCTTCCGCAGCTGCGTCGGCTACGACACCGGTGGCACCGGCGGCACCGACGGCGCACCTGTGAGACCACGACCACTGACACCACAAGGGGACCGATGTCAGCGACTCCGCAGAAGAACCGTGCGTCCCGGCGGGTGATCGCCGCCGCGGCCGGTCTGGCCACCGTGGGCGCGCTCATCGCCGCGATGCCGGCCGGCGCTCATGACCGGGGCAACGGCAACGGCCACGGCCACGGGCATGGGCACGGCCACAAGTCCCGCACCGTCGACGTGCAGTTGCTGTCCTTCAACGACCTGCACGGCAACCTGGAGCCCCCGTCCGGCTCCGCGGGTACGGTCAAGAAGACGCACGCGGACGGCACGGTGGAGGCGATCCCGGCCGGTGGCGTCGAGTACCTGGCGACCTCGCTGCGCACCGCGCGCAAGGGCAACCCGTACTCCGTCACGGCCGCCGGCGGCGACATGGTCGGCGCGAGCCCGCTGCTGTCGGGCCTCTTCCACGACGAGCCGACGATCGAGGCGCTCAACAAGCTGAAGCTGGACGTCACGGCAGTCGGCAACCACGAGTTCGACGAGGGCGCCACCGAACTGGCCCGCCTCCAGAACGGCGGCTGCCACCCGGTCGAGGGCTGCTACGAGAAGGGCAGGAAGTTCAAGGGAGCGGACTTCCCCTACCTGGCGGCCAACGTCACCAAGGAGAAGACCGGCAGGCCGCTGCTGAAGCCGTACACGATATGGAAGAAGAAGGGCGTCAAGATCGGCTTCATCGGCGTCACCCTGGAGGGTACGCCGGACATCGTCACCGCCAACGGCGTCAAGGGCCTCAAGTTCCACGACGAGGTCAAGACGATCAACAAGTACGCCAAGGAGCTGGACCGCAAGGGCGTCAAGTCCATCGTGGCCCTGATCCACGAGGGCGGGGCCCCGGCCTCGACCTCGTACAACTACGACTGCGACAGCCCCGGCGCGGGTGACGGCATCTCCGGCCCGATCGTCGACATCGCCAAGGGCATCACGCCGAAGGTGGACGCCCTGGTCACGGGCCACACCCACCAGGCGTACGTCTGCACGATCCCCGACCCGTCGGGCAAGCCGCGCATGGTCACCTCGGCCTCGTCCTTCGGCAAGCTCTACACGGACACCACGCTCACCTACGACCGCCGCACCAAGGACATCGTCCGTACGTCGGTGAAGTCCGCGAACCACGTGGTGACCCGGGACCAGCCCAAGGCCGCCGACATGACGCGCCTGATCGACCGCTGGAACAAGCTCGCCGCCCCGGTCGCCAACAAGGCGCAGGGCTGGATCACCGCCGACATCAACGGCCGCGGCTCCACGGCCCCCGAGAAGCCGCTCGGCAACGTCATCGCCGACGCCCAGCTCGAAGGCCTCGCCCCGGCCGACAAGGGCGGCGCGGAAGTCGCGTTCATGAACCCGGGCGGTATCCGCTCGGACCTCGTGTACGAGGCGTCCGGCAGTGAGGGCGACGGGGTCGTCACGTACGGCGAGACCTTCACCGTCCAGCCGTTCACCAACATGATGAACGTCGTCGACCTGACCGGCGCCCAGCTGATCACCGCCCTCCAGCAGCAGGTCAGCGGTGCCAACGAGGCCGCCCCGAAGATCCTCCAGGTCTCCAGGGGCCTCACCTACACCCTGGACCTGACGAAGACCGGCGCGGACCGCGTGGTCACCGACACCATCAAGCTCAACGACGAGCCGATCGATCCGGCGCGCACCTACCGCGTCGCGATGAACGAGTTCCTCGCGGGCGGCGGCGACGGCTTCCCGGTCCTGGGCCAGGGCACGAACAAGCTGGTCGGCGCGTCCGACCTGGACCTGTTCAACGCCTACCTGGCGACCCACGCCACGGCCTCGTCCCCGCTGGCACCGCCGGCCACGGACCGGATCACGGTCGTCGAGTAGCCATCTGTAGCCACCTGTAGCTACCTGTGACTGCCTGACTCCTGGCGCAGGAGGGGCGGTGGGCCTTCGGGCCTGCCGCCCCTCCCTCGTTTCCCGTGAGCTCCCCGAAGCCCATGGTGAGCAACTCGGCTCGGGAGGCCGTTCGTTGCAGCAGCCTTCGGCACCGGCCGAGCGGGGCCGTGCAGGATGGGCGGCGGTACGCTTCGACGCGTGACGACAGCCCACACCAGCGATGCCCAGCTGAACCGGCTATGGGGCGCCGTGTGTGCCTTCGCCGGGCTCTTTCTTCTCGTATGGGCTCTGTCCTGGGTCAAGGCGAGCGTGCTCGACCAGGACCTGCACAATCGCTGCGGGGAACTGCACACAGCAAGTTTCCCCTTCGAGAAGTCCTGCACGTACGAGGACGGCACGGTTGAGAACGCGAACAGCTGGCTCTTCGAAGGGATCTTCTTCGGCTCACTGGCCGCAGCCCTGGCCTGTCTGACAGTCGTGTTCACGATCGAGGCGAGCCGGAGGAAGTAGCAAGGAGTCCTGTTCCGGCTGCGGTCGACGCACCCCGAGCCGAGGAGGAGTGCCGCCTCGGCGTGCTTGTGCTCGCGGCGGGAGCCGGGGTCGGGCGCTCCGTCGGCCCAGCACGATACGCGGCCCGAACGTGAGGCGCGGGCCCGCCGGAGCGTCGCCCGACCGGCCCCGGCGGCGGGGGCGCGGGCGGTGCGGGCTCCGTGCGGTTCCATGGCGTACGCCTCCGGGACGCCGACCCCCTTCGCGGAGGTCCGAGGCAGGTCAGGGACGGTACAGCGACGTCAGGCCGGTCACCTGACCCGCACTGTCGAACTCCAGGTCGTACCCGATGCCGTCGGAGAGTGCGGGGTCGAGCCGGTTGATCAGGGTGACCAGCTCGGCGGGGGAGTACCCGAGCAGCTCGGCACGGCTGGTGCCGGCCACCTCGCCGCGAACCGGGACCGCCAGCAGCAGCCGGCCGTTCTCGGCCATGGGCACCGTCGTGAAGGCACCCGTGCCCGGGGTGATCTCCCAGGTGTCGAACCGGGTGTTGATCTTCTTCTGGGCGGTCCGCACGGACAGGTAGGTGCGCCCGTCGCTGGTCCAGGCCCTGCTGATGGTCACGAACTGCTCGGTGCCGGCGAAGGGGGCCTTGGCGGTCGCCACCGAGGTGTCTTTGGAGCCTGCCGGGGTGCTCTCGGCGCCTGCCGGGGCTGTCGGCGCGGAGGACGGGGCGGCAGCCCCGGCGGACTTCTTGTCGGCGTCCGTCCGGAAAGTCGTCTTGTCGGCCTGCGAGGGCGGTGTGGTCTGCTGCTGGCCGCTCGTGGCGGGAGGGACGGCCTTGTCGCCGTCCTCGGACCGGGCGCCGTCCGTTGCGTCCGTCGTGTCGTCGGCCGTGGGGGATGAAACCGGCTTGGCGGCCGCGGCGGGGGCCGAGTGGTCTGCGGTCTGCTGGCCGCAGCCGGTCAGAACGAGCGTGCTGAGAGCGATAGCGGTGAGCCAGCCCTTGGCGATGTGGCGGCGGGAAGCGTTCATTGTCAACTGCTCCTATTGATCAGCGTGTTTGGGTTACACACTCTCTACGCCCCACATCGGCCCCGGGGTTGCATCCGATCCGATGTATTTTCCTTCGACTTCTACGCCGTTCCGCCCCAGCCCGCCTCCTCCAGAAAACGAGAGAGATCCCACCGGCAATGAAAGCCGGTGGGATCCCGAAAGCTGTTCCCGAGTGAGCATGCTGAAGACTGGAGAGATGGTGTCGATATTTCCATGGGGGAGGCGTTCTGCTCGGTCAGAGCTCACTCGAAGGCGGTCAGTGGCCGGTCAGTGGCCGTTCAGCGGCGGGTCAGTGGCGGGTCAGCGGCCGGTAAGTGGTCCGTCGGCAGTCACTCCACGGACAGCCAGTGCGCTTCCCGCAGCGACTGAACCCGGCCCTCACCGTCGTAATCGAGCGCGAACACCCACTGTGGACCCGCGCGCAGCCGGTCCACCAATTCGCCTACCCGCATGTCCCTCGCCTCGCCACCTGCCACATGCTCGACTTCGACCGGAGTTTCCGGTTTCAGGGTCATTCTGTGGACCACTCCGGTGGGAATAGCGACACCATTCCCGGCGCGAACCTGTGCCACGGTCACCTGAACCAGATTCTCCTTGAGTGGCACCGCGTGGTAAACGAAACCGAGTTCGCTCGCATATTCCTCCCCCGGTGCGGGCGTCGGGGTCGCGAACAGGGAGACGCTCGCTGCTGCCGTCGGCTTCGCGGCGGACGGTACCGCCTCCGGTCCGAGCCGGGTCACCGACAGGACTCCCATGGCCAGGGCTGCCGCCATCACCACGCCGCCCGAGGCCCGAGCCGTCCGCTTGCGCTGCCGACGCCGGTCCCCGCGCGCCCGGACCTGCTCCGCGACCAGCGGCGCGGCGTACCGCTGCCCCGACGTGGCAAGGTCGGCGAGCCGGCTCTCCAGACCGCTCTCATCGGCCATGCCCCACCTCCGCTGCGGGCCTCGGCAGCTCCCGGCGTACCCGGTTCACCCGGCTCACGGCTTGTACAGTGACTGCAACTTGGTGACCTGGCCCTCTCCGTCGAAGCTCAGGTCGAACCCGGAGTCTTCGCGGATCCGGGAGTCCAATCGCGTCAGCAGGGTGACGAACTCGGCCTGCGTGGTCGGCACCGGTTCACCGCGCCCGGCCTCCGGGGCGGCGTCGCCGCGGATCGGCACGGTCAGCAGCACCCGGGCGTCCTTCGCCATGGTCACCGTGACGAATTCACCTGTGCCGGGGACGATCTGCCAGGTGTCGAACTGGGTGTTCACCTTCTTCTCGGCGGACCGCATCGACAGCTTGGTCAGTCCGTCCTCGGTCCAGGCCTTGTCGATCGTCACGAACTGCTTGGTACCGGCGAAAGGGCTTGCGGCCGATTCGCCGGTCGCTGCGGTGGCCGTCGCTCCCACGGGGGAGGGCTCCGCGGGACCCGCGGTCGCCCCGCCGCAGCCGGTCAGGACAAGGGCGCCGAAGGCGACGACGGTGAGCAGGCGCAACGCGGCTTGGCGGCGTGAGGTGTGCATGGTCAACGTTCTCCTGGAAACCGGTGCGGGCGGGGTACACGGTCTCTACGCCCCACACCGCCCGCCGGGTTGCATCCGGCCGGAAGAAGTCGTCAACCGGGCCGAAGCAGGCGCTGATCCTGTGATTCCACGTTCGCCGATACGTCGGATCGCTCTGGCCCCTACCTGCTGCTAGCCGAGCAAGTGGCTGATGCCGCCTTGGCCGTCCGCTCCGTTCCACATCACAGCCCCCAACCAGAACGGGAACCAGAACACTTGTTCCGGCAGGAAGGGGGAGGCGATGAACCAGACGAGGGGCAGACCAGCGAGCGCCAGGCAGCAGCCACTCCTGTTGGAAGCGGATGACGGCGGTGTTGGATCTGTGGGCATCCCGCGAAGATAGGCAGCGCTTACAACTCGCGCATGAGTACCCGTACCTACGGCGTCAGCTGTGGCTGCTCCTGGGAGGTCCGCCGTGGCTTGCTGCCCACGAGGCGTCCACGACGGTGTTGCGGCGCGAGCGCCCGGACGTCACTCCACGGACAGCCAGTGCGCTTCCCGCAGCGACTGAACCCGGCCCTCACCGTCGTAATCGAGGGCGAACACCCACTGCGGCCCGGCCCGCAGCCGGTCCACGACATCCTCCAGCCGCAGGTCTCCCGGCTTTCCCCCGGACAGGTGCTCCACCTCGACCGGGGTCACCGCCGGCAGGGTCAGGCTGTGCACCACACCGGTGGGGACGCCCGTCCCCTTCTCGTCACGGAGCTGCTGGACGGTGACCCGGACCCTGCCGCCGTCGAGCGCCACCGCGTCGTAGACGTAGCCGAGTTCGCTGGCGTACTCCTCCCCCGGCGCCGGCGTCGGGGGAACGAAGAGGGCAGCGCTCGCGGACGGGTTCGGATCTGCGGCGGTCGGCGCCCGATCCGGCCCCGGGCGGACCAGCGACAGACCCCCCACGACCACAGCAGCGGCCAGCAGCACACCGCCCGAGGCCCGAGCCGCCCGCTTGCGCCGCCGACGCCGGTCCCCGCGCGCCCGGATCTGCTCGGCGGCCAGCGGCACGGCGGCCTGCCGGCCCCCGGTGGCAAGGTCGGCGAGCCGCTCGTCCAAGCTGGTCTCTTCAGCCACGCTCCACCTCCGAGACCCGGCCCGCGCGCGGATCCAGCTCAGTATCGGCCAGAATCTTCGCCAGCGCAGCCCGCCCCCGGCTCAGCTGCGCCTTGACCGTACCGACGGGGGAGCCGGTCTCCTCGGCGACCTGCTTCACTTCGAGATCGCACAGGTGGTGGAGCACGATGACCCGTCGCTGCGCCGGGGGGATCTGCTTCAACGCCGCTACCAGCAGCACGTGGTGGTCGTCCGGCGGCGGAACGTCTGGGGGCGGCCCCTGCCGCTTCGCGAAGGTGAGGGAGGTACGCACCCGCCGCCACCGGCTGACCGCCAGCCGGTAGGCCACGGTACGCACCCACGCCTCGGGCGCCCCGTCCTTGTCCAGCGCGGTCCGGCGCTCCCAGGCCCGCACGAAGGCTTCCTGGACGACGTCCTGCGCCTCGGCGCGGTCGCCGACCATGGCGTACAGCTGGCCGATGAGCCGCCCCACGCTCCCGGCGTAAAAGGCGTCGAACGCCTGCTCGTCCATCCCCACCTGGTCTTTGGAAGCCGCACGCATGCTCAGTTGTGCGAACACTGCCACCCGGCACACATGCGACGCAAGGCTCGGGTGTGAAGGATGCGCGGATCAGACGTGGCGCGGTCGGCGTCCACCACCGTGGCGTCCTCGATACGGAGACGCCTCCTCCTCCCGGACCGCACGGCTGCTCCGGCGGGAGGAGGCAACGCTCATGCGCCACGCGCTACTTCTTGACCGGGCACATCCCACCCGCCGACATGCCGTACGTCGGCGCGGACTTCGCAACCGCCCGGCGGGTGCCGAGCTGGTTGAGGATCTCGTCGGCGAGCAGGTCCTCCCTGCCCTTGAGGGCGTCCGCGACTTTCGTGTCCTTGGGGGACACCATCTCCGCCGCCACGTTGTCCTGCACGATCCGGGCGAGGTTGTCCAGGGCGGTGAACACCGGGTCGGCCGGGCTTTCCAGGCCGGGCAGGTCGATCAGGTGGGTGGCGACCTTCGCCGGGTTCATGCAGTCCTTGATGATGATCGTGTTCTGGTTCAGCACGCTCGTCGTCCACTGCGAGATCACCACGCAGTAGAGGTTGGCCCAGCCCGCCTCTCCGACCTTCGTACGCCACGCCTTCATCCGGTCCCGCACGCCCTTGATCTGGGCCTGCGCCGCGTGCGCCACGTTGGTGCGGATGTCGGAGTCGACGCTGCCGGAGAAGTCCTGGAAGGACTTCATGTCGAACGACCGCGTCGTCACCGAGGTGTCGATGAACCGGAGCGCGGCGTCCAGGATGTTGCCGCACGAGGTCGTCAGCGCGGCCGGGAGCCCGGCGTCGGGGAGGTTCTGGCGAGCAGTGGTGAGGGTGGCTGCGTAGGCCTGGAGCGGGGGGATCCAGGCGGTCGACGAGTCGTCGTTGAACGCCACCATCAGCAGATCGTGCGGGTCGATCCGGTCGGCGTTCGGGAGGTTGGGGATGTGGTCCGCCAGGTACGAGGCGATCACCGAGAAGACGCCGAGCGGTACGTGGGCGATGGACTTCGCCAGCTCGAACGTCTCCGACACGGGGCTGGCGCTCTCCTGGCCGTTCTCCGTCACGAGCGTGAACCGGCCGCCCTTGGCGTCGTTCTGTACGACGACCACGGGGGAGAGGCGCTTGATCAGTTCTGCCTTGAGCGCCGCGTAGTTGGTGCGCATTCCGGCGTTGACGGCGAGGAGGGAGTCCTTCGCCTGCTGCGGCGAGACCCGCACCGCGCTCGCCGGGCCGTCGGCGGCGGCCGCCGCCGCTGTCTGCGGGGTCGCCGCGTAGCCCAGGAGGGCCGCGGTGCCGATTCCGGAAGCGCCGGTCATGAAGCCTCTGCGGGTAGCCATCTTCGTGATCTCCGTTGCGGATAGTCGTGCGATCTCTGGCGGAATAGGGGGAACGTGCTCATAGGGTTCACTTCCGATGGAGGGAATGGGGGAATGTGGGGCATCCGGGCGTGGGGCGCGGGGGTTTGCTGTACGGGCGTGGCGCAGGGCGCGCCCGAGCGTGCGCGCCCTGCGGTACCCGTCCTGCCGTCACCCGTCCTGCGGAGCTACTTCAGCGACTTCTGCGCCGGGACCACCACTCCGTACAGGTCCTGGACCGTGGCGAGCGCCGACTCGTGCAGCTGCTCGGCCGGGATGCCGTTCGGGTTGCCCTTCAGCGGCAGCGGGCGGGTCGCCGAGGCGTCGGCCACCACTGTCGGGTTGTTGCCGTTGATGAACGCGCCCTGCGTGGTGAACAGCGTGCACATGTTGGTCATGAGGCCAGTGGTGCCGCAGAGGGCAACGGGCCCGATGCCGAGGGATCTTGGCGAGGGCGTCGCGGGTGAGGGTGCCCAGATCCGGTTGCGGGTGATGGGCGATGCCGAGTTCGCCGCGAAGTCTGTCCGTGGCGCGGACGCTTCGCAGCGACCGGTGCCACCTGGGGGGTGACACCGGTCGCGGGTACGCGTACATGTCCGGGTCGCCGGACTCGAAGCCGGGACTGCGGGACCTGCGGCGGTCAGGCGGGCCCGGCGTGCCCCTTACGGCCGGGATGCGAACCGTACGCGTCGTCTCCGTAGCCGTAGCCGTAGCCCGTGTCCTTACAGGGCTTGCCGTCGCGGCTGTTGGCGAGCCGCGCGATCACGACCTCCTGGTCGGCGCTGACCACGTATGGTCCCGCGACCGGGTCGCCGGGCAGGACGTAGCCATCCGGTACGCCGGTCTCGCGCAGGTAGTACGTGCCGTGGTCCAGGTCGCCGAAGGAGCACAGGCCCGCGCCGTTCGTGGTGCAGGCGGTCCCGACACGGGTGTCGGGGTCGCTGCCGTCTGTCTGGAGATTTTCGCGCCCGTTGGTCTCTTCCCAGAGCTCGAACGTCGCGCCCGGCAGCGGCCGACCGCTGTCGGCATCGGTCTTGAGCAGCTTGACGGTGCCGGTGCCCGGCGGAATCGGCGTTCGGGTGTTGGCGGCGGTGACCGAGACGCCGGCGCTCGCGTTCTCCTCGGTCAGTACGAGGGGCCCGAAGACGGCGGGGTCGGGCAGGTCGTATCCGTCCGGGGCCTCCGTTTCCTGCCAGTAGTACGTCCCTGTCTCCACCGTCCGGGAACACGTACCGTCGTCACCTGTGACGCACACTTCTCCCACTGTGGTGTCAGGAGTGGCGCCGCCGGTCTGGAGACCGGGGGTCCCGTTGGTCTCCTCCCAGAGCTGGAACGTCGCGCCCGGCAGTGCCGCGTCGGTCTCGGAGTCCGTCTTCAGTACCTCCACCGCACCGGTGACGGGCTGCGGGGTCGTGCAGTCGGGCAGGTCGCCGTTGAAGGGGTAGGCGTGGAACTCCTGGCCGCCGCCGCCCGTGGCGGCGCTGGTGTGGGTGAGCGATCCGGTGGTGAAGAAGCGTCCGTTGATGCCCGGCAGGGTGACCGTGGTGGCCGAGCTCTGCTCCCCGACGAGGAAGCTGCCCTGGAACTGTCCGGTTCCGGTGAGGTTCACCGTGGTGGCGTCGGGGATGTTCCACAGGAGACGCTCGCGGTAGGCGTTGAGCGGATCGGTGGCGTCGTCGATCCCGCCACTGTAGGTGTTGAGCGTACGGTTCGCGCCCACGATGTTGACGAGAATCGTCGCGTCGTCGGGAATGCCGGCGAAGACGATGCCCTGCTGGGCACCCGAGGGCCCCGTCAGGTCGAAGTCGACGTTGAAGACTTGGAGCGCTGAGGTCCCGTCACCGGTGAACAGCGTCTGGGTGCCCTGGTTGACGGCCGTCCCCGTGGGCGTCCTCGGGGAGCCGTCGACGCGCGCGTAGCAGCGGCTCGCGGTGGTGAGCTCGTCCCTGAGAGCGGTATAGGGGGCGACGGCCGCGTCGTCCTGGGTGAGGGTGGCCTCGACCGTGCCGGTCAGCGAGCCGGCGTACCGTACGACGCCGGCCTCGGCCAGCACCCGCTGGCCGGTCGCCACGGTGATATCGCCACCGGTGGTCAGCCAGTCCGCTCCGACGGGCGGCGCAACACGCGATCCGACGCCCGCCTCTCCGACGTTGTAGGCCTGACTCGCCTGGGCGTCCTTGTTCATGTCGAAGTCGTCCAGGACGACGACGCGCCCCTCGGCCTCCGCCGCAGCGCCGCGGACGAGGAAGTCGTCACCCACGAACATGTTGATCGCGTTGTCCCGGCCCGCGATGGGGCCGTTGTTGATGCCCGGGAACGGGTCGGGGCAGTCTCCGGGAACACAGGGCCCGAGCCCGCCGGGCAGGGGCGCGGCCGATGCCGGAACGGCACCGGGGCCGAGCACAAGGAGGGGGACGGCCGCGAGGGCCGTCACGTAGGCGAGTCCGGCGGAGCCGATACGCCTACGAGGACGCCCATGGCGCCGCGGGGAAGGATGTCTCATGGCGTGAGTCTCGGCTCGGGAAGCACGGAGCGCCCACCCCTGGCGCCCGGCGCTGATCCGGCCGAGGAACAGGGTCACCGCCACGTGTGAGAGAGCGCCGCCGGATGGCTCAGCCGCCGGGCCCTCCGCCGTCGCGGCGGTCGGCGACGTGCTGTCGCCGACGGGCCGCAGCCCGCGCCGATGCCGCTCCCGGGGGACGGCCGAGGTGCGCGAGCACGTCGAGTCGTACGCGTCGGCCGACCGCCGGGGGGGCGAAGCCGGGTTCGGCGGCGTCGAACCCATGGCGCCGCCCACCCCCTTCCGGTCATGACGTGTACCCGTCACAATCCAAAGGCCTTTCCCCACGGCCCTTGGAGGCGCCCCGTGTCCACCCCTGCGCCCGCACCCCTGAGTACCCGCAGAGGATTCCTGGCCGGCGCGCTCGCGGTCTCCGCCACCGCGATCCTCGGCGCCGCACCGGCCGTCGCCGCCTCGCGCGAGGCGGCCCGGACCGTACGCGGGACGCATGACTGGATGGGCGGCCTGCCCGACGGCACCGCGCTCCAGCGGCTGACGATCCCGGGGACGCACGACTCGGGGGCCCGGTTCGGCGGGCCCTGGTCGGAGTGTCAGAACACCACGATCGCCCACCAGTTGGAGAGCGGCATCCGCTTCCTGGACGTACGCTGCCGCCTCATCGACGGCTCGTTCGCGATCCACCACGGGGCCGCGTTCCAGAACATGATGTTCGGCGATGTCCTCGTCGCCTGTTGGAAGTTCCTCGCCGCACGGCCGAGCGAGACGGTGCTGATGAGGGTCAAGCAGGAGTACTCCTCCGAGGGTGACGCCGCGTTCCGGGCGGTCTTCGACGACTACCTGGACGCGAGAGGCTGGCGGCCCCTGTTCCGCCTCGACCCCGCGCTTCCCGACCTCGGCGGGGCCCGCGGCAAGGTCGTGCTGCTGGCGGACAACGGGGGTCTGCCCGGGGTGCGTTACGGCGACCCTGCCGTCTTCGACATCCAGGACGACTACATGGCCGAGCCGTTCGCCAAGTACCCCAAGATCGAAGCCCAGTTCCGCAGGGCGGCCCAGCAGCCGGGCAGGTTCTTCATGAACTACGTCTCCACCGCCGCCCTGATGCCGCCCCGCTGGAACGCGGACCGGCTCAACCCCCAGGTCCACTCCTTCCTGGAGCGCTCCGAGACCGCCGGGTGGACGGGGCTGGGCATCGTCCCGATGGACTACCCGAACCAGCGGCCCGGTCTGGTCGAGTCGCTGATCCGGCACAACCCGGCGGCGTGAGGGGCACGCGCCGCCGCTGAGGCGCCCGCCCCGGTCCGCCGCCGGACCGGGGCGAGGAGGCTCGGGCCTGCGGCGCCGGCGGTTGTGCGCTCGCGCGGCCGGGCCCGCGCAACGGCGGGCCCGTCCGGACCGGCTATCGGGCTGCGGGCCGAGCGGCAGCCGATGCGTCGTTCGCCCGGCGGCGTCGGTAGTACGCGACGGTGAGGATCGCCAGGAGCGGGCCCCAGGCGAGGACCGGGGCGTACGTCGTCCACAGTGCCCAGGCGGCAGGACCGCTGGTAGGGAGACCGGTGCCGTCGTCGTTCAGCGGCTCCATGAAGCCGAAGACCTGGTTCAGCGTGCCGTACGCGCAGAGCATCATGATCAGCGCCGCCCCGAGTGCGGCCGGAATGACCACCGCCCGTATCGGTATCCGTCTGCCGCGCAGCCCCGGCACCCAACGCGGGACGACTTCGCCCCACGGCCGCACCAGCCCGAGGGCGAGCAGCGCGAGTCCTTCGGAGACCACGGACAGCCCGATCACGTACGGGCGTTCCCACACCGCCCATTGGTAGTCGGAGTCGTATCCGGCCAGGCCCAGCACCAGAGCGACACGCCACAACCCGGACGGCAGGACACACAGGGGGATGGCATGGGCCATCCGGACCGCCCAGCGGGGGACGGGCTCGACGGGTTCGCCGGCGGCCGGCGCGTGGACCGACGTCTCGGCTGCCGGTGCTGCTGCTGTGGCCTTGGCCTGCGTGGTCACGTGTGCCCTCCTCGACGGGATCCGATGGTGTCGATCATCGTGTGAAGGGGGGCTGTTCGGCATCCGTCGCCGGGGCGACCCGAGCTCGCCCGTGCGGCGGGCGCAGGGCGACCACGGGATGACGCCGTCGGCGCCGACGCGAGCGGATCTCCTCCAGCGCCCGGTTCCGCCGCCGCCGAGACGCCCGCCCGATCCGCTCGTGCGGCCTCACATCTCCGGGGGCGGGGTCGGCGCCCCCGGCAGCCCGATCGTGGCGACCGTGCCGGGGCCGTCGTCGGGGGCCGGGCGCAGCGTGATCCGGCCGCCCGCCTGGTGCACCGTACGGGCGACGATAGACAGGCCCAGGCCCGAGCCGGGGAGCTGGCGGGCGGAGGGGGAGCGCCAGAAGCGTTCGAAGACGTGGGGGAGTTCCTCGGCGGGGATGCCGGGGCCGCGGTCCCGGACGGTCAGTTCGCCCCGGTGCAGCCGTACGTCGATCGTGCCGCGCGGCGGGCTGAACTTCACCGCGTTGTCCAGGACGTTGACGATCGCCCGCTCCAGGGCGGCCGGTTCGGCCCGTACGTACCAGGGGGCCAGGTCCTCCGTGATCGTCAGCTCCGGGCCCCGCAGCCTGGCGCGGCGCAGGGCGGTGCGGGTGACCTCGTGCAGGGCCACCACCTGGAGCGGGCCCGGTTCGGCGGCGTCCGGGCGGGCCAGTTCCTGAAGGTCGCCGATCAGTGCCGCCAGCTCCGTCATCTGGGCCTTCACCGAGGCCATCAACGCCTTCCGGTCCTCCGGCGGGATCACCCGGCCCGTCTCGTCGCTGCGCGCCAGCAGCTCCACGTTCGTCCGCAGCGAGGTCAGCGGGGTGCGCAGTTCGTGGCCCGCGTCCGCGATCAGCTGGGCCTGGCGGTCGCGGGAGGAGGCGAGCTGGGCGGCCATGGAGTTGAAGGAGTTCGAGAGGCGGGCGATCTCGTCCTCCCCGTCGACCGGGATACGTACGGTCAGGTCCTCCGTGCGCGCCACGTGCTCGACGGCCTCCGTGAGTTCGTCCACGGGGCGCAGGCCCGCCCTGGCCACCCACAGGCCCGCCGCGCCTGCGCCGACGACGCCGATGCCGCCGACGAGGGCCAGCACCCAGGCGAGCGTGGACAGCGGTGCGTCGATCTCGCTGAGCGGGCGGGCCACGGAGACCGCGAGCTGGTTGGTGGCCTGGCCGGAGCCGACCACCGGGGTCAGCTTGCGGGTGTAGACCCGCATGTCCTGTCCGGCGTCGTTCTCCGTCGTGTGCAGGGCGTCGCTCCGCTCCCCCGCCGCCACGGCCACGTCACTCGGCTGGGCGGGTACGGGGGTGGTGTTCGGAGCCGTGCAGTAGCTCCCGTTCGCCGCGACGATCTGCACGGTGTACTGGCCGGGGAACTCCTGGGCGGGCAACTGCCCGCCGCTCAGGCACGAGCTCAGCAGATCGCGCATCGGCGCGTTGTCCATCTTCGCGTCGCGCAGCGAGTCGTCGAGCTGGTCCTCCAGCTGGGCGCGGGTCACGAACCAGCACGCCACCGCCACCGCAGCCACCGCCACCGCCACCGCCGTGGCGACCAGGATCGCGAGCCGGGAGCGCAGCGGCAGCGCCCGGAAGCGGCGTACGAACCGGTTCACGGCGGGCCCGGCCCGGCCCGCGGGGGGTTGCGCCGTGCTCACGCCTCGCCGCTCCCGCCCGTGCGCAGCGCGTAGCCCACCCCGCGCACGGTGTGGACGAGGCGCGGTTCGCCGGCCGCCTCCGTCTTGCGGCGCAGGTACATCACGTACACGTCCAGGGAGTTGGAGCTCGGCTCGAAGTCGAAGCCCCAGACCGACTTGAGGATCTGCTCCCGGGTCAGCACCTGGCGCGGGTGGGACAGGAACATCTCCAGCAGCGTGAACTCGGTGCGCGTCAGCTCGACCCGGCGACCGCCCCGGGTGACCTCGCGGGTGGACAGGTCCATGCGCAGGTCGGCGAAGGAGAGCACGTCGTCGTCCGGGGTGTCCGCGCCCGCCGCCGTCGACGCGTAGGAGCTGCGGCGCAGCAGGGCCCGGATGCGGGCGAGCAGCTCGTCCAGCTCGAACGGCTTGACCAGGTAGTCGTCCGCCCCCGCGTCGAGGCCGGTGACCCGGTCCCCGACGGTGTCGCGGGCGGTGAGCATGAGGATGGGCGTGGTGGAGCCGGTGGCCCGGATGCGGCGGGCGGCGGTGAGGCCGTCCATCCGGGGCATCTGGATGTCCAGGACGATGAGGTCGGGGGCGTACGCCTCGGCCGTCGCCAGGGCGTCGTACCCGTCGACCGCGACCCGGGTGCCGTATCCCTCGAAGGCGAGGCTGCGTTGCAGGGCCTCGCGTACGGCCGGTTCGTCGTCGACGATCAGGATGCGCTGGGGATCGTCTTCGGCGGGGCTCATCGCTGCGTGTCCTCTTCTCGTGTCCGGCCGACGGGGCGCCCTCAGCCTTGCACGGCCGGGTCGCTGTACGGGATCAGGAGGCGTCTCCCGCGCGCAGGGTGTCCAGGTCCGCCTTCAGCGTGTTCACCGGGATCGCGAAGCCGAGGCCCACGCTGCCCGCCGCTGAACCACTGCCCGCCGCCGACGAACTGGGCGAGTACATCGCGGAGTTGATGCCGATGATCTCCCCGTCCATGTTGATCAGCGCCCCGCCGGAGTTGCCGGGGTTGAGGGAGGCGTCGGTCTGGAGCGCCTTGTACGTGGTCGTCTGCTCGCCCGTGTCGCCGTTGAACTGCTGGCCGCCGAACTCGAACGGCCAGGGGACGCTTCCGCCGCGCTGGCCCTGGCCCTGGCGTGAGCCCTGCCCGGAGTCGTCCTTCGCCACCGTGACGTCCCGGTCCAGCGCGGAGATGATTCCGCTGGTGACCGTGCCGGTCAGGCCCTCCGGCGAGCCGATCGCCACGACCTCGTCACCGACCTTGACCTGGGAGGAGTCCCCGAGCGTGGCCGTCTTCAGCCCGCTCGCGCCCCGGAGCTTGATCAGCGCCAGGTCCTTGTCGGGGTCGGTGCCCACGACATCGGCGGTGTAGGTCTTCCCGGTGGAGAGGGTGACCTGGATCTGCTGCGCACCCGAGATCACGTGGTTGTTGGTGACGATCTCACCGTCCTCGGTGATCACCACTCCGGACCCGGTGGACCTGCCCGCCGACGAGGACGCGCCGATCTCCACGATGGCGGGCGAGACCGCCTCCGCGACGCCCGCGACGGTGCCCTTGCTGCTCTGCGAGACCGTGGTGCCGTTGACCGCCCCGCCGGAGCCGGTGGTACGCGCCCCGCCGTCGGTGAGCTGCCCGACCAGCGTCGCGGTGCCGCCGCCGATCACGGCGGCGGCGAGCGCCACCGCCGTCAGCAGGGCCACCGGCCGCTTCGCCCGGCGCCTGCTGGCGGGCGCGTACGGGGGCGGCGGCGGGTAGCCGCCCGTGCCGCCGGCGTGCGTGGTGCCGTACGCCGTGCCGTCGTACGAGTACGAGGTGGGGGCCTGGTCCGTCGTGTACGCGCCGCTCGGGCGGGGGTTCTCCGTCATGTGCACCAGGCTGGCGAGCGAACATGAGAGGGGTCTGAGTACGTCCTGAGAAGCCCGGCAGAACCGCGTATGCCCGATGTAAAGACCTTCAGGGGCCGTACGAGGAGAGGGCGCGGTGGCGGATGAGGCGGATGAGGCTGACCAGGAGGATCGGGCGGATCGGGCGGATCAGGCGGAGAGCGGGGGTTCCCCGCAGCCGCACGAGCGCCGGACCACCAGCGCCGAGGGGAACTGCTTCAGCCGCTCCCGGCGCGAACCGGATACCCGCAGCGCGTCATCCAGCACCAGGTCCACCGCCGCCCGCGCCATCGCCGGGCGGTCGGAGTGGACCGTGGTCAGCGGCGGATCGGTGAGACCGGCTTCCTTCACGTCGTCGAAGCCCGCCACCGCCAGCTCCCGGGGCACGTCGATGCGCAGCTCCCGGGCGGCCCGCAGCACGCCGAAGGCCTGGTCGTCCGTGGCGCAGAAGATCGCCGGGGGCCTGTCCGGGCCCGACAGCAGGCCGAGGGCCACCTGATAGGCGTCGTAACGGTTGTACGGCGCCTGGAAGAGCCGGCCCTCCGTGGAGCGGCCCGACTCGTGCATCGCCCGGCGCCAGCCCTCGACGTGGTCGGCCACCGGGTCGCCGACCACCGGGGTCGACTCCATACCGCCGAGGCAGGCCACGTACGCGTTGCCGTGCTCCAGCAGGTGGCGGGTGGCGAGCTGGGCGCCGCCCACGTCGTCCGTGACGACCGCGACGTCGTCGATCGCCTCGGGGCGCTCGTGCAGCAGGACGACCCGGGCGTCCCAGGCCTCGATCTCGGCCGCCGCCCGCTCGCTGGGGCCCTGGCTGACCAGGATCAGCCCGGAGACGCGCATCCCGAGGAAGGCCCGCAGATAGTGGACCTCGCGCTCGTCGCGGTAGTCGGAGTTGCCGACGAGCACCATCTTCCCGCGTTCGGCGGCGGCCTGTTCGACCGCGTGCGCCATCTCCGCGAAGAACGGCTGCCGGGCGTCCGGCACGATCATGCCTATGAGGTCCGTGCGCCGCGAGGCCATGGCCTGGGCGACCCGGTCGGGCCGGTAGCCCAGCTCCTTGATCGCGGCGAGTACCCGCTCGCGCGTGGCCGGGGCGACCGGCCGGGGTCCGTTGTTGATGACGTAGCTGACGACCGCGGTCGACGTCCCCGCCAGTCTCGCCACATCGTCCCGCGTCACCTTGGCCACGCGCGGCAGTCTACGCGGATGGAACTACCTCTTGGCAGCCTCTACCGGGGCTTCTTCCGTCACCTCGGCCGCCGCCGACTGCTCCGAACGGGCGACGGCTTCGCCGGACGGCTGCTCGGCCGCCGCCCGGCCCTTCGGCTCCTCCGCGGCCCGCTCGATCTTCTCCGGCGCGACGAAGCGGTAGCCGACGTTGCGCACGGTGCCGATCAGCGACTCGTGCTCGGGGCCGAGCTTGGCGCGCAGCCGCCGGACGTGGACGTCGACCGTCCGCGTACCGCCGAAGTAGTCGTAGCCCCAGACCTCCTGGAGGAGCTGGGCGCGGGTGAACACCCGGCCCGGATGCTGGGCGAGGTATTTCAGCAGTTCGAATTCCTTGAACGTCAGGTCGAGGACCCGGCCCTTGAGTTTCGCGCTGTACGTCGCCTCGTCGACGGAGAGATCACCGTTGCGGATCTCCATCGGGGAGTCGTCGGAGGTGATCTGCTGCCGGCCGGTCGCCAGCCGCAGCCGCGCCTCGACCTCGGCGGGACCCGCCGTGTCCAGCAGGACGTCGTCGATGCCCCAGTCGGCGGTGACGGCCGCGAGGCCGCCCTCGGTGACGACGAGGATCAGCGGACAGCCGGGCCCGGTGGACCGCAGCAGCTGACAGAGCGAGCGGACCTGCGGCAGGTCGCGGCGCCCGTCGATCAGGATCACGTCGGCACCCGGGGTGTCCACCAGGGCCGGGCCCTCGGCGGGGGCCACCCGCACGCTGTGGAGCAGGAGGCCGAGGGCGGGGAGCACCTCCGTCGACGGCTGGAGTGCGTTCGTCAGAAGCAGCAGTGAACTCATCGCCGCCCACCTGCCCGGTTCGGTCGATCGTGTTGCACGGTTCGCTCGCCCATTACGTCGGTCCTCCTCGTTCCCTGCGAGAGGGGCACTCCCGGGTCGGACCCGGGGGAGTATGCGGCACTGCTTCGTACGTCATACAGGTTTTACGGTGCGGTCCCGCGCCCTGGGACCGCTGAGCTTGTCGAAACGTCTCCGTAACAACGCCCGGAAAGCACAAAAGGACCCGGGGGCTGCATTGCCCGGATCCTCTTCGCAGCAGAATAGCCCACATGAGTTCAGTGTCCGAGGGTCGATTCCTGAGTTCTTCTGTTCCCTTGCTCACGCGGGTCCCACGATTCGCCACATTGCTGACCGATGACGGCGTACCGGTCGAGGCGGTGTACGAACCGTGTACGGCGGGTTCCGGGGCGCCGGCGGACACGGCCGCCGAGAGCCTCGCGATCGTGGTGGCACACGGCTTCACCGGCTCGGCCGACCGCCCGGCCGTCCGCCGGGCCGCGCGGGCGTTCGCCCAGCGTGCGGCCGTGATCACGTTCTCGTTCCGGGGACACGGACGGTCCGGTGGACGCTCCACGGTGGGCGACCGCGAGGTGCTGGACCTGGCCGCCGCGGTGGCCTGGGCGCGCGAGCTGGGGCACGCGCGGGTGGTTACGGTCGGGTTCTCGATGGGCGGCTCGGTGGTGCTGCGGCACGGCGCTCTGTATACGGATACGGACACAGGTACGAGGGCGGGTACGGCGGATTCCGGGGCGGGGGATGCCTCCGTTCGCGTAGTGGCGCGCGAGGGGCATGGGGGGCGCACGGGGGCGCATTCGGATGCCGTGGTCTCCGTCAGCGCTCCCGCCCGTTGGTACTACCGGGGTACGGCTCCGATGCGCCGCCTGCACTGGGTGGTCACCCGCCCCTCGGGCCGGCTCGTCGGCCGCTACGGACTCCGCACCCGCATCGCCACCGAGGAGTGGAACCCCGTCCCGCTCTCTCCCGTGCAGTCCGTTCCGCTCATCGCCCCGGCCCCGCTGCTCCTCGTGCACGGCGACCGGGACCCGTACTTCCCGCTGGACCACCCGAGGATGCTGGCGGACGCGGCGGGGGCGGGCGGTGCGGAACTGTGGCTGGAGCGGGGGATGGGGCACGCGGAGAACGCGGCGGACGACGCCCTCCTCACCCGCATCGCCGACTGGGCGGTCGCGGCGTGCCCCATCATGGACAACTGACGCACAGGACGCACACCACGTCCGACGACCGAACCGAAGGAGTGGCGCCATGGCAGCGGGGACGATCCGCTACTGGGCTGCGGCGAAGGCCGCCGCGGGCACCGCGGAGGAACCGTACGCGGCTGCGACCCTCGCCGAGGCGCTCGACGCGGTGCGCGAGCGGCACCCGGGCGAGCTGAGCCGGGTGCTCCAGCGGTGCTCCTTCCTCATCGACGGGCACCCCGTCGGGACCCGCGGGCATGAGACCGTACGCCTTGCCGAGGGCGGCACGGTCGAGGTGCTCCCGCCGTTCGCAGGAGGGTGAACCGCAGGCCATGAGCAGCAGCGATCAGCAGTACCCGTACCCGTACGACCCGCAGCAGCAGCCGTACTGGCCCGACGGGGCGGCCGGGCAGCCCGCGGCCCCCCAGACACCGGACACCTTCGACCAGGGTGCGACGCAGACCTGGCAGGCGCCGACCTGGGACACGCAGTACCAGCCGACGATCCGACCGGACGGGCAGCCGCAGGCACAGCCGGGCGTGTACGGGGCACAGCAGCCCGACCCGTACGGCACACCGCGGCCGCAGCAGCCGTACCCGCAAGAGCCGCAGCAGCCGTATCAGCAGCAGGCGTACCCGCAGGCCGCGGCCGACACCGCCTATCTGCCGTCTCAGGCGGCCTCGGGCTCCCTTCCGCTGCCGCCCGAGGTCCCGGCCGCGCCCGCACCCGCCGCACCGCCGTCGTCCGCGCCCGATCCCGAGCCCGCGACCGCGCGGCCGGTGGCCGACGGCTCCGGGTACAGCGCCCCCACCACCCTCGGCAACGCCCGGATCACCGACGCCCAGCGGGCCCGCGCCGAGGGGCGCTCGCCGATCATCCCGCCCGGGATGCAGCCCGCGGCGCTCACCGCCGTCCTCGGCCTGCTCCTCGCCGGGGGCGCGGCCATCGGGTCGTACGCGCTGCTCGTCCCGGTCGTGCTGCTCCAGGCGGTGACCGCTGCCGGTTGGTTCCGGCTCAACGGCATGTGGCCCGCCCGCCAGGGCATCGCGCTCGCCTTCGCCGGCGGGCTCGTCGCCGATGTCGCCCTGCTCGCGGCGGGCCGGGAGCACGGTCCCGCCGCGCTGCTGGGCACCCTGGGCGTCTGGGTGCTGCTCACCGTGGTCCTCCAGCTCCGCAGCCACGCGGGAGCCGACGAGCGGATGTACGGCCTGATGGCCACCGTCGTCTCGGCCGCCCTCGCGGTCCTCGCGGGGGGACACCTCGCGGCGGTCCCGGACGCGGTGACGGTCGGAGGGGTGGCGGTCGCGGCCGCTGTGCTCGCCCGGGCGCTGCCGCTGCCCGGCACGGTCTCCGTCGCGGTGGCCCTGCTCGCGGGTGCGGGCGCGGGGGTCGCGGTGGGCGGATGGACGGACTTCGGCGCGAAGGGGGCCCTGCTGGGCCTCGCGGCGGGCGGCTGCGCGCTGATCGGGCTGCGGGTGGCGAGCTACGACTACCCGTCGCGGTTCGTGCACATGACGGCCGGGGTGGCGCTGCCGCTCACCGTGGCGGCCCCGGCGGTCTATCTGATCGGCCGAGCCATCGTCTGACGGCCACCACGCCCACCGGCACGCTCGTCCGCGGCGGCCCCCGATCGGTTCCCCGGGAACCGATCGGGGGCCGCCGCTCGTCGATCATCCAGGGCGTCCATTCCCGCGGCAGCAGGCTCACGGGCGGCGCCGGGGGGACCGATCGGCTCAGGGTGGGGGAACGACACACATGCGCGCACTGCGAATACTGCTGGTCCTGGTGGTGGTGCTGGGCGGCCTCTTCATCGCCGTCGACCGTGTGGCGGTCCACTTCGCCGAGTCCGAGGCCGAGGACCGGGTCACGATCAGCGGCGGCAGCGCGGGCTCCACGGACATCTCGATCAAGGGATTTCCCTTCCTCACGCAGCTCGCGGGCTCACAGCTCGACCGGGTCGACGTGAGTCTCACCGGGATGAACACCAGCGCCGCGGGCCGCACGACGCGGGTCAGCGAGGTGCGGGCGCAGCTGTACGACGTGAAGCTCGGCTCCGGCTACCGCAGCGCCACGGCTGCGCGCGCCACCGGCACCGCACTCGTCACCTACGAGGACCTGACGGCGGCGGCCAGCGACGGCGTCGTCGTCGAGTACGGCGGCAACGGCAAGGCGAAGGTGACCGGCACCGTCGAGATCCTCGGCCGCCCGATCTCGCGCAGCGTGCTTTCGACCGTGACCCGCGTCGACGGCCACACGATCAAGGTGCGCGCGGATCAGGTGCCTGGCGAGGGACTGCCCGGCGTCGAGGAACTGGTCCGCAAGAAGACCGACTTCGAGGGTGATATCGACGGCCTGCCGAAGGGCCTGGAGCTGCGCAAGATCGAGGTGACCGAGAAGGGCCTGGAGATCCAGGTGACCGGCTCGGACGTCTCCCTGACGGGCTGAGCGCCGGACAGGGGCCGGATGGGGACCCGACAGGTGCCGGACGGGGCCGGACACCGGGGAGAGCCCGGCCGGGAGCGGGTACGCACCCGCTGATCCGGATAGTGAGACACCCCCGTCCGGTCCGCAGATGCCGGAGTGGCCGCGAGGGGCCCTGCGGCGGATGCGCGGCGCGGCGACCGCACGCACGTCTCGCATCATGGATGATCGTGTCTCACAATACGACACGGCGGTGACATCTCCGTCCGTACCTCCCTACGATCGGACCCATGAAGCGACAGGCGGATCTCACGAAGCGGCGGGCAGTAGACCTGTGCCGCGTCGCCGCCATGCTCTGTCGCCCCTTCTGAACGGGGCCGTTCCCACCGCCCCGCCTCCCCCGGCCCTTCGACCGTCGTCAGGGCCGCCCCCGGGTGTCCCGTACGCGCCGCGTTCCGTGCCTCCGCGCGTACAGCCGCACCCCGCACCCGCACTGAGCAACTCCGCATCTCGCACCACCCCGCCGCAGACTGCCCCGGAGGAGAACAACATGAGCCGCAGCGACGTCCTGGTAGACGCCGACTGGGTCGAGGCCCACATCGACGACCCGCAGGTCGCGATCGTCGAGGTGGACGAGGACACCTCGGCGTACGAGAAGAACCACATCAAGAACGCGATCCGGATCGACTGGACCAAGGACCTCCAGGACCCGGTCCGCCGCGACTTCGTCGACCAGGCCGGCTTCGAGAAGCTGCTCAGCGAGAAGGGCATCGCCAACGACACGCTGGTCGTCCTCTACGGCGGCAACAACAACTGGTTCGCGTCGTACGCCTACTGGTACTTCAAGCTGTACGGCCACGAGAACGTCAAGCTCCTCGACGGCGGCCGCAAGAAGTGGGAGCTGGACTCCCGCGACCTGACCGATGCCGTTCCCACGCGCCCGGCCACCCAGTACAAGGCCAAGCCGCAGGACGAGTCGATCCGCGCCTACCGCGACGACGTCGTGAAGGCCATCGGCAGCCAGAACCTGGTCGACGTGCGTTCGCCCGACGAGTTCAGCGGCAAGCTGCTCGCGCCGGCGCACCTCCCGCAGGAGCAGTCGCAGCGCCCCGGCCACGTGCCGAGCGCCCGCAACATCCCGTGGTCGAAGAACGCCAACGACGACGGCACCTTCAAGTCGGACGACGAGCTCAAGGCCCTCTACGAGGACGAGCAGGTCGACCTGTCGAAGGACACCATCGCCTACTGCCGCATCGGTGAGCGCTCCGCGCTCACCTGGTTCGTGCTCCACGAGCTGCTCGGCCAGGAGAACGTCAAGAACTACGACGGTTCCTGGACCGAGTACGGCTCCCTCGTCGGCGTGCCGATCGAACTCGGCGCCAACAAGTAGCGCACACCCAGCAGTTCCGACCGACCCGCACGACCCGACCAGAAGGACACAACCATGTGTGGAGCACAGGCCGGTGGCCCCGACGCTTCGACGATCAAGCCCGGTGAGACCACCATCCAGGGCAGCGTGACCCGCGACGGCGAGCCCGTCACCGGCTACGTGCGCCTCCTGGACTCGACCGGTGAGTTCACCGCCGAGGTCCCGACCTCGGCCACCGGACAGTTCCGGTTCTACGCCGCCGAGGGCACCTGGACGCTGCGCGCCCTGGTCCCGGGCGGCAGCGCCGACCGCACGGTCGTCGCGCAGACGGGCGGACTCTCCGAGGTCGCCATCGCCGTCTGATCCCTCGGGATCCACGGAACGCCGGGTCTCCCCGGCACCCAGAACGGCCGGAGGGCCGCACCCCAGGGGGTTGGACGCCACCTGACGCGGGGTGCGGCCCTTCGTGCCGTCCGGCGCACGGAGTCCTACGCTGGAGGCATGTACGCCCGACGCAGGCGGAACTACCTCCTCATGATGGGCGGATGCATCGCGCTCTTCGTGTCCGCCTGGGCCGTGGTGCGCCTGTGGTCCATGCCGGTCGCCATCGGCATGTGCGGGGTCGCCATGGTGATCCCGCCGATCGCCGCGATGATCGCCAACCGGCGCGGCCCGGAGGACCGCTGGTGGGACGACCCCACCGGGGACCCGAAGTCCGACGAGTGGTGGGACGAGCTGGACGGCAGGAAGCGCTACTGAGTCGTCAGTAGACGAGCGCCTGGGTGTCGTCCGCCATGGCCTCCTGCACGAAGACCTGCGCCCCCGCGATGCGTACGCCCTCCAGCACGTCCTTCTCGGTGATCTCGCGCCGGGCCGCGCACTGCGTGCACAGGGTGATCCGGCCGCCCGCCAGGATCGAGTCCAGCAGGTCGGGCAGCGGGGCGGCGTGCGGCAGTTCGAACTCGGCCGCCCGGCCCGGCAGGGCGAACCACGAGGACTCCCCGGTCAGCCAGAGCGAGACCTCGACACCGCTGGCGACGGCCACGGCCGCCACGGTGAAGGCCTGCGAGCAGCGCTCGGCGGCCTCGGGCCCGGCGGTCACCTTGATCACAAGCTTCTTCGGCATATGCCGAACTGTAATCCTCCGGGGGGCAACCTCCTTGCTGACCTGGGGGTCACTTGTGCGCGCAGGTAAGGGAACCCGCGCCTCAGGTCTCTTGGGGGGACCCTTTTGGAACCGAACGACACCATTCCTGCCGCGCCGGAGGCCCCGGTCGGCACGCCCGGTCCTCGCCGCCGGCCGCGCGGGCGTACGACGCTGATCATCACCGCGGCCGCGCTGCTCGGGATCTCGGGAGGCGTCGCCGTGGGCTACGGCATTCAGGCCGAGCGGCCGCCGACACCGCTGTCCGCGCTGTCGCAGCCCGGCCTCGGCTACCCGGCGAAGCCCCTGCCCGCGGACGGGGCCCCCGCCCCGTTGCCCGTGGCCCAGGACCGGCAGGTCAAGACCGACGGCGATCTGCGCAAGCTGCTCGTCGACAAGCCGAAGGGCGCCAAGAAGTCGCTCGCCGACGAGCTGGGCATCGGGGACGGCTGGGTGACCCTGCCCGAGTACGCCCAGGACTTCTACGAGGACCCGAACTACATGTTCGAGTCGCTGGCCGGGGGCGACTTCCGCCGGGTGGCCTCGGCCTCGTGGCGGCGGGGGCAGTACGGCGACATCCAGGTCCAGCTGATCCAGTTCCGGTCCGGCGACCTGCTCGGCGCCTCCGACCACGTCGCCGACCAAATCGCGTACATGGACGAGGACGAGAACGGCGCGGGCAACCTGGGCCACGCGATCAAGGGCAGCCGCGAGGGGCGGTACTTCCTGTTCCCGGTCGAGCGGGAGGCCGGATACCTCCCGTCGTACCGGGCCAGGGCGCTGGCCGTACGCGGTGACATCGCGATGGACATCAACATCTACGACACCGTCCCGATCAGCAAGAAGGACATCCGGACGCTGGCCGAGCGACAGCTGGAGCGGCTGTGAACGACGAGACGACCCCTGAGGCGCAGCCCGCACCCGAGCCCGCGCCGGCCGCCGAGCCCGCGCCGGCCGCCGAGCCCGCGCCGGCCGCCGAGCCCGCGCCGGCCGCCGAGCCTGTGCCGACCGCCGAGCCCGCGCCTGCCGCCGAGCCCGCGCCCGCGGCTGCCCCCGCCCCGGCGAGCCGCGTGCGCCGGGTGCTGATGACCGCGCTGCCCGTCGGTCTGGTGCTGGCGGCGATCGGCGGTGCGGCCGGTTACACCAACGCCACCGTGGACACCGCCGACCGGAAGGTCACCACGACCGTCTGGGACGAGGACCACGCGCCTGCCGACAAGGACACGGCGGGCGATCCGTCCCGGGGCCGCCACGACACGGAGCTGTCCAAGCTGCTGCTGCCGGTGCCCGAGGACTACCGCCTCGGCCCGGACATCGGCGAACTCGGCAACGACAACGAGACCAGCGGAGCGAAGGCCACCGCGGCGATGAAGGAGATGGGGCGCGGCCTGGCGGGCAAGGACCGCCGCGAGCTGAACAAGTCCGTCGAGAAGCTCCGTATCCAGGGCATCGCGCAGCGCTCGTACACCTCGCGGGCGAACGACCTCGTGGTGAACATCCAGGTGATGAAGATGCAGGACAAACGGGCGGTACGCCGGTCCTACCTGGACCGCAAGGAACTGATGGACTCCTTCCGGGGCTTCCGCAAGGGGCCGCGCATCGAGGGCCACAAGAACGCCACCTGCTATCGCCTGCCCAAGGGCGACAAGAACACCCTCGACGGTGTGCTGTGCCTGGCGTACGACGGCGAGGTCTCGGTCTCCGTGGAGGCGTACGGCAGCAAGCCGTTCAGCCCGTCGGGGGTCAGGGACCTGGTGAAGGACCAGCTCGACCACATCACGTCCCCGGGGGAGTACATATGAGCGAGCGGACGATGACCCCGGAGACGCCCGGGACGCCCGAGCCGTCTGGGACGCCCATGGCATCCGAGGCATCCGAGGCATCCGAGGCGCCCGAGGCGCCCGAGGCGCCCGAGGCGCCCGAGATGCCCGTGGCACCCGACACACCCGATGCGGCTGCCGTGCCGCTGTCGCCCACGCCGCCCCGGCCGCCCCGGCGCGTCCTGCGGGCCGTGGCGCGGTGGACGGCCGCCGCCCTGGTGTTCGGGCTGCTCGGCACCGGTACGGCCTTCTGGATCGCGTCCCTGGAGCGGACCGACGTACCCGGGCTCGCCACCGAGGGCGACGGGCGCTGGGACTACCCGAAGCTGTCGCTGCCCGCGCTCCCGGCCGGCAAGCCGGGGCCGTTCAGTACCGGCAACCCGGCCGAGATCCACCACGCCGACCTGCGCGAGCTGCTCCTGCCCGCCCCGGCCGGAGCGGAGCCGGACAAGAAGCTGGCCGGCGGCTGGATCTCCACGGAGACCTTCCTCACCGCCTACCGGCCGCAGAACCGGGAGTCGGTGGCCCAGCTCCTCAAGGACGCGCCGCCGCGCCACATCGCGGCCCGCGGGTGGACCATGCCGGACGGCACGGTGTCCCGGGTCTATCTGCTGAGGTTCAACTCGACGGCGTTCGCGAGCGGCCTGATCGACGACCTGAACGTCGGCTCGTCGGCCGGTACGCCGCTGGACCGTACGGACACCATGCGGTTCGACGACCACTGGGGCTCGGACAACGACATCGAGAACCTCTCGTCGTTCGTCTTCGAGGAGCAGGCTCCCTTCGGCGCCGAGCACGTCCGGCAGGCGTACACGCTGGCGGGCGACACGGTCGCGCTGATCGTCCACGAGCGCCCGGGCAAGCGGGAGGCGGCGCGCGTCCCCTTCCAGCAGACAGTGATCCTGCAGAACCAGCTGCTCGCCTGAGTGCCGGAACAGGGCCGCCGCAGCGGCCACCTGGACGAGAAGGCCGGGCCCCCACCCATTAGGCTGGGGGCCCGGCCCTGTACCGCCGCCACCCGCTCGTCACGAGGAGCCCCCTGTGCTTGAGGCATTCTTCACCGCCCTGCTGGTCCTGGTCTGCGTGGGCGTCCTCGCCTTCACCGCGGTCGCCGTGAAGAAGCTGTACCAGGGCCAGCGCTGACCTTCGCCGTACCCGATCGCCCGCCCGCACCCCCTCACAGATCGTCTGAGCCGCTCATGATCGAGATTCCGTCCGACCTCCACCCGGACCTCGTCCCGCTGGCCTTCCTCCTCGGCAACTGGGCGGGCGCGGGCGTGTCCGACTTCCCCGGCGCCGAGAAGTGCAACTTCGGCCAGGAGGTCACCTTCAGCCACGACGGCCGTGACTTCCTGGAGTACGTCTCCCACACCTGGGTCCTGGACGCCGAGGGCAAGCAGGTCCGGCCGCTGGAGTCGGAGTCCGGCTACTGGCGCATCGACAAGAACCGCAAGGTCGAGGTCGTCATGGTCCGCGACCAGGGCGTCGTCGAGATCTGGTACGGCGAGCTGGCCGACCAGAAGCCGCAGATCGACCTGGCCACCGACGCGGTCGCCCGGACGGCGGCCTCCGGCCCGTACAGCGGGGGCAAGCGGCTCTACGGGTACGTGAAGAGCGACCTCATGTGGGTCGGCGAGAAGGCGACGCCCGAGGTCGAGCTGCGCCCCTACATGTCGGCGCACCTCAAGAAGGTCGTCACCCCCGAGGAGGTCGCCGAGATGGCGAAGAGCCTCGGGGACATGCCGGACGACGGCATCGCGTTCTTCAAGTAGACCCCTCTCCGGAAGGAGAGCGCCCTTCCGGAACGAGCTCTGCCGGCCGGTGCTCACCACGACCTAGACTGGCCCTGTGGTGAGCACCGACTGGAAGACCGATCTTCGGCAGCGTGGCTACCGGCTGACGCCTCAGCGCCAGCTCGTTCTGGAGGCCGTCGACGCCCTGGAGCACGCGACTCCGGACGACATCCTGTGCGAGGTGCGCAAGACGGCGTCCGGCGTGAACATCTCCACGGTGTACCGGACCCTGGAGCTGCTGGAGGAGCTCGGTCTTGTCAGCCACGCCCACCTCGGGCACGGCGCCCCGACGTACCACCTGGCCGACCGGCACCACCACATCCACCTGGTCTGCCGGGACTGCAAGGACGTCATCGAGGCGGATCTCGCGGTCGTGGCCGAGTTCACCGAGAAGCTGCGCGCCGATTTCGGGTTCGACACCGATATGAAGCACTTCGCGATCTTCGGCCGCTGCGCGGACTGCACGGCCGCGAAGGACACCTCCGCCAAGTCGTAGGCTGGGCGCATGAAGAGCCCCTTGCTGTCCCTGCCAGGCGCCGTCTCCGCCGAAGGCCGCGACGAAGGTGTCGCGGCGCACTACGGCGACCTGTTCCGCGAGCAACGCGCCCTCGCCGACGGCAGTGGCTTCGTCGATCTCTCCCACCGCGGTGTCGTCACCGTGACGGGCGACGACCGGCTGAGCTGGCTGCACCTGCTGCTCACCCAGCACGTCAGCGACCTCGCCCCGCACCAGGCCACCGAGGCGCTGATCCTCTCCGCCAACGGGCACATCGAGCACGCGATGTACCTGGTGGACGACGGGACGACGGTGTGGATGCACGTCGAGCCGGGGACGCAGGGCGAGCTGATCGCCTACCTGGAGTCGATGAAGTTCTTCTACCGGGTCGAGGTCGCCGACCGAACGGAGGACATCGCGGTCGTGCACCTGCCGGCCGGTTCCATCGCGGAGGCCCCCGAGGGCGCGGCCGTACGGGAGACCCCGCAGGGCCGGGACCTGTTCCTGCCGCGTGCCGACCTGGAGGCGTACGCGGCGGCCAACGGGCCCGCCGCGGGCATCCTCGCGTACGAGGCGCTGCGCGTCGAAGGCCACCGGCCGCGCGTCGGCTTCGAGACAGACCACCGCACGATCCCGCACGAGCTGGGCTGGATCGGTACCGCCGTCCACCTCCAGAAGGGCTGCTACCGGGGTCAGGAGACCGTCGCCCGCGTCCACAACCTGGGGAAGCCGCCGCGTCGCCTCGTCTTCCTGCACCTGGACGGCAGTGAGGTGCACCTGCCCGGCCACGGGACGCCGGTGCGGCTGGCCGCCGACGGCGAGGAGGGCCGTCAGCTCGGCTTCATCACCACCTCGGCCCGCCACCACGAGCTGGGGCCGATCGCGCTGGCCCTGGTCAAGCGGAACGTGGCGGTCGACGCCGAGCTGATCGCGGGGGACACGGCGGCGGCCCAGGAGACGGTCGTCGAGCCGTAGCCGTGGAGGGCTGCCCCGCCCGCGTACGGCTACACCTCGATGATCACCGTGAACGGGCCGTGGTTCGTGAGCGAGACCCGCATGTCCGCTCCGAACCGGCCCGTCTCCACCTGCGCCCCCAGGGCCCGCAGCTGGGCGACGACCTCGTCGACCAGCGGCTCGGCGACCGGGCCCGGAGCGGCCGCGTTCCAGGTGGGACGGCGGCCCTTGCGGGCGTCCCCGTACAGAGTGAACTGGGAAATCACCAGGAGGGGGGCGTTCACATCCGAACAGGACTTCTCGCCCTCCAGGATGCGCACCGACCAGAGCTTGCGGGCCAGCTGCGCCGCCTTCTCGGGGGTGTCGTCGTGGGTGACCCCGACCAGCACACACAGGCCCTCGCCGACGATCTCCCCGACGATTCCGGGCGCCGAGGGGCCGTCGCCCGCACCGGCGACGGAGACGCTCGCGCCATCCACTCGCTGTACCACTGCACGCATACAGACCAACCTATCTTGGGCTGAACGGGTACAGAGCACCTGCGTGGGCCCGCTGCGGGGTGGCACGATGCACGATGTCGGTGTGCCGACGCACCGGTCGAGGGGACGGAACAGCATGAGTACATATGGAGCCGGACAATCTCCCGGTGCCGTACCGGGCACACGTCACCGCACCAGCACCCTGCGGTCACCCGTACAGCGCAGTCTGACCGGACAGGGGCCCGTGCTCCCGTCCGTACCGCCGGTGCCCGGGGCGCCCGGGGCCGCCGTGCCGGGGCAGGCGGGCGGCGACGGGGGGTTCGGCGGGCTGCGGCTGCCGGAGCTGCGGACGCTGCGCCGGGACGCCCAGCGCGACGAGGCCGATCTCAGTTACGTACGCCGCCTCGTGCAGGGCCGGATCGACATCCTGCGCGCGGAACTGACCCGCCGCCGGGACCCGGAGGCACCGGTCGAGGAGGCCGCGGTGGTCGACCGGCTCTCGGAGATCCTGGCCGACACCCCGTCCCGGCACCGCTCGTCAGCCCGGCACGTCACGCTGACGACGCCGCGCGGGGACGAGTTCCGGCAGCTGGCGGCCGAGACGCTCGCCGAGGTCGAGCTGTCCGATCTGGACGCCCGGACGGACGAGGAGCTGCACACGGCCATGGGCCGGCTCGTCCGCTACGAACAGCAGGTCTCCCGGCGTCGTCACGAGCTCCAGCGCACGGCCGACGATTGCAGCGCGGAGATCGCCCGCAGGTACCGTGACGGTGAAGCACAAGTAGACGACCTGCTCGCCTGAAGCGATCCTTCCGGGCGCGGGTCCCGCACCCCCGCCCCCGGAAGGCCCACCATGACGTCCACCGACGCCTCGTCCGCCATATCCCCCGCCGAGGCCCCCGCCCCGCCCGTTCTGGCAGAGGTCGTACGGTCCGGTTTCGTGGAGGGCCACCACCGGGGCTCGCTGGTGCTGCTGGCGGCCGACGGCAGCGTCGAGCGGGCGGTCGGGGACCCGGCGGCACCCGTCTTCCCCCGCTCCTCCAACAAGCCGATGCAGGCCGCCGCGATCCTGCGGGCCGGGCTCGATCTGTCGGGCGAGCGGCTGGCCCTGGCCGCCGCCAGCCATTCGGGGGAGCCCTTCCACCTCGAACTCGTACGCACGGTGCTCGCCGAGCACGGGCTGCGCGCGGCCGACCTCCAGACCCCGCCGGACCTGCCGCTGGACCCGGTGGAGGCGGAGGCGTACCTGGCCGCCGGGAAGGTACGCGAGCGGATCACCATGAACTGCTCCGGCAAGCACGCGGCCATGCTCGCCGTCTGCGTCCGCAACGGCTGGGACACCGCGAGCTATCTCGACCCCGGCCACCCGCTCCAGCGGCTGGTGGCGCAGGTCGTCGCGGAGGCGGCGGGCGAGCCGGTCGCCGCGGTCGGTACGGACGGCTGCGGGGCCCCGCTGATGGCGATCGGGCTGACCGGTCTGGCCCGCGCCTTCCGGTCGTTCGTGCTGGCGGAGCCCGGGAGCGCCGAGCGCCGGGTCGCGGACGCGATGCGCGCCCACCCGGAGTACGTCGCGGGCACCCGGCGGCCGGACACCTGGCTGATGAGCGAGGTGCCCGGGGCGCTCTCCAAGATGGGCGCCGAGGCCGTCCAGGCGGTGGCCCTGGCCGACGGCCGGGCCCTGGCCTTCAAGGTCGACGACGGGGCGGGCCGGGCGCTCGGCCCGGTGCTGGCCCGCGCGCTCGAACTGCTCGGCGTGGACGCCCCCGTCGTCGCCCGGATCGGGCGTTCGCCGCTGCTCGGCGGGGCTGCCGAGGTCGGGGAAATTCGCGCGACATTCTGAGAAGCGCGTGCCTAGCGTGGGGGCATGAGCCTTGATGTCCGCACGGTCACCGCACCCGAGTTCGCCGACTGGATGAAGGCGGTGGGCACCGGTTTCCTCACCCCGAACACACCGGGCGAGGAACTCGTCGCCGACCGGGTCGCCACGGTGGACCTCTCGCGGGTGCAGGGCGCCTTCGACGCCGGGCGCTGCGTGGCGACGTTCCGTTCGTTCGCCCAGCAGCTGACCGTGGTGGGCGGGGGCACCGTGACGGCCGACGCGATCACCGGGGTGACGGTGACGCCCACGCACCGCCGGCGCGGACTGCTGAGCCGGATGATGGCGACGGACCTGGCGGCGGCCAAGGAGCGCGGCGAGCCCCTCGCCTCGCTGATCGCCGCCGAGTATCCGATCTACGGGCGGTACGGTTTCGGCCCCGCCACCTGGACCGCCGAGTGGGAGGTCTCCGTGCACCGGGCCGGGCTCGACCCGCGCCGGTCGGGGCAGCCGGACGGCGGCGGCCGGATCGAGCTGGTCGACGGCGCCGACGTCCGCAAGCTCGGCCCCGAGGTGCACGCCCGGCTCGCCGAGCTCCGCCCCGGTGTCGTCAGCCGCGACGAGCGCTGGTGGCAGCAGCGCACCGGGGCCGGGCCCCGCCCGGAGCACGAGAAGTGGACCGAGCCGTTCTACGTGGTGCACCGCACGGCCGACGGCGAGGTCGACGGCCTGATGGTCTACGGCGCGGACGACAAGTGGGGCGACGCCAAGCAGCCGCTGAACACGGCGACCGTACGGGACCTGATCGCGTTGAATCCGGCGGCCGAGCGGGCCCTGTGGCACTACGTCTGCTCGATCGACTGGATCACCGCGGTCCGCTCGGGCTACCGCGCCCCCGACGACCTGCTCCCGCTGCTGCTCCCGGACCCCCGGGCGGCCCGGATGGTCACGAACGCGGACTGGCTGTGGCTGCGGATGCTGGACGTGCCGCGTGCCCTGGAGGCCCGGACCTACGGTGTGGAGGCGTCGCTCGTCCTCGACGTCCGGGACGACGCGGGGCTGGCCGGGGGCCGCTTCTTGCTGGATGTCTCGGATGCGGGCGCGCGCTGCACCCCGACCACCCGGAGCGCCGATCTGGCCCTGGGCGTGGGGGAGTTGGCGGCGCTCTACCTGGGCGACGAGTCGCTGCGGCGGCTGGTGGACCTGGGCCGGGCCGAGGAGCTGCGGGCGGGTGCGGTGACGACGGGGGACGCGGTGTTCCGTACGGGGCGGCGCCCGTGGTGCCCGGACGTGTTCTGAGGGCCGCCGACGGGAGGGACGCCGGCCGGGGGACGGGGGGCGGGGGCCGGTGCGTCCGGGTCCGGAACGGTACGGAGCCGGGTGATCAGCGCGTCCGGATGCGGAACAGCGCCTCCGAGGCGCTGACCGCCACGATGAGCAGCCCGGCGGCCCAGGCCAGCGCGATCCAGGGCATGCTGCCCACGTCCTGGCCGAGGAGCAGCCCGCGCAGGGACTCGATGGCCGGGGTGATCGGCTGGTGCTCGGCGAAGCCGTGCAGCCAGCTCGGCATCTTGTCGATGGGGACGAACGCGCTGCTCGGGTAGGGCAGGAACGACATGAAGAACGTGAAGCCGCTCGCCGCCTCCGGGCTCCGGGCCAGCAGGCCGATCGCCGCCGAGATCCAGGACAGCGCCACGATGTAGGCGACCAGGACGGCGGCCACCAGCAGCCAGCCTGCCGGGGACGCGGCGGGACGGAAGCCGATCAGCAGGGCGACGCAGAAGACCAGGGCGGTGGCGCAGAGATTGCGGACGGTGCTGGCCGCCACATGCCCGGCGAGCACCGGTGTGCCCCTCACGTCCAGGGACCGGAAGCGGTCGATGATGCCGCCCTTCATGTCCTCGCTGACGGCCGTGGCGGTGGTCGCGGCGCCGAACCCGGCGGACAGGAGCAGGACGCCCGGGACGACGTACATGACGTACGAGTCGTAGTCCGTCCCGGTGTCGATCGCGCCGCCGAAGAAGTAGACGAAGATCAGCATCAGCATGATCGGCAGGGCCAGCGCCGTGATCAGCGCGTCGGTGTTGCGGCTGCTGATGCGCAGGCTGCGCCCGGCCATGACGGCGGCGTGGGTGAGGGATCCGGGCGCGCTGCCGCGCGCGCGGACGGCGGTCATGTCAGACATGGGCGGGAGCCTCCGAGGAGGTCAGGGCCAGGAACACGTCGTCGAGGGTGGCGCTGTGCAGGCTGAAGCGGCCGATGTCGCGGCCTGTCGGGTCGGTCTCGTCGAGCAGGGCGCGTACATGGGCGGCCGAGCCGTCCGTGGGGATGCCGAGCGTCAGGGTCTCGGGGGAGTGGTGGACCGCGCGGCCCGCCAGCCGGAGGTAGGCCTCGCGGCTGGTGAGGGCCAGGTCGAGGCGGTGGCCCCCGACGCGGGACTTGAGGTCGGCGGCGGTGCCCTCGGCGGCGATACGGCCCTTGTCGATCAGGGCGATCCGGTCGGCGAGGTGGTCGGCCTCCTCCAGGTACTGCGTGGTGAGCAGGACGGTCGCGCCGCGTTCGGCCAGCTCGCGGACGACCTCCCAGAGCTGCTGGCGGCTGCGCGGGTCGAGCCCGGTCGTCGGCTCGTCCAGGAAGAGCACCCGGGGCTCCGGTGATCCGACGAGCCCGGCGGCCAGGTCCAGGCGGCGGCGCATGCCGCCGGAGTACGTACCGGCCGGGCGGCGGGCGGCGGCGGTGAGGCCGAAGCGCTCCAGCAGTTCCGCGGCCCGGCGGCGGGCATCGGTGCGGGAGGCGCCGGTGAGCCGGGCCATCATCCGCAGGTTCTCCTCGCCGGTCTGGGTCTCGTCGACGGCGGCGAACTGCCCGGTGAGGCTGATCGAGCGGCGTACCGCGCTCCGGTCGGCGACGACGTCGTACCCCGCGATGCGGGCGGTGCCGGAGTCGGCCTCGGTCAGCGTCGCGAGGATCCGCACGGTGGTGGTCTTCCCGGCCCCGTTCGGCCCGAGCAGGGAGAAGACGCTGCCGGGCCCGACGCGGAGGTCGATGCCGTCGAGGACGCGGACGGCGGACTTTCCGTAGGACTTGGTGAGTCCGTACGCCTCGATGGCGGCGGCGGTGGCGGTGGCGGTGGCGTCGGAGGTGGCGGAGGTGGCGGTGGTGTCGATGGCGGCGGTGGTGCTTCCGCCGCGGTGGGTCGGGTCGGTCATGACCGGCCCCCTTTCTGCGTATGACATACGCGTTATTGCGTAAGCATTACGCATCTCTAGGATGGGGTCAAGGCGTGCTGGGGCGCGTGACAGGGCGGCGGCGTGGACGAGATGCCGGGCAAGGGGATGAGGGTGACGGAGAGGACCAGCTCGGGCGGCGGCGATCTGCCGGCCAGCCTGGAGGCGGCCTGGGGGCTGCGGGAGCGCCCCGCCAAGGGCCCGAAGCCCGGCCTGAGCCTGGAGCGGATCGTGGCGGCGGCGGTCGCGGTCGCGGCCTCCGAAGGGCTGGCGGCCGTGTCGATGGGCCGGGTCGCCCAGGAGGTCGGCGCGTCGACGATGTCGCTGTACCGGTACGTCTCCGCCAAGGACGAGCTGTACGTCCTGATGCAGGAGGCGGCCGTCGGCCCCCCGGAGCCGCTGTCCGCCCTGGAGACCGGCGCGGGCTGGCGGGAGGCGCTCACCGAGTGGGCGTCGGCGCAGCGGGACCGGTTCCACGCCAATCTGTGGGTCCTCCGGATTCCCATCGGGGGCCCGCCCGCGACCCCGAACTCGCTCGCCTGGTGGGAGCAGGGGCTCCAGGCGCTGGCGGGCAGCGGGCTCGGTGAGGGCGACAAGATCTCGGTGATCCTGCTGGTCTCCAACTTCGTCCGCAGCGAGGCGCTCCTGATGGGCGACCTGGCCGCCGCCGTCACGACGCGCGGGGTGGCGCCCGAGGACGTGGTCGCCTCGAACGAGCGCACGTTGAGGCGGCTCGTCGACCCCGAACGGCACCCCGGGATCTCCCGGCTGCTGGAGTCCGGGGTGATGAGCGAGCCGGACGACCCGGACTACGAGTTCGTCTTCGGGCTGGAACGCCTGCTGGACGGGGTCGAAGTGCTCATCCGGAGGACGAGCGGTGACGTCAAGTCCGCTTGAGGTCAAGGGCGTACGCTTCATGGTCATGAACGGAGAGAAGCCCGGGAACGGTGGCGCTGACGGGTCCGGCACCGGCGCGCCCTCCCGCGGACCCGCCCGGGGGCCTGAGCCCGCGCCGGTCGGTCTGCGGGAACGCAAGAAGCGGCTGACCTACCAGGCGGTGTCCGACGCGGCCGTCGCGATGTTCCTGGAGCGGGGCTTCGACAAGGTGTCCGTGGCGGAGGTGGCGGCCGCGGCGGACATCTCCAAGCCGACGCTGTTCCGGTACTTCCCGGCCAAGGAGGACCTGGTCCTGCACCGGTTCGCCGACCACGAGGACGAGGCCGCCCGGGTGGTCACGGCCCGCTCCCCCGACGAGACCCCGCTGGACGCCCTGCGCCGCCACTTCCTCGACGGCCTGGACCGCCGCGACCCGGTGACCGGCCTCTGCGACGCCCCCCAGGTCCTGGCCTTCCTCCGCCTGCTGTACGGCACCCCGTCCCTGGTCGCCCGTCTGCACGCCTACCAGAGCCGCTCCGAGGCCGCCCTCGCCCGCGCCCTGGGCGGCGGGGTCCCCGACCAGCTCGCGGCCGGGCAGATCATCGCGGTCCTGCGCATCCTGGCCCTGGAGAACTGGCGCCGGATCGACGCGGGCGAGAGCGCGGACCGCGTCTACGCGAGCGCGGTCCAGGCGGCCGAGGAGGCGTTCGTCCAGCTGCGGACGGGACTGGAAGGGCGGGGGCGGGGGCGGGGGTGAACCGGTTCCCGTTGTCCGGGGCTCAGCGTGCCCGCTCCGGCTGGACCGCGTACTGCGCGCACGGTCCCAACGCCCGCCGCAGATCCGCGGGTTCGCGGTAGAGGATGCCGGACATGCCGAGGGCGGTGGCCGCGTCGACGTTTTCCTGTCGGTCGTCCACGAACAGGCAGCGCTCCATCGGTACGCCCGCCCGCTCGGCGGCGATGCGGTAGATGGCCGCGTCGGGCTTGGCCACCTGCTCCACCGCACTGCTCACCACCGCGTCGGCCAGGTCGGTCAGGCCCAACAGGGCCAGGTCGGCGTCCAGTCGGGGGGTCGCGTTGGTGACGAGCACCAGGGGCACATGGGTCCTGGCCCGGCGCAGCAGTGCGACCACCTCCTCGTCGGCCCGGAAGGGCGCGTCGGCGAGCGCCCGGGCCAGCTCGCGGGCACGGTCGGCGCCGACGCGGCCGGTGAGGCTCGCGGTGATGGACTCCACCCAGGTGTCCGGGGTGATCCGGCCGAGGAGCAGCGGGAGATCGACCTCGGGCGCGTAGGCCACCTCCGTCGTGGTGCCTTCCGGCAGTCCGGCGGCCCGTTCCAGGGCGGCGAGCGGGGCGGTGTCGTAGAAGCGGATGACGTTGTCGAGGTCGCAGAGCACGGCATCGAAGCCACGGGCGGCGGGGGAGGTGACAGCAGGCCCGTCACCGAGGAAGGCGTGGATGTCGGGCAGGGCCGCGCGTAGCTCCGGATACTCCCGGTGAGCCGCTGAAGTTCCTTCCTGGCCCGAAGAGTTGACCGACCACACGGTCATCCCCGCCCGCAGCCCGGCCCGTATCCCCGAAGGGGCGTCCTCGATCACCAGGCAGTCCGCCGGATCGGCGCCCAGCCGTTCGGCCGCCAGCAGGTACGGAACCGGGGACGGCTTGCCCTCCGGCACCGACGCCGCGTCCACGATCACGGCGGGCAGCGGCAGCCCCGTACGGGCGAATCTGCCGCGCACCCGGTGCGCGTAGTTGGAGGTCACCAGCGCCCAGGACCCGGCGGGCAGAGCGCCGAGCAGGTCCGCGGCACCGTCGAAGGCGGCGTAGGAGCCGTTGCGTACGTCCTCGTCCTCCAGCGCGTGCAGCAGGTCCAGGCAGGCCTGCGGGTCCCGGTCCGGCGCGACCTCGGCGAACGTCTCCAGGGGGCGGGTGCGCAGCGCCGTACGGTGCACGGCCTCCGGGTCGAGCCCGTGCTGCCGGGCCCAGTCGGTCCAGACCCGGCGCTGGTTGTCGACGGCGTCGATCAGGGTGCCGTCGACGTCGAAGAGGACGTACTTCTTGGTCATGCCCGAGCTCCGTTCGGCTCTCAGCTGCCGTGGGTTCCGGGGCCATTCTGTCCGGTGGCGCGGGCGGAGCAGCAGGGCGTCGGCCACGAAGTCGGCGGTGAGGTGACCCGCGCCGGGGGGAACGCCGACCGGTAGCCCGCGGTCAGCGCCTCGGCGGACGGGAGCCCGGCGGCGTCGGGGGCCTCGCCGAACTGCCGGGTCGAGTCACCGCCACCGCCAGGGCTGTCGTCGTCGCTGGCGGCGTCGAAAACAGGTTGGGCCGCCGGTGGGCACTGCCTACGATGACCGGCATGCCGTCCGCGAAGACCTCGTACGTCTGCCTGCCCTGCCGCGCCTCGTACAAGCAGCCGCCGGACCGGGAGCGGCAGCGGATCTGCCCCCGCTGTGCGCGGACCCTGATCCACGCGGGTTCGGCCTTCGCGCCCCCGCCGCGCCGCGACACCGCCGCCTGGCGGGCCCTCTCCGTCCTGCTCAACGCGGGTGTCCGCTTCCACAAGAGCTGCTGCGGAGGCCCCGGCTACCGGCCGCGCACCCTGAGCGAGGTGCGCGAGCGCATGACGTACGCGGAACGTACGGGCGTACCGTTCGCTCAGGCGCTGGTGCTGTACGAGGTGCCGTGAGGCGTGCGGCCGCATCGGGCTCAGGGCGGCGGGGCTCTGGAGGTCGGGGCTCGGGGCGCCGGGGCTCAGGGTGGCGCGGGCGAGGTGTGGTGGCGACCAAGGGCGCCCGCAGGCCCGCCTCCGCCCGCGATTCGGCCGCGGCAGCTGGTCTCACGCTGTCGGGGGCGGAGGCGGCGGCCCTGTCCCGTACGAGGGAGGACACGACGGGGCTCTGACGCTTGTCCTGCCGTCCTGCCGTCCTGCCGTCTTGCCCGCCGAACCCGGCGCGGAGCGATCAGAGTTCTGCGAGGCTCGCGAGCAGCTCAGCGGCGGGCTTCGGGCGGACGAGCCAGCGCAGGTGGCTTCCTTCCAGCGTCCGGACGTCGAAGGGGTTCTCCGGGGTGAGCGCGTCCGCTTCGCGGATCATGCGGTCCTGCACGGCGGGCGGCAGGCTGGCGTCGCCGGTCAGCCGGACGTAGGTCCGAGGAATCCGGCCCCAGGTGGCCGCCTGCGCCCGGTCGGCGGACGTACCGGCGTCGAGGTTCTCGTCGGGCTGGAAGGTGTTCAGGAAGGTCCGGAACTCGTCGTCGGTGAGGTCGGCGGCGAAGGCGTGCCGGAACGCGGCGAGCACATCCGGGTCGGCAGTCCGGAAGTTGGTGCGGATCAGCCCGAGCTCGACCGGGTTCCCGGCGACTGCCGGAGCGAAGGCGGCCGGGTCCACGTCCGCCATCTCCGGCTCCGCGTAGTAGTCGCCGACGGGCAGGTCGACCGGGCACCAGGCGGAGACGTACACGATGCGGTCGACCAGGTCGGGCCGCTGGTTGGCGACCGCGGTGACCGTGACCCCGCCCCGGCTGTGGCCGACGAGGACGGTGGGCCCGTTCCGCCGGGCGCGTTCCAGGACCTCGATCACCCGGGCGGCGTTGTCGGCGAGGGTGACCCCTTTGATGCCGCCCGGCTCCGCGGCGAGCGCCCCGAGATCCTGAGGCGCCTGGTAGGCCGCGGGGAACGTGGCCTCGAAGCCGTGCCCCGGAAGATCGACCGCGGCCGAACGGTGTCCGAGCAGGGCGAGTTCGGCCTGGAGCGGCGCGAAGGAGAACGAGTTCGCGAAGGCTCCGTGGACAAGGACGAAGGTCGGGAGAGTCTGCATGCCCCAGGCTCCAACGGAATGATCTTCGAAGGCAAGGCCGTTGGGGCTCGCAGCGGTAACTATCACCGAACTGGGGATCTGACCCGGCCCTGTCGGTCGGGGTCACAGCGGCAGTTGTCACCAGTTGCTCGGGCCATCTGTCACAAGGTCCGTGTTCGCAGTCGGGTTGTCACCGATCTCGAAGCGCGCGTGCGGGTGCCGTGGGCGGGGTTGCTTGCAGGCGTGGCCGATGAGTACGGACTGCTGCCTGCGGCGGAACCGGAGTCGGGACGGTGTGGTCACACCCCTGCCACTGCTACTACTGCCACTTGGGCGACTTGCTCGTACGGGCGTCGGTTGTCTCTGGATGCCAGGATCAGGAATCCCTCGGGTGGCTGGACTCGTCGCTGGGCGGTCACCTTGAACCCCGGAGGCGGTGACCTGATCGTGCCGGTCCGGGACCTTGCCCCGGTTCCTGACGGGCCTTACGCCCGAGGCCCTGCGAGTACGCCGCCCGTGGCCCTGGTCGCCCGTTCACAGGGCCTGCGGCCTGGACGCCAGCGTGGCCACCCGCAAGAGGCCGCGACAGATCCGCTGTCAGCCGCCCTGGCCAGAGCAGATGAAACACTGAGAGATTCGCTTGCCCGGCCTGAGGACGGTCGTCTTGCCCGTCCCTGTTGGGCTCAGGGGGGACCCTCTGAGTGACGACCTCGGGACGACGGCGAGAGGCGACTTTTCTGCGAGACCTTCAAAGCTGGGACGAGACCGGGAACCGAACCGGCCAACCGCAGTCTGACGGACCCATGCGCTGCGAGGCGAGCCTCCCGAACATCGTCAGGTGCTGGTCCGGTACCAGCGTGTTCGCACAGGTAGGTGCCACAGGAACCGCAAGAGAACTCCGAATCCCACCACAGCTCATCGTGTCGGCCACGGCTGGCCATGATCTGACGTCCGGACAGTAGCCGGTCGACTACGAGCGACTGGTGACAGAAACCCCTGCGAGCCGCACTGTCCTGTCCCAGATGAGTGTGGGCAGGGTGGGGCTCTGACCTGCGGTGCCTACGGTTGTGCGGGACGGGTTGGCGGTTGGTGTCCCGCGCAACCGTAGGCAGCACGGTCGTTCACCCGCGGAGCCAGGCCAGCAGGCGCCGTGGAGTCGGTTGCGAGGTGCCAGCTGCCATGGGTCGGGGTGTCGGCGCGACCCTCCTGGCTTGTTGGGCGAGTCGGTACTCGTCGGCTTCACGGATGAGTTCCTGAGAGCGGATCTGGTGCAACTCGAAGTGCATGCCGCTCGCTCCTACTGCTGGAGCTCCATGACGTCGGCGACCACGCAGCTGACGTTGTCGGGGCCGCCTGAGCCGTTGGCGAGGGCGATGAGTTCGCGGACGGCCTGCTCGGGCCCCCTGATCTCGGAGAGCACCCGTCGGATTTCTTCGGTCTGCACGACGGTCGACAGGCCGTCGGAGCAGAGCAGGTATCGGTCTCCCTGCTGAGCGTCGTGAAGGCGCATGTCATGGGTGGCATCGGCTCCTTGGCCCAGGGCTCGTATCAGCAGCGCCCGCTGGGGGTGGGAGACGGCTTCCTCCGGGGTGAGACGTCCTTCGTCGACCATCGACTGCACCATGGTGTGATCGTGGGTGATCTGGAACAGCTCTCCGTCGCGCAGGAGGTAGACGCGGGAGTCGCCGATGTGGACGAGGGCCAGCTGTGAGCCGGTCCAGAGCATCGCGGTGAGTGTGGTGCCGGCCACTTCGCCCTCGGGTGATGAGCCGGGTCCGGCGACGCCGTTGACGGCCTGTTTGGCCTGCTCGACGGCGTCTTCGAGGACGTTGAGGAGATCGCCTGCCTGGATGCTGTCGGTTTCGAGGCGCTTGAGCGCGTCGACGGCGGCCGCGCTGGCTGGGGCTCCTGCGCTGCCGTAGCCGTCGGCGACGGCGAGCAGGCGGGACCCGGCGTAGGCGGTGTCCTGGTTGCTCTCGCGGACAAGGCCTGTGTCGGAAAGGGCGGCGTAACGGATTCCCAGGGGCTTGGAGGTCGGAGACATGGCGGGGTCCTTCCAGGACAGATGGTCGATGAGGAAGGAAGCGAGGTCCCGCCGCGCGGCGGTGTCGGCCTCGATCTGGGCCCAGAACGCGCGGATCTCCTGTGCCGCCGCGGCTGACTCCAGCGTGCAGACTTGCTGGATGCGGGCCAGGGGCATCCCCAGGCGCCGGAGCCAGGCGACCAGCCGGGCCTGGTCCAGTTGTTCCGGTGCGTAGAGGCGATAGCCGCTCACCGGGTCGACGCGAGCGGGGGTCAGCAGTCCGAGCTCGTCGTAAAGACGCAGCGCCTTCGGCGACAGGCGGGACGCCTTCGCGAACGTCCCGATAGTCAGCAACCCCATGCTCGCTCCTCCTCATGCCGAGCACGTCGCCCGGCCCTTTGATGCTGTGGCCTCCCCCAAGGTGAAGGTCAACTAGCGGCTCTCCGACCGAACGACAAACCCCAGATCTGGTTCCGGGCGATCCTGCTGCACGGCTGCTTCGATGCGCATGGCGGTCCGCTTGAGTTCGGTGAGGAACCACGCCCGAGCCGTGGTCCGGAGCGCTCGTTCCTGGGGCAGTCGTCGGTTGAACTCCGCTCTGAACTCTTTGAACTTCGTTTCATTGTCGGTAAGAGCGAGACTCCGCCAGTATGGGGATGCAAAGAGCGAGATGGCCTCGACGATTTCCGGGTAGACGGCGACATAGCGGCGTGGGTCGAAGGGGCGAACCTCCCGGGTGACCGGCGACAACTGGCGGAGCCGTTCCGCTCGGTCACTGAGGCGGTATCCGCGCTGGAACAGGCTGTGCCAGAAGTCCGAGCCGTACTGGTAGCACGAATCCATCACAAGGTGTCCGTGCCGGCGCAACAGCCGGTAGTGACGACGTTGTGCTTCAACGATCTCGGGAAACTCGGTGAGATCAAGTTGGCGGGCGGGGTCGTCGACAGCACGTCCGATCCAGAGGCGGTGTGGGATGCAGACCTGGTCGTGGCAGGAGGTCCAGGTCCAGACACTGTGGTGTGTGCTGCCGGTCCGCCGCGCGACGCAATGGCGGCAGGCATAACTACCGCGCTGCCGCGGGCGCCCAGGGTCACCCTTTTCCTTGCCGAGGTGAGGAATCGCTTTTAGGAGGCTGGTGCGGGGCTGACCGCTAACGATGCTCAGTCGGCTCACGTAGTCCCGCTGAGACAACAGCCAGTGACTTGGCGATGTCAATCGCTGGAGGGGAATCTTGTTCGTCTGACTCAGACGCCACAGATATGAATCCTCGGTCTCACGGGGGAAGGGCCTGACCGGCAGAGGAAGCGGACGGACGAGCCAGAAGCCGGTAGGTCCGCTCACTGCACCGCCCCTCGCGGCGAGGCAAGTTGGGAGGCGGACTCACTGTTGTGGTCGATACGTGTGCTCTTGAGTGTGGCGCGGGTGATGCGCTCGCTGGTGTCGAGGATCGCGGAGATGGATGCCGCGCGGATCAGGTGGGAGAGGCTGCCGATGACGCCGCCGGTCCGCTGATGCAGGTAGTCCGAGAGCTTTACCAGCGTGCCTGGCTCGTGCCGATGCAGACGGAGGGTTGTCTCCAAGGAGGCGACCAGCGAACGCCATTCAGGGCCCAACGGGAATGGCCCGGTGCGGACAAGCACGCACCGGCCACCAAGCTGCTTGCCGCGGACACCGGTGAAGACACCGGACTGCTCGACGTCGATCCCGGCATAGACAAACGTGGCAGGCAGGTGCTCGGTGAAGTACTTGAGATGGTCGGAGAGATCTTCTCCTGCGAGCGTGGCGTGGTTCATGAGATGGATCTCGTCGACCAGCACAAGGTCCGTACGGGCTTCGATCATCACCTGGCAGACGGCGCTGGTGATGTCGATCGTGTTGTGCCGGGGCCCGATGGCCGGCAGGCCCAGGAACCGCGCGAACTCCATAGCGAGCTTGCGCGGGGATCCTTTGGGCGGTGCGGTCAGGTAGACGACCGGAATCCGACTACTCCCCGGATAGCGCTGCCGGACCCGCAGCTCGTGGAGGCGGCCAAGCTGCTTGAGCGCGGTCGTCTTCCCCGTCGTCTGCTTCCCGGAGACGATCATCCCTCGTCGAGCCCCGTGCTCGCGCTGGTTGAGCAGAGTCAACAGCCGCCCCTGATGGGCGATCTCCTTCACCGCCGAGGTCCGCACCACCTGCAACTCGGAGTGATAACGGATCCGGGCCTCGTCGTAGACTTCACGCCCCATCGGGCTCAAGGAGTGCCACTGCGGCTCGGGCAGCAGATCGAAAGCGGCCAGGTCCTCCTCGACGAACCGGCGCCAGCCCTCCAGACGCGTCGTCGGGTCAGGCCGGTCCTCTCCGAGGTCCGCAATGTCATCCTCACCCGGTTCCGTCGTGGTCACCACCGCCTCTCGGCCTCCTTGCGTGCGTCGAAGATCTCCAGCGGGACGACCTTGGCGAGCTCCTCTTCGCCGTCCTCCGTGGGAGCTGGCAGAGCAGGCGACTCGGGCTCGTCAGCGGGGCGGGGCCAGGCCGGTGGGGAAGTCGTGCGGGTGCGGGCAGCGACCTTGCGGTCCCGGCGGCCTTGGCGGGAGGAGACGGCAGATGGTTTCACGGGTGCCTGCTCCGGCCCGTCGGCGGCGCGGTCCAGCAACGCGACGGCGGTCTGGGCGATCTCCTCCTCTGTCACGGCATCCGTGCCCCGCTGGGCCAGGATGCGGCGAGCGTGGTCCCAGGCCAGCTCGCCCATGGGCATCGGGGCAGTGCGAAGGTGGCGCCAGATCGCGGTGATCCAACCTCCCTGACGGTGGTTGCGTACCCAGACGCGGGAGATGTCGTAGGGGTCGTAGTGCACGTCCCAGCCCCGGCCGTCGTCTCCCGCACCGGAGCGCTGACGGCGGAAGGGGTTCAACTCCGAGCTGTCATAGGTGCGGTGGTTGATACGGACGCCGTAGGAGTTGATCGTCCGACGGTGCCGGGGCAGCAGCTCGATGTACTCCTCCGAGCTCAGCGCGACCGGGACGTGCCCGGCGGCCGCGACCAGAGCGGCGTACTTCTCGTTGGGGCTCAGTGCTTTGCCCGGCATCAGCGGGTCCCGCAGGCCATCGTGCGGCCGGTTCTGCCAGATGACGATCCACTGCTGGAGGAGTTCCTGAAGCTGATGGATCGACCAGACAGCCTCTGCCGCCGGATCGGCGCCACGGTATTCGGTGCTGCGTCCCTTGTGACCGGGAAGGTACTGGGTGAACATCGTGGCCACCGAACCCAGAGTTTTCTCGATATGCGGTTTGTCGGTCGGGGTGTCCGGGTGGGCAGGCTGGAAGGAGATGCCGAGCGCCTGGCAGGCCGAGCGGAACGTGTCGGAGATGTAGGCCTTTCCCCGGTCGCAGACGATCGTCTCCGGCGTGATCACCGGCACGGCCGCAGCGTTGGCCAGCCGCTCGTCGAGCGCGATGAGCGAGGCGTGCGGGAGGACCGAGCGGGACATCCGCAGCGCGTCCGCCCAGCCCGGCCGCATCGGCTCCGGGGTCATCGCCCGCGCCAGTAGCAGCGCGGCATCCACCGCCTTCGTCGAGGGCCGCAGCACCGCTGCGGCCAGGGTGCGGGTAGCGATGTCCACGATGCCGGTCAGCTCCACGGTGTCCACCGTGCCGTCGTCATGGACGACCAACACATCCAGCGGAGTCGAGTCGATCTCCATCACCTCGCCCGGCCGGGCCGCGGTGAGCTGACCGAACATGCCGTCCGGCTGCTTGGCCAGCGAGCGGCGGGTGCGGGCCGAGCCCAGAGTGTGCCGCCCGGAGGAGAGTGCGGCTAGCAGCCGGTAGAACGTCGTCCGGGAGGGCAGCGACACCACCCCCGGGCCGTGTTCGGCCTCCAGCACGCGTTCCATCCGGCGCCGCAGGACCTGAGCGGACACCGTGGAGCGACTGGTCTGCTCTTCCACGACCTTCCGCAAGGCATCGACGACCCTCCGGTCGACGCGGCCGGTGCCATCCGAGACGGACCGCAGCCGCGGGTCGACCAGGCCCAGGACGCCCTCACGCTCGAAACGTCCCCGCATTCGCTGGATCAGTTTCAAAGAAGCGGGATGCCCACCCGCCTCAAGCTCTTCCGCCTTGGTCAGCTCGCGCTGACGCAGTGACCGGACCGCCGGATCGTATGCGGCCCGCACTGGGCCGTGTGGGTCCTCCAGCGGACGGCCGGTGAGCATCTCCACCAGGTGCCGCTGCCACCATTCCGCCCGTTCAACGGCCTTGCGAGGAAATCCCTCCAGCACTCCGGCCGCCGGCACTGCCGCCCGCACCGAGGACGGCGTGACCACCTCGAAGCCGGCAGACGACAACAGGGGGGCCAGGAACACCACACTCGGCAACTGACCTTCATCGACGAGCCGGACCGCAGTCCCCTCCAGGGCAGCCACCGTGTGCAGACGGTCATCGAAACGGACCAGGTCACCCGCTCGCAGAAAGCGCGGACGCGACGGCATCACCGCCCCCTTCCCGTACCTCTCCGAGCCCGACCCGCGTACTCGCCGACAGCAGTCCCGCGTGGAGATCCACGGCAAGGACGCGCTGCCAGAGCAAGTGGAAGAGCACCGGAAGCACGGCGATCTGATCGCCCACCCGCCTGGCCCCGCCCAGCAATGAGGCTCCCTCGCCGAACACCTCCACCAGTCGATCGGCAACCTGTGGGCGGTGCACGCGCGGATGCCGATAGCCGGCCAGCCACCGCACGTTTTCCATCAGCACCGCCTCCGGTGCACCCACCCGCGCGAAGTTCCACCCCACAAGCTCACAGGCCGCGGCAGTCGCCGCGAACTTCATCGCGTCTCTCGGCTCGATCCGCTCATCCGGGCGCACGTCCACGACCAGCGCCGTGCCATCCGCGCGGCGTACGAAGAAGTCCGGTGTGTGCCGCACTCGCTTCCCGTCCGGCCCTGGCCACGACACCTGAAAGGGCTGCGAGGCGACCACCGTAACCAGCGGGTCGAAGTCGAGCAGCATCAAATGATCGCGCTCCAGCCACGACTCATAACCGACGTGCCCACCACAGGTCGCCGACCAGTACCAGCCGCACCAATTGCCCTGACCCCGGAAAGACAGGAACCGACGCTCAGGCCGTACGCCCTCGAACCGCACCGACCACAGCCTGCTCAATGGCCCCCGTCGACGCACGCCCGCCGTATCGACGTACTCGATCTCGAAGTCCTCAGCTGACGCCGGGTCCTCCACGTGTGCAGTCATCCAGGCCCCCCGTACGCACGACGCCAACCGTCCACGCCGACCGTAGAAGGGCCGTCACTGCCCTGCTCACAGAAGACTGGAACATCCCAGAACTTGCCTACAGATGACCGGGACGGTGGTCCTCTTGCCCACAGAAGAGCGGGACTGCCCACACATAGCTGGGACCGGACACCTGCGAGTCGCACGAAGGCAAGGACGTGGCGCGCGACACTATTGCAAGCATGTGCTTGCAATAGTTAGCGGAGGTGTTGCACTATCGAGTCATGGCATCACTCAACGTCGGCAATCTCGGTGAGTACCTGCGGGAGCAGCGCCGTGCGGCGCAGCTCTCGCTGCGGCAGCTCGCCGATGCCGCCGGGGTGTCGAATCCGTATCTCAGCCAGATCGAGCGCGGGCTGCGCAAGCCCAGCGCGGACGTGCTCCAGCAGGTCGCCAAGGCGCTGCGGATCTCGGCCGAGACCCTCTACGTACGTGCGGGGATTCTCGACGAGCGGGAGCGGGAGGAGCTGGAGACGCGGGCCGTCATTCTGGCCGATCCCTCGATCAACGAGCGGCAGAAGAACGTCCTGCTGCAGATCTATGACTCCTTCCGCCGCGAGAACGGCTTCGTCCCCGAAGCCGAAGCCGATGCGGACGTCGGCGCGGACGTCGGCGCGGCCGCCGACGGTGACGCGGACAAGGGCGTCGACACGGGCGCGGACGCCGGTGCGGACGCCAGGAAAGACCACGACCCTCACAGCTAGCAGCTGGTTCTGATGATCCGGGAGGACCACAGTCATGGCCATCACCGATGACCTGCGCAAGACCCTCACCGACCCCACCCCCCTCTACTTCGCCGCAGGTACGGCCGACCTGGCCGTGCAGCAGGCGCGCAAGGTCCCGGCGCTGATCGAGCAGCTGAGGGCCGAGGCGCCCGAGCGGATCGACGCCGTCCGCAACACGGACCCCAAGGCCGTGCAGGAGAAGGTGAGCACGCAGGCCAAGGAGGCCCAGGCCACGGTGCAGGCCAAGGTCACCGAGGTGTTCGGATCGTTCGACGCCGCCGACCTGAAGAAGCTGGGCGAGACCGCTCAGGACCTGGCGCTCCGCAGTGTGGGCGTGGCCGCCGAGTACGCGATCAAGGCCCGGGAGACGTACGAGAAGGTCGCCGAGCACGGGGAGCAGACCGTGCGGACCTGGCGCGGTGAGACGGCCGAGGAGATCGTCGAGATCTCGGCCATCGTCGAGGCCGAGCCGAAGGCCGCGCCCAGGAGCGCCGCGCCCAAGAGCGCCGCGCCCAGGTCCGCCGAGCCGAAGGCCGCCCCGAAGGCCGCCCCGAAGAGCGCTCCCGTGACCGGTGGCGCCGAGCCCGAGTCCTCCGAGCCCGCGCCCGCCGAGTCCGCAGCAGTCAAGTCCGCCGAGCCGAAGGCCGCGCCCGCCGAGGGCAAGGCCGCCAAGAAGACGCCCGCCCCGCGCAAGCCCGCGGCCAAGAAGACCCCGCCGCCCGCCGGCACGTGACCCCGGAGGGTCATTCGGCGCCCCGGTACGCGTGACCGGGGTGTGGGGCGGGCACCTTTACCGGTGGCCGGATCGTTGTCCCGGTACCGTGGCCCACTCGGCCGCGGGGCGTTCATCCACTCACTAGGCGGTACACCATGTTGCTCTCAGGATTCGGCACGATCCTCCAGCTGCTCTATCTGGCGATGCTGGTGCTGGCTGTGGTCGCGTTCGTCTTCGCGGCGACCGCCCGGGAGGACGCCTACCGCGCCGCCGACAAGAAGAGCAAGTCGTTCTGGCTGATCATTCTCGGCGTCGCCGTCGCCGTGAACCTGCTCATCCCCATGCTCTTCCTCCAGATCGCCGGCCTCATCGCGTCGATCGTCTTCATGGTCGACGTACGGCCCGCGATCAAGGAAGTCTCGGGCGGCGGCGGTGGCCGCCGGGGCGGGTCCAGCAGCGACGGCCCGTACGGCCCCTACAACGGCGGCCGCTGAGCGCCCAGGGGGCGCCCGGCCACGGGTGACGCGGGGCGGGAGCGCGGTGCGCTGCCGCCCCGCCGTCGTGTCCGCTCCGGGTCCCGGCCCAGCAGCAGTACCGCCACGTCGTCCGTCAGCTCGCCGCCGTTCAGCTCCCGGACCTCGGTGACCGCCGCCTCCAGCAGCTCCTCACCCGCCAGGCCCTGCTCCAGCCGCTCGTTGACCATGGCGACCATGCCGTCCTGGCCGAGGCGCTCGCTGCCGCCCGTCCCCACACGGCCCTCGATCAGGCCGTCCGTGTACATCATCAGGCTCCAGGAACCGCCCAGCTCGACCTGCCTGCGCGGCCACCTCGCCCGGGGCAGCAGACCCAGCGCCGGGCCGCCGTCCTCGTACGGGAGCAGCCGGGCCGGCTGTCCGTGGCGGGCGAGCAGCGGGGCGGGGTGTCCGGCCAGGCAGAGCCCGGCTCGTCGCCCGTCGGGCGCGATGTCGACGGTGCACAGCGTCGCGAAGATCTCCTCGCTCTGCCGTTCGTGCTCCAGCACCTGCTGGAGTGTGGACAGCAGCTCGTCCCCGCACAGCCCGGCCAGGGTCAGCGCCCGCCAGGCGATCCGCAGCTCGACGCCGAGCGCCGCCTCGTCCGGGCCGTGCCCGCAGACGTCGCCGATCATCGCGTGCACCGTGCCGTCCGGGGTGCGCACGGTGTCGTAGAAGTCGCCGCCGAGGAGGGCGCGGCTGCGGCCGGGGCGGTAGCGGGCGGCGAAGCTCAGGTCGGAGCCGTCCAGCAGGGGGGTGGGCAGCAGGCCGCGTTCCAGGCGGGCGTTCTCCTGGGCGCGCAGCCGGGACTCGGTCAGCTGGTGCTGGGCGATGTCGGCGCGCTTGCGCTCCACGGCGTAGCGGATGGCCCGGCTCAGGACGCGCGCGTCCAGCTCGCCCCGGAAGAGGTAGTCCTGCGCCCCGACCCGTACCGCCTCGGCCGCCAGCTCCGTGTCGTCCCGCGCGGTGAGCGCGAGCACCGCGTGCAACGGGGCGATGCGGAGTACGTGGGTGAGGGCCGCCAGCTCGTCGGCCCGCCCGGAGACGGGCTCGGGCCGTTCGGAGGCGGGCTGGGGCCGTTCGGAGGCGGGCTGGGGCCGCTCACCGGCGTCGGGGGCCGCCGGTCCCGCGCCCGTGACCGGCAGCGCGAGGTCCAGCAGGATGCAGTCGACGTCGTCCGTGAGCAGCCGCCCGGCCTCGGTGAGGTTGCGGGCGGTACGGACACGGACCCGGGTCCCGGCGGCTGCCGACAGCTCGGGGACGGTGATGGTGGTGCCCGCCGGGTCGTCCTCGATCACCAGCAGGGTGAGGTCGGCGCCATGGGTGGTCTCCGCAGCGGGAACGGCGCGTTGCTGCGGTACGGGTACGGGCATCGGTTCGGGTTTCCTTCCCTCCCCCGAGGGTGCGGCGGAACGCCGATCGACGCACCGCCAGTCGGGGACGATAGCGGCACACGGCGGGGGAACGGAATGGCATGCGGAAAGCGGGCGCTGTCATATGCGGCGCCATAAGCCGCGTCCTGACACGGATCCGGCGCGATGGGCCGTCGTACGGGCCGGGAAGGGCCCATGACGAACATCACCCGCCCGTGAACGGCCGCGTGGCCCGGCTCACATGAGCCGGGAGCCACCGCTCACGACGGCTGTCGGCTGCCTGCCGCGCCTACTCGCTCACGACGGCTGCCCGCTGCTTGCTTGCGCGTACTCGTTGGGCTCGACGCCTGCCGCGCCTACTTGTCGGGGCGGACCACGCCGAGGATCTTCATCGAGCCCGCGCCCGCCAGCGTGACATTGCGGCCGGGGCGCGGGGAGTGGACGATCGAGCCGTCGCCGACGTACATCCCGACGTGGCTGGCGTCGGAGTGGTAGATGATCAGGTCGCCGGGGCGCATGTCCCGGATGTCGATGCGCGGCAGCAGCCGCCACTGCTCCTGCGAGGTGCGCGGGATCGGCCGCTTCGCCGCCAGCCACGCCTGGGACGTCAGGCCCGAGCAGTCGTACGAACCGGGGCCCTCGGCTCCCCAGACGTACGGCTTGCCTATCTGCGCGGTCGCGAAGGCCACCGCGGCCCGGCCGGCCTCGCTCGCCTCGCCGCTGACCTCCTTGATCGCGCCGGAGGAGAGCCAGGCGGTCTGCGCCTTGTTCGCGGCGTCCTGTTCCAGCTGGCGCAGCCGGTCGCGCTCCTTCTTCTCCAGCTGCGACTCAAGCTTCTTCGCCGCCGCTATCTGGGCGTTGATCTTCTTCTTGGCCTTGGCCTGCTTGACCCGGTTCGCTTCCAGCTTCTCCCAGTTGGCGCTGGCGTCCTGGGTGTACAGCTCCAGGTCCTCCTGCGTCTGGTTCAGCTCGGTCAGGAGCGACTGGGAAGCCTGCTGGCTCTGCCTGACCTTGTTGATCCCGTCGAGGAAGAGCTTCGGGTCGTTGCTGAGGGCCAGCTGAGCGCCGGGCGGCAGACCGCCGTTGCGGTACTGCTCGCGGGCCTGGGCGCCCGCCCGGTCCTTCAGCTCGGCGATGCGCGCCTGTCCGTCGACGATCGCCTTGGCCAGCTTCACGATCTCGCCGGACTGCTTCTTGGTCTGCTCCTCGGCGAGGTTGTACGCGTCCGTCGCCGCGCCCGCCTTCCGGTACAGCGTCTCGATCTGCTCGCGGACCTTCTCCAGGTCCGCGTTGGAGTACCGGGAAGGAGAGGAGGCGGCCGGGGAAGAGGCGGCCGGGGACGGCGAAGGGTTCGGAGCCGGGGCGGCCATGGCCTGAACCGGGGCCGTCAGCAGGGCCAGCGCACAGACCAGCGTGATCGCGGCAGTGGCACAGTGGCGTCGGTTCACGAGCTCCCCCTCCGGGTCGGTTCTCCGGGCTCGCCTCCGGGTGAAGGCGACTCAGTCGATATGGGCGGCAATGACAGTGATGACAGCAATGACAGTGATGGCGGCGGTGACAGAGGCGGCGGTAATGACAGCGGTGGCGGGCAATTGCGGCAATGGTGACAATCGCGCCGAATGCGAGAAAGGCAACCGAAGCCGGGTAACGCACATCTGACTTACCGTCAGTAACTTTTCGGCAACGTCGTGATCGTGCCATGTCGCCCCGCAAAGCAACAGAGGTAGTCGCCACCTGCCGCGTCACATACTGCCTGTGCCGGGGCACTTCGCCCCACAGGTGCCGCCGCGCGTGCCCGATTCCGCCCTTCGTCCCCCCTCCCCATCACAAGGGACGAACGATGATCCCCCGGCGTTCCCTGAACGGGCTGGTTCCGTCCTTTCGGGCGGTCGTTCAGTGGCCGCCCGGCCGCAGGGCGTCCCACGCCACCGTGACCTCGCCCTGGCGCCACCGCCGCACCCCGTCCGTCACCGGCCAGTCGCCCGCCACCGCCCGCACCGCCGCGATCCAGCGCTGCCGGGCGCCGAGCGAGGCATAGGGGGAGGCCGCCGCCCAGGCCCGGTCGAAGTCCCGCAGGAAGGCGTGGACCGGCTCGCCCGGGACGTTGCGGTGGATCAGCGCCTTCGGCAGGCGCTCCGCCAGGTCCGAGGGGCGGGCCAGCGAGCCGAGCCGGGTGGCGAAGGTGACCGTGCGCGGGCCTTCCGGCCCCAGGGCCACCCAGACGTGCCGCCGCCCGATCTCGTCGCAGGTCCCCTCCACCAGCAGCCCGTCCGGGGCGAGGCGGGAGCACAGCCGCGCCCAGACCTCGGCGACCCGGTCCTCGTCGTACTGGCGCAGCACGTTCGCCGCCCGGATCAGCGTGGGCCGGACCTCCAGCGGGATCTCGAAGCCGCCGTGGACGAAGGTGAGGCCCTCGCGGGCGTACGGCTGCGCGGCGGCGACCCGCTCCGGGTCGATCTCGATGCCCGCCACCGCGGTGCGCGGTTCGGCGGTGCGCAGGCGGTCCAGCAGCTCCACGGCGGTCCAGGGGGCCGCCCCGTACCCGAGATCGGCGGCCACGGGGGTCGCGGCGCGGCGCAGGGCCGGGCCGTGCACGGCGGCGATCCAGCGGTCCATGCGGCGCAGCCGGTTCGGGTTGGTGGTCCCGCGGGTGACGGTGCCGATGGGGCGCTGGCGCATGCGTCGAGCGTATGCGACGAGGTGAGAGGGGTGCTCACCGCACGATGCGCCTCCCGGCGACGTGGCGAGGCGCGCCGCCCGGCGACGTAATGATTTGGCAAAGCGGAAATGAAAGACGGCCTTCCACTGTTCTCGCCCTTCGGAGAGGCCCTACGCCCCTCCCCACGGCACGCCCCGAGTGAGGCCCTGAGCGAGGAGGACCGACGACGTGAGCCAGTACGTCTCCCGGCTCGGTTCCGCCCGCTCCGCGGCGCGCATCCGGTTCCCCGGCGGTTTCCCCGGGGCCTCCCGCAGGCCGCGCCGCATCGCGATGCTCTCCGTGCACACGTCCCCGCTGCACCAGCCCGGTACGGGCGACGCGGGCGGGATGAACGTGTACATCGTCGAGCTGGCCAAGCGGCTCGCCGCGATCAATATCGAGGTCGAGGTCTTCACCCGGGCGACCACCGGGTCGCTGCCCCCCGCCGTCGAGCTGGCCCCGGGCGTTCTGGTCCGGCATGTCGACGCCGGGCCGTACGAGGGGCTCGCCAAGGAGGACCTGCCAGCCCAGCTCTGTGCCTTCACGCACGGCGTGATGCAGGCCTGGGCCGGTCAGCGCCCCGGCTACTACGACCTCGTGCACTCCCACTACTGGCTCTCCGGCCAGGTCGGCTGGCTCGCCGCCCAGCGCTGGGGCGTCCCGCTCGTCCACGCCATGCACACCATGGCCAAGGTCAAGAACGCCGCGCTCGCCGAGGGCGACACCCCCGAGCCGCCCGCCCGCGTCATCGGCGAGACCCAGATCGTGAACGCCTCCGACCGGCTGATCGCCAACACCGCCGAGGAGGCCGCCGAGCTGGTCCGCTTCTACGACGCGGACCCGGCCGCCGTCGCCGTCGTGCATCCCGGCGTCAACCTGGAGCGCTTCCGGCCCTTCCCCAAGGGCTCCGGCACATTCCGTCCCGGGGACGCTCCATCCGCCCGCGCCGCCGCCCGGGCCCGCCTCGGCCTGCCGCAGGACGCCCTGATCCCGCTCTTCGCGGGCCGCATCCAGCCGCTGAAGGCCCCCGACGTGCTGCTGCGCGCGGTGGCGGTGCTGCTGGACCGTGACCCGTCCCTGCGCTCCCGGATCCTGGTGCCCGTGGTGGGCGGGCCCAGCGGCAGCGGGCTCGCGAAGCCCGAGGGGCTCCAGAAGCTGGCCGCCCGCCTCGGCATCGCCGACGTCGTACGCTTCCACCCGCCGGTGGGCCAGGACCGGCTGGCGGACTGGTTCCGGGCCGCGTCCGTGCTGGTCATGCCGTCGTACAGCGAGTCCTTCGGCCTGGTCGCCATCGAGGCCCAGGCGGCCGGAACCCCGGTCGTCGCGGCTTCCGTCGGCGGACTGCCGGTGGCGGTACGCGACGAGGTCAGCGGCTTTCTGATACCGGGGCACGAGCCGGAGGCGTACGCCCGCGCGCTCGGGCGGTTCGCGGACGCGCCGGAGCTCGTCGAGCGGATGGGGGCGGCCGCGGCGGCGCACGCCCAGTCCTTCGGCTGGGACACGGCCGCCTCGGCGACCGCCGACGTGTACACGGCCGCGCTGACCGACCACCGCCGCCGGGCGCGTACACACCACGGCTGAGCCCATCTGCTGCCCGTCCGGGGCTGACGTACGCTCGTCGCATGGCTGACGTACCCGACGAAACAGCAGCGGCCCAGGTCATCGAGGCGACGCTGAACGATGCCGGGCTCGCCTGGGAGAGCCCCGCACCCGGCAACTACGTGGTGACGCTGCCCGGCACCCGCAAGCTGTCGACGACCTGTTCGCTCATCGTCGGCAAGCACTCCCTCTCGCTCAACGCCTTCGTCGTCCGGCACCCCGACGAGAACGACGCCGGGGTGCACCGCTGGCTTCTGGAGCGCAACCTCCGCCTCTTCGGCGTGAGTTACGCGATCGACCCGCTCGGCGACGTCTACCTGGTCGGCAAGCTGCCGTTGTCGGTGGTCACCCCCGAGGAGCTGGACCGCCTGCTCGGTACGGTGCTGGAGGCGGCCGACGGCGCGTTCAACACCCTCCTGGAGCTCGGTTTCGCCGACTCGATCCGCAAGGAGTACGAGTGGCGGGTGTCGCGCGGGGAGTCCACGCGGAACCTGGACGCCTTCAGCCACCTGATCCAGCGTCCGTCCGGCGGCGCCTCGTAACGGCGTAGGCAACGGCAATTCCGTTACACGGCGGCGGCGCCACCCGTACGTTCACCGGGTGATCACATCAGAATCACGATCACGGGGGAGTGCCGCCTGGCGGGCCATCGCTCGGGCGTTCGATCGTAAAGTGTGGATCACTGCGACGGCCCGTCCCGGACAGCGTCGAAGTGCCGACGGGGGAAGGGCGGTTGCTCCCCCAACCGGAGAGAAGAACCATGCGCGCCACTGCCGTACGCCGTACCGCCCTCGCCGCCTGCGCGGCGTCCCTCGTCCTGCTGGCCACCGCCTGCGGCGGCTCGTCCGACGCCGACGCGGGCGATGGGAAGAACGACAAGGGCGGCGCCGCGAACGGCAGCAGCTCCGCCCCGGAGGCCCCGGCCCCGGCCAAGGCGCTCACCGCCGCCGAACTGGAGAAGGCGACCCTCGCCCAGGGGGATGTGGAGGGCCACAAGGTCGCCAAGGCGGGCCCGGACGACGAGGTCCCGGCGGACGCCGTCAAGGTCGACACGGAGGCCTGCCTTCCGGTGGCCCACGCCATGTACGGCGTGGCGCAGGAGGGTTCGGTGGCCACCACGAAGCGCAAGGTCGTCAGCGAGCCGAAGGCCGACGGCAAGAAGCCGCTGGAGGAGCTGACGGACGACGGGGTCGAGGACGCGCTGAAGGCCGCGTTCGACCTGACGTCCACGTTCGTCGCGCTGACCTCGTACGACAAGACGGCGGGCCCCGACGCGTTCGCCGCGCTGAAGAAGGCCGCAGCGGACTGCGCGGGCGGCTTCACCGTCACGACCGCAGGAGTGCCGACGAAGGTCGCCTCGATCGCGGAGGAGAAGGTCAGCGGTGGCGACGAGTCGGCGGCCTGGACGGTCACGGCCGAGGACGACGGCGACACGGTCCCGTTCAAGCTGGTGGCGCTGCGCAAGGAGGGCACGGTGGCGACGTTCTACGCCTTCAACCTGGCGGCTGGGGGCGGCGGTTCGAAGTTCGAGGTGCCGACGGAGGTCGTGGCGGCGCAGGACGAGAAGCTGGCCTGACGCGCACGACCGAACGCGCACCCCTGCCTCTGCCCCCCGTCCCTCCTGCTGCCTCCGCCCCTGCCCCTGCCGTGCTGCTCAGGGCAGGGGCACGAGCCGGACGACGGTGACGGTCAGGACGGACCGGGAGACGTAGTAGAGGACGATGGCCCCGGAGACGGTCGCCTCGCGCCGGTCGTGCTCGCTCTTGACGGCGGACGAGGCGTGTCCGTACGGCTCCTGACCCAGCGTGCGGGCCATCTCGTCGCGGAAGGACTCGCCGTCCCGCATCTTGGCCAGGGTGTCGTCGGCGGGCGGGGCGTAGGAGATGCGGAAGCTCAAGCGACGCTCCGCCTCTCGGCCTCGTCCTGCGCGAGCCGGTCCAGAATCCGTTCCGCTTCGGGATCGGGGACGGCCTCCAGCATCCAGTGGCGCATGACGGCCTGAATCTCGTGCACCCCGGCCTCGTTGATCGCGAGGTCGAACTCCTCGCGTCTCTCCTCGGGCAGCGCGGCCCGGATGTCCGGGATGCTGTTGGGCACCTCGACTTCGGTACCGCCGACGAAGGTCTTCAGAGACTCGCCCATGACCGCTCTCCCCGATCTCCTTGCCCTGGAGGCACCGCGCTTCGCCGTCGCGGCCGGCACGGCCGCTGTTGGGGCAACCGTAGTACGCGGCACGGACAGTTCGGCCTCTCCGCACCTCCCGGATGTGCGTACGGCAGAGTCGGCCGCGCCCCGCGCCGCGGCCGCGACGTGCTGCATCCACAACTGGACGGGCACAACCCTCAACGTGCGCCAGGGCCCCGGGGCGGCCTTCAGGACGATCGGGACGATCCCCGAGGCCCGACGCGGCCAGCAGCCCCACGTACCCGGGTGTGTCGGCGAGCGTCTGCTTCTTGGCCGTAGCCGTGCCCCTCGCCCCTGTCGGCTCCGCGCGTTGTTCCCCGCGGCCTGCGACAGGAGCCCAGTACAGCGCCGAGCCCCCGGTCCGACGGATGAACCGTCGGGCCGGGGGCTCGGCGACGAGCGCGTGCGGACTGCCGCGTACGGACTACCGCCTGCCGACTACTTCTTGCCCTGGTTCTTCACGGCCTCGATCGCGGCCTTCGCCGCGTCCGGGTCCAGGTACGTGCCGCCCGGCTTCAGCGGCTTGAAGTCGGCGTCGAGCTCGTAGGAGAGCGGGATGCCGGTCGGGATGTTGAGGCCCGAGATGTCCTCGTCCGAGATGCCGTCCAGGTGCTTCACCAGACCGCGCAGGCTGTTGCCGTGGGCGGCGACCAGGACCGTGCGGCCGGTGAGGAGGTCGGGGACGATGCTGTCGAACCAGTACGGCAGCATGCGGACGACGACGTCCTTCAGGCACTCCGTGTCCGGGCGCAGCTCCGGCGGGAGGGTCGCGTAGCGCGGGTCGTCGAACTGGCTGTACTCGTCGTCGCGGTCCAGCGGCGGCGGCGGGGTGTCGTACGAGCGGCGCCACAGCATGAACTGCTCCTCGCCGAACTCGGCGAGCGTCTGGGCCTTGTCCTTGCCCTGGAGGGCGCCGTAGTGGCGCTCGTTCAGGCGCCAGGAGCGGCGGACCGGGATCCAGAGGCGGTCGGCGGACTCCAGGGCCAGCTGCGCGGTGCGGATCGCGCGGCGCTGGAGGGAGGTGTGCAGGACGTCGGGGAGCAGACCGGCGTCCTTGAGCAGCTCACCGCCCCGGACTGCTTCCTTCTCGCCCTTTTCGGTCAGGTTGACGTCCACCCAACCGGTGAACAGGTTCTTCGCGTTCCATTCGCTCTCGCCGTGGCGGAGGAGGATCAGCTTGTACGGTGCGTCGGCCATGGGTCCGAGCGTAATCGAACCCCCGTGGCCTCCGCGCGCCCGCCCGTAACGCGGACAGCGCCGGTCCGGGGACGCCCGAGGAGCGCCCGGCGGCGGGACGATTGACGGTGGGCGTCAATTCGGTGGCGGGCGGAGAGCCGCGCTTCGTAATGTCTCGAAGGCCGTCGGGAGTATTACCCGAGGCGTTCGTTCCGTACGTCCCGTGGGGGGAACCTTATGTCCGTCGCCGGTCTGCGCACAGCTGCCCGCGAGACCGTCTCGGGGATGCCCCGCGAGTTCTGGTGGCTGTGGACCAGCACCCTGGTCAATCGCCTCGGGGCGTTCGTAGCGACCTTCATGGCCCTGTACCTGACCCTGGACCGGGGCTACTCCGCCTCGTACGCCGGCCTCGTCGCCGCCCTCCACGGGCTCGGCGGGGTCATCTCCTCGCTCGGCGCCGGTGTGATGACCGACCGGCTCGGGCGGCGGCCCACCATGCTGATCGCCCAGGTCTCCACCGCGGTCTCGGTGGCGCTGCTCGGGTTCATGGTGCATCCCTTCGCCATCGCCGCCGTGGCGTTCTTCGTGGGCATGGCCAGCAACGCCTCACGCCCCGCCGTCCAGGCGATGATGGCGGACATCGTGCCCCCGAAGGACCGGATCCGGGCCTTCTCGCTCAACTACTGGGCGATCAACCTCGGCTTCGCGATCTCTGCCGCCGGTGCCGGTTTCATCGCCGAGTACAGCTACCTCGCCGGTTTCCTCGGCGAGGCCCTGATGACGCTCGTGTGCGCCGTCGTCGTCTTCGTGAAGGTGCCGGAGTCGCGGCCCGAGCAGGCGCCCGCGAAGGGCGTCGGCGGCAAGCGGCCCAAGGACGAGGTGCGGCTCACCACCGTCCTGCGCGACGGGCGCTTCATGGGCGTCGTGGGGCTGTCGTTCCTGGTGTCGCTGATCTTCCAGCAGGGGTATGTGGGCCTGCCGGTGGCGATGGGTACGGACGGGCTCTCCAGCTCCGACTTCGGTACCGCCATCGCCGTCAACGGCGTGCTGATCGTGGTCCTCCAGATCCCGGTCACCCGCTTCATCCAGCACCGCGATCCGCGTCGGCTGCTGATCATCTCCTCGCTGCTCGCCGGGTACGGCTTCGGGCTGACGGCGTTCGCCGGGTCGGTCGCGGCGTATGCCCTGACGGTGTGCGTCTGGACCTTGGCCGAGATCGTCAACGCGCCCACCCAGACGGGTCTGGTCGTGCAGCTGTCGCCCGCCCGGGGCCGGGGCCGCTACCAGGGCATGTACACGATGTCGTGGTCGGTGGCGGCGCTCGTCGCGCCGCTGATGTCCGGCTTCGTGATCGACCACTACGGCGCCGCCTGGCTCTGGGGTGCCTGTGCCGTGATCGGCACGGTCGCCGGCCTCGGCTACTGGCTGCTGATGCGCAACCTGCCGCGCGAGGAGCACCCGGGCGGTGCGGACGCCGTTGCTCCCGAACCCGCTCCCGGTCCGGCCGAGGTCCGGCCGGACCGGGCCGAGAAGCCCCTGGCCGTCGAGCGCGCGGTCTGACCTGCGCACCTCGCGCTCCGGCACACGTACGGCGCCGGCCCGGCTCTTCCTCCGGGCCGACGCCGTACGTCCGTATGCCCGTATTCCGTGCGTCCGTATTCCGTGCGCCTGTACGTGCGCCTGTACGTGTCAGCCGGAGCAGCCGCCGCACTGGCACGGAGCACCGGACTGGCAGCCGCACCCGCACCCCGAGCCGCAGCCGCAGGCGCCGAGCACGGTCAGGTGCACCACTTCGGTCGGGGTCTCCTGCTGGGGTTCGGTCATGGGGGATTCGGCCATGGTCCCTCCTCAGGGCGTACGGCTGGGGCGGGGGTCGGCATGGTGCACCGCCCCCGCCCCCATTGGATGCCCACCCCGGCGGGCGCATCAACGGCGCACGCGCGCAGGAACGCATGTGCGACTCGCGTACGCCGTCGACAGGCAGATGCGGGAGGGCATGCAATGGGGGCGGGGGCAGGAGACGGGACGTCGGCACTCGGACGAGGAGTGCCGTCACGCAGACGGGAGCGCCGCTACGCGGACGGAGCGCCGTCACGCGGCGACGAGGAGTGCCGCTACGCAGACAGGAGTGCCGTAACGCGGTAAGGAGCGCTGTTACGCGCCCTCTACCGGTGCCGCCGCCTGGATCTCGTCCGCGTGCTCGCCCGTCACCAGGTAGACCACGCGCTTGGCGACCGACACCGCGTGGTCGGCGAAGCGCTCGTAGTAGCGGCCCAGCAGCGTCACGTCCACGGCCGTCTCGATGCCGTGCTTCCAGCGGTCGTCCATCAGGTGCTGGAACAGCGTGCGGTGCAGCAGGTCCATCTCGTCGTCGTCCTGCTCCAGCTGGAGTGCCAGATCGACGTCCTTGGTGATGATGACCTCGGCGGCCTTGGCCATCAGGCGCTGCGCGAGCTGGCCCATCTCCAGGATGGTGGCGTGCAGGTCGTGCGGGACCGCCGACTGCGGGAAGCGCAGCCGGGCCAGCTTCGCCACATGCTGGGCGAGGTCGCCCGAGCGCTCCAGGTCGGCGCTCATCCGCAGCGAGGTCACCACGATGCGCAGGTCGGTCGCGACCGGCTGCTGGCGGGCGAGGAGCGCGATGGCGCGGGCCTCCAGTTCGTGCTGGAGGTCGTCGACCTTCTGGTCGCCGGCGATCACGCTCTCCGCCAGCGTCAGGTCGGCGTCGAGCATGGACGTGGTCGCCCGCCCGATCGCCGAGCCGACCAGCCGGGCCATCTCGACCAGGCTTTCTCCGATCGAATCGAGTTCCTCGTGGTAAGCGTCGCGCATGGAAGTCCCTCTCCAGTTCCAACTGAGGCCGGGGTCTCGGGCCGACCCCCACGGTCCCACGGTGCGGCCGCAACGCGTCCGGATCCAACCTCCCAAGTGAACCGGCACCTACCCCTCGGTGAACTCTGGGCGACGAGTGTTCGAGATGGTGCTCGGACGGCTGGGAGAGTGTCTGCGCACCCGCATAACCTTGAAGCATGGACGTGAACGCGGCGGTCGCCGCAGCTGCTGCGATCGCCGGTCTCCTGACCGGTGTGATCGCCATGCTGGCGTTCCGCTGGAGCGAGCGCGATCTGAAACGGCCCACGCGTACGTCCCTGCGGCCGGACAGCAACGCCGCTCTGCCCCCCGGAGTGGACACCGTCCTCTCCGTGCTCAGTTCCTCCGCCGTCGTTCTCGACGAGAGCGACAGCGTGGTCAAGGCCAGCTCAGCCGCGTATGCCCTGGGGCTGGTCAGGGGCGGCAAGCTGGCCGTCGAGCCGATGCTCAACATGGCCCGGGACACCCGGCGGGACGGGGAGATACGCCAGGTCGAGCTGGACCTCCCCCGGCGCGGAACCGGCCGGGGGGACGCCCTCGCCGTCTCCGCCCGGGTCGCCCCGCTGGGCTCGCGGCTGGTGCTCCTCCTGGTCGAGGACCTGACCGAGGCGCGCCGGATAGAAGCGGTACGGCGCGACTTCGTCGCCAACGTCAGCCATGAGCTCAAGACCCCGACGGGAGCGCTCTCACTGCTCTCCGAGGCGGTCATGGACGCCTCCGACGACCCGGAGGCGGTGGAGCGGTTCGCCGGGCGGATGCAGATCGAGGCCACCCGGCTGACCAACCTCGTCCAGGAGCTCATCGACCTCTCCCGGGTGCAGAACGACGACCCGCTGGAGGACGCCGAGCCAGTCAGGGTGGAGACGCTGGTCGCCGAGGCGATCGACCGCTGCCGCCAGCAGGCGGGCTCCAAGCAGATCACCATGGCCTCCGCCGGCACCGAGGACCTCACGGTCTGGGGTAACCGGGGCCAGCTCGTCGGCGCGCTCGGCAACCTCGTCGAGAACGCCGTCAACTACAGTCCCGCCCGCACTCGCGTCGGTATCGCCGCACGCCGGATGGCCGCGCCCGGCGGGGATCTCATCGAGATAGCCGTCACCGACCAGGGGATCGGCATCTCCGAGAAGGACCGCGAACGGGTCTTCGAGCGGTTCTACCGCGTCGACCCGGCCCGCTCGCGGGCCACCGGTGGCACCGGTCTCGGCCTCGCCATCGTCAAGCACGTGGCCGCCTCGCACGGCGGGGAGGTCACCGTCTGGAGCTCAGAGGGACAGGGCTCCACCTTCACCCTCCGGCTGCCCGAATCGGGTGTCGTGAGGGAGCGCACCACCGGCGGACCGCTTATCGTCAACGGCGACGACGAGGGGCCGTACGAGACCGACACCTTTGACCCCTTCCCTGCCCCGGAGGCTCTTCCGTGACCCGAGTGCTTGTCGTCGAGGATGAGGAATCCTTCAGCGACGCCCTGTCCTACATGCTGCGCAAGGAAGGTTTCGAGGTCGCCATCGCGGCGACCGGCCCCGACGGTCTGGACGAGTTCGAGCGCAACGGCGCCGACCTGGTCCTGCTCGACCTGATGCTGCCCGGCCTGCCCGGCACCGAGGTGTGCCGCCAGCTCCGCAGCCGTTCCAACGTTCCAGTGATCATGGTCACCGCCAAGGACAGCGAGATCGACAAGGTCGTCGGGCTGGAAATAGGAGCCGACGACTACGTCACCAAGCCCTTCTCCTCCCGAGAGCTCGTCGCCCGCATCCGCGCGGTCCTGCGCCGCCGGGGAGAGCCGGAGGAGGTCACCCCGGCCGCTCTGGAGGCGGGCCCGGTCCGGATGGACGTGGACCGGCACGTGGTCACCGTCTCCGGCGGCAAGGTCGACCTCCCGCTCAAGGAGTTCGACCTCCTGGAGATGCTCCTGCGCAACGCGGGCCGCGTGCTGACCCGTATGCAGCTCATCGACCGGGTCTGGGGCGCTGACTACGTCGGCGACACCAAGACCCTCGACGTCCACGTCAAGCGCCTGCGCGCCAAGATCGAGCCCGACCCCGGTGCGCCCCGGTATCTCGTCACGGTGCGGGGCCTGGGGTACAAGTTCGAGCCGTAAACCGCACCGAGCTGCCTCCCCGGGCCCGAGCCCGCGCCGGGGGCGCTCTCCGCACGGCAGCACGCCGAAGGGCGCTTCCCGACCGGGAAGCGCCCTTCGGCGTGCTCGTGCGCCGTACGGGGGCGGCGCACCGGTGTCAGTGGGCCGCGCCCTGCTCGGCGCCCTGCTCCGCTCCCGTGTCGCCCTGAGCACCTTCGGCGCCCTGAGCACCTTCGGCGCCCTGAGCACCTTCGGCGCCCTGAGCACCTTCGGCGCCCTGGGCACCCTCCGCGCCCGCGCCGTCCGCCGGGGTGCCGGGCGTCTCGCCCTCGGGCGTGCCCGGGGTCTCGCCGTCGCCGGACGGCGTCTCCGAGGTGGCCGTGTCCGGCTTCGGCGAGGGCGCCTCTGCCTTCGGGCTGGGACCGAAGTCCTCGAAGAAGCCCTCCGCCGGGAAGACGCTGGCGCCGAGGCCGACGTCGCCGGTCCGGCTCAGCTTGAAGACGACCTGCTGCACATCGCCGTCGCGGGCCGCCTCGCCGCTGTTCTCGATCACGGCGGAGGCGTTGCCCTTGCCGCCGATGACGACCCGCCCGCCGGCCGGGACCACGATGGGGCCCTTGCCGTCGGCGGCCTGGAGGTTCACCTCGGCGTCGCTGCCGGGCAGGGTGACGGCCTCCAGCACCTCGCGCTCGGTGCCGTCGTTGAACAGCGTCGCGGCGACGACGGCGGTGCCGTCGGCGCCGCCCTCGGGCTGCGTGAGGACGTTGACGTTCTGGATCTTGATGGTGCCGACCGAGGTGGCCGCGTTGTCCGGCCTGATCTGGAGCGTCTCCGCGTTGTTGCCTGCACCGCAGGCGGACAGCGTGACGATCGAGAACACGGTGGCGGTGGCGGCGAGAGCGCCGTGTCGAAGGCTGCGGCTCACGGCGGCGGCAACTCCTTGAACGAGTCGGACTGCGGGCTTCGTACGTCGTGCCGACCCTCCCGAGAGCGGCGGCGGAAGGAGTGACGTAAAGCCGCCCTAAGGGTGTGTCAGCGGCCTTAGGCTACCGAGCCACCGCTCCTGCCCTGCACCCGACCCGCCCCTACGCGCTCCGCCACTTCCCCGAGCGCTGCCGGACGGCGCCCTGGGGTGCCCGGGGGAGGACGTCGGCGGAGAGCGGACGGGGAGCGTTCACCTGGAGGCCCTTGGGGCCCCTGGGAGGCCCTTGGGGCCCTTGGACGCCCTCTGAGGTCTACCAGCCGGTAACCGATGAAGGTCTACCAGCCGGTAAGTCGCCTGCCGTTCACGTAATCCGCGTGATCAATTCTTCCGGCGGCGACGCATTCCGCGAAAGGTGCGGCAGGGCGTTTGGCTTGATCAATTTCATTGCGGTCCGACACTTGCACCCGTACGGGTGAGCGATCCTCGAACGGGGTGCGGAATGATCGTCATCCAGAAACCGGCAAAACGGGACTTTCGGCCTCTTCTGTGGGGCTTCCGGGCTGCGTGACGTGGGCGTTTCACGCCGGGTGCACAACGGCTCCGACCTGCGAATACCGCCTTCCGGAAGCCTTCCGCAGCACGTTCGTGTCGCTGTTGTCAAGCCCCGAGATATGCCCTGACCTGCGAAAACGCCATTCAGGAGAGGCGATTCTCGTGTTACTCTGGATAGCCACGGAAGGGGTACCTGTCACATGACGTTCAAGGTTGGCGACACCGTGGTCTATCCCCATCACGGGGCCGCGCTGATCGAGGCTATCGAAACTCGCCAGATCAAAGGCGTGGACAAGACCTACTTGGTGCTCAAGGTCGCCCAGGGCGACTTGACGGTTCGTGTGCCGGCGGACAATGCGGAGTTCGTAGGCGTGCGCGACGTGGTCGGGCAGGACGGGCTGGACCGGGTCTTCGAGGTGCTGCGCGCGCCGTACGCCGAAGAGCCGACGAACTGGTCCCGGCGTTACAAGGCAAATCTCGAAAAGCTCGCCTCCGGCGATGTCATCAAGGTCGCCGAAGTAGTGCGTGACCTGTGGCGTCGCGAGCGCGAGCGCGGTCTCTCCGCCGGAGAGAAGCGCATGCTCGCCAAGGCCCGCCAGATCCTGGTGAGCGAGCTCGCTCTCGCGGAGAACACGAACGAGGACAAGGCCGAGGCTCTGCTCGACGAGGTCCTCGCGTCCTGAACCGGGTCGCACCGGTCGAATGAATCCGGTCGTATGAATGTGCCGCGGTGCCCGCTGACCAGTCGTTTTTACGCTGTGTCGTCGGGCGCTGCGGCATGTTCGGACCCGAATCATCCATCTCCGGGCCCGTGACACGTACTGGCACCGGCACCGGCCGCTCTTCTACGTGCCGTCCACTCGTGCGGAGTGCCTGTCCCGACCGGACGTGCTGTCCCGACCGGGTGTCACGGAAGGGGCCCGGTTCGAGACAGGGCGTCCTGCCCGGCTCGCTGGGCCCCTACCCATGTCGGCACGGAAGACAAACCTGCCGAACCTTCGGACCTTCGGAGTGCACCCGATGTCATCGACGCCCCCGCCGTCCGGCCCGTCGCGCCCTCCCCGTACCGCCGCGGTGATCCCCGCGGCCGGACGGGGCGTGCGCCTGGGGCCGGGCGCGCCCAAGGCCCTCCGCGTCCTCGGCGGTACGCCGATGCTGATCCACGCGGTCCGCGCCATGGCCGCCTCCCGGTCGGTCTCCCTGGTCGTGGTCGTCGCCCCGCCGGACGGCGCGCCCGAGGTGAAGCACCTCCTCGACGAGCACGTGCTGCCCGAGCACACCGACTACCTGGTGGTGCCGGGCGGTGACACCCGGCAGGAGTCGGTGGGCCTCGGCCTCGACGCGCTGCCCGAGGACGTATCCGTCGTCCTGGTCCACGACGCCGCCCGTCCCCTGGTGCCGGTCGACACGGTCGACGCGGTGGTCGAGGCCGTCCGGGGCGGGGCGCCCGCCGTCGTTCCCGCGCTGCCCGTCGCGGACACCGTCAAGGAGGTCGAGCCCGCAGAGGCGGCCGGGGAGCCGGAGCCGGTGCTCGCCACCCCCGTACGGGCCAGGCTGCGCGCGGTGCAGACCCCGCAGGGCTTCGACCGGGACACGCTGGTGCGGGCCCACGCCGAGGTCGCGCTCGACGGCGAGGGCGCCACGGACGACGCGGGCATGGTGGAACGCCTCGGCGCGCCGGTGGTCGTCGTCCCCGGGCACGAGGAGGCGTTCAAGGTGACCCGGCCGCTCGATCTGGTACTGGCCGAAGCGGTACTCGCCCGCAGGAGGGCCAACGATGGTTTCTGAGCAGCACGCCGCGGGGCCCCCCGCCCCCGTCATCCCGCTCGTCGGGATCGGCACCGACATCCACGCCTTCGAGGAGGGCCGCGAGCTCTGGTGCGCGGGCCTGAAGTGGGAGGGCGAGGGCCCCGGACTCGCCGGTCACTCCGACGCCGACGTCGTCGCGCACGCCGCCTGCAACGCGCTCTTCTCCGCGGCGGGCCTCGGCGACCTCGGGCAGCACTTCGGCACCGGCCGCCCCGAGTGGTCCGGCGCCGCGGGCATCACGCTGCTCACCGAGGCCGCCCGGATCGTCCGCGCCGAGGGCTTCGAGATCGGGAACGTGGCCGTCCAGGTCGTCGGCCTCCGCCCGAAGATCGGCAAGCGGCGCGAGGAGGCGCAGAAGGTGCTGTCCGCCGCGGTGGGCGCACCGGTCTCGCTCTCCGCCGCCACCTCCGACGGGCTCGGCTTCACCGGTCGCGGCGAGGGCATCGCGGGGATCGCGACCGCGCTGGTCTACCGGGCCCGCTGACCGGCGCGGCCCTCGCGTTCGCCCTTCCGGCGGGACGTGCGGGGAACGGGTGAACGGGTGAACGGGCGCGAAGGAGCCGGGGCCGCGCCCGGTTACGGGGTAGAAGCACCGGGCCTGATCACCGAACCGATCTCCCGCAGGGACCAGGAGGACGTACGCATGACCGCCGCACTCTCCACCGAGCTCAAGAACCTGCTCGACACCCCCGTCTTCGTCAACATCGCCACCATCCAGCCCGACGGCAGCCCCCAGGTCTCCCCGGTGTGGGTCACGCGCGACGGCGACGACGTGCTGATCTCCACCACGATCGGCCGCCGCAAGGAGAAGAACCTCCGCCGCGACCCGCGCGTCACCGTGCTCGTCCAGCCCTTCGACGCCCCGTACAGCTACGCCGAGATCCGCGGCGAGGCGACGCTGACGACGGACGGCGGGCAGGAGCTGATCGACGAGCTCGCGGTGAAGTACACCGGCAAGCCGTACGCGGAGTTCAACCCGGACTCCGCCGCCGACGCCCCCCGTGTGGTCGTCCGGATCTCGCCGCGGAAGGTCGTCGGCAGCATCTGAGGCCTCCGGAGGCCTCTCGCGCGCCCCGGGGAACGCTCTCGGGGCCGGTTCGAGGCATCCCGGTACCGGAAAGAGGCATCCCGGTATCAGAAAGTTGTCCCCTCGATCCCCGAGGGTCGCGGGGCACTGGTGTCGGCCTACTACCCTTGAGGCGTGACTATTCGCCTGCACGACACCAGCGCCCGGCAGATCCGTGACTTCGTCCCGCTCACAGCAGGCTGTGTCTCGATCTACCTCTGTGGCGCCACCGTCCAGGCAGCACCGCATATCGGCCACATCCGCTCGGGCCTGAACTTCGACATCATGCGCCGCTGGTTCACCTACCGCGGCTACGACGTCACGTTCATCCGGAACGTCACCGACATCGACGACAAGATCATCACGAAGTCCGCCGAGCAGGGCCGCCCCTGGTGGTCGATCGGGTACGAGAACGAGCGCGCGTTCAACGACGGCTACGACGTGCTCGGCTGCCTGCCGCCCACCTACGAGCCCCGTGCCACCGGCCACATCCCCGAGATGATCGAGATGATGCGCGGTCTCATCGAGCGGGGTCACGCCTACGAGGCCGAGGGCAACGTCTACTTCGACGTCCGGTCCCTCCCCGGTTACCTGGAGCTCTCCAACCAGGAGCTGGACGATCTGCGCCAGCCCTCCGGCGACGGCGAGACCGGCAAGCGGGACCAGCGGGACTTCGCGATGTGGAAGGCGACCAAGCCGGGTGAGCCCAGCTGGGAGACCCCGTGGGGCCGCGGCCGGCCCGGCTGGCACCTGGAGTGCTCGGCCATGGCACACAAGTACCTGGGCTCCGCCTTCGACATCCACGGCGGCGGCATCGACCTGATCTTCCCGCACCACGAGAACGAGATCGCCCAGGCCAAGGCGTTCGGCGACGCGTTCGCCAACTACTGGGTGCACAACGGCTGGGTCACCATGTCCGGCGAGAAGATGTCCAAGTCGCTGGGCAACTCCGTCCTCGTCAGCGAGATGGTCAAGCACTGGCGCCCGATCGTCCTGCGCTACTACCTGGGCACCCCGCACTACCGGTCGATGATCGAGTACAGCGAGGAGGCCCTGCGCGAGGCCGAGTCCGCGTTCGCGCGGATCGAGGGCTTCGTCCAGCGCGCCATCGAGAAGGCGGGGGAGACCGTTCCCCCCGCCGCCGAGGTGCCGCCCGCCTTCGCCGAGGCGATGGACGAGGACCTGGGTGTGCCGCAGGCCCTCGCGATCGTCCACACCGCCGTCCGCCAGGGCAACAGCGCGCTCGCCGCCGACGACAAGGAAGCCGCAGCCGCCCGCCTCGCCGAGGTCCGGGCCATGCTCGGCGTCCTGGGCCTCGACCCGCTCGACCCGCACTGGGCGGGCGAGGGCGACCGGGGTGAGGATCTGCACGGGGTCGTCGACACCCTCGTGAGCCTCGTCCTCGACCAGCGGCAGGCGGCCCGGGCCCGCAAGGACTGGGCCGCCGCCGACGCCATCCGCGAGCAGCTCAACCAGTCCGGCCTCGTCATCGAGGACAGTCCCACCGGCCCCCGGTGGACGCTGGGACCGCGCTGAGCACCCGCTCCGAGCAGTGAGATTGTGCCGCCCGGCGATCCGGGCGGCACACTTTCCTTAAACGTACGCACGTCTGAAAGCAACGAAACAGGTAGATCATGGCCGGGAACAGCCAGCGCAGGAACCGCCGCACGTCCAACAAGAAGGGCGCGCAGGTCGGCAGCGGTGGCCAGCGACGCCGTGGTCTCGAAGGCAAGGGCCCGACCCCTCCGGCCTCCGCCCGCAAGGGACACAAGAAGAACCGCATCGCCAACGTCCAGGCCAAGCAGGCCGCCGCCCGCCGCCCGGCCCCCCGGCGCGGCGGCGTCAAGGGCACCTCGGAGATGGTCGTCGGCCGCAACCCGGTCTTCGAGGCCCTGCGCGACGGCGTGCCCGCCGTCACGCTGTACGTCCAGCAGTTCATCGACAACGACGAGCGCGTCCGTGACGTGCTCAAGCTCGCGGGCGAGCGCGGCAACATCAACCTGATGGAGGCACCGCGCCCCGAGCTGGACCGGATGACGAACGGCCTGAACCACCAGGGCCTCGTCCTCCAGGTCCCGCCGTACGAGTACGCGCACCCGGAGGACCTCACCGCCGCCGCGTACGACAACAACGAGGACCCGCTGATCGTCGCCCTCGACGGGGTGACCGACCCGCGCAACCTGGGCGCGATCGTCCGCTCGGTCTCCGCGTTCGGCGGCCACGGCGTGGTCGTCCCCGAGCGCCGGGCGGCCGGTATGACCGCCGGTGCGTGGAAGTCCTCGGCCGGTACGGCGGCCCGCACCCCGGTATCCCGGGTCACCAACCTGACCCGCGCGCTGGAGGGCTACCAGAAGGCGGGCCTCACGGTCGTCGGCCTGGCCGCCGACGGCGAGCACACGGTGGAGGACCTGGAGGCGCTGGACGGCCCGGTCGTCATCGTCATCGGCAGCGAGGGCAAGGGTCTCGGCCGCCTCGTCGGCGAGACCTGCGACTACCGTGTGCGGATCTCCATGCCGGGTGGCGCCGAGTCCCTCAACGCCGGTGTCGCGGCGGGCATCGTCCTGTACGAGGTGGCGCGCCGCCGCGCGTAGCCGCACCGGCACCGGTCGGCAGCCGTGCCGGCACCAGTCGGCGTTCGCGCGGCAATGGGCTCGTCCGCCGGGCGAGTTGACGCGCGAACGCCGAACACAGTTCCAGGATGCCCGAGTTTGGCCTGATCTTGACGGGTCTCGGACACATCTGGTGCGGTCAAGGCAGTGTCCTAAACACACATCACTCGGTTAGATGAGTGTGGACACCAGAACGCCTCGGTTCGACGAGCAACCCGCCCTGAGCATGACCAAGGTGGACAGCGACCCCGCGCAGGTCATCGTCAACCACGCCAGCTTCCGGGTGCAGCTCCCCCCGGGCCAGCGCGCACGGCTGCGCGGTGCCCCCGCGGCCACGGCCCGCATCCCCGCGATGAGCGGCGCGGCCGGAGGCCGAAGGCGGGCACCCGTCGTCTGGAGCGGTAAGTCCGCCCCGGGCGACCCCGGCGCGACGGGCCTCCTCCAGGCCATGCGCAACTCCACCGCCGGGCATCTCGATGCCGGACTCGGCGGGGCCTCCGGCGACGGCCACGGGACGGGCGCGACGCAGGTCATCCCGCTCCTGGAGGAGACGCAGCCCAATCCCGTACTGACCGCCCCGCACCAGCCCGGATCCACCGGCCCGCTGCTGCCGCCCATGCGCCAGGCCGTCGGCGCGTACGACCCGGTCGACGGCCCCGAGGGCCCGGACGGCCTCGACGGACCCGGCGGTGACGGCGAGCACGACGAGACGGCCGAGGCCCGCGCCCGCCGCCACGGCAACGACCCCGTCCGGCACGCCTACTACCCCGGCCACCGGATGAACCTGGGCGTCGTCCTGCTCCCCATGCGGGTCTTCCTCGGCTTCATCTGCATCTACGCGGGCATGGGCAAGCTGTGCGACCCCGTCTACTTCGACGGCGGCGAACGCGGCTCGATGGTGAAGTGGCTGACCTCCCTGAACCCCTGGGCGGCGGCCGAGCCCCTGCGCGACTTCGCCCTCTCCCACCCCGTCGGCGCGGGCCTGACCATCGCCTTCCTCCAGGTCGTCGTCGGCGTCCTCACCGTCCTCGGCCTCTGGCAGCGCGTCGCCGCCTCGGTCGGCGCCCTGCTCTCCGCCGCCCTCCTGGTGACGGTGAGCTGGCGTACGGTCCCGGTGTACGAGGCGCCCGACATCATCTTCCTGGCCGCCTGGAGCCCCCTGATCATCGCGGGCGCCCCCGTCTACTCCGTGGACGGGCGGCTGGCCGGAGAGGCCTGGCGCAAGCTCGGCCCGCGCTCCGAGATCTGGGACCTGCGCCGCCGGGTCCTGCGCCGCGGGACCGTCGCCGCCAGCGTCGTCATCGGCCTCACCCTGCTGGTCGGCTCCGTCCTCGGCGGCGCGGTCCGCTCCACCGGGGTCGTCACCGTCCCCGGCCGCAGCGACTACCCCACCAACCGCCTTCCCGGCATGCCGCTGCCCCAGGAGTCCACCGGCGAGCGCGAGGCCCCCCGTACGCCGGAAGAGGAGCGACGCCCCGAACCCTCCAGCTCCGGTGCCGCGAACACGCCCGGCACGGGCGAGACCAGCCCCGGCGCGACCCGCGACTCGGGCGGTCAGAGCACCGGTTCGGGCAGCACCCAGCCCAGCCAGACCCAGGGCACCGGCCAGGCACCCCCGCAGCAGTCCACCCCCCAGCAGCCCCCGTCCACCACCAGCGCGGGCCCCACCTCCTCCGGCTCCACCGGCGGCGACGGCTCCTCCGGCGGCGGCGAACCGGAGCCCACCGGAGGCTCGACCTCCTCCGGTGGCGAGGGCTCGACCTCCGGCGGCGGCGGCCGGAACCCGATCGGCGGCCTCCTCGGCTGAGCCCGCTCCGTAGAGCTTCGTAAGGTTCCTCGTAGGGCTTCGTCAGACGGAGAGGGCGGTCCCCACCGAACAGGGTGGGGACCGCCCTCTCCCGCGCTCACCGGTACGTACGGGCTCCAGCGGCGCGGCGCACGCCAGCACACACGGCCGCACGTACGGGCGGCCGTCAGCCCCCGTGCGAGCCCAGCTCCCGGGCCGCCTCGGTCAGATCCTTCGCGGTGTCGATGGCCCGCCAGTACGCCCCGTGCGGCAGTGGATACCCGGCGAGCCGGCGCTCGCGGGCGAGGCGGGGGAACGTCGTCCGCTCATGGTCGCCGCGGTCCGGCAGCAGCTTCGTGAACGCGGGCGAGAACACGTACACTCCGGCGTTGATCAGATACGGGGAGGGCGGCGACTCGATGAAGTCGGTGATGTGCCCGAACGCGTCCGTCTCCACGGCACCCCACGGGATGCGGGGCCGGGCGAGGGCCAGAGTGGCGGTGGCGTCGCGCTCGGCGTGGAAGGCGGCCATCTCGCGCAAGGAGAAGCGCGTCCAGATGTCACCGTTCGTGGCGTACCACGGCTGATCTGCGTCGGGCAGGCGCTCGGCCGCGTACTTCAGCCCGCCGCCGCGCCCCAGGGGCTCGGTCTCCACGACCGTGGTGACCCGGAGCGGCAGCACGGCCGCCTCCAGCCACTCCTGGAGCACCTCGGCGAGATGCCCGCAGGAGACCACGGCGTCGGTGACTCCTTCGGCGGCCAGCCAGGACAGCTGATGGCCGATGATCGGCGTCCCGGTCCCGGGGATCTCGACCATCGGCTTGGGGCGGTCGTCGGTGTACGGCCGCAGCCGCGACCCCTGGCCACCGGCAAGGATCACGGCCTGTGTCGGATACGTATGCATGGCAGGCACGATAGGCGCTGCCCGCGGGCGGGCGGCGGCGCTCCGAGCCACCGCCCACCGGTCTCAGCTGAACTGGGCGACGCCGGAGGCGAACGAGGTGTCGCAGACGGGGCGGGAGAAGCGCTGAGCGCGGGTCGGACCGTACTGCTCGACGGCGGCCTTGCCGAGCGCCTTCGCGATCGACATGCAGTGGCGGGCGAGCGACGGGCGCTGCTCCACGGCGCGCTGGAGAGCCGTGAGCGCGGTGCCCGGGTCCTTCTCCTGGAGCTCCACGAGCAGCTTCTCGCGAAGGATCTCCTGCGGGGCCCGCGGCTTCGCTGGTTTGGACACGGTCTCCGAGGAGGCGGCCAGCAGCGTGGAGTCGTTGTCCGGCGCGGCCCACGGAACAGTGGTGACCGCGAGGGTCCCGGACAGAACCATGACGACGGGCAGGACGAGAGCGAGGGATCGGCCGATGCGGCGCGCGGTGTGGGTCACGCAGCGAGCGTAGCGGCCAGTGATGACTTGGCGACATTTCGTCACCCTCGCGGGGGATGGTTCGACGCGCCCTTTCGAATACCAGGTTGACGAACCAAGGCGAAATGCCCTGTGTGCCGGGGTATTTGACCTCATCCGGCGTCGAAACCCAAACGCGCCGCGACCACGCAAACGGCCCCGCGCCTCCCTTGCGGGGAGCGCGGGGCCCGAGCGTACGGCAGGCGGCGGGTCAGTTGGAGAGACGCTCACCGGTGGAGGTCGAGAAGACGTGCAGCTCGTCCGGGCGCGGGACGACGTGCAGCTCGGTGCCCTTCTCCGGGACGGCGCGCCCGCCGACACGGACGACCAGGTCCTTGTGCTCGCCGGCGACCTGCGCGCCGCCGTAGACGAACCCGTCGGCGCCGAGCTCCTCGACGACGTTGACGGAGACGGCGAGACCGGCCGGCTCGCCCGAGGCGCCCTTGGCCAGCGACTGGGCGGCGGCGCCCCCGTGCTCGACGATGTCGAAGTGCTCCGGCCGGATGCCGACCGTGACGGTGGTCTCACCGCGGTTCGTGGCGGCGCTGAGCGCCTCGCGGGAGACCGGCACGACGCTGTTGCCGAACTTCACGCCGCCGTCGGTGATCGGAACCTCGACGAGGTTCATCGCGGGGGAGCCGATGAACCCGGCGACGAAGAGGTTGGCCGGGCGGTCGTACATGTTGCGCGGCGAGTCGACCTGCTGGAGCAGCCCGTCCTTCAGCACCGCGACCCGGTCCCCCATGGTGAGGGCCTCGACCTGGTCGTGGGTGACGTAGACCGTGGTGATGCCCAGGCGGCGCTGGAGCGAGGCGATCTGCGTACGGGTGGAGACACGGAGCTTGGCGTCGAGGTTCGACAGCGGCTCGTCCATGAGGAAGACCTGCGGCTCCCGAACGATGGCCCGGCCCATCGCCACACGCTGGCGCTGACCACCGGAGAGCGCCTTCGGCTTGCGGTCCAGGTACTCGGTGAGGTCCAGCATCTTGGCGGCCTCTTCGACCTTCGCCCGGATGTCGGTCTTGTTCACACCGGCGATCTTGAGCGCGAAGCCCATGTTGTCCGCGACGGTCATGTGCGGGTAGAGCGCGTAGTTCTGGAACACCATGGCGATGTCCCGGTCCTTGGGCGGCAGGTGCGTGACATCACGGTCGCCGATGCGGATCGCGCCGCCGTTGACGTCCTCAAGACCCGCGAGCATGCGCAGGGAGGTCGACTTTCCACAACCGGAAGGACCGACGAGGACGAGGAACTCACCGTCCGCGATGTCGATTTCGAGCTGGTCCACAGCCGGCTTGGTGGAGCCGGGGTAGACGCGGGACGCCTTGTCGAACGTGACACTGGCCATGCTGAATCTTCTCCTCCACCGGCAGGAACGTGCCGGACGATCCGAGTAGGGAGTGGTCTGGTCCACTTGAGCGGACCTGCCGTGACGCTACCTGGCGTTCCCTGATCTGTCAGTAGTCCAGGGCACATGGAAAACGCGGACGGGCGGGGCGCGGGGTTGGTTAGACTGCTCCGGCACGCCTCCTTAGCTCAGCTGGCCAGAGCAACGCACTTGTAATGCGTAGGTCGTCGGTTCGAATCCGACAGGGGGCTCGGTGGGAAGCCCAGGTCAGGTGTGTCTGACCTGGGCTTCTTTTGGTCGGCGCGTGAACTGGGCGAGGGGCTGGCGTTGGTTCCGCCGCCTGCGGATCCGCTGGGGGATGCGGGACGGCATCCATGAGGCCTTCCTCATCCCCGGTGCGCACTCGCCTGCTGGAGACGCCTGAACGCATCGCGTACCAGCGGATGACCGTGCTTCCGTCACTCGGGGGAGGGCCCGTCGTGGCGACGGTACCCAGGCATGACGCCTGGACGCCGGAACGGGAGCACGGTGGAACCGGGCCGACGACAGCCGTTGGCCCGGTGAAGGCGCTGGGCGGGAGCGGTGATGACGCGCGTGGTGACGCCAAGGGCGGCTCGGACGGTCGTGGCGCTGGGCGGCGCGGCTGCCGCGCCCTATGTCGCTATGAAGATGTACTGGGCATTCGGCGGCAGGGCGGGGCTTGCGGACGGGTTCGACGTGACGGGCGAGTTCGAGAGGAATGGTGCCCCCGATGCGTTGGTGTGGCTCGAACGGCATGGCATCGACTTCACGGCCGTGCTGGCGCTGATGGGGGTGATGCTGGCATTCGCCCTCGTCCGGCCATGGGGGCGGAGACTCCCCCGGTGGCTGTTGCTTCCCCCGGCCTGGGCGGGAACGCTGTTGATCCCGTACGGACTGCTGACCGCTGCGGTCGCCCTCACCGGGAACGGCGGTGATGCCGCGCCTTCGGTGACGCAGTGGGTGGTGCCCGCCGGGGTCGGCGCGTTCCTGGGCATCGGAACAGCCTTGGGCGTTGGAGCCTGGTCACGCCTGAACCAGAATGCTGTCGCTGAAGGCATGCCTCGTTGAAGCGGGCGTGCGGCAGCCGGGCCGCGTCCTCACCGGCGTTCCGAGGCTCCGGCCGTGCCGTCCCGGACTCGCATCGTCACTCCCGCGATGATCCGGCCGCCTCGGAGATCATTTCGATAGGGGTTCCAGCTCCCGAGTGATCCTGGCGAGCTGTACCGCCGGAAGCCGCGAAGGGGGCGAACAGGAGCTGTTCGCCGTCTCGGCTTCCGTGCCGAGGAGCATGTCTGCCTGGTGGTGCCATGTGGTGCCACCCGGTGCCGGTGTGGCGTCACTGTTGGTTGTTCGGGGTGCTCATGGGGTGCCACTGCGGCGCTCCAGGTGATGACTTTGCAGGTCAGGGGCGTCTTTATGGGGAGTGCGCCACAGTGGCTCGACGTGGCGCCATTTGTGTGCCATCATGGCGTCATGGATCTCACCCCCTACGTCGACAACCTCCGGCGGGAACTCGCCGTCGCCGCGGATGCCAGCGGTGACGAAGCCCGGGCCCTGGCCGAGCGGCTCAGTGCCCCCCTGGAGTCCGCCGCCCGGCTGACCCTGCTCAATGTGCTCTCCGCGGCCATGGGTGAGGTCACTCGGGAGCTGGCGCCCGGTTCGGTCGATGTGCGGCTGCGCGGGCTCGATCCCGAGTTCGTGGTGACGCCGCCGCCCATGCCCGAGCCGGCGCAGGAGGCGCGGGAGCCGGTCTCGGCTCCCGTCGTGGCCGCGCCGCCGGCCGGGGAGGGCGAAGACGGCACCATGGTGCGGATCAACCTCCGCCTCCCCGCCCATCTCAAGGGCCGCGCCGAGAGCGCGGCGGCGGCGGAGGGGCTGTCCGTCAACGCCTGGCTCGTGCGGGCCGTGTCCGTCTCCCTCGACGGTGGGGGGCGTGCGAGCGCCCCGGGCCGGGGCGAGGACTACGGCGGTCGCGGCTTCACCGGCTGGGTCCGCTAGGGCCTGTCGTCGAACTGCAGTCGTCGCCCGGCAGGCGGCAGTTCGACGACAGGCCCCGGCACCGGGACCCTCCGGCCTCGCCGGACCCCAGTCCCACCTTCACCGGCGGATCGCCGATCCGGCCGACGTCACCGATCACTCATCATCCACCGAGCCAAGAGGACGGGACCGCCATGCCTTCTTTCGATACTCCTGAGCCGATCTCCGCCGTCATCGAGCTGGACGCCGGCACTGCCCGTATCGCTGCCGGCAAGCGCACCGACACGGTCGTCGAGGTGCTGCCGGGCAACGGATCCGACGAGGACGACGTACGCGCCGTGCGGCAGACCCAGGTCTCCTGCTCGGGCGGGCGGCTCACCGTCAAGACCCCCAGGAAGCGGTCCCTGTTCGGCAGGCCCGGCACCGTCGTCGTGAGCGTCGAACTGCCCGCGGGCTCCGACGTCCGGGGCACGTCCGCCCTGGGTGGCTTCGTCTGCGAAGGTCCCCTCGGGGACGTGAAGCTCACGACCTCGCTCGGAGATCTTCAGGTGGCCGAGGCCGCCCGCGCCGAGCTCAGGACCGACCACGGCGACATCCGGCTGGTCCGCTCGGCCGGGGACGCCGAAATCGTCGGATCCGGCCGGGTCGAGGTCGGCGCGGTCGGCGGGGCGGCTGCCGTCAAGAACGGCAACGGTGCGACCGGGATCGACGAGGTCGGTGGTGAGCTGAAGGTCAACGCGGCCAACGGCGACATCTCCGTGGGCGTCGCGCACGGCAGTGTCGTCGCCAAGTCCGCCAACGGGCGGATCGAGATCGGCGTCGCCCGTGCGGGGGTCGATGCGACCTCCTCCAACGGGCGCATCCGTGTCGGCGATGTGATGCGTGGCCGCATCGCTCTGCGTACCTCCGTCGGCGACCTCGAAGTGGGCATCCACGAGGGCACCGCCGCCTGGCTCGACCTGAACCCCAAGTTCGGCACCGTACGCAACTCGCTCGGCGCCGCCGCCGGTCCCGAGGGCTCCGACGAGACCGTCGAGGTGCACGCCCGGAGCGGGGCCGGCGACATCATCGTCCGCCGCGCCTGACCCCGCCCACGTCCGCCTGACCGGCCCACGCCCGCCTCACTGCCCCATGCCCGGCTACCCACCCATGCCCGACTGACCGGTCACGTCGGACTGACCAGTCATGTCCGCCTCACCGGTCATGTACGCCTCGCCGCCCCACGCCCGACTCACCGCTGACGAAAGGGAACCAGCATGACTGTCATCCGGGCCTCCGCGCCGCTTGCCGAGAAGGCTGCGACGCAGGCGATCACCGCCACCGGACTGCGCAAGTCCTACGGCGACAAGCTCGTGCTCGACGGCATCGACCTGTCGGTGCCCGAGGGCACGGTCTTCTCCCTGCTCGGCCCCAACGGCGCGGGCAAGACCACCGCCGTCAAGATTCTGTCCACCCTCATCACCGCCGATGCCGGCCGGTTGAGCGTCGGCGGCCATGACCTGGCCGTCGATCCCCAGGCCGTGCGTGGCGCGATCGGTGTCACCGGGCAGTTCTCCGCCGTGGACGGCCTGATCACCGGTGAGGAGAACATGCTGCTGATGGCGGACCTGCACCGTCTTCCGCGCCGCGAGGGCCGACGGGTCGCCGCCGAACTGCTGGAGCGCTTCGACCTCGCGGAGGCGGCGAAGAAGACGGTAGCGGGCTATTCCGGCGGCATGAAGCGCCGCCTGGACATCGCCATGACGCTGGTCGGCTCCCCGCGGATCATCTTCCTCGACGAACCGACCACGGGTCTCGACCCGCGTTCCCGCCACACCATGTGGGGGATCATCCGCGAGCTGGTCGCCGGCGGCGTCACCGTCTTCCTCACCACCCAGTACCTGGAGGAGGCCGACGAGTTGGCCGACCGTATCGCCGTGCTCAACGACGGGAAGATCGCCGCCGAGGGCAGCGCCGAGGAGTTGAAGCGGATCGTTCCGGGCGGGCACGTCCGGCTCCGCTTCACCGACCCGGACGCCTACCGGTCCGCCGCCTCCGCCCTGCACCAGGCCGCGCGCGACGACCAGGCGCTGGCATTGCGCCTTCCCAGCGACGGCAGTCAGCGCGAACTGCGCTCCATTCTCGACTGGTTGGACTCGGCCGGGATCGAGGCCGACGAGTTGACCGTCCACACCCCCGACCTCGACGACGTGTTCTTCGCCCTCACCGGATCCGGCGCTCCCGCCCGGAACGACCAGCCCAAGGAGGCACTCCGATGAGCTCCCTCGCCCTCGCCGTCCGCGACTCGAACACCATGCTGCGCCGCAACCTCCTGCACGCCCGGCGCTACCCCTCCCTCACCCTGAACCTGCTGCTCACGCCTGTCATGCTCCTGCTGCTTTTCGTCTACATCTTCGGCGATGTGATGAGCGCGGGCCTCGGCGGCGGGGGCGCCGATCGCGCCGAGTACATCGCCTACATCGTTCCGGGGCTGCTGCTGATGACGGTCGGCTCCACCGTGGTCGGGACCGCTGTCTCCGTCTCCAACGACATGACCGAGGGCATCATCGCCCGCTTCCGCACCATGGCGATCCACCGCGGCTCCGTGCTCGTCGGACATGTCGTCGGCAGCGTGCTGCAGAGCGTTCTGAGCGTGGTCCTGGTGGGCGCCGTCGCCGTGGCCATCGGCTTCCGGCCGACGGGCGTCACCGCCCTGGAGTGGCTGGCGGCGTTCGGGCTGCTCGTGCTCTTCGCCTCGGCCCTCACCTGGGTCGCGGTCGGCATGGGCCTGATCAGTCCGAACGCCGAGGCCGCCAGCAACAACGCCCTGCCGATGATCCTGCTGCCTCTCCTGTCCAGCGCCTTCATCCCGGTCGGGACGATGCCGGGCTGGTTCCAGCCGATCGCCGAGTACCAGCCGTTCACGCCCGCCATCGAGACCCTGCGCGGCCTGCTGCTCGGCAGCGAGATCGGCCACAACGGCTGGCTGACCGTCGGCTGGAGTCTCGGGCTCGTGGTGCTCGGCTACCTCTGGTCGACCTCGAAGTTCGGCCAGGACCCCCGGTAGTCGACGGGGAGGTGCGGTGAGGGGCCCGGGCCGATTTCTACCGAGGGGTAGGCGGCCCGGGCTCCTTGTTATACCTTGCGTCTAACAAGGGGGTGGGGCATCCGGCCGCTGCCCGGGCAGCAGGGGGCTGTTGTCGTACGCACTCCGCCGCTCAGTGCGCGCGCCACCACGCTGTACGTGCGCATCGCCACGCTGTACGCCCGCAACAGCACCCTGTGCGCACACGGCAGCACCCTGTACGCCAACAGCAGCCCCCTGTACGCACACATCGCCACGATCAAGGATCACCGCACTCGACCCAGAGGAGCCGCAGCATGGCCGGCAGCACCGTTCCGTCGAAGGTCCAGGACAGTCCCGAGGGTGACGATGTCGCGCGGCGGCTGCTCGGCTCGGCCGCGCAGCTGGCGTACGACCCGGCCACCGAGGTCGACTGGGAGACGCCGCTGGACAAGGAGTTCCACGGCGCGAGCCCCGAGTGGAGCACGCTCTACGGCACGCCGTACTGGCGTGAGTTGACCGAGGCGCAGCGCAAGGAGCTCACCCGGCAGGAGGCGGCCTCGGTCGCCAGCACGGGGATCTGGTTCGAGATGATCCTTCAGCAGATGGTGCTGCGGGACATCTACATGAAGAACCCGGCGGGCGCGGAGTTCCAGTGGGCGCTGACCGAGATAGCCGAGGAGTGCCGCCACTCGATCATGTTCGCGCGCGGCGCGCAGAAGCTCGGGGCCCCGCACTACCGGCCCCGGCGCGGGGTGATGGAGCTGGGCCGGGCCTTCAAGACGCTCGCGTTCGGCGAGGCCGCGTACGCGGCGATCCTGGTCGCCGAGGAAGTCCTCGACGTGATGCAGCGGGACTGGATGCGTGACGAGCGGGTCGTGCCGTTCGTCCGCACCATCAACAACATCCATGTGGTGGAGGAGTCCCGGCACATGAAGTTCGCCCGGGACGAGACCCTCAAGCGGCTGGAGGGCGCGGGGTGGGCGCGGCGGCAGATCAACGCGTTCGTCGTCGCCGTCGCCTCGTACTTCATCGTGACCAGCATGGTGAACCCGGAGGTCTACCGGAGGGCCGGGCTCGACCGGAAGCGTGCGCTGGCCGCCGCGAAGGGCAACGAGCACCACAAGTCGATGATGCGGTCCAGCTGTTCGGGACTGATGGACTTCCTCGCCTCCGCCCGGCTGCTCACCAAGCCCGCCCTCGCCTTCTACAAGCGCGCGAACCTGATCTGAGCCGGGGACATGACCTACGCCATCACCCAGACCTGCTGCAACGACGCCACGTGTGTGGCCGTGTGCCCGGTCAACTGCATCCATCCGACGCCGGAGGAACGCGCCTTCGGCCGTACGGAGATGCTCCACATCGACCCCCGGGCGTGCATCGACTGCGGGGCCTGCGCGGACGCCTGCCCGGTGGACGCGATCTTCCCGGTGGACGTGCTGCCCGCCGGGCAGCGGGAGTACGCGGACATCAACGCCGCCTATTACGAGGGTGCCCTTCACGAGGGGGAGGAGCTCCCTTCCGCCGGGGCCGGTGTCGACGGGCCCAACTTCCATGTCTGGGGCGAGCCGGTCTTCGAGCGGAGCCTGCCGTCCGACTTCGGGCCGCTGCGGGTGGCCGTCGTTGGCACCGGTCCGGCGGGGATGTACGCCGCTCAGGACCTGCTGCTGCACACCGGTGCGGAGGTGACCCTGATCGACCGGCTGCCGGTGGCGGGCGGCCTGGTGCGGTACGGCGTGGCGCCCGATCACCCCGCGACGAAGAAGGTCGGCGACACCTTCTCCCGTTTCCACAGCCACCCCCGGGTCCGTATGCACCTGGGCATCGAGGTGGGCCGGGACGTCACCGCCGAGGAGCTGACCGCCCACCACGACGCGGTGATCTACGCGGTCGGCGCTTCCACGGACCGGCGGCTCGGCATCCCGGGCGAGGAGAGCCCCGGCGTGCTCTCCGCGACCTCGTTCGTCGCCTGGTACAACGCCCATCCCGAGGCCGTAGCGCAGGGCGTCGACCTGACCGCCGAGCGGGTCGTCGTGGTGGGCAACGGCAACGTCGCCCTCGACGTAGCCCGGATTCTGGTCGCCGACCCGCAGACGCTCGCGGCGACCGACATCGCCACCCACGCGCTGGAGGCCCTGCGGGCGAGCCGGGTCCGCGAGGTGGTGGTGCTGGGGCGACGGGGGCCGGAGGACGCCGCTTACACCCGTTCCGAACTGCTGGCCCTGAAGCATCTGGAGGGCGTGGAGCTGGTCGTGGACGACCACGACCCGCGTACGGCGGCGGCGATCGACGCGGCGGGGGCGGGCGACCGGGCCGGGGTGCTGCGGGGGCTGGCCCGGGTGCGGACGGAGGCCGCGTCCCCCGCGTGCGGTGAAGGGGCGGCCCGGCGCATCGTGCTGCGCTTCCACTCCGAGCCGGTGGAGATCCTGGGCGGCGGTGGGGTGCACGCGGTACGCGTCACCGACGGAGGCGACGGAGGCGACGGCGGTGGTGGCGGCGGAGGCATGGCGGACCTGCGCGCCGGGCTGCTGCTGCGGGCCATCGGCTACCGGGGCCTCCCGGTCCCCGGGCTGCCGTTCGACGAGGCCTCAGGCACGGTCCCGCACGAGGGCGGCCGGGTCGCCGGGCTCCCCGGCAGCTATGTCGTCGGCTGGATCAAGCGCGGGCCGTCCGGTGGGATCGGCGCCAACCGCACCTGCGCGGCCGAGACGGTCGGCGCGCTCCTGGCCGACGCGGTCGCCGGGGTGCTGCCCACGCCCACGGGCGACGCCAGGGCGTTCCGCCGGCTCGCCCGGCAGCGCAACCGCCGCGTCGTGGACGCCCGCGGCCTGGCCGCGATCGACCGCGCCGAACGGGAGCGGGGCCGGCGTGCCGGGCGGCCCCGGGTGAAGCTCGCCACCGTGGAGGAACTGGTGGCGACGGCCAAGGCGGGGCGGCTGTCGGGGCTCAGGCGCTGAGCGCTGGACGCTGGCTCTCAGCGTCGGGGGCTGAGGGCTGAGGAGGCAGGTTGTCGGCGGAGTGGCCTGGCGGCGATCGCTTCCCGGGCCGTCGCCCGCCCCTCACGCCTCACGGGCGGGGCGGGCGACGGGCGTCCGTATGCGGATCGTGGGGGCGGTGGTGTACTGGGAGGAGAAGGAGGGGCCGCCCATGCGCCGTTTTCGTGGTGTCGCCCGTACCGCCGCCGGTACCGCCGCCGGTGGCTGTGCCGCCGTCGTACTGAGCCTGGGGTGTGCGGCCGGGCTGTCAGGCGGCCCGGGCGGGGGGACGCAGGACAAGGCCCCGCTCCCCGCGGCCGGGCGCTCGGTGATGGCGCCCGCCTCGGGGCCTGCCCCCGTACCCGCCCCCGTGCCGGCCCCCGCCTCCACCCCCGTCCCCGCCGATCGCACCGATCCCCGCACCGCCACCGCCGTCCTCGCGATACCCGCCATCGGTGTCGAGGACCTGGACGTCGTGCCGTACGAGGGGACGACCGACGACCGGCCCGGCAGCCGGATCCAGGACCGGGGCGTCGCCTCCAGCCCGTACGGCGAGGAGGGCGGGGTCGGGCCGGGAGACGTCGGCAATTACCTGGTCACCGCGCACCGGCTCAGTGCCGGAGGCGTGTTGCGTGATCTTCCGGATCTCGGCAAGGGCGATTCCGTGTACGTGACCGAGGGCGGCACCCGCTACACGTATGAGATCACCGAGACGCGGCAGACCTCCTTCCGCAGCGAGCGGTCGCTCGCCGAGCAGCGGGCCGAGGTGCCGGGCAAGCCCGGTGTCGAGCCGACCCGGGCGATGATCACGATCTCCACCTGCGCGACGCCCGAGGACGACGCGGCCGGGAACTTCTGGCGGGACGCCCTCGGCAACCCCGAGCACCGGATCGACAAGGTGGGCGTGCTGGTGGCGGAGCGTCCGGCGCCGTAGCCCGGCGCTGTAGCCCGGTTCCGTGGCCCGGCTTTGCAGCCCGGCGTCAGTGGCGGCCCGCTATGCGGTCCGCCGTCTTCGCGATCGGGTCGGTGCCGGGGCGCGGAGAGGACGTCTCGCGGCGGTCGGCGGCGCGGTAGGCGGCGTACAGGCCGTGGACGCCGAGCCAGCGGAAGGGTTCCGGTTCCCAGCGTCGGACCTTGTGGTTCACCCAGGGGAGCGTCGTCAGGTCGGTGGGGCCCGCCTGGCCGGAGTCCTGCTGGATCAGGTCGCGCAGGGTGCGGGCGGCGAGGTTGGCCGTGGCGACGCCGGAGCCGACGTAGCCGCCCGCCCAGCCCAGGCCCGTGGAGCGGTCCAGGGTGACCGTGGCGCACCAGTCGCGCGGGACACCGAGGACGCCGGACCAGGCGTGGTCGATGCGGACGCCGGCCGTGGTGGGGAAGAGGCGGACCAGCAGGTCGCGGAGTGCGGCGACGGTGGCGGGCTGGGTGCGGCCGTCGTTGTCGGTGGCGGAGCCGTAGCGGTAGGGGTAGCCGCGGCCGCCTATCGCGATGCGGTCGTCGGCGGTGCGCTGGGCGTAGAGGTAGGCGTGGGCCATGTCGCCGAGGGTCTCGCGGCCCTCCCAGCCGATGGTGTCCCAGATGCGGGCGGGCAGCGGCTCGGTGGCGATCATGGAGGAGTTCATCGGGAGCCAGGTGCGCCTCTGGCCCTTGAGGCTCGCGGTGAAGCCCTCGGTGCAGCGCAGGATGTACGGGGCGCGGACCGTTCCGTACGGGGTGACTGCGTGCTTGGCCTTGATCTCGGTGACGGGCGTCGACTCGTGGATCGTGACGCCGAGCGCCTCCACCGCGTCCGCGAGGCCCTTGACCAGCTTGACCGGGTGCAGCCGGGCACCGTGCGGGGTCCAGGTGGAGCCGACGGCGCCGGTGACATGGATACGTTCGGCGGTCTCGCGGGCGCCGCGCAGGACCCGGTCGCTCTCGCCGAACGCGATCTCGACGCTGTGGAAGTCCTTGAGGCGGGCCAGCTGCGCCGGGGTGTGGGCCACCTCCAGGACACCGCCCTGGTGGATGTCGGCGTCGATCTCCTCCTCGGCGGCCACCCGGACGACCTCGCCGACCGTCTCGTTCATCGCCTTCTGGAGCCTTACGGCGGCGTCGTGGCCGTGCAGCTTCGCGTACCGGTCGCGGCCCGCGATGCCGTTGTAGAGCCAGCCGCCGTTACGGCCGGAGGCCCCGTAACCGCAGAACTTGGCTTCCAGAACGGTGATGTTGAGGAAGGGGACGGCCTTCTTCAGGTAGTACGCCGTCCAGAGCCCGGTGTAGCCGCCGCCGACGATGCAGACGTCGGCGCTCGCGTCGCCGGGGAGGGGTTCGCGCGGGGCGGGGGTGCCCTCCTGCGCGTACCAGAACGATATGCCGCCGTTGACGGTACTGACGGTGCTCATGATGCCCCTGGTGTCCCTGTTCCGGTGTCCGGTACCCACTGATGCCGAGCGTATGTGTGGCGGGACGTTACTGCGCGGGGGACCGCTGCGTCTCCTGGTCCGTACCGCGGCGGGTCAGCGGGTAGCAGGCGAGGCCGATCAGCACGGCGGTGAAGTGGCCCAGATCGGTGAACGTGCGGCCCTCGCCGATCAGCGGCACGCCGTAGGCCACCAGGACCGCGAAGGCGTAGGCGTACCGCCAGGGGTGCGGTACGCGGTACGTGAGGACGGCGATGACCCCGGCCAGCGCGTAACTGACGCCCACATCCAGGGTGCTGGCGGCCGACGGCGGGGCGTGTCCGTACCGGATCGCCCAGGCCAGGACGCCTTCGCTGACGAGGGTCGCCAGTACGTGCGCGAGGACCGCGACCGTCAGCCAGCGCAGGGTGCCGAGCCAGTGTTCGGCGGTGGCGTGGAAGACGGTGAACAGCACGGCGTACGGGAGCCAGCGGCCGCCGTCGATCCACAGGGCGCTGGAGATCAGGACGCGGAGGGGGTTCCGCGAGAGCTCGTGCAGGTTGGTGGAACGGTCCCGCAGGAACTCGTCCTCGAAGGCGGGCGACATCTGCCGCAGGACGACGGCCGTGACGAAGAGGATGCCCAGCCAGATGTACGTGCCGGGGGCGGTGGCGATCCAGTGGCGGACGGCGGCCGCGGCTGTGGACCGGGGGCTGCGGGTGCCGGGGGCGCGAGGGCGGATTCCCGGCTGTTCTCGGGGCATGGCCCGATTGACGCATGTGCCTACGATCGGGGGTGCGATCGACATTCCCGAAGAATTGATCGACACCCGGACCACGTACAACGGAGCCGCCCGGGCGGGCTTTCGTCGCCGGGTTGCCGGGCCTTGCGCGCGGTCCTGGCCCGGCCGCCCAGGGTCCGGTGACCCTCGTACAGAGTGACCCGCGCACCGGACTCGGCGGCGGTGATCGCGGCGGTGAGCCCGCCCCCGATGACGTGGATGTGGTCCATAGCTGGAACTCCTTCGACCCTTCGCTTCTTCGGTGATGCGACTCTTCGGTGATGCGACGCATCGTCGGTGGTGCGACGGATCGGGGGAGGCGGCGCGTGACGCGGTCTGCGGGGGCGTTGTCAGTGGTGTGCGTCACGATGGGGGCATGGCAGCGAGTACGGGCAGGACGGCCGGGACCAACAAGGGCAAGAAGGACGGCATCGCGGCGGCGCGGCGGCCGGAGGTGCGCCTTCCCCCGCTCGTTCCGTACGACGGGGAGGGCCTGGAGCCGGACGGCGACTACGACGGGGTGCGGTTCGCCGGGGTGGACCTGGCGGATGCTTCGGGGCCGGGTGCGCGGTTCATGGACTGCGCGCTGGAGGGCTGCGGCCTCGACCGTACGGAGCTGGTGCGGGCCCGCTTCATCGACTCGGTCCTGACCGGCGTACGGGGCGTGGGCACCGATCTCGCGGGGGCGTCGCTGCGGGACGTGGAGGTGGTGGACGCACGCCTGGGCGGGGTCCAGCTGCACGGGGCGGTGCTGGAGAGGGTGGTGATCCGGGGCGGGAAGATCGACTACCTGAATCTGCGCAAGGCCCGGCTGAAGGACGTCGTCTTCGAGGGGTGCGTGCTCTCCGAGCCGGACTTCGGGGACGCACAGCTGGTCCGGGTCGAGTTCCGGGAGTGTGTGCTGAAGCGGGCGGACTTCAGCGCGGTGCGGATGGAGTCGGTGGACCTGCGGACGGTGGCCGAACTGGACATCGCGCGGGGCGTGGAGCGGTTGGCGGGTGCGGTGATCAGCCCGGCGCAGCTGATGGAGCTGGCACCGGCGTTCGCGGCGCAGATCGGGGTGCGGGTGGAGGCGTGAGGGAGGCGGGGGAGGTGATCTCGTACGGGCAGTACAGGAAGTACGGGTTGCCTGGTTGCCGGTAATCGGTTCCCGGCTACGGGTTGCGGGTTGCGGGCGCACGAGGCGCGTATGAGGCGTGAGGGACGTACGCAGGACGCGCGAGGCACGGTACGAGGGTGCGGGGGACGTGCGAGGCGGATACGGGCCGCCGCGGACTCGCTTGACGGCTCACATACGGGGGAAGCGGGCCTGGAGGTCCCAGATCACGGGGTTGTCGGCGAGGCCCTCGTGCATGTCGGCCAGATCGGCGATCAGGTCGTGCAGGAAGTCGCGGGCCTCGCGGCGCAGGAGGGAGTGGCTGAAGGTGAGCGGGGGCTCGTCGCCGGGCATCCAGTCCGCCTCGACGTCGACCCAGCCGAAGCGACGCTCGAAGATCATGACGTCCGAGGACTCGGTGAAGTCCAGCTCCGCGTACTGCCGCCGGTGCGAGCGGTTGCCGCGCGGGTCCTGGTCGATCTGCTCGACGATGTCGCACAGCGCCCACGCGAAGTCGAGCACCGGCACCCATCCCCAGGCTGTGGACACCTCGCGGTCCGCCTTGGTGTCCGCGAGGTAGACGTCGCCGGAGAACAGATCGTGGCGCAGCGCGCGGACGTCCGCGCGGCGGTAGTCGGTCTGCGGGGGGTCGGGGAAGCGACGGGAGAGGGAGTAGCCGATGTCGAGCACGGACCGATGGTGTCATGCCCGGTCACGGGGGCTGACACGATCGGGTGAGGGCGCAGGTTCTCCCGGGCGCACCGGCCGGTGGACCTCTAGCGTCCGGCATATGGTCAGTTCGCCGCATGAGGCTCATCATCGGATCTTCCAGGAGAATCCCGGTCTGTTCACGAGTGCCTTCCGCGCTCTGGGCATTCCCTTCCCTGAACCGGTCGCGGTTTCGCTCATGGACACGGACCTCACGGAGATCAGACCACTCGAACGGCACGTGGACACGCTGCTGCGGATCGACGTGGCCGGTGGCGACTGCCTCCTGCTGGCGATCGAGGCCCAGGGCAGGAAGGACCCGGACAAGCGGAGCAGCTGGGCCTACTACCTGGCCCACCTCTACGCGAAGTTCCGGTACCCGCCGGTGCTGCTGGTCGTCTGCCGGGACAAGGGGACGGCGGAGTGGGCGGCCGAGCCCATCCGCATCGGCCTGGAGAAGCACCCGAGCCTTGTGGTGTTCCCCCTGGTGCTCGGACCGCACAACGTGCCGATGGTCACGGATGCGGCGCGAGCCGCCGAGGACCTGCCGATGGCTGTCTTCTCCGCGATCACCCATAGTAACGATCTCGGTATCGCTGCCATACTGGAAGCTCTCGCCGAGGCGCTCCGGGCCACGGACGCCGATGCCGCAGCGGTCTTCGCCGAATTCACCGAGGCGGGTCTGGGAGCCACCCCGGCCCGTGAGATCTGGAGGAACCTGATGGGCACTGGGCTGAGTCACTTCCGGGGCTTCGTCGCCGAATCCTTCCGCGACGAGGGTCGGGTGGAAGGCCGCTTGGAAAGCCGGGCCGAGGACATTCTGCGGATTCTCGCGGTGCGCGGTGTGGAGGTGCCGGACGCGGCACGGCAGCGCATCACCACGTGTACCGACCTTGCGGTGCTCGACGTGTGGTTCGAGCGGGCGGTCACCGCATCGGGTGTCGACGCCTTGTTCGACGAGAGCTGAGCCGAAGGCCGGTTCGAGAGCTGGCCTTCGACGATCAGAACGAGGCCGCCGGCCGAGCCCTACGGCAGCAGGCGCTGTTCCTTCGCGACCGATACCGCGCCCGCGCGGGTGTCGACGCCGAGCTTGTCGTAGATCCGGCCCAGGTGGGTCTTGACCGTGGCCTCGCTGATGAACAGGGCGCGGGCGATGTCGCGGTTGCCGAGGCCCTGGGAGAGCTGGGCGAGGATGTCGCGTTCCCGGTCGGTGAGGCTGGGGCGGGGGCTGCGCATCCGGGCCATGACGCGGCTGGCGACGGGGGCCGAGAGCGTGGTGCGGCCCTGGGCGGCGGACCGGATGGCGGCGAACAGTTCCTCGGGGCGTTCCGCCTTCAGCAGGTAGCCGGTGGCACCGGCCTCGATGGCGCGGGTGATGTCGGCGTCGGTGTCGTACGTGGTCAGAACCAGGACGTGGACGGTGCCGTCGGCGGCGATGCGGCGTGTCGCCTCGACGCCGTCGATGCCCTCGCCGAGCTGGAGGTCCATGAGGACGACGTCCGGGGTGAGCCGGGCGGCGAGCACCACGGCCTCCTCGCCGCTGCCCGCCTCGCCGACGACCTCGATGTCCGGTTCGCTGCCGAGGAGGGCGAGCAGTCCGGCGCGCACGACGACGTGGTCGTCGCAGAGCAGGATGCGTACGGGATTTGTCGGGCGGCTGGTCATGCGGGTTCCTCCGGGGCGGTGGGGTCCGGGGCCGTGGTGAGGGGGACCTCGGCCGAGAGCACCGTGCCCTCGCCCGGCGCCGACTCGATCGTGAGCGTTCCGCCGAGCTGGTGCACTCGGGCCCGCATCGCCGGGAGGCCGTGGCCGCGGACGGTGGGGGTGCCGTGTGCGCCTGCGGGCTCCACGGTGAAGCCGCGGCCGTTGTCGGCGATGTCCAGGACCACCCGGTCGTCCAGGTGGGTCAGGGTCAGGCCCGCGGCGGTCGCCCCGGAGTGCTCCCCCGCATTGGCCAGGGCCCCTTGGGCGATGCGCAGCAGGGCGGACTGCACCCGGTCCGGCAGGGGAGTGTGCGGAGTGCCCTCCACGTGGCACCGGACGGTCAGGGCGCCCTGGGCCTGCGCCGTCTCGCGGGCCGCCAGCGCGTGCAGCGCCGCCTCCAGGCCGCCGCCCTCCGCGAGGTCGGCCGGGGCCAGGTCGTGGACGAAGCGGCGGGCCTCGGCGAGGTTGCGTTCGGCGATGCCCGTGGCCGTACGGACATGGCGGCGGGCGGCGTCCGGGTCGGCGGTCCAGGTGCGGTCGGCGGCCTGGAGCAGCATCTGCTGGCTGGACAGGCCCTGCGCGAGGGTGTCGTGGATCTCCATGGAGAGCCGCTGGCGTTCGGCGAGGGTGCCCTCGCGCCGCTCGGTGGCGGCGAGTTCGCGCCGGGTGCGCAGCAGGTCGGCGATCAGCTCGCGCTGGCGTGCGGCCAGTTCCCGTTGGCGTACCGCCTGGCGCTGCATATGGACGAAGACGGCGGTCGCCACGGCGGCCACGGCGGGCGGGGCGAGTACCAGGTTCGGGTCGAACCCGGTCGCCAGGCGCAGTTGCGCGGCGACGACGAACGCCGTGAGCAGGGCGACGAGCGCGAGTGCCGCACGCGGCGGCAGGATGCGCAGCCCGGTGTAGAAGAGCGGCACCGCGCACCACGCGAAGCTCGGCGCGAGCACGACCAGCACCATCCAGACGACGACGAGGACCCCGAGCCAGGTGAGCCGGCGCGGGGTGGGGCGCGAGCCGAGGACCGGGCCGAGGAGGTAGAGCGCCGCGAGGGTGATGGAGAGAGCGATGATCCACGGGGTGCGGGCCTCGCCGGGGTGCCGCATCAGGAAGCGGGTCAGCGAGGCGCCGAGCAGCAGGAAGAACGCGGCGTGCATGAGGAGCGCGAGCCAACGGGCGTCGGGGTCCGGGCCGGTGGGGGCATTCTTCTCCGCGTTGTGCGGACGGGGGGCACCTCTTTCCGGGTCGTGTGGACCGGGGGCGCCCTTCTCCGGGCCGTGTGGGCCGGGGGCGCCCTTCTCCCCCTCGTGCGCACCGGAGCCACCCCTCTCCGCGTCGCGCGGACCGCTTGGGTGGTGCACCTCGTACCTCGCGTTCCCTGTGTCGCCGCCCCTGTTGACCTGCGTAGATCCCTCCATGGTGGTCCGGTCCGACCACCCCCGCATCAACCGATCGGCTGATGGGGGCGTCAGCCGTCCCGCGCGCCGCTTCCAGCCGGTACGTCGACCGTACGGGGCCGGATGCGCCGTGAGGATCGATACGAGAGCGAAACGCCCGGCCCGCTCGGACGAACCACCGGGCCGCCCCGGAAACCATCAAGGAGCCACCATGAAGAAGCTGTCGCTGGGTACCCGTGTCGTCACCGGTGCCGTAGTCGTCGCCGCCCTCGGGGCCGGGACGTTCGGCGCGATGTCCGCGAGCGCCTCCTCCCCGGCGGCCGCCCCCGCCGCCGCGGTCAAGGCCGACACGAACAACCGCAACCTCCAGCAGACCACCCACCTGACCGTGGCTGCCGCCACCAAGGCCGCCCAGGCCACGCTGAACGCCGCGAAGAAGGAGAACCAGCGCGTCTCCGTCGCTGTGGTCGACCGCAACGGCAACACCATCGTCACCCTGCGCGGCGACGGCGCGGGCCCGCAGTCCCCCGAGTCCGCCGTGAAGAAGGCGTACACCGCCGTCTCCTGGAACGCCCCCACCTCCGAGCTGGTCGAGCGCCTGGAGCAGGCCCCGAACCTGAAGGACATCCCCGGCACCCTGTTCCTCGGCGGCGGCGCCCCGGTCCAGGTCAAGGGCGCCCCGGTGGCGGGCATCGGCGTGGCCGGCGCGCCGAGCGGCGAACTCGACGAGAAGTTCGCCCGGGCGGGCGTCGCCGCCCTCGCCCGGTAGTCGCGTCCGCACAGGCACAGCCGAGAGCGGAGTACGGAGTACCCATGAACGCCCTCGATCACGACCTGCTCACCGCCGCACGCACCGGTGACGCCGAACGTGTGCGCACCGCGATCGAGGGCGGTGCCCGGGTCGACGTCCGCGACGACGAGCTGCGCACCCCTCTGCTCCTCGCCGTCCACGGTGACCATGCCGAGGTGGCCCGGCTGCTCGTGGCGGCCGGGGCCGACCCGAACGCCCAGGACCGCCGTGAGGACAGCCCCTGGCTGGTCACCGGGGTCACCGGCAGCGTCGCGATGCTGCACGTGCTGCTGCCCGCCGGACCGGACCTGACCCTGCGCAACCGGTTCGGCGGCGTCTCCCTCATCCCTGCCGGCGAACGCGGCCATGTCGCGTACGTACGGGAGGTGCTGCGCGTCACCGACATCGACGTCGACCATGTAAGGCCCTGGCGACAAGCCCTGGCACCGGGCCTTGGCGACAAGCCCTGGCGGCAGGCCCTGGCGGCAGGCCCCGCCTAGGATCGACCGGGTGAGACTCCGCCCCCCGGCCCGTACCGCGTCCTCGCTCCTCGCCCTCGCCCTCCTCGGCGCGGGCTGTTCCGGCGGGGTCGAGGGCACACCGGGCGCGGCCGGGCTGCGCGACCCGTACTTCCCCGGGCTCGGCAACGGCGGCTACGACGTCACGCACTACGGCCTGAAGCTCGACGTCGACCCGGCCGCCGACCGGCTGCGCGGCACGGCGACGATCACGGCCCGCGCCACCCAGGACCTGAGCGCGTTCCACCTCGACCTGGCCGGGCTGGACGTCGAGAGCGCGACCGTCGAGGGCAGCCCGGCTGCTGTGAACCGGGCGGGCAAGGAGATGACGCTGCGTCCGGCGGGGGCGGTGGAGCACCGGTTGCGCAAGGGGCGCACGTTCACCACTGTTGTGCGCTACTCCGGAGCTCCGAAGACCCTCACCGACGCGGACGGTGAGAAGGAGGGCTGGTTGCGGACGGCGGACGGTGCGGTGGCCCTCGGTGAGCCGACCGGCTCCATGGCCTGGTTCCCCGGCAACCACCACCCGAGCGACAAGGCTGCGTACGACATCGAGATCACCGTGCCCGAGCCGCTGACCGCCGTCTCCAACGGGGAGTTGGTGTCCCGGCGTACGGAAGACGGCCGTACCGCCTTCCGCTGGCGGACCGCCGAGCCCATGGCGAGCTATCTGGCGACGGTGGCCGTGGGCCGGTTCGCCACGGAGGAGTCGGTGACGCCGGACGGCATCCGGCTGTTCACCGCCGTGGATCCGGAGTCGGCGGCGGCGAGCGAGGACGTGCTGGGGCGGATTCCGGCGGTGCTGAAATGGTCGGCCGGGAAGTTCGGCCCGTACCCCTTCGCCTCCGCCGGGGCGATCGTCGAGCGGACGGGTGACTCGACGTACGCCCTGGAGACCCAGAACCGGCCCGTCTTCCCCGGCCCGCCCGACACCGCACTCCTCGTCCACGAGCTGGCCCACCAGTGGTTCGGGAACTCCGTCACCCCCGCGACCTGGCGGGACATGTGGCTCAACGAGGGCTTCGCCACGTACGCGGAGTGGCTCTGGGCCGCCGACCACGAGGACGTGCCCGTCGAGGAGAGCTTCCAGGAGGCGTACCAGGACGACGCCAACTGGGCTTTCCCGCCCGCCGATCCGCCGAGCGCCGTCGATCTGTCCGATCCGCCGGTGTACGGGCGCGGGGCCATGGTCGTGCACCGCGTCCGGCTCGCCATGGACGACGACCCGGCGTTCTTCGCCCTCGTCAGGGGGTGGACCGAGGCCCACCGGCACGGCAACGCCTCCACTGACGACTTCACCGCGTACGTGGAGGAAGAGACGGGCCGGGATCTGACCGGGCTGTGGGACGCCTGGCTGTACGGCGAAAGCCGGCCGCCCACGGAGGGCTGACCTGCGCACGCGAGCAGACGACCCGTCGCGCGCCGGAGCCCCCGGCCGCGCAGTGCGGCCGGGGGCTCGGGTGAGGCTGTCGTGCCCGCTCGGGTCAGAGGTTGACGCCGAAGTCCTGGGCGATGCCGCGCAGGCCCGAGGCGTAACCCTGGCCGACCGCGCGGAACTTCCACTCGGCGCCGTTGCGGTAGAGCTCGCCGAAGACCATGGCGGTCTCGGTGGCGGCGTCCTCGCTCAGGTCGTAGCGGGCGATCTCGGCGCCGCCGGCCTGGTTGAGGATGCGGATGAACGCGTTGCGGACCTGGCCGAAGTTCTGGCTGCGGGTCTCGGCGTCGTAGATGGAGACCGGGAAGACGATCTTGTCCACATCGGCCGGCAGGCCTGCCAGGTTGACGTTGATCTGCTCGTCGTCGCCCTCGCCCTCACCCGTGACGTTGTCACCGGTGTGCACGATGGTCTGGTCCGGCGTCGACTTGTTGTTGAAGAAGACGAAGTGGCCGTCGGAGACAACCTTCCCCGCCGGGTTGACCGCGATCGCCGAGGCGTCGAGGTCGAAGTCGGTGCCGGTGGTGGTACGGACGTCCCAGCCGAGGCCGACCGTGACGGCGGTCAGGCCCGGTGCCTCCTTGGTGAGCGAGACGTTGCCGCCCTTGGACAGGCTTACTGCCATGGGAAGTCCCTTTCCTCGTCGTGTGCGGGCTTCGTGCCATCACGAAGCTACCGTCATCCGTCATAACGCAAGCAGCAGACCACGAGGTTCCTGTTCGCTTTACTTTCTTTGCCGAACTCCCTCCGGACGGGATCCGGCGGCGAAGAACCGGACGGGTTCCGGCGGCACAAGAAGTGGCGACCGGGGTGCGGCGGCAAAAGAAGGTGACGGGCGGGGTGCGGGGAGGGGACCATGGGTGTCATGTCCGGGCCCTATGTCATCCGCGGCTCGGTCTCCCTCCCGGAGGCCGAGCTCATGTGGCGTTTCTCGCGCTCCTCGGGCCCCGGCGGCCAGCACGTCAACACCAGCGACTCGCAGGTGGAGCTGCGCTTCGACCTGGCGGCGACCGACGCGCTCCCCGAGGTGTGGAAGGCGCGGGCGCTGGAGCGGCTCGCGGGCAGGCTGGTGGGCGGCGTCGTCTCCGTACGGGCGTCCGAGCACCGCTCCCAGTGGCGCAACCGCGAGACGGCCGCCGTGCGGCTCGCCGCGCTGCTGGCCGAGGCCACGGCGCCGCCGCCCAAGCCGCGCATCAAGCGGAAGATCCCGCGCGGGATCAACGAGCGCAGGCTGCGCGAGAAGAAGCAGCGCGGCGACACGAAGCGCGGCCGCTCGGGCCGCGACTGGTAGCCCCGTCGGGCCCGTCAGCCCAGCTGCCGGTAGCGCCCCTTGAAGTACGTCAGGGGGTCCCCGTCCGGGCTCGGCAGTTCCGCCGTCAGCACCCGCCCGATCACCAGGGTGTGGTCCCCGGCCGCCACCCGCTGCTCGGTCCGGCACTCCAGTGTCGCCAGCGCCCCGCCGATCAGCGGCGCGTGCGTCACCCCGCCGCGCACGTACGCGATGTCCTCGAACAACAGCCGGTCGCTGATCCGGCCCTTCATGGCGAACCGGCCCGCGATGTGCCGCTGGCTCTCCGCCAGGACGGAGACCGCCCACAGCGGCTGCTCGTCGAGGAGGTCGTCCATCCTGGAGCCGTTGCGCAGGCTCACCATCACCAGGGGCGGGTCCAGGGACACGGACATGAAGGCGGTCGCCGTCATACCGACGTCCTCGCCCCGGCCGTCCGCGTCGAGGGGCGGTTCCTGCGCGGTGACCAGCACCACCCCGGCTGCCAGCCGCGCGAGGGCGGCGCGGAACTCGTCGTTGCTCACTCCCTCAGCATGGGGGATGGGCTCGGGGCGCGGGGTGGGTGGTTTCGTCTGGAGCACACCGGAACGCTAGCCGTGGCGGCCGGGCGACCGCATCGGGCCAAGGGACCAAGCCGGTCCTAGGACTCCGGGACCGGCTCCGGACCGGCCCCCGGGCCCCGGGGCGGCTCGTGAACGGGCCCCGGGGGCGGGCTCCTGCACGGCTCCCGGACGGACTCCTGAACGGACCCCGGACGCGCCCCTGAACGGCCCCTGAAGAGACCCTGAACGGGATCGGAACGACAGTCGACGTTCCGGGTCACTGGCAACCCACGATCACCTATTGTGACTTGAGTCACAGAGTCCATTTTCTGCTGACCCTGTGTACCGGGTGCACAGCTCACTGTGATTCAGTGGCGGTGACACTGCAACAAGTACGTCGATATGAAACCTGGAGTTGCTGTCGAGGTCTCGGGGAGTGCGAGCAATGGAGGCCGAGTCGGAGCCGTACGTCCGCCTTGCGACCATGCGGCAGCTGCATCAGGCCGTCGCTGATCTCAACACGGCGCGGAGCCTGGCGGACACGCTTCAGTCCGTGGCCGACGGCATCGTCACGGGCCTCGGCTACGAGCTGGGCTGCGTCAACCTGGTCCGGCCCGACGGCGACCTCGTCATCGCCGCCTTCGCGGGCAACGCCGCCGCCGAAGCCCTCATCACCGGCCGCGTCGGCTCCCGTGCCTCCTGGGAGCGCCGCCTCTCCATGGGCGAGGCCTGGGACGACCTCCGGTTCATCCCGCACACCGAGGGCTGGGTCCTTCTCGACGACGACGTGCCGCAGTGGCACACCGAGGGGCCCGAGCCCAGGTTCGAGGACGAGTGGCATCCGCTGGACCGGCTCTACGCCCCGATGTACGCATCCGGCGGTGGCCGGGACCTCCTCGGCGTCATATCCGTCGACCGGCCGCGCAACGGGCGCCGCCCCGGAGCGTGGGGGCGCGAGGCGCTCCAGATGTACGCATCCCAGGCCGCCATCGCGATCAGCAACGCCCGGCTGCGGGCCAACATGCAGCGCGCCCTGGTCAGGCTCGAACGCGAACAGCAGGCGCTGCGGGCCAGCGAGGAGTCGTTCCGGCAGGCCTTCGAGTACGCGCCCAGCGGGATGGCCATCGCGGAGATGGGCGGCGACCAGCAGGGCAGGCTGCTGCGTACCAACGACGCCCTGTGCCGGCTGCTCGGCCGCCCGGCCTCCGTCATGCGCCGCTACTCCTTCGCCGACCTGGTCCACCCCGAGGACATCGGCACCCTGCTGCGTACCTCCGCCGAGGGCGGCCGGGCCGAGCTGCGGCTGAGCCGCCGGGACGGCACGTACCTCTGGGTCTCCCTGCGCAACTCGGTGGTCGCGGACGCCGCCGACGGGCCGCGCTTCCTGCTCACCCATGTCGAGGACATCGAGGAGCGCAAGCGCCACGAGCTGAACCTCGCGCACCGCGCCTCGCACGACGCGCTGACCGGGCTGCCCAACAGCGCCGAGCTGAAGTCGCGGCTCAGCGCCCGGCTCTGTGGGCGTCCGCACTCCCCGGCCGCGACCGCGATCGAGGCGCTGGACGCGGCGTACGGGGACGTCGAGTCGTCCCTCACCCACGGCTACCGCGCCGACGGGTACGAAGGAGAGGCGCTGCCCGGCGGCCCCTATGACCACCATGTGCACGCGGTGGCGCCCGACCCGGAGCACGACGACGGGACGAAGGGGCTCGCGGTGCTCTTCTGCGACCTCGACGGCTTCAAGTCCATCAACGACCGTTTCGGGCATCACACCGGTGACGCCGTCCTCATCGAGGTGGCCCGGCGGCTGAGCACCTGTGTGCGGGACGGTGACACCGTCGCCCGGCTCGGGGGTGACGAATTCGTCGTTCTCGCCGACGGCCTCGGATCGGCGGACGCCGCTGACCTGGCCGTACGCCTGCGAAATGCCATCATTCCGCCCATCAGGGTCGATGGTCGCGCCGTCCGGGTCGGGGCGAGTTTCGGCATCGGCTGGGCCGAGTGCGGGATGACCGTGGAAGAGGTCCTGCGCTCCGCCGACCAGCGGATGTACGTGGAAAAGCGGTCCCGGTCGAAGGTTCACCGCAGGGCCGGCTGACGTTCACGGCCCCGTTCCTCCCCTACCCCGTACCGGTTTCCCGGCCCCGCCCCCGCCCGTGATCGCAATTCGGGCCCTGCTCCGTTCGAGGTAGGCTCGGCCGGTCGGCGACGGCTGGCGACATGGTGAGGAGTGACCCAGGGATGACGGCCGGAAACAACGGCGCGAGCAAGCCCGAGGACGACGATCCGTTCGGCTACCTGTACGCGGACGGACAGGCGGCAGGCGCCCAGGCGCCCGGCCAGGGCGGCTACGGCTACCCGGGTCCGGCCGCGCAGCCGGGCGTGCCCAGAACGTCGTACAACCAGGTGCGGGCCGTCGGCGAGCGCCAGTACGGGCAGCAGCAGGCGCCCCCCCAGGCACCCCCGCAGCAGGGGTACGGCTACCCGCCCCAGCAGCCGTACGGCCAGCCCGCGCAGCAGTACAACCGGCCGAACCCGCAGTACGCGGCCCCCGAGACCTACCCCGGCGGCGCGCCCGCCGGGCAGCACCCGGCCCAGGGCGGTCACGGCGGCCCCGGCCGCGGCGGCCCGAACACCAAGGCGCTCCTGATCGCGGCGGTCGCCGTGGTCGCGGTCGTCCTCATCGGCATCGGCGCGGCCCTGCTCACGGGCGACGACGGTGACAAGGACGACAAGAGCAACGAGGCCTCCTCCTCGCAGGGCTCCGCGGGCCAGGTCGAGGAGTCGAAGCAGCCGGAGGAGAAGCCCGAGCCGACCCCGACCCCCGTCGAGCTCCCGAAGCAGGACGCGGCGACGCTGACGCTGGGCGGCACGGCCTCCCTGGACAACACGGTCAAGGGCGCCAAGGGCGCGAACGGGAACTACATCAACCTCAACGAGGTCGGCCGCTCGGCGACCTGGACGGTCGAGGTTCCCGAGGCCGGCGCGTACACCCTGTACGTGACCTACGGCGTGCCCGGCAAGGACGCGAAGACGACCCTGACCGTCAACGCGCAGGAGCCCCGCTCCATCAACATGAAGAACTTCGCGAGGGCCGCCGAGGGCGATCTGGAGAAGGGCTGGACGAACACGTACGCGTACGTCCAGCTCGACAAGGGCTCCAACACCCTCAAGCTGTCGTGCGAGACGGGCGACGAGTGCGACGCCAACCTCGACCAGCTGGAGCTGAAGTCGGGCCACATCAAATAGCGGCAGCCATCAAGAAGAACGGCTGACCGCCACCCGCCGTACCGACGCCCTGATCACCGCCCCGGTGGTCAGGGCGTCGGCGTGTGCGGCTCCACGCGCACGCGCGGCAGCAGTTCCACGTAGGCCGCCGCGTCGAACTCCCCGGCCGTCGGGGCGAGCACCGTCGCCGTCGACAGGGCCGCCGTGCGGGCCAGGCGCTGCGGCCAGTCCAGCCCCTCGGCCAGGGCGGACAGCAGACCGGCCACCGCGGAGTCGCCCGCTCCGGTCGGGTTGCCGCGCACCGGGGCGGGCGGGGCGGCCCGCCAGGTGCCCTCGGGGGTGACGGCGAGCACGCCCTCCGGGCCCAGGGAGGCGATCACCGCGTGGGCCCCGCGGCGGCGCGCGTCCGCGGCGGCGCGCAGCGGTTCGCGGGCGCCGGTCAGCTGGGCCAGCTCCTCCGCGTTCGGCTTGACCAGGTCGGGGCGGGCGGCGATGCCCCGGCGCAGGGGTTCGCCGCTGGTGTCCAGGAGGACGGGTACGGCGGCGGCGCGGGCGGCCCGGACCAGCTCGGCGTAGGCGCCGACGTGGATGCCGGGCGGCAGGGAGCCGCACAGCGCGACCGCGTCGGCCTCCGCGAGGAGCTCCTCGTACGTCCGCAGGAAGGCGGCCCATTCGGCGGGGCTCACCTGCGGTCCGGGCTCGTTGAGCTGGGTGGTGTCGCCGGTCGAGCGGTCAATGACGGCGAGCGTGCGACGGGTGTTCCCGGCGACCGGGACGAGCTCGTCGCGCGGGGGGAGCGGGGCGAGCAGGGAGCGCAGGACGTCTCCGGTGGGGCCTCCGGCGAAGCCGGTGACGACGGCTTCGTGGCCGAGCGCGCCGAGGACCCGGGCGACGTTGAGGCCTTTGCCGCCGGGGCGTTCGATGACCTCGCCGACCCGGTGGCTGCTGTGCGGGACGAGCGCGTCGACGGTGTACGTCACGTCCAGCGCGGTGTTCAGAGTGACGGTCAGGATCACCTCTGCCGGCCCCTCCCTCGGGTGCATGGCCCCAGTGGTGCGCGCCTTCGCTTGCGGCACGCGCTTCTGATGATCATGTCAAAGCGATGGCGGTCGGCCCAGTGCCGGGCGCCGACCGCCATCGCTTCGTTACCCGTCTGCCTGGTCGGCCCGGCCGGCCTCGTCGGGCTGGGCGGACTAGTCGGACTTGGGCTCGACGATCCACTCGCCCTGCCGCATGACGCCCTTGAGGACGAAGTCCTCGTCGAGGACGACCAGGTCGGCGTCCTTGCCCGGGTCCAGCGAACCGACCCGGTCGTAGACGCCGAGCAGCCGTGCGGGGTTGGCGGAGATGGACCGTACGACGTCCTCGACGGGGATCTCGTCGATGGTGACGGCCCGCCGGAACGCGGTGTCCAGGGTGAGCGTGGAGCCCGCGATCGAGCCGCCCTCCACCAGCCGTGCCACCCCGTCGGTGACCTCGACCGCGAGCGGGCCGAGCTGGTACTCGCCGTCGCCGAAGCCCGCCGCGTCCATCGCGTCGGTGATCAGCGCGACCCGGCCCGCGCCCTTGTGGCGGTAGGCCAGCTCCAGGACCGCCGGGTGCAGGTGGGTGCCGTCGTTGATCAGCTCGACGGTGATCCGGTCGTCCTCCAGGAGGGCGGCGATCGGGCCGGGTTCGCGGTGGGCGAGCGGGGGCATCGCGTTGAACAGGTGCGTGGCGACGGTCGCGCCCGCGTCGATGGCCTCGACGGTCTGCTCGTACGTCGCGTCCGTGTGGCCGATGGCCGCGATGACCCCGTGCTCGGCGAGGAGCCGCACCGAGTCGATGCCGCCGGGCAGCTCGGTGGCCAGGGTGAACATCCGGGCGGTGCCGCGGGCCGCGTCCAGCAGCTTGCGGACCTCGGCCGGGTCCGGGTCGCGCAGCAGCGCCTCGCTGTGGGCGCCCTTGCGGCACGGCGAGATGAAAGGGCCCTCGAAGTGGATTCCGGCCAGGTCGCCCTGCTCGACCAGTTCGGACAGGACGCCCGCGCGCCGGGCGAGGAAGTCCATCTCGCCGGTCACGGTGGAGGCGACCAGGGTGGTGGTGCCGTGCTCGCGGTGCGTACGGATGCCGGTGAGGACCTCGTCCACGGTGCCGGAGGTGAAGGAGGCCCCGCCGCCGCCGTGGTTGTGCATGTCCACGAAGCCGGGGACCACCCAGTGGCCGGAGAGGTCTACGGTCCGGGCGCCTTCCGGCGCGGAGCCGGCGATGCGGGTGCCCTCGACGGTCACCCGGCCGTCCTCGACGGTGCCGGTGGGGAGCACCACCCGGGCGCCGGCGAGAACGGTGCTGTCTGCTGCGCGTCCGGCCATCAGGCGGAAACCTCCGTGGAGAGTAGATCCCAGGCGAGCAGCCCCGCGCCCAGGCATCCGGCGGTGTCCCCGAGGGCCGCCGGGACGATGTGGGGCAGCTTCTGGAACGTGACGCGTTCCTCGACGGCCGCACGCAGTGGTGTGAACAAGGTTTCCCCGGCCTCGGCGAGCCCGCCACCGATGATGATTTTGCGGGGGTCCAGCAGGGTGAGCGCGGTGACGAGGCCCGAGGCGAGCGCGTCGACGGCGTTGTGCCAGACCTCGATCGCCGCCGGGTCGCCCGACTCGACGGCCTTCGCGCAGTCCGCGGCGTCCGCCTCGGGGTCCCCGGAGGCGGTGGCCCAGGCCCGGCTCACGGCGGACGCGGAGGCCAGGGTCTCCAGACAGCCGCGCTGGCCGCAGCCGCACTCCGGGCCGTCCGGGCGGACGACGATGTGCCCGATCTCGCCCGCGTACCCGTGGGCACCCGCCTCGATGGCGCCCGCGATGCCGATGGCCCCGGCGATCCCGGTGCCCAGCGGGACGAACAGGAAGCGGTCCGCGCCACGCCCGGCGCCGATGCGGCCCTCGGCGAGCCCGCCGGTGCGGACGTCGTGGCCGAGGGCGACAGGGATGCCGTCGAGCCGCTCACCGAGCAGGGCGCGCAGCGGTACGTCGCGCCAGCCCAGGTTCGCCGCGTAGACCGCGATGCCCTGCTCGGCGTCGACGATGCCGGGTACGGCGACGCCCGCGGCGACGGCGCTCTGGCCGAAGTGTTCCTCGCCGTGGGCGCGCAGCTCCGCGGCGAACCCGAGGATGGTCTCGACGACCGCGTCGGCGCCGCGCTTCCGGCCGGTGGCCCGCCGCGCCTGGTGGAGCAGCGTGCCGTCGGCCCCGACCAGTGCGGCCTTCATTCCGGTGCCGCCCACATCGAGGGCGATGACATGTCTCACGGGAGACAGTTTCGCCCGCCGACTCCAAAAGGTCTAGTCCACTAGCGCTGTTTGTTGCGCATGAATACAAAATGATGGACGAGTGAAGACGGGTCTTTTTGTGCCGTAAAGCGACGAAATGGAAACCAGGATCGGGGGGAATCCGGACCAAAGGTCTGGACCAAGATACGGGTGCGGGTCCCCGACTGCCAGTAACCGCACGCCAGTTGTGGCCTCCGGAGCCCGTATACGTTGCCGAAGCGATACTCCGATGGTGTAGACCGCCGCCTCGGCGATGGGGGAAAATCGCAGTTCATCCGGACGGTGCCAGGACAGCTGGTGGTGCCACGGCCGACAGGAACGGCCGTGGGCGACGCCAGGAGCACCGCCCGTGAGCAAGGCGATCGACGAGGATGGGCGAGGCTGTGCAGCGGCGCTTTTTGGGTCTGACCGCGGTGGTGGCCGCGCTGGGAATGACGGCAACGTTGTCTGCCTGTGGCGGCGGTGAGAGCGACTCGGGCGACGTGACCCTGAAGCTGGTCGCCGCCGACTACGGCACCGGCCCGGCCAACAGCTCCGAGAAGTACTGGAGCGGGGTCGCGGCGGGCTTCGAGGAGGAGCACCCCGGCATCAAGGTCGAGGTCACCGTCCTCTCCTGGAAGGACGTCGACCGCGAGGTCGCCGAGATGGTCAAGGCCGGCAAGGCCCCGGACATCGCCCAGATCGGCGCGTACGCCGACTACGCCAAGGGCGGCAAGCTCTACACCGCCGACGAGACGCTCGCCATCCGCACCACGGCGAACTTCCTCCCCTCGCTCACCGACGCCGGCAGGGTCGACGGCACCCTCTACGGGATGCCCTTCGTCGCCAGCACCCGGCTGCTCTTCTACAACGAGAAGCTCTTCGACCAGGCGGGCCTGGACGCCCCCGAGACCTGGGACGACATCGCCGCCGGCGCCGCCGCGCTCAAGGCGAAGGGCGTCGACTACCCCTTCGCCCTGCCGCTCGGGCAGGAGGAGGCCCAGGCCGAGACCCTGATGTGGCTGCTCAGCGGTGGCGGCGGCTACACGGACGAAGTCGGCGCGTACGACATCGACTCGGCCGCGAACATCAACACCTTCCGCTGGCTCCGGGACAACCTGGTCGGCAAGGGCCTCACCGGCCCCGTCGCACCGGCCAAGCTCGACCGGGCGAAGGCGTTCGAGGCGTTCACCGAGGGCAAGGTCGGCATGCTCAACGGCCACCCCACGCTGATGGACGAGGCCGAGGCCAAGGGCGTCAAGGTCGGCATGGTCCCGCTGCCCGGCGTCGACGGGCCCACCACCGGCTCCATGGGCGTCGCCGACTGGATGATGGGCTTCAAGCAGAACGGTCACCGCAAGGAGATCGGCAAGTTCCTCGACTACGCCTACACCGACGAGAACGTCCTCGCCTTCGCCGAGGAGTACGACCTGCTCCCGGTCACGGGCAGCGCCTCCGCCGCGATGGAGTCGGACAAGAAGCACAAGAAGCTGCACGAGTTCCTGGCGGCCCTGCCGAACTCGACGCTGCCCCCCTTCGGCAAGACGTCCTGGGCCACGGTCAGCGACGCGGTCAAGAGGAAGATCGGCGACGCGGTCGCCCCGGGCAGCAACCCCGAGAGCGTGCTCGGCGGGATATCCGCCGAGGCGACGCAGGCGGAGGCGGCGGAGTAGTCGGTCGGTGTCGTTGTCGGGGGCGGGCGTTAGGTTGGTTGACATGACCGCCCCTGATCGCGACAACCGTGGCACCGAGCCCGAGCCCGAGCCCGGCCCCGGTTCCGCCGCGCTGTCGGTACGGGAGCGGGCGCTGCTCGCCCTGGAGCGGCGGTCCTGGGCAGGGCCGGGTGCCAAGGAGCGGGCGATCCGGGAGGAGCTCGGGATCTCGCCGGTCCGCTACTACCAGCTGCTGAACGCGCTGATCGACGACGAGCGAGCCCTGCGGGAGGACCCGGTCACGGTGAACAGGCTGCGGCGTGTGCGCGACGCGCGACGCGGCCGCCGCTGACCCGGCCGGCGGCCTCCGCTGACAGGCCGTGGGCGGGACCCGCCGCACCGCGACCAGGCTCTGGCCGACGTGTTTGCGCTTCCGTCACCGGAAGGGAGGCCGCCACTCGCCGCACGGCGTTAGGGTCGCAGCATGGGCAGCCACTCCGCACACCTGCCGACCCCGACCACCCCGGCCGGCCGCGAGGGCCTGAGCGCCGTCCTCGCCCGCCCCGACCGCGCGGTCATCGCCCTCGACTTCGACGGCACGCTCGCCGACATCGTCCCGGACCCCGAGCAGGCCCGGGCCCACCCCGGCGCGGTGCCCGCGCTCGCCGCGCTCGCGCCGAAAGTCGCCTCCATCGCCGTGATCACCGGCCGCCCGGCGGGCGTCGCGGTGCGCCACGGCGGCTTCGCGGGCGTCCCCGGCCTGGAGCACCTCGTCGTTCTCGGACATTACGGCGCCGAGCGCTGGGACGCCGTGACCGGCACCGTCCACGCCCCCGCCCCGCACCCCGGCGTCAGCGCCGTGCGCGCCGAACTCCCCGGCGTACTGGACGAGTTCGGAGCCTGGCACGGCACCTGGATCGAGGAGAAGGGGCAGGCCGTCGCCGTCCACACCCGGCGGGCCGAGGACCCGCAGGCGGCCTTCGAGGCGCTGCGCGGCCCCCTGGGCGAGCTGGCCGCGCGGCACGGGCTGATCGTCGAACCGGGACGCCTCGTCCTGGAGTTGAGGCCGCCGGGCATGGACAAGGGCGTCGCCCTGGCGGACTACGTGACGGAGCTGGACGCCGAGTCCGTGGTGTACGCGGGCGACGACCTCGGGGACCTCGCCGCGTTCGCCGCGGTGGAGAAGCTGCGGACGGGGGGCCCGGACGGCATCCCCGGCCTGCTGGTGTGCAGCGGCAGCACCGAGGTGCCCGAACTGGCCGAGCGCGCCGACCTGTCGGTGCCGGGCCCGGCCGCCGTGGTGGACTTCCTGGCGGCGCTGGCCGAGCGCCTCTGAAGGGCCCTCACCCCTCCCGCAGCGCCTCCAGCTGGTCCAGGAACCACTGCTGCGGTGGCAGTGCGGTCGCCGCCTCGGCCAGTCGTTTCGTGCGGCCGGAGCGCTCGTCCCCGTTCATCGTCAGCGCCTCGTGCAGGGCCTCGGCGGTGCCCGTCACGTCGTACGGGTTCACCACGATCGCGTCCTCGCCCAGCTCCTCGTACGCGCCCGCCTCCCGCGACAGCACCAGCGCGCAGCCGTGGTCGGAGACGACGGGGACCTCCTTGGCGACCAGGTTCATGCCGTCGCGGATCGGGTTGACCAGCGCCACGTCCGCCAGCCGGTACGCGGCCAGCGAGCGGGCGAAGTCGTCCTTGACGTGGAGGACGACCGGCGTCCAGCTCTCCGTCCCGTACGCCCCGTTGATCTCCGTGGCCAGGGACTGCACCGCGGCCGTGTAGTCCCGGTAGACCGCGAGGTCCTGGCGGGAGGGGTAGGCGAAGGCGATGTGCACGACGCGCTCGCGCCACTCCGGGTGGGCGTCCAGCAGGGCCCGGTACGCGTGCAGGCCGCGCACGATGTTCTTGGACAGCTCGGTGCGGTCCACCCGGACGATGGTCTTCCGGCCCTCGCCGATCTGCTCCCGCAGCGCCGCCATCCGGTCGTCGACGTCCGGTTCCCGGGACCGCCGCCGCAGGAAGTCCGCGTCGGCCCCCAGCCCGTGCACCCCGATCCGGGTCCCGCCGGTCCCGCCGAGGAACTCCGTGCAGCAGCCGATGAACGCGTCCGCCCAGCGGCGGGTCAGGAAGGCGGCCCGGTCCGCGCCGAGGATGCCGCGCAACAGCTGCTCGGCGATGTCGTCGGGCAGCAGCCGGAAGTAGTCGACGGGCGCCCACGGGGTGTGCGAGAAGTGGCCGATCCTCAGGTCGGGGCGCAGCTCGCGGAGCATCCCGGGGACCAGGGCCAGGTGGTAGTCCTGGACGAGGACCGCCGCCCCGGGGCCCGCCTCCTCGGCGAGCGCCCGGGCGAAGGCCCGGTTGTACGTCTCGTACGAGGCCCACCGGCGGCGGAACTCCGCGTCGAAGACCGGCTCGACCGGGGTCTGGTAGAGCAGGTGGTGGACGAACCACAGCACGGAGTTGGCGATGCCGTTGTACGCGTCGGCGTGCACCTCGGCGTCGATGTCCAGCATCCGGACGCCCGGCTCACCGACCCCGCGCCGCACGGCCTCGCGGTCGCCGTCGCCGAGGGCCGCGCAGACCCACAGTTTGTCGTCCACGGCGCTCAGTCCGGAGACGAGGCCGCCGCCGCCGCGCCTGGCGTCGAGCGTCCCGTCCTCACCGAGCGTGTACGAGACCGGGCCGCGGTTGGACGCGACGAGAACCTGGGCAGTCGAGTTGGGTGCGTGCTCGGAGACCATGTAGCGGAACCTAGCCCGTTACGGAAGCCGCCAAACGCCTCGGCCCGCACACAGCCCGGCGGACCCCCTCACGCCGCGTGGCGCTCCGCGTACTCCGCGATCTCCCGCATCGGCGGTCGCTCCTCCGTGTCCACCGCATGGGTGTGCGGCACGAACCCCTCCGCGCTCCGTTCGAACTGGGTCAGTGCGGGCCGCACCAGATGGCCCCGGGAGAGCCGCAGCTGTGCTGTGCGGTAGATCGCCGCCGCCATCCGGCCCAGCGCCTGCCCGTCCTGGTGGCGGTGGACGCGCACCCCGACGTCGACCTGGCCCAGCGCGTCCAGGCCCACGGTGTGCAGCGCGTCCACCAGCAGCCCCAGCTCCACCCCGTAACCGACCGGGAACGGCAGCCGCTCCAGCAGTGAGCGCCGCACCGCGTACTCCCCGCCCAGCGGCTGTACGAATCCGGCCAGCTGCGGCCAGTGCAGATTGAGCAGCGGCCGGGCCACCAGCTCGGTGACCCGGCCGCCCTGACCTGCGCTGTTGCCGAGCGGACGGTCGTACATCGCCTTGACGAACTGGACGGTGGGGTCGGTCAGCAGCGGTCCGACGGTCCCCGAGACGAAGTCCGCCGAGAAGTCCTTCAGATCGGCGTCGACGAAGCAGACGATCTCGCCGCTGGTCACCAGGAGCGACCGCCACAGCACCTCGCCCTTGCCGGGCAGGGCCGGGATACGGGGGAGGATCGCGTCCCGGTGGACCACCCGGGCGCCCGCCGCCCGGGCGGCGGCGGCGGTGGCGTCGGTGGAGCCGGAGTCGATCACCACGAGCTCGTCGACCAGCCGGACCTTCTCCATCAGCTCGCGCCGGATCGTCGTCACGATCGCCCCGACCGTGGCCTCCTCGTTCAGCGCGGGCAGCACCACGCTCACCGACGTACGGCGGGGGTCGGCGGCCCGGGCGTCGGTGAGCCGGTCCAGCGGGCGGTCGTCGCACGACCAGGAACGCCTGGTCAGCCAGCGCTCCACCTCTTCGAGCACGGTCGGCACTCCCTGTGTGTGATCCATCTCGCGGTTCGGACGACTATCTCAACGGTCCGGTGCTTCGGTTACAGTCTTGAACAACGCGGATGACCGTCGCATGTCGGGGTCACACCGCACATAAACGCCTGGATCGAAGATCCAGCGCCATAGAGCTCATCCAGAGGGACTGAGGGAACGGCCCGTTGAAGTCCCGGCAACCCTCCTACCGACCGCGAGGTCACGGTGGGGAAGGTGCCAATTCCGTCTTGTGGCGAAATGCGTCGCGAGGAAGATGAGGAGAAAGGGCCTCCGCCATCATGGCTGTTCAGACAGTTGCAGGTAACGCCGCCACCCCCGGCACCACCACTACGCCTTCCGTGGACCTCGGTCCCGCCGCGGCGCTTTCCTGCCGCGAGTGCGGCGAGCGTTTCGAGCTCGGCCCCCTTTTCGCCTGTGCGTCCTGTTTCGGGCCGCTGGAAGTGGCGTACGACCTGCCCACCGGTTCCCCCGAGGAGCTGAAGGCGCGCATCGAGGCCGGTCCGGACAACATCTGGCGCTACGCCCCGCTGCTGCCGGTCCCCGCCGACGTGGCGCGGAAGCCCAACCTCACCCCCGGCTTCACCAAGCTGGTCAAGGCCGACAACCTCGCCCGTGAGCTGGGCGTCACCGGCGGCCTGTACGTGAAGGACGACTCCGGCAACCCGACGCACTCCTTCAAGGACCGCGTCGTCGCGATCGCCGTCGAGGCCGCCCGCGCCTTCGGTTTCACCACCCTCTCCTGCTCCTCCACGGGCAACCTGGCCGGTGCCGTCGGCGCCGCCGCCGCCCGCGCCGGACTGCGCTCCTGCGTGTTCATCCCGCACGACCTGGAGCAGGGCAAGGTCGTCATGGCCGCGGTGTACGGCGGTGAACTGGTCGGCATCGAGGGCAATTACGACGACGTCAACCGCTTCTGCTCCGAGCTCATCGGCGACCCGCTCGGCGAGGGCTGGGGCTTCGTCAACGTCAACCTCCGCCCGTACTACGGCGAGGGCTCCAAGACCCTGGCGTACGAGATCTGCGAGCAGCTCGGCTGGCGGCTGCCCGACCAGATCGTCATCCCGATCGCGTCCGGCTCCCAGCTGACGAAGATCGACAAGGGGCTCCAGGAGCTCATCAGGCTCGGCCTGGTCGAGGACAGGCCGTACAAGATCTTCGGAGCCCAGGCCGAGGGCTGCTCCCCGGTCTCCGCCGCCTTCAAGGCCGGTCACGACGTCGTGCGGCCCCAGAAGCCGAACACCATCGCCAAGTCGCTGGCCATCGGCAACCCGGCGGACGGCCCGTACGTCCTGGACATCGCCCGCCGCACCGGCGGCGCGGTGGAGGACGTCACCGACGAGCAGGTCGTCGACGCGATCAAGCTGCTGGCCCGCACCGAGGGCATCTTCGGCGAGACGGCGGGCGGGGTGACGCTCGGCGTGACGAAGAAGCTCATCGAGGCCGGCGTCATCGACCCGGCGCTCACCACCGTCGTGGTCAACACCGGCGACGGCCTCAAGACGCTCGACGCGGTCTCCGCGACCTCGCAGGCCACGGCGACGATCAAGCCGAGCCTGGAGGCGTTCCGCGCCGCGGGCCTCGGCTCCGCCTGACCACCCCAGAACGAAGGAAGAAGGGCACCACCATGAGCGTCAAGGTCCGCATCCCCACCATCCTCCGTACGTACACGGGCGGCCAGGCCGAGGTCACGGCGGAGGGCGCGAAGCTCTCCGAGGTCATCGAGTCCCTGGAGAAGAACCACCCCGGCATCGCCGCCCGCGTCCTGGACGACCAGGGCAAGCTGCGCCGCTTCGTCAACGTGTACGTCAACGACGACGACGTGCGCTTCGAGGGCGGCCTGGACGCGGCCACGCCCGACGGCGCCGGGGTCTCGATCATCCCGGCCGTGGCCGGCGGCTGCTGACTCCGCAACACCCGCAGCACCCGCAGTTGCCCCCTCCGCGAGAGAAGCGGAGGGGGCAATTCTGCATGGTTGAGCGCGGTACAGTTGGGGAAGCCCCCTCCGCTGCCCGTGCCCGCCCGCATATGAGAATGCGCCCGGACCGATAAGAAGCAGCCAAAGTACGTGAACCTCTTGAGGCATAAGTGGCCTTTGCCTGGCCCGACTTGCCCGTAATTTTCAGCAATCCCACATATTCGGGCGTTCGGTCGCGCCCAGAATTCTCGTCCGATTGACCTGTTGCAGAGGGCAGTTGGACAGATACATTCAGCCGCGGTCGACGCGCTACGGCGCCGCACACCCTCTCCTGTCGGAGGGTGAGTTCTGACCCGGGCCCGCGAAGTGCGGTCCTGTGCAAGGGCCAGTAATAGGGGAGTTAGGCATGGCTCAGGGCACCGTCAAGTGGTTCAACGCGGAGAAGGGGTACGGCTTCATCGCGGTCGACGGTGGTGCGGATGTTTTCGTCCACTACAGCGCGATCCAGATGGACGGGTACCGCACCCTCGAAGAGGGTCAGCGAGTTGAATTCGAGATCTCGCAGGGCCAGAAGGGGCCCCAGGCCGACATGGTCAAGCTCGCCGTCGGCTGAGCTCGGCGCGGTCGTCCGACGACACCACTCACGCACGAAGGGCCCGGCCCCCGGATCAGGGGGACCGGGCCCTTCGCGCGTGCCGGGGCCGGGGTGGACGGCGCGGCCGCTGTCCGGATCCGGTCCGCTGTCCGGTCCATATTCGACCAGGGACGCTTGCACTCGCAGGGGTCGAGTGCTAATCATTGGCGTTAGCACTCTCCAGGTGAGAGTGACAGAACTTGGACCGGGCCGGTGAGGCCCGCAGGCGCGGTGGGGCAAGGAACCACCACGCACGCAGGCCGTCCGTCGCGGGCGCCTCTCGGTCCGGAGAAATCCACCCCTGTCCGGGAGGACCACTTCACATGGCCAAGATCATCGCGTTCGACGAGGAGGCACGGCGCGGTCTCGAGCGCGGGATGAACCAGCTCGCCGACGCCGTCAAGGTCACCCTCGGCCCCAAGGGCCGTAACGTCGTCCTCGAGAAGAAGTGGGGCGCGCCCACGATCACCAACGATGGTGTTTCCATCGCCAAGGAGATCGAGCTCGAGGACCCGTACGAGAAGATCGGTGCGGAGCTGGTCAAGGAGGTCGCCAAGAAGACGGACGACGTCGCCGGCGACGGTACGACCACCGCCACCGTTCTGGCTCAGGCTCTCGTCCGCGAGGGCCTGCGCAACGTCGCCGCAGGCGCCAACCCGATGGCGCTCAAGCGGGGCATCGAGAAGGCCGTCGAGGCCGTCTCCGCCGCCCTGCTGGAGCAGGCCAAGGACGTGGAGACCAAGGAGCAGATCGCTTCGACCGCCTCCATCTCCGCCGCCGACACCGAGATCGGCGCGAAGATCGCCGAGGCGATGGACAAGGTCGGCAAGGAAGGCGTCATCACCGTCGAGGAGTCCCAGACCTTCGGTCTGGAGCTGGAGCTCACCGAGGGTATGCGCTTCGACAAGGGCTACATCTCGGCGTACTTCGCCACCGACATGGAGCGTATGGAGGCGTCGCTCGACGACCCGTACATCCTGATCGTCAACTCGAAGGTCGGCAGCGTCAAGGACCTGATCCCGCTGCTGGAGAAGGTCATGCAGTCGGGCAAGCCGCTGCTGATCATCGCCGAGGACGTCGAGGGCGAGGCCCTGTCCACCCTGGTCGTCAACAAGATCAAGGGCACCTTCAAGTCCGTCGCCGTCAAGGCCCCGGGCTTCGGTGACCGCCGCAAGGCCATGCTCGCGGACATCGCCATCCTCACCGGTGGCACCGTGATCTCCGAGGAGGTCGGCCTCAAGCTGGAGAACGCCGGGCTCGACCTGCTCGGCCGCGCCCGCAAGGTCGTCATCACCAAGGACGAGACCACGATCGTCGACGGTGCCGGTGACAGCGACCAGGTTCAGGGTCGCGTCAACCAGATCCGTGCCGAGATCGAGAACTCCGACTCGGACTACGACCGCGAGAAGCTCCAGGAGCGCCTGGCGAAGCTCGCGGGCGGCGTGGCCGTCATCAAGGCCGGCGCCGCCACCGAGGTGGAGCTCAAGGAGCGCAAGCACCGCATCGAGGACGCGGTGCGCAACGCCAAGGCCGCCGTCGAGGAGGGCATCGTCGCCGGTGGTGGCGTGGCTCTGCTCCAGGCCTCGGCCGTCTTCGAGAAGCTCGACCTCACGGGTGACGAGGCGACCGGCGCCAACGCCGTGAAGCTCGCGCTGGAGGCCCCGCTCAAGCAGATCGCCGTCAACGGTGGTCTTGAGGGCGGCGTCGTCGTGGAGAAGGTCCGCAACCTGCCGATCGGTCACGGCCTCAACGCCGCGACCGGCGAGTACGTCGACATGATCGCCGAGGGCATTCTCGACCCGGCGAAGGTCACGCGCTCCGCTCTGCAGAACGCCGCGTCCATCGCCGCGCTCTTCCTCACCACCGAGGCCGTCATCGCCGACAAGCCCGAGAAGGCCGGCGCGGCCGCCCCGGGCGGCATGCCGGGCGGTGACATGGACTTCTGATCGGGTCCGGTCCGCCGGTCGATCGTAGTTCCGCGTACGTCCCACAGGGGCGGTATCTCCCTCACCGGAGGTACCGCCCCTGTGGCGTGTCCCGGGACAGGTTCCGCTGGGACAATGCGGGGACGGTTGTACGGACACGGGGGCGGGGCGGCCATGACGGCAGGACCGACCCCGAGACGATCACGGCCACGCAGGTCTTCGACGGCGGACGGCGGTTCGCGCACTCGTCGGAGCTCGTCGGCGACGGCATGATCCCGCTGCTGCTGGGCGTGGGAACGGCGGCCTGGGGCGGCTACCGGGTGCGCGAGGCGGGCCGGTGGCGGGCCTGAGCCACCGGCGGCGGGCCTGATGCCCACCGTAGGCGCACCTGAGTCCACCGGAGGCGCACCTGAGCCCACCGGAGTGCGCCTGAGCCCACCGGAGTGCGCCTGAGGAGGGCGCCGCGGCCGTTCGGCATGGCCGAATGCTTACTTGTAGCTCCCAGCGCCCAACGCCGTGCGACAGCACGGGTGCGCCCGGTTCCGTCGATCCCGGCGGCGCGCGGATCGGCCGTGGTGCGGTCGGGCGCGGGGCCTGTGGACGGCGCGGCCCCGGCTGGTTCTTCCGGTACGCCGGGCGCTGTCCGCTCTCCGGGCAGTTCACTGCGCGATGCGACCCCCGCGTACAGCCATTGGTCCAGTCCACTCGGCTGGTAGGGGGTCGTCGGTGTGCGACTGCACATGCCGACCGGTCGGTGCCCCGTGCCGTGGTGGGGCGACCGGGCCCGGGTCTTCGCCGCTCACGCTATCCAGCCAACTTCGTGCGGCAAGTCGGAATCATGCGTACCGGTTCGGCAGCGGGACATGATGGCTCTGGTGTTCACGTGATGAACACCAGTCGCATGAACAACTTCAGTTATGCGGACCCAAGTTGGGCATAACGGTCGTCAATCACGCAGAAGGGAAGGTCTCATGAAGCAGCAGAAGAAGGCTTACGTGAAGCCGTCGATGTTCAAGCAGGGCGACTTCTCGAAGAAGACCGCCGGCTACTTCGTCGGCTCGTACAAGGAGTACTGGACCCGGCGCATCGTCTGATCCGCCGGTCCCTTACCCCTGCACTGTGTGAGAACTTCCGGAAGGTGAAGATGCCCGGCCAGCTGCGTGACTACTTCGTCGTCCTGCCGGACAGCGTGGCGGGAGCGGCGGCGGCCGGGCAGCTTCCCGCACCGGGAGCGACCGGGACGGCCCCGCCGGTGGGCGACGCCCTGACCGTCGCCCACCCCTCGGGCCGGCCCTGGGTCGTCGCCCGCCCGCTGGTCCGCAAGGTCAGCCACCTCGCCCGGGGCGGGGACGCCCTCGTCCTCATCGGCCCGGACCGGGTCCCCGACGCCGTGCTCGCCGGGCTCCTGGAGGGCGCCCGGGGCCGGACCGCCCTGGAGGCCCGCCTCGCCCGGCTGCCCGGCCTCTACCACGTGGTCGCCCGGCTCTCCGGGGAGACCTGGGTCCGGGGAACCGCCACCGGACTGCGCCGGATCTACCACGCCCGGCACCCGGACGCCGGAACCATCGCGTCCGACCGCCCCGCCGTCCTGGCCCGCCTGATCGACGCGCCCCTGGACGACGGCGCGCTCGCGCTGCGGCTGCTGGACTTCGTGCCGCACCCCCTGAGCCGGCGCGTCGTGTGGCGGGGCGTCCACGAGACCGGTGCCGGGTACGGCCTGGCCCTGCCCGTCGCAGCACCGGGCACGGCCGCCGTCCCCGGCCCCGCGGAGCACCGCTGGTGGGAGCCGCCGCCGGGCGAACTCTCCCTGGCGGAGGGGGCCCGGAGACTCGGTGACGCGGTCGCCGCCTCCGTACGGGCCCATGTCGGCGGCCTGGACCGGATCAGCTGCGAGCTCTCCGGCGGCATGGACTCCACGGCCCTCACCTTCGCCGCCCGGGAGACCGGCCCGGCGAGCCTGTCCCTGCTGACGGTGGCCGCCCGCGACCGCTACAGCGAGGACGAGACATGGGCGCGGAGGGCGGTGGAGGCGGCGGGGGGAGCCGAGGCGGCGCAGCGGGGCGTGGCGGTGCGGGGAGCCGAGGCGGCGCAGCGCACGGCGGATGCCTCCGCCCTGGAACACCACCTCATCCCCGCCGACGACGCCCCCTACTTCTACGCCGACCTCGCCGCCACCTCCGCCGAGCTCAACGACGAACCGCTCCCCGTCGCCCCCGGCCGGGCCCGCGCGCACCTGCTCCTGAGCCGCGCCCGCGCCACCGGCTCCCGCTACCACCTCACCGGCTACGGCGGCGACGAACTCTTCCTCGGCCTGCCCCACGCCTACCAGGACCTCTTCCACGGCAACCCCCTCACCGCCTGGAACCACCTCAGCGGTCTGCGCCACCAGCTCGGCTGGCCCCTCCTGCCCACGCTCAAGGCCCTGTTGGGCCGTTCCACGTTCCCCCGCTGGATCGCGGACGCGGTCAGCACCGAACCCCAGCCCGTAGCCAGGACCCCGCTGCTCTCCTGGGGCGTACGGCAGTCCCTGCGCCCGTGGTTCACGGACCACGGATGCGCCCTGATCATGGAGGAGTTCCGGGCCGCCGCCGAGCACGCCGAACCGATCGACCCGTGGCGCGGGCGGCATGTGGACATCGACGCCGTACGGATGGGGGCCCGGCACTTCCAGGCGATGGAGGACGTCGGCATGACGATCGGGCTGCCGGTCGCCGCACCGTTCTACGACGACCGGGTCCTGGAGGCGACCCTCGCCGTCCGGCTGCCGGAGCGGATCAGCCCCTGGCGCTACAAGCCACTCCTCGCCGAGGCGATGCGCGGGGTGGTGCCGGACGCGCTGCTGGCCCGGACGACGAAGGACCACATGTCCTCCGACGAACACCAGGGCCTGAGTGAACACGCCCCGGAACTCGCGGAGCTGTGGGCGGACTCCCGGCTCGCCGCCCACGGCCTGGTCGACTCCCGCCGTCTGCTCCGGCTCGCCGCCGAGCCCTTCTCACCGGTCCTGGTCGAGCACTCCATCAGCCCGACCGTGGCCGGGGAGACCTGGCTGCGCACGGCGGAGAACGCCTGGCCCGCACTCCATTCCACCACCCCCTCCAGCGAGGCGACCCCGTGAAGCTCAGAAAAGGCATAGCCGTCACGACGACCGAGTACGGCGGCGTCCTCCTCGACGAAAAGGACGGCAGCTACTGGCAGTTGAACGACACCAGCGTCATCGTCGTCGAGACCCTGGCGGCGGGACACGCCCCCGAGGCCGCCGTCGAGCGGATCGTCGCCGAGTTCGACGTCGAGCGCGCCGAGGCGGAGTCGGACGTGGCGGAGCTGACCCGGCAGCTCGTCGACGCGAAGATCCTGCGCCCGTGACCACAGAGATGACCATGCCCCGCCGGGGCGCGGCAGCGGGCGGCCTGCGCCTGCGCACGGCGATCGCCGCCGCGTTCGTCCTGGCCCGGTTCAAGCCCGGCCGCCTGCGCCGGGTGCTGACCCGGTGCAGCAGGGGCGCGCGCCCGGCCTCGTACGCGGAGACGCTGGAGGTGTACGAGGCGGTCGTCGCCACCAGCCGCCGCTGCGCGGGCCGTTACGGCTGTCTGCCGCGCTCGGTCGCCATCGCCCTGGCGTGCAGGATGTCCGGGGTCTGGCCCGACTGGTGCGCGGGGGTCCGGACGGCACCGCCGTTCTCACCGCATGCTTGGGTGCAGGCGGGGGGCCGCACGGTCGGGGAGCAGGCGGAACCAGCGGATCTGCGTCCCTTGATGGTGGTGACGACGGTACGCGAGGGGGTTCCGGGTGAGCGCGGCGGCGGGGACGACGACGGGGGCGACGGGAGCGGGCGGGCTGCCTGAGGGAGCGGCGGAACCTGCGACGAAACGTTCCCCCGAGGAGCCCTTTGGGACCGAGGCGGCCCCCAGCTCCGAGAAGGCGGCCCCCAGGGCCGTGCCGGGCCGTTCCCCGCTCCGTCTCCTCCTCGCCCGGGCGCGCCCCCACCGGGGCGTCCTGCTGGGGGCGGGGCTGCTGTCGCTCGCCGGGTCCGGGGCGGGGCTCGCGATGCCGCTGATGGCGAAGCACGCGGTGGACACGTTCGCCGACGGCCGCTCGCCCGCCGGGCCGCTCGTCGTGCTGACCGCACTCGTCCTCGCAGGGGCTTACCTTTCCGCGTACGGGAGCTATCTCATGGCCCGTACGGGGGAGGGCGTCGTGCTCCGGGCGCGCGGCCGACTCGTGGGCCGGATCATGCGGTTGAAGGTCCCGGCGGTGGACCGGCTGACTCCCGGGGACCTCCAGGCGCGGGTCACGAGCGACACGACGCTGCTGAGCACGGTGCTGTCCAGCGGTCTCGTCGAGGCGTTCAACAGCGTTCTGATGCTGCTGGGCACGGTCGCGCTGATGGCGTACATGGACCTGGCGCTGCTCGGCGTGACCCTCGTCGTGATCGTCGCCATCGGGGCCGTAACAGCCTTGCTGATGCCGCGCATCCAGCGGGCGCAGCTCCGCGCGCAGGAGTCCGTGGGCGCGATGGGCGCGGCCCTGGACCGGGTGCTCCAGGCCTTCCGTACGGTCAAGGCGAGCGGGGCGGAGGAGCGGGAGACGGCGGCGGTCGCGGAGGCGGCGCGGCACGCGTACGACCAGGGGGTGTCGGTCGCGAAGTGGTCCTCGGTCTCCGACGTCACGATGACGATGTCGATCCAGCTGGCGTTCCTGGCGGTGCTGGGCGTCGGCGGCGCGCGGGTCGCGTCGGGCTCGCTGGAGATCTCGTCGCTGATCGCGTTCCTGCTCTACCTCTTCTACCTGATGGGCCCGATCGGCGGCCTGGTCGAGGGCTGGACGGGCTTGCAGAGCGGCCTCGCCGCCGTACGGAGGATCGACGAGGTGGAGTCGCTGCCGGGCGAACCGGCGACGGGCTCCGGGGGCGTACCGGGGGCGGGCACCCCGCTGGGCGTCACCTTCCAGGACGTGACCTTCGGGTACGGGGACGAGCGCGCCCCGGCCCACAAGGGCGTCACGTTCGACGTACCGACGGGCGGTCTGGTGGCGTTGGTGGGCCCGTCGGGTGCGGGCAAGTCGACGGTGTTCAGCCTGCTGGAGCGGTTCTACGACCACGACGGCGGGACGATCACCGTGGATGGCCGGGACATCCGGGACTGGCCGCTGGCGGAGCTGCGAGCCTCCCTCGCGTACGTGGAACAGGACGCGCCCGTCCTGGCCGGGACGCTGCGGGAGAACCTGCTCTTCGCCGCCCCGGACGCGCGGGAGGAGGCGCTGGCCGAGGCCGTGGCCCGTACCCGGCTGGACACCCTGGTCGCCCGGCTGCCCGACGGCCTGGACACGGCGGTGGGCCACCGGGGCGTCACCCTCTCCGGCGGCGAACGCCAGCGGATCGCCATCGCCCGCGCCCTGCTGCGCCGCCCGCGCCTGCTGTTGCTGGACGAGGTCACCTCGCAGCTGGACGCGGTCAACGAGCAGGCGCTGCGCGATGTCATCCTCGAACTGGCCGCACAGAGCACGGTGCTGGTCATCGCCCACCGGCTGTCGACCGTCCGCCACGCGGACCGCATCGTGGTCCTGGAGGAGGGCCGGGTCCGCACGGCGGGCACACATGAGGAGCTGATGGCCTCGGACGACCTGTACCGCGAGCTGGCGACTACGCAGCTGGCGGCGGAGGTGCGCTGAGGGTCAGCGGGCGTAGTCCTTGAGCTCCTCGGTGTCCAGGGTGATGGAGACGGGGTGGGGGAGGACGGCGGCGTCGCCGTAGTCGTAGGAGTGCTGCTGCCGGTAGCGGCCCTTGTCGGGTTCGCTGTGGACGAGGAGGGTCCCGGACTCGCGGTCGATCAGGAGGTAGACCGGGATGCCCGCTGCGGCGTATCCGTGAGGCTTCTCGTTCCGGTCGCGACGGTCGGTGTCGTGGTCGTGGGAGGTCACTTCCACGGTCATCAGGACGCCCTCGGCAGGTGCCCATTCCCCTTGTCCGGCGAAGTGCCGGCGGGGTGCGAGGACACCGTCCGGGCGGGCGCGGCCCTGCCGGTACGCCTCCACCATCAGTCCCTGCTCCGGATGCAGGTCGAGGTCGGGGCGATGCTGCATGCACTGACGCAGCAGCCACATGAAGATGGTTCCGTGGTCGCCGTCGGGCACGGGCTTGACCTCTAGCTTTCCGTTGATGAGCTCAAGCGTCACGGTCTCGGGGGCCGTCCGGGCGAGCTGCTCGAACTCCTCGACGGACATCTGGGCGTGCGGTGCGTGATCGGCGGAGCTGGGGGTCATGGCGTCGCCTCCTCCCCTCCATCGTGCCCCGTCGGATCTGCGGTCGAGCTGCACGGTCATCGGTATGTCCTCTCGGACCGGGGGACCAGGCCCGCACGGACCGCGTTCATCCGGTCCCGTACGCTCGGCGGCTGCACTGCTCCGGGCGGTCCGGCGGGTGGAGCGGGGGAATCGCCCCGGCACGGTCGGCAGAGGCCGCCGAGCAGCGCTTCGGGCGGTCCGGGGACTCGGCACTCGCCGCATTCCAGGGTGCGCAGGACGGTCCGGGGGCCCGGCAGGACCCGCTCGGGCGGCAGCTTGTCGCGCAGGCGGCGTTCGACGAGGCGGGCGGGGTGATGCACGGGTACGGGCAGTCCGTCGGTGAGGGCGTGCAGCAGCTCGGCCTCCGTCGCGCCCCGGGCGAACCACTCGCCGACCCGGGGTTCCAGGCGCAGGCAGTCGGCGGCGGACAGCGTCAGCGCCGGGGCCGTACGTCCCAGGGCGGCCAGCAGGATGAACGCCCTTGAGCGGGTGGGCCGTCGGGGTTCGTCCGGCGGGACGTCGCCCCGGATGAAGGCGCTCCACCACGCGTCCTCGCGGGCGGTACGGGAGAAGAAGGTCCGGGTGACCCAGAACATCTGCCTGTCCGTGATCACGCACTCGCTGCCGCGCCGCAGATGCCCGGCGGCCTGGAGCCGGTTGAGGGTGGTGCCCAGGGCGCACTGCCCGTACGGGAGGTGCTTGGCCAGCGTCTTCACGGAGATGTCGGAGCCGTCGGGCAGCCGGTCGATGTACGAGGCGACGGCGGCGTCGCGGGGGAGGAGGTGGGCGAAGTCGCGTTCGGTGCGCGGTCGTTCGCCGGGAGCGGAGCGCTTGCCGTAGCCGGGGTTGGCCATGGGGTGCGGGGGTGAGTGCGGCGTGGTAGGGGCAGCACTAAGGTAGTTGTCAGCCACGGAGGTCTTTTCTTGTTTGTGGTCTTCGTTGGTCAGACCCCTGTTCGGTGTTCTCAGCACCGGCGGGGGTCGTCTTTTCTTGTGTCTGGTCCTTCCGCACGCTAGAGCCTGGCGACCGTGCGTCGCAAGTCGGTCACAAACGGTCAACTTCATTGCCAGGGTGGGTGGGTGGGACAACTGACCCATCCACCCCATCCTTGTTAAGAGCGCTCGGATCTCACGGCTTGAGCTTCGGGCGGTCCGGTCCGCCGACCGGTGGCCTCGCGGCGTACGGCAGCATCTCCGTATGACGAACACCAGCTTGATACCCGCAACCCTGTCGTTCCGCCGGGCGCAGGAGACCGAGAGTGACCTGACCGAGCTCGTACGCCTCCGGGATGCCGCCGCGCGCTGGCAGATCGCGCACGGCATCGAGCAGTGGAAGCCCGGCGATCTGGGTGCCGAGCACTTCCGGGCGAGGCTGCGGGCGGGCGAGGTGTGGATCGCCACCCTCGGGCCGGACGGGCCGAGCGCCGGGGCCTGGGAGCTGTGGTGGGACGACGAGCCCGCCTGGGGCCCGCAGCCGCCGGTCGCGGGCTACGTCCACCGCCTGATGACCGACCGCCGGACCGCCCCGCCCGGCGCGGGCCGCGCGCTGTTGGCCGAGGCCGAGCGCCGGATCGCCGCGTACGGGCGGGAGTTGTGCCGGCTCGACTGCCTGACGTCCAACGACCGGCTCCGCCGCTACTACGAGGACGCGGGGTATGTGGTGGTCGGCGAGCAGGCGGGGAAGAACGGCGACGGGGGGCGGACGTACGGGGTGACGTTGTTGGAGAAGAGGTTGGGGGAGTGAGGGGCGCCCGTGCAGGGGCGCCCCTCAACAGACGGCGACCCCGCGGGCGCTATCGCAAGCGGCTGACATAGGCGGGTGCGAGGGTACGAATGCGCTGTTCCGGTACGTCTCCGCTCAAGGCGCGGACAGCCATGTCGACACCAGGGGTGGCGGCGGCGCCGAAGAGGGCGTGAAGCTTTTCGAGGCCCTCTGTCGCCGTGTTGCCGATCCGGGCGTCTTTCTGGAGTTCGACGAACCGGGAGGCGATGTGACGGGGTGAGGCGGTCATCATGATGCGCAGCACGTCACCGGCGTCTTTGTCGGTCAGCCGGTCGGGGCGCTTGTCCGCCTCGCTCAGACGATCGCTGATCTTGAAGGCTTTGGCGACCAGGAGCGCTGTGGGGCCTGCGACGTTCACGATGATGCTGCGGGGGTCCTCTGCGTCGAGGCTGGCGACTTGCAGGGGAGAGCGGTCCACCGCGGCGACCTCCAGGCCGTCGATCCACCGTGCGGACATGGTGCCGTGCGGAGGGACCTTGGCGCTGCGTTTTCCGTTCTTCGGAGAGAGCTGCCGAGGGACGAGCAGGTACAGTTCGACGGGGACCACCTTGTCTCCGATGGTTTCGGGGCGCTCCCAGAGTCCGGGCTGATGGCCGTTCTTCAAGCCGAACCCGGCTGCCCGGAGGGATGCGTCCAGGTGCGGGCGGTCGCCCAGCAGCATCGGGTCGATGCTGAGGTCCCCGTCCGAGGTGAAGGGGGCGTTGCTGATCGCCGCGTCGGGAGAGCGGAGGTGGACGGCTTGGGCGCCGACGACGGTCAGTGCTGGAAGGTGGTCCCGCAGTGCGCTGAGTCCGTCCAGGAGGACACGCCGGGCCACGACCGTGAGCTGACGGGGGTCGACGTCGTCAGGGAACTTGGCCACCGTGCCTCATGCTCTCCGTGAAAGTGCCAGTGGCGCAATCCTAGAGCTGAGGCGTTGTCAGCAGGTCGTGAATGCCGGAAATCCGCCAGAGGTCCTGGTGGCCCTTCATGTACTCGATGACGGCCTCCCCTTCGGCGGGCATGCGGCCCGGCCCGGCCAGGCAGTCCAGGGCGACCTGGCTCAGTGCCACGTGCGGAATGCCCTCCACGGTCTCGGTGCGTTCGAAGACGGACCGGTCGCGTGCCTGAAGCAGCAGGACGTCCGCGTTCTCATCGACCGGGAGGAGGCCGAGTTCGTCACCGAGGTCGTCTTCGTCCAGGAGGGGGGAGACGTACACCATGAGCTGCCCGCCCGCGGAGAGCGGGGCCACGGTGTGAGCGGCATGGGTGCCGGTGACCGCGATCTTGTCGAGCCCCGAAGGCGGGAGGCGCCGGATGCGTTCGACCACGGAGGGGATGCCGTTCGGCGCCAGCAGGCCGACGTACGAGCCCTTACGGAGAAGCGTTTCTCGCTCGGCGCGGCTCCGCAGCAGGTTCGGCCAGTCGACGAACGTGATGACTCGCCCGTCCCGGCGGATGAGGAGCTGATCCTCCAGCGCGTCCAGGAGTCGCGAGACGTAGCCGAGACTCAGCCCCGAGGCTTGGGCGAGCTCGCCCGCGCGGTACGGGGGGTGCACGTCCGTGAGGAGTCGTACCAGCCTGCCCGCTTTCGGTCCGGCCAGTGTGGTCCTGCCCGGCTCCTTGGCCAGCGCCTGTGGGGCCCGGGTGGCCCCTTCGGTGTAGATGACGACGGCAGGCCGGGGGATGCGTAGGGACACGTTGCCCATCAGGTCCAGGTAGCTGATGTCGTGTCTGCGCAGAAGCTTCTGGGTCTGGCGCGAGAGCCAGGGAGCCATGACCAGCAAGGTCGTGTAGTGGTTGAGCTGCCGCAGCAGATCCAGCTTGGCCAGGAGGACCTCTTCCACCATGCGAGGTGACACGCCGGTGAGCTTCACATCGACCAGAAGCTGCCCGTAGGAACTCTCGCCCTCACCTTGCACGGTCATGATGATGTCGCTGCCACTGCGGTGCGTCTCTTTGCCGTCCGGGCGGCGGTCGATCCGCCATGAGGGGCCGAGAAGCTCGGCCAGCCGGGCCGCACCCTGTTCAAAGAGGGCATCTTGGGTCAGCTCGTCGACCGTCATGCACTTATAGTCGCATGGCCGCATGCGCTGCCCCAGGAAAACTTGCCTTGATGGCTAAGTTTTCTGTTCGAGGAAAGTTAGCCATCAAGGCAAGTTTTCTCGCACTCTCGACTTCTTTACCTCAGGAAAGTGGGGAGTACGGGCAACTGATCCCTCCCGATCCTGGCTCGTGGGCGTGCATGCGGGTTCCGTGACGCTGATCACCCTCGAATCTTCGTGGGTGGTGTCGACCGGATGACCTGCGACGGGCGTATACCCGGTGAAGCGAAAGACCCGGGAGCGACATTTGACCGTCGAGGAGTTCGAAGAGTTCTACGCCCAGGCGGTCGCGCGTCTCACGGGCCAGCTGTACGTGATGACCGGCGACCTCCAGGAGGCGCAGGACGTCGTGCAGGAAGCGTTCGTCAAGGCGTGGGTCCGGCGCGGGCGGCTGGAGCGTGACGGGCAGCCCGAGGCGTGGATCCGTACGGTCGCGTGGCGTCTGGCGGTGAGCCGTTGGCGTTTCCGGCGGAGGTCGGCGGACGCCTGGGGCCGGGGGAGCGGTGTGCCGGAGCACGTGGCGCCGCCGGACCCGGAGCACGTGGTGCTGGTCGACGCACTCCGCGAGCTGCCCGCGCAGCAGCGGCGCACGCTGACCCTGCACTACTTGTGCGACCTCACGGTCGAGCAGATCGCCAGGGAGACCGGGCTTTCCGGCAGCACGATCAAGACGCATCTGGTTCGCGGACGGGCGGCGCTCGCCGTCCGTTTGCAGGACCCCCGCATGGAGGAGGCTCCTGATGTCTGAACCACGGGACCCCGTGGGGGCCGAGGGGTCCGAAGACGCATTGCGATCGCTGTTCCGGCAGGCGGGGGATTTCGGGCGGGCTCGCTCCGAGGCGGGCCCGGCGTCCGGCATCACCGAGCGCGGCATGCGGGCGCAGCGACGCCGGATGGCCGCGCTGGCGGTCGGGGTGTGCCTGATCGTCGGCGGGGGCGGCGCGGTCGGCGTGGGCCTGCTGCCGGAGCGGCCCGCCCCGGCCGCCCCCGCCACGACCCCGTCGCCCAGCTACCCGTCCCCCGTACCGTCCGACCGCCAACCGACCGAGCCGCCACCACCGGTGCCCAGCAATACGGTGCCGGGGGCGACGACGGGTCCGGAGGGCGGGCCCGCGACGCAGGGGGGCGTGCCGACGACGCGGCCACCTGCGTCGGCTTCACCGACGTCCACGCCGACGTCCACGCCGACGTCGACGGGGGAGGCGGCGACGCTTCCCCCGTGATCCCCGTGCCGCTTTCCCGTAAGCGCTGACCCTTTTCCTTCCTGTGCCCCGGCGGACTCACCGGGCGATCCTGCACGCCGAGGTGCGTCCGAAAGGTGCCCGATGTTCACACTCTCGCCGGGCCTGCGACCTTCCCCTTCCTCTTCCCCTTCGCCTGCCCCTACTCCTACCCCTGCCGCTGCGTGCGTTGTGCCGAGTCGGCCCCCCTGGACCGACCGATTCCGCAGGCTGTCCGCATACCTGAGCCCGTCCGACCGCAGGGTGCTGTGGCTCTACCTCCTGACCCGAATATCCCTGGGGATCACGGCCCACTTCGCCCGCTGGCTGTTCCCCGCCCGCCCGGGAGACCGGGAGGCGGCCCCGGTCCTCGCCCCCTTCCAGCAGTGGGACGCGAACCACTATCTCCACATAGCGCGCGACGGCTACTTCCCCTCCGGCGCGAGCCCCTGGGTGAGCGGCTGGGACAACCGGGAGGCGTTCTTCCCCGGGTACCCGCTGCTCCTGCGTGCCGTGCACACGGTGGTCCCCGACTGGACGGCGGCCGGGCTGCTGATCTCGTTCGTCGCGGGGGCGGTGGCCGTACTTGCCCTGGCCCGTATCGCGCGGACGTACCTGCCCGAGGGCGGAGCCGACCACCGTACGGTCGTCCTCTTCCTGCTCTCTCCCTGCGCGGTGTTCCTGGCCGCCGGGTACACGGAGGCGCTGTTCCTCGCCTTCGCCCTGCCCGCCTGGCTCGCCGCGCTGCGGCACCGGTGGGCTCTCGCGGCCGTTCTGGTGGCGTTGGCGACGACCGTGCGCGTCAGCGGCCTGTTCCTCGCCGCCGCCGTCGCCTTGCTCTTCGTGCTGTCCGCCCGGACTCACCGGGACTGGCGGGCGGCGGGCTGGACGCTGCTTCCGGCGCTGCCCCCGGCCGTGTACAGCTGGTACCTGCACGCGCACACGGGCGACTGGATGGCGTGGAAACACGCCCAGGAGCGCGGCTGGTACCGGACCTTCCACGCCCCTTGGGAGGCGTGGGCGAACACGTGGCACGCGGCGTTCGACGGCGTACATACGACTGGCTACGCGGCGATGTTCCAGGCGGAGTTGGCGGCGATGCTGGTGGGTCTGGCCCTGGTCGCGCTGCTCGTACGGTATCGCCGCTGGCCGGAGGCGGTGTACGTCGCGCTGAGCCTGTGGGCGCTGGGAACGTCGTACTGGTACACGTCCATCCCCCGCGCGACCCTGCTGTGGTGGCCGCTGTGGATCGGCCTGGCGGCGCTGAGCCTGCGGCACCCGTGGTTCAGGACCGCGTACCTGTGCGTGGCCGCCCCGCTGACCACACTGGTCGCGCTGACGTTCCTCACGGGGCGGTGGGCGGGGTGAGTCAGGCGCACCAGCCCCCGCCCGGCAGTCACCCCCGCCCGGCAGTTACCCCCGTTCCAGCCCACCCCGTGCGATCACCTCCGCGTACCATCGCGCGCTGTCCTTCGCCGTGCGGCGCTGGGACGCGAAGTCGATGTGGACGATGCCGAAGCGCTTGCTGTAGCCGTACGCCCACTCGAAGTTGTCCAGCAGCGACCAGAGGAAGTACCCGCGTACGTCCACCCCGTCCGCGATCGCCCGGTGCACCGCCGTCAGGTGCGCCTCCAGGTACGCCACCCGCTCCGGGTCGTGGACCCGGCCTTCCGGGTCGGCGTAGTCGTCGTACGCGGCGCCGTTCTCCGTCACCAGGAGCGGCAGGTCCGGGAGTTCGTCGCGGAGGCGGGTCAGGAGCTCGTACAGGCCGTTCGCGTCCACCGGCCAGTCCATCGCGGTGCGGGGACCGGGGGCCGGGGTGAACGCCACATGTTCCTCCGCGCCCGCCCAGGGAGAGGGGGACTCGGACCTCCCCGCCGAAACCACGCTCGGGGAGTAGTAGTTGATGCCCAGCGAGTCGATCGGGGTCGACGCGAGCTCCAGGTCCCCGTCCCGTACGAACGACCAGTCCGTCACCGCCGCCGTATCCTCCACCAGGTCCTGCGGCAGCCGCCCGTGGAACACCGGGTCCAGGAAGATCCGGTTCGCCACCGCGTCGATCCGGCGTACCGCGTCCCGGTCCGCCTCCGTGTCCGTCAGCGGGCGCAGGGCGTGGAGGTTCAGGGTCAACGAGATCTCGGCCGTCGACGGGAGGCGGTCGCGCAGGACCCTCGCGCCCGCGCCGTGCGCCAGGTTCAGGTGATGGGCGGCGCGCAGGGCCGCGAGGTCGCTGGTCCGGCCGGGGGCGTGGACCCCGTTCCCGTACCCGAGAAACGCCGCGCACCAGGGCTCGTTGAGCGTCGTCCAGGTCGTGACCCGGTCGCCCAGCGTCCCCGCCACGAGGCCCGCGTACTCCGCGAACCGGTGCGCCGTGTCCCGCTCCGGCCAGCCGCCCGCGTCCTCCAGTTCCTGCGGCAGGTCCCAGTGGTAGAGCGTGGCCACCGGTCTGATCCCGGCCGCCAGCAGCTCGTCCACCAGGCGGCGGTAGAAGTCCAGGCCGCGTTCCACCGCCGGGCCCCGGCCGGTCGGCTGGACGCGGGGCCAGGAGACGGAGAACCGGTAGTCCGTGACGCCGAGTTCCTTCATCAGCCGTACGTCGTCCGGCATCCGGTGCAGATGGTCGGCGGCCGTGTCGCCGGTGTCGCCGTTGCGCACCTTGCCGGGCGTCCGGCTGAACGTGTCCCAGATGGACGGCGTGCGGCCGCCCTCCGTGGCACCGCCCTCGATCTGGTAGGCGGCGGTGGCCGTCCCCCAGCGGAATGCGGTGGGGAAGCGGAGTCCCGCGGCGTCACGCGTGGCGGTCGCCGGGCGGGCATCGACAGCGGTCATGAGACTGACACTCCAGAGGTGAGGGGGAGGGAGGGGGAGGGGGAGGGAGGGAGGCGAACAGACGGGAGCAGGGGAGGAGGAGAGGGGAGCCGGGCGTCCGGTCAGTCCATGACCGAGCACCGTGCGGTGCCGGGTCCCGTTACCCCTTCACCGCGCCCTGCATGATCCCGCCCACGATCTGTCGGCCCAGCAGCCCGAACACCAGCAGGACCGGCAGCGTGCCCAGCAGCGTGCCCGCCATGACCACCGACTGGTCGTTGACGTAACCGCCGCCGAGCTGCCGCAGCGCGACCTGCACCGTCGGCTCCTGTGAGGACAGCGCGATGATCGGCCAGAAGAAGTCGTTCCACGCCGTCATGAACGTGAGCATCCCGAGCACCGCCATCCCCGGCCGCGCGATCGGGATCACGATCGACCAGAAGATCCGGGCCGTCGAGGCCCCGTCCACCCGTGCTGCCTCGATCAGCTCGTCCGGCAGCGACTGCACCAGGTACTGGCGCATGAAGAAGACCCCGAACGCCGAGACCAGGCCCGGCAGGATCACCGCCTGGAGCTGGTTCACCCACTCCAGCTTCGCGATCAGCATGAAGAGGGGGATGACCCCCAGCTGCGGCGGGATCATCATCGTCCCGATCGTCAGCGTCAGCAGCGCGCCCCGGCCCTTGAACTTCAGCTTGGCGAAGGCGAATCCGGCCAGTGTGCAGCACAGCACCGTGCCGATGGTGATCGAACTCGACACGATCAGCGAGTTCAGCAGCGCCTTGCCGATGTCCGCCTCTTCGAGGACCTGCTCGAAGTTCTTGATCAGGTTCGGGCCGGGCAGCAGGCTCGGCGGCACCTTCGCCATGTCGGCGTTGGAGCGGCTGGCCGTGACGATCGTCCAGTAGAAGGGGAACGCCGAGATCAGGAGGGCGAAGCCGAGGATGAGGTAGGAGAGCCAGCCGCCCTTCATGGTGCGGCCCGCGCCCCCCTTGCGTCCCCGCCCACGTCCCCGCTCACCGGGCGGCGGGTCCTGCGGCGGGCGGCCCGCTTCCGGGGCGGTCGGCGGTGCGGCGAGCGCGGTCATCGGCCGGCCTCCTTGCGTGCGCGGCGGCGCGCGATCAGGGCGTTGGCCCCGACGAGCACCACGATCAGGACGAACATCACCCAGGCGATGGCCGCGGCCCGGCCCAAGTGGAAGAAGCCCCAGCCCTGTTCGTACATGTACAGGCCGAGCGTCTGGTACTGGTGCGAGATCCCGCCCGAGATCGACCCCTCGAACAGCAGCGGCTCACCGAAGAGCTGAGTGGCCCCGATCGTCGAGATGATCACGGTGAAGATGATCGTGGGGCGGAGGCCGGGAAGCGTTACGTGGATGAACTGGCGCCAGCGCGAGGCCCCGTCCATCTCCGCCGCCTCGTACAGCTCGTGCGGGATCGACTGCATGCCCGCCAGGTAGATCAGCGCGTTGTACCCCGTCCACCGCCAGACCACGATGCTGGACACCGCGATCTGCGAGGCGACGGTGCCCGTCTGCCAGTCCACCGGGTCGAAACCGACCAGCCCCAGCGCGTAGTTGATCAGCCCGAAGTCCCGGCCGAAGAGCTGCGCGAAGACGAGCGTGGCGGCGGCGACGGAGGTCGCGTACGGGAGCAGGATCGCGGTCCTGATGAACGTCCGGCCGCGGAGTTTGTAGTTGAGCAGGTGGGCCAGGCCCAGCGCCATCGCCAGCTGCGGGACCGTCGACAGCACGCCGATGGTGAACGTGTTGCGCAGCGAGATCCAGAAGTACTCGTCGGTGAACAGCGCCGTGTAGTTGGCGATCCCCCGCCACTCCATCTCGCCGCTCGTCTGGAGCTCGACCCGGTAGAGGGAGACGAACGCGGTGTAGAGGAGGGGGAAGAGCCCGAAGGCGAGAAACAGGGTGAAGAAGGGGGCGATGTAGGCGTACGGGGATGCCTTGCGCCAGGTACGCCGGAGCGTGGCGGCCCGTCCGTCGTCGGGACCGGGCCCGGTCCCGGCCGGGCTGCGGGGCCCGGCCTTCGCGGTGGCGGTGAGGGACACGGTGCGGCCCTTCGGGGTCGGGAGGGGAGGGAAAGGGGGGTGGGGGGCGATGAGCTACGGAAAGGGAGAGAGGTACGGGGGTGGGGCCGGGCCACCGTAGTGCGCACCGGGTGGACCGGCCCCGGGGAGGAAGGAAGAGGAGGGCAGCGCGTCCCGGCGTCAGCCGATCACGTTGTCCACACCCTTCCTCGCCGTCTGCCACGCCTTGTCCGACGAGACCCCCTTGCGCTCGACCTCGCTCAGCGCGTTCGTGATCTGCTGCATCACGTTCTGGTCGTGCACACCCAGCACCTGCACCGGGGACTCCTTCGCCGCGTCACCGAAGATCCGGCCGATGGGCGCGCCCGAGAAGTACTCGTCCTCGGCGTCCGCGATCGTCTCGATGGCGCCCGTCGAGGACGGGAAGTTGCCCTGCTTCTGGAAGACCTTCGCCTGCTGCTCGGGGGCGGTCAGCCACTCGATGAGCGCGTACGCCTCCTTCTTGTGCTTGGCCGCACGCGGGATCGACAGGTACGAGCCGCCCCAGTTGCCCGCGCCGCCGGGCAGCTCGGCGATGTCCCACTTGCCCTTGCCGCCGTCACCGGCCTGGCCCTTGACGTAACCGAGCATCCAGGCAGGGCAGGGGATCGTGGCGAACGAACCGGCGGAGAACGCTTGGTTCCACTGCGGGGACCACTGGTCGAGCTTGGCGCTCAGGCCCACCTCGGCCGCCTCCACCGAGGTGTCCCAGGCCTCCTTGACCGCCGGGTTCCTGTCGTAGATCAGCTCGCCGGAAGCGTCGTAGTACCGCTCCTCCTCCTGGCCGATCATGATTCCGTAGAGCGAGCCGACACTGTCCAGCCAGGCGCTCTTGGCGGGGGCCTTCTTCTTGTACTCCTTGCCCAGCTCCAGGTAGCCGTCCCAGGTGGCCCACTTCTTCGCGAGCTCCTCGCGGTCCGTGGGCAGCCCGGCCTGCTCGAAGAGGTCGGTGCGGTAGCACATCGCCTCGGGGCCGACGTCCGTGCCGAGGCCGAGGATCTTGCCGTCCTTCGTGGTCGCCGCCGACCACTTGGCCTCGGCGAACTCGCCCTTGAGCCGGTCGGCCCCGAACTCCTTCAGGTCCTGGAACTTGTCGGACTGCTGCTGGGTGACGGAGGCGATCCGGCCCACCTCGACGCCCTGCACGTCCGCGAGACCGCCGCCGCCCGCGAGGCGGGTCTGGAGCGACTTCCAGTAGTCCGCCTCGTCCTGGGTGTCGCTCTGCTTGATCTTCACGCCCGGGTTGAGCTTCTCGTACTCCTCGTACAGCCCGGCCTCCTTGAAGCCGAACGATCCGAAGAGGTCGACGGTGAGCGTGACCTTTCCGCCCGCGCCGTCGGCGGAGTCCGGCGAGTCGCCGGCCCCGCAGGCGGCGAGGAGCGCCCCGGCGAGGACGACCGCGCCGAGGCGGGCAGTGGCTCTCTTGGCGGCTCGGGCGATGGGCATGGGAAGCCTCCCTTGGCTTCGGGATGAACCGAGCGCGTTGAGAGCGCTCTCAAAACCTGATCTGGAGCGTCCCCCACCGCCCTCGCCCCGTCAAGACTCGAACGCATAACGGCTTGGCGTCCCGTCCCATCGACGCCCAACTGCCAGGCGTGTGCGTTCTCTTGACACTCACGTTTCAGGAGTTTTACGTTCCTTGGCACTTGAGAGCGCTCTCGAATGCGCTCTTCGCCCCCCCCCATGATCGAGGTGCTGCTCGTGCGAACCTCCCTCTCCGGACTCGCCTCCAGAGGCGCTCCCAGAATCACCACCAGACCCGCTGCGGCGGCACTCCTCGCCGTCGCCGTGGCCGCCGTGGGCCTGGGCCCCGCCGCCTCCCCCGCGGCGGCCGCCACCATCCCCGCCGGTTCCGGCAGCTACACCGACTCCCGCCCCGCCGGCACCTCGGGCCCGACGACCAACACCGGGACGCCCGTCACCCCCAAGGTCACCGCGGCCGCGAAGGACAAGCCGGTCCCGACCAACGACTGGTGGTCCTCGCTCGCCTTCCAGCGCTACGGCGACAACCCGTACTCCACCCCCATGTACGGCCACCCGCTCACCTATCAGGCGACCTCCGGCGGACTGGAGGTCGGCTACCCGACCACTCCCGCGATCGTCGGCGACGGCAGGCAGTACGAGTACGCCCACAAAGCCGACCTCACCGTCGGCCTGAGCGGCCTGAACTCGCCCGACACCAAGGCCGACGACTGGTCCGACTGGACGGTGACGCCCTACTGGGCGGACGGCTCCCGCACCTTCCGGGCCACCATCGGGCACGGCATGCCCTTCGTGTACGCCAAGGGCTCCGGCGGCGACGCCCGCGTCACGACCGCCTCCGCGCCCACGGTCTTCTCCGACCAGGGCAACGTCCTCGGCATCACGGTCGCCGGTCACCACTACGCACTCTTCGCCCCGACCGGCAGCGACTGGAACATCTCCGGTTCCACGATCACCGCGGGCCTCGGCGGGAAGGACTACTTCTCGCTCGCGGTCCTGCCCTCCACCGACGCGCTCGCCACCTACCGGAAGTACGCGTTCAGTTTCGTCACCGGCTCCCGGGTGGCGTGGCAGTCCACCGGCGGCGACGTGCGGGCGACCTACACGCTCACCACCGAGGCCGAGGAGGGCACCGAGCGCGGCACGCTCCAGGCCCTCTACCGCCACCAGTGGCTGCACACCACCGACGCGCTGACCCCGTACACGTACGTGTCGCCGCGCGGCACGATGAAGGTGCGCGAGTCCGCCTCCTTCACCACCAGCCAGCGCACCAGCGGCGTGGTGCCCGCGCTGCCCGCGACCAGTGGTGTCGACAAGGCGCGGCTGACCGGGTACCTCAACGAGGTCGCGAACGCGTCCGACCCGTTCTCGGGGGCCACGGACACCTACTGGACCGGCAAGGCGCTCGGCCGTCTCGCCCAGCTGGTGCCCGTCGCCGACCAGATCGGCGAGACCGCCATCCGCGACAAGCTCCTCGGCCTGATGAAGGGCCGGCTCCAGGAGTGGTTCACGGCGGGCGGGGCCAGTGAGTTCAGCTACGACAAGGACTGGAAGACCCTCACCGGCTACCCGGCCTCGTACGGCAGCGACACCGAGCTCAACGACCACCACTTCCACTACAGCTACTACGTCTACGCGGCGGCGATCATCGCGCAGTACGACCAGGGCTGGGCCGCCGACTCGGCCTGGGGCACGATGATCAAGCACCTGATCCGTGACACCGCCAACCCCAGCCGCAACGACTCCGCCTACCCCTTCCTGCGCGGCTTCGACGTGTACGCGGGCCACAGCTGGGCCTCCGGCCACCAGGGCTTCGCGGCGGGCAACAACCAGGAGTCCTCGTCGGAGTCCGTCAACCTCAGCGCGGGACTCGTCCTCTGGGGCGCGGCGACCGGCGACACCGCCCTGCGCGACCTCGGCAGCTATCTGCTGACGACGGAGTCGGAAGCGATCACCCAGTACTGGTTCGACGCCTCGCAGGAGGTCTTCCCCGCCTCCTTCGGCCACGACACCGTCGGCATGGTCTGGGGCAGCGGCGGCGCGTACGCCACCTGGTGGACCGCGAACCCGGAGGAGATCCACGGCATCAACGTCCTCCCGGTCACCGGCGGTTCACTGCACCTGGCCCGCGAGAAGGCGGCGATCAAGCGGAACATCGCCGAGATGGAACGGAACAACGGCGGCCCGGCCCAGGAGTGGCGTGACCTGCTCTGGGAGTTCGAGGCACTGTCCGATCCGGCGGCGGCGAAGGCCAAGTGGGACGCCGCGAACGGGAATTACGTGCCGGAGCAGGGTGAGTCCAAGGCGCACACCTACCACTGGATCAACACCCTGGACACGGTCGGCGCGCCCGACATGACGGTGAGCGGCGACCTGCCCACCTCCGCCGTCTTCTCGAAGGACGGCACCCGCACCTACACCGCGCACAACCACAGCTCCACCGCCCGTACGGTGACCTTCTCCGATGGCAGGACCCTGTCCGTACCGGCCCGCTCCACGGCCACGAGCACGGGCCCCGGCGGCGGAGACCCGGACCCGGGGGAGCCCGGCCCGTCCACCGGCAACACCTTCCGCCTCAAGACCGGCGGCATCCTCACCACCGCCACCACCGACCCGGCGGGCGCGGACCCCCTGGCCTCGGCGGACGGCGTCAACCGGGACGGCACGCCGTACCGCCCCACGGTCTACGAGATCAAGAACGTCGACGGCAAGCTCGCCGCCGGGGCCGCCACGTCCTTCCGCCTCCGGGTCGACGCGGGCACGACGGTCGGGCTCGCCCCGCAGGTCCGGGTCGGCTACGACCTGACCGGCGACGGCACGTTCGACCGGGTGGAGACCTTCCGCTACTTCGCGACCGACCCGGTCGCAGGCTGGGAGGAGTACACCCAGGCGGTCGGCACCCAGGCCGTCACGGGCAGCCTGGGCGACCTCAGGGGCGGCACGGTCCGCCTGGAGATCTGGAACGCGCTCGGCAACGACACGTCCCAGGTGCAGACGGGGACGGAGGCGGCGGTGCTGAGGATTCCGTACGAGTAATACGAGTAATACGAGTAAGCGGTACGGGCAGCCCGTAGGGCCCTTCGGTCCGTACGGAACGGAACAGGTGCGGCGGGTCTCCGGCTCCTCAGGCGGAGGCCCGCCGCACGAGCGTGGTCGGTGTGATCACCGACTCCGGGACCTCGCCACTGCCCGCACGGCCCCGGTCCAGCGCGCGCAGCAGCAACCGGGCCATCAGCCGACCCTGCGCCTCGATCTCCTGGCTGACGGTGGTCAGCGGCGGATCGGTCTGCTCGGCAACCGATTCCATGTCGTCGAACCCCACCAGAGCCACCTGCTCCGGCACGGAGATCCCGCGCTCGCGCAGGACCCTCAGTGCGCCCGAGGCCATCAGGTCGTTGGCGGCGAACACCGCGTCCAGGTCGGGCCGCCTCTCCAGCAGCTCGGCCATCGCCCGCGCCCCGCTCTCCACGGTGAACGCCCCCTCGGCGACGAGCGTCGGGTCCACGTCCAGCAGCACGTCCCGATAGCCGTCCAGCCGGTCCATCGCCGAGGTCTGGTCGGCGGGCCCGCCGATGTGCGCGATGCGCTCCCGCCCGAGGTCCTTCAGATACCGCACGGCCAGCCGCGCCCCGCCCCGGTTGTCCGCGTCGACATACGGGACGGCCTGGTCGCCCGGGTCGGCGGTCCAGCTGGGCCGCCCGCCGTACACCGCCGGGATGCCGGCCCGCCGGGTGATCGCGGGCACCGGGTCGTCGGTGTGCAGCGAGAACGCGAGCGCCCCGTCCACGTGCCCGCCGGACAGATACCGGGCGATCCGGTCGAAGTCCCCGGGCCCCTCCACCAGCAGCAGGACGAGCTGGGTGTCGTGGGCGGTGAGCTCCTTGCTGATGCCCCTGATCTGCTGCGAGAAGAAGGGGTCCGAGAAGAACCGTGTCTCGGGCTCCGCGATGACGACCGCCACGGCCCCGGTCCGCCGCGTGACGAGGGTCCGCGCGGCGTGGTTCGGGATGTACCCGAGCTCCTCGACCGCCCGGCGCACCTTGTCCACCAGGGGCTTGCGGACGCCCTCGCCCCCGTTGACGACCCGTGAGGCGGTGGCCCGGGAAACCCCCGCACGCGCCGCGACGGCTTCCAGGGTGGGCCGGGACCCGGGAGACTGCTCGGGCAAGGCGGTCGCTCCTCGTCGACGGGGCGGCGGCGACACGTGGCCGCCGTCTCGCCTACAGCCTAGCGCCGGGCACCCACAGGGCTGAGAGCGCTCCCAGAGGAGGCCCCGCGTCCGCTTGGGCCCCGCTTCAGCCCTGCTTGAGCTCCGCGATGAAGGAGCCCCAGGCGGCGGTACGGAAGAGGAGGGCGGGGCCGTCGGTGACCTTGGAGTCGCGGACGGGGACGAGGTCGGGGACGCCGTCGAGGACTTCGAGGCAGTTGCCGCCGCTGCCGTCGCTGTAGGAGGACTTGCGCCAAGTGGCGACCTCTACGCAGTTACCTCCGCTGGCATCGCTGTACGACGACTTGCGCCAGGGCGCTGTCGACAGGTCGTAGTCAGAGCTGCTGAGCTTCATCGTCGTATTCCTTTGCCGCCGACTCGATCAAGTCCAGCGAAGCCTCGCGTGAGGCCGCGCTGGCTACGAGTAGATCGTAGGTCAGTTCGTAATTCCTCACGGTGAGCGGATCATCCAGCAGTTGGCCCGAACCGAGCCCGTCCAGGTAGGCGAAGGGGGGAGCGTCGGCGAAGCTCATGAGCTTCAGCCCGCCGCCCATGGCTGCATGTGCTCCGGCGGCAAGGGGCAGCACCTGCACGATGATTCGATGCTGCCTGATGAGCTGAGCGATGTGGTGCAGGGCCCCCGCCATGACGGCGGGCCCGCCGACCTTCCGGCGCAGGACTGCCTCGTCGAGCACAGCCCACAACAGGGGCTTTGTTGGATCAGCGAGGAGCTGTGCGCGGTCGAGTCGTGCGGCCACTCGCTCGTCGATGACGCATTCCTCGGCGGTCGGCCGATAGGCGCGGAACACCGCCCGCGCATACGCCTCCGTCTGGAGCAGCCCCGGAACCAGCTGAGGCGCGTACTCCTTGATGACCTCCGCCCGGGCCTCCGCCTCCGCTGCCTCCGCGAAGTGGTCCGGGTATTTCGACTTCTTCAAGGCCGCGCAGTTACGGGCGAAGAAGCCGCCCGTGTCGAGGTTCTCGTCCAGCTTCACGGCCTGGTCCATCTGCATGCGGCGGACGCCGGACTCCAGCTGGCCGATGAACGAGCCGCTGACGAAGAGCGGGGCCCCCAGATCGGTCTGGGAGAGACCGGCCGCCTCTCTCCGGTGCCGTAACTCTGCCCCCAGCAGAGCCCTCGGTGACGAAGAGGGGTCGAGTTCTTTCGGACCAGGCAAGACAACTCCCGATGGCACTCGTGCGGTTGTTGGAACTGCGCCTCTTCCAGGCTAGCGGCGCGTTGGACACGCTGGGTATGCATTCCCATTACTCAGAGTGGAAGGTGTGCACCATGGAAGCTATGGAGCGGCGCAGGGCGGCGGCGGACAGAGTGCGGACGGCGGAGGACGCGGTGGCGCAGCTGAGGGAAGGGCTCGCGGAGTTCGGTCTGAAGCTGCCGTCGCTGCGGATCGATCCCGTCTCGTGCGCGGGCAACGAGCCGGCGCCGCTGGTGGACCTGGGCCGCTGCAACATCGACACCGCGTTGCGGCTGTGCGAGGTGCTGGCGGAGAAGGAGAGCGGTCATGACGGGTGAGGGACTTGAGTCGTGTACGCCCGAGCCGGGGTCGTTCGCGGTGGACGAGCGGGACGGGCGGGTCGGCAGGGTGATGGGCCGGGTCGGGCCGTACGTACAGCTGAGGCCGCCGGGCGGCGGGCCCGAGTGGGACTGCCCGCCGGAGGTGGTGCGGCCCGCGCCACCGGGGGTGGTGCTGCGGGCCCGGGTGACCGAGATCAACCGGGAGGGGCAGCTGCCACGCTGAGGCTCGGGGCCGGTGGGCGGTGGGCGGTGGCCGGGTACGCGGCGGGGGCCCGGCCCTCCTCGGCGCCGGGCCCCGCAGCAGGGGTGCGTCACATGATGCGGAACGCCATGTAGTACGCGGCCAGTTGCTCGTGGTACGCCGGGTCCTCGGTCTGCCGGTGGCGGTCGAACTCCGGGGAGTCCTTGACCTGTTCCTTGGTGAGGCCGACGTAGACCCTCCCGGCGTCGTGGTCGATGCGCGTGACGGTGCCGGCGGGCAGCAGGACGCTCTTGCCGAAGATCCAGAGTCCGGCGTCGACGAGGAGATGGGACGAGCCGACCTCGTCGGAGTGCTTGTCCACTTTTCCGATGCCGCCATCGGTCGCCTCGACGGAATATCCGGTCAGGTCGGCGCCTTCGACGTGACCGCTCGACGGCTGATAGCCCCACAGAGAGTCGCTCATTTGTGGCTCCTTTCGTGAAGGTCGATTCAGCTCGTTGATGCGGCGGATTAGCCATGCTTTTGGTATCTCCGCCGAACTCCGTGTGCCCGGCGGGCGGCGGCCTGTACATGGCTGCACAGGGGGTTCATTCCGGACCGGGGCGGCTGCTTCTACCAGTTCTACCAGCGGTACCACCGGCCCCGTCGGCCACCGTTGGCGGCGGGGCGGACGAAGAACCCTATGAGCCACAGCACCAGGACGATCACGGCTATCCACCAGAGAGCCTTGACCGCGAATCCGGCGCCGAAGAGAACCAGGGCGAGCAGGAGAACGAGTAGCAGGGGAACCATGATTATCAACCTCCATAAATTCAGGTTCCCGCCTATGCATTCTCTACACGCGATGGGGCCCGGTGGATTCGGACAGGCCGGAGGCGGGTGCGCAGGAGGCAGAATTCGATGCCCTCCGGTTCGGCCAGGACGCGCCAGCTCTCCGTGCCGGTCTGGCCGACGTCGGCAGGGCTGGCGCCGAGGGCGAGGAGGCGCTCCAGTTCGGCGTCCTGGTCGCGGTCGGTGGCGTTGACGTCGTTGTGCAGGCGCGGCTTTGCGGGGCGGGGGTCGCTGGTGGGGCTGAGGACGCGGGTGGGCTGCGGGCCGCCGAAGCCGGTGCCGGGCGGTCCGGTCTCGATGCTGCCGTCGTCTTCCCGGCCGAGTTCAACGTAACTGAGGACCCCGCTCCAGAACGTGGCGATCTCCTCGGGGGCGGCGGCGTCGATGACCAGCTCACCGATGCGGCATGCCATGTCCAGCAGTGCAGGGGGCGTATCAGGAGGCTCTGATCCACCGCCTCCGTCGAGGGCTGCGTGCCCGGGCCACCCGTACGTGGGACGCTGGTGAGAAGCGGCGTACAGCCGCGAAAGCCCCGATCTAGCCTTCTCGGCAAGGCCACGGAAGAAGGGACCCGCGATGACCGCAGCGTTCGTCGAGGACGGTCAGGCATCGGATGGGCACGCGTGGGACTACCTGCTGCAGACATGGCGTGAACTGGACGTGCCCGAAGGGTGGCGCGCCGAGATCGACGAGGGGCAGATCGTCTTGGTACCACCGCCGCACGCGCACCACCATGGCATTGCCGCCAAAGTGCAGCGCAGGCTCTACGCGACGTTGCCCGAGGACCTGGAGATCTACCAGACCCTCGGCATCCACGTAGCCCCGCTCGGCAAGCTGTACGTCCCCGACCTGGTGGTGATGCCAGGGGAGCTGATCGCCGCTGCCGATCCCGAGACCAGTGATCCGATGGACGCCTCGGAGGCGTTGCTCGTCGTCGAGATCACGTCGAAGGGCAACGCGCGGGAGGACCGCACCAAGAAGTACCGCGCGTATGCCCGTGCGGGTGTTCCGATGTACCTGCTGATCGACCGGTTCGACACCCGGGGCCCGGTGGCCACGCTGTTCACGGAGCCGAGTGGGGACGGTACGTACAAGCACATGGACGCGGTGCCGTTCGGTAAGCCCCTGGTCGTGCCGCCGCCGTTCGACGTCTCGCTCCCGACGGGCGAGTTCCCGGGGCCCGCCGCACCGTAGGCTCATCGGCCGCCCCGGGCGGGGCGGCCCGCCTCAGCCGAGCCAGCCGCGGCGTACCGCTTCGGCGCCCGCCTCGAAGCGGGAGTGGGCGCCCAGGCGGGTCATGAGGTCGGCCATCATGCGGCGGGTGGTGCGCACCCCCAGGCCGAGTCTCCGTGCGACGACGGTGTCGGTGTGGCCCTGGGCGAGCAGGCGCAGCAACTGCCTTTCCTGGCCGGTCAGCCCGTTGTCGTCGTGTTCGCGGTCGGTGGCGGTGCCGAAGTCGTCCGCCTGGTCCCAGATGGCTTCGAAGAGCGCGGCGAGGGCGGTGAGGATGCCGGGCCCCTGGAGCTGGAGGGCGCCGCGGGTGGTGTCCTCGGGGTCGACGGGCAGCAGGGCGGCGCGCCCGGTGAACAGGACCATGCGCAGGGGCAGTACCGCGGCGGTCCGTACGTGTGCTCCTTGGGAGGTGAGCCACCGGGCGTAGCCCAGGGTCGTGGGGTCGTTGCGCACGGAGGCCTGGTAGAGGGTGCGCATGGGGATGCCGCGCTCCAGCAGGGCGGCGTCCAGGGGGCGGGAGGCGTCGAGGGTGGCCCGGGTCTGCGCGCCGCCGGGCATGAACGACATCAGGGGTGCCGTGGCCTCGCGGGCCAGTTGTTCCAGGCGGATGCGGATCTCCTCGACGCCGGTGAGGACTTCGACGTGGTGGCGGCTCGCCTCGGCTTCGGCGTGCTGGCGCAGCAGGGTCAGGGCGGCGACCTGGGCGTCCGCGAACTCCTGCTGGGAGCGCCGCAGTTCTCCCTCGCGCATGGACAGAAGCAGCTGGATGCCGACCGACGGGGGGACCGGGCGGAGCGTGTCCTCCGCGTGCGGTGAGGTGTGCAGCAGGCTCAGTTCGGCGAGCTGGTCGAGCGCGGCGCGGATGTCGCTGTCGGGCAGGGCCAGGGCCGCGGAGAGTTCGGCGACGCCGTACTCCGGCTCTTCCAGCATGAGCCGGTAGACCGCTTCGGCGGTCTGGTCGATTCCGAGCGCGTGCAGCTGCGACATGGAGTTCCCCCAGTTCGGTTCCTTATCGCGCCGATGGTGACGATAGCCGCGGCCGGGCAGCTTGCTGCCCGCAAACCTCCTGCCTGGGCGAAACCCTGGGCAATGTCCGTCTCGCATTTCAAGATCAGCGCATGCTTATGGTGACCGTGGCCCTCAGGGGTCCGCAAAGTGCTGCCCTGCCTGCCGATGTGCTGGACATCCTGTGGTTCGTCGCCTCTTTCGAGCGCGGAGTCGAGCATCTGCACGCCGATTCCCCCGAGGTCGGAGGCATCGGCCATCTGACGTTCTTCGTCAAAGGGTCGACGCGGGAGAAGGCCGTGGCGTTGGCGCGCGGGATCACCCGCCGGGCGCTGGTGGACTCACCGGCGCTGACCGGCTGGCACGTGGTGCCGGTGCCGGGGCAGCCATGAGGCAGGAGGCTGCCAGGCCACCCCCTGCCACATTGATCTTCTTCCTTTCGGGCTGCCGGGCGAGCAGTGTTGATTCCACGCCGAGCGGGACGCCCCGGAGCTTCCGAGGTTTCCAGACTTTCCGAGGTTTCCGACGCTTCCCGAGTTCCCCGTGTTCCCCGTGTTCACCGAGTTCCCGGAGTTTCGGAGTCCCCCGAGTCCCCCGAGTTCCCGCCCGAGCCTTCCACTCAACTGGCCCGTCCCGTCTGAAGGAGCACCATGTCTGCCGCCCGTCGACTGCTCACCGCCACTGCCGTTGCTCTCGCTCTCGTCGCGTCCCTGGCCGCCGGAATCGCACTGGACCAGCTCGCCGAGCCCGGATCGGAGATTCGCAGCCAGGGTTCGCAGGACTCCGCCGGATGGGGATAGAGGCCGCTCCCACCCCGACCACCACTACCGCATGACGATGCAGCTGAGGACCTCCGTTGACCCCGACCACCTCTTCCATGGCCGCCACGCCGTCCGTGACCACCGCGCCGCCCGCACCCGCCACCTCCCCCGTCTCGCGCCTCGGGCTGTGGCTCGGCCCCCTCCTGGCGCTCGGCGCGACCGCCATCTGGTCCGGGAACTTCGTCGTCGCCCGTCATCTGGGCGATGTCATACCCCCCGTCCAGACCTCCTTCTGGCGGTGGGTGATCGCCCTCGTCGCCGTCGCCCCCTTCGCCACGCGAGGGCTCCTGCGCGACTGGCCCGCGGTGCGCCGGCACGCCGGTCTGATCGTGGTCGCGGCCCTGCTGGGAGTGACCCTGTTCAACACCCTGATCTACATCGCCGGGCAGTCGACGTCCGCCACGAACCTGGCTCTGATCGCGGCCGCCTCACCCGCGGTGATCGCGGCGTTCGCCTTCCTCGACGGGGAGCGGATGACCGCCGTCCGCGCCACTGGCATGGTCATCGCGTTCGTCGGCGTGGTCACCCTGATCTCCAAGGGGAGCATCACCGCCCTGCTCTCGATGGACTTCCGGGCCGGAGACCTGTGGATGCTCGCCGCGATGGCGACGTTCGCCGCCTACTCCGCGCTCCTCAAGCGCAAGCCGTCCACGATCTCCGGCCCCAGCTTCCTGCTGGCCACCTTCGCCGCGGGCACCGTGATGCTCGCCCCCGTGTACGCCGTGTCCGTCGCTGTCCAGGGGGCCTTCACGCCCAGCGGCGCCACCGTCGGACCGCTGCTCTACATCGGCATCGCCTCGTCCGCGATCGCCTTCTACACCTGGAACAAGGCCGTCTCCCTCATCGGCGCCACCCGCGCCGGGATCGTCTACTACCTCCAGCCCGTGTTCGTCGCCTGTGTCGCGTACCTCGCGATCGGCGAGCACATCACGCTCATCCAGGTTCTCTGCATGGGCGCGATCATCACCGGCGTCGCCGTCGGCGCCAAGCGCTGAAACCGCCCGACCCGATACGTAAGGAAGAACTCATGTCGCTTCACATCAACGCCGACCGTCTGCTCTCCGACCTCACCCACCTGTCCCAGATCGGGGCCGGGCAGGACGGCGCCCTGTGGCGCATCGCCGGTACGAAGGCCGACTGGGCCGGGCGGGACTGGCTGGACAAGACCATGCGCGTGGAGGGCCTGCACACCTACTACGACGAGACGGGCAACGTCTTCTCCCGCCGCAGGAACACCTCCGGACCCTGGCTGCTCCTCGGATCGCACGCCGACACGGTGCCCGCCGGCGGCCACCTGGACGGGGCCTACGGAGTCATCGCCGCCATGGAGGTGCTGCGCACCCTGCACGAGGAGGGGCACCCGCTGGCCGATCATGTGGAGAGCGTGGCCTGGTTCGACGAGGAAGGCGTACGCCCGGAGTCCGCCGGCGGGCTGGTGGGCTCCACCGCCCTCGCGGGCTCCGATCACGTCGCGGACCTCGTGGGCTATCTGGAGATCCACATCGAACAGGGCTGCCGTATGGAGAAGGCCGGGCTGAACCTGGCACCCGTCACCGGCATCGTGGGCGTACGCCGCTACGAGGTGTCCGTGTCCGGGCAGGAGAACCACGCGGGCACCACGATGTGGGTGGACCGCCAGGACGCGGGGCGGGTGGCCGCCCGCATGGTCGCCGAACTGAAGGACATCATCCTGGCCGTCGATCCGAAGGGGATCGGCAACGCCGGTGTCATCAGCTTCGGCCCCGGAGCGGCCAACGTCGTGCCGGGCGCCGCCAGTGCCGAACTGGAGGTCCGGGCCTCCTCGGAAACGGCCCTGGACCGCATCGAAACCGACCTGGACGAGACGCTTTCCCGTATCGCGGCGGAGGAGAACTGCGCTGCCGAGCTGGTCCGTGTCTCCGCCAAGCCCGCCGCGCACTTCGACAAGCGCGTCCTGAACGCCGTCCATGAGACCTGCCTGGAGAAGGGCCGCACGGATCAGCTGCTCTCCTACGCGGGACATGACGCGTCAGTGATCTCCACGCGCCTTCCCACCGCGATGATGTTCGTGCCCTCCACCGGCGGCTTCTCCCACTCCAACAAGGAGCACACGCCCGATGAGCAGCTGGTCCTGGGGGCGCAGGCCCTGCTCGACGCGGTCCTGAAGGTGGCGCCGATGCTGTTGGAGCAGGTGAGTTCCCCTGTGGCACTGGCGGCCTGAGGGCTGCCCCCCCGGCCCCGGCTCCCCCCCCGGCCCCGGCTCCCCCGCGGCCCCGGCTTTCCCGGCCTGCCCGGCTCCGCCGTCTCGTGGGGCCGGCTGGAGCCGCATCCACCGCAGCCGGGAAGCGACGAATCCACAGGTTTGCGATGATCGACCTCACTGAACAGCACGAGCGATCACGACACCACCGGAGGATCCATGGACGCACTCAGCAGCGAGGGAATGTGTGAGCTCGATCCGGTCACCTGGGACGCGCTGATCGACGCGCTGAAGACCAACGGCGTGTCCGACGAAGTGCTCAGCAAGGTCTGCCGGGAAGCCCTCGAAAAGATCAACGCCACGCCGGCTACGGTCCGGGAGGAATGGCTGGCCACCGGCTTCAAGCCCTTCTGAACGACTGGCAGCCCGGGCATGATCCGCCGGGTAGGCCTGGGGGGTGTCAGAGACCCACCAGGGCCTCCGGCCGGGTCACCACCTTGATGGGAGCCCACCCCGCCCGCGACCCGGGGCCGAGGGCGGTTCGCTCCTTCGGGTGCCGCGATCCGAGAAGGACGCCGTGCCCCGCGGCGCGCCAGCCGCGGGCGAGGGAGGGTGGGACGGATCGGGCCGGAGGCGGGCCGGGACCGGGGGCGTAGTCCCGCGGCCGGACGGACTCTGGAGCCGGCCGCCTTCATCTCGTCAATCCCTACCGGCGCCTTGGATAGTTGTTCTACCTTAGAACCTCCGCAGTCCGTCGGGGGGACCGTCGCATGGCCAAGGACCAGATCGAGCACATCCGTACCGAGCGACCGTCCGCGTCCGCCACCGCAGTCGCCGCCCAACACGGCCTGGGCGACTGGGTCGACACCTTCGCGACGAAGCAGGGCTTCGGGTGGAAGAAGTGGCGGGACTGGAGGCTCTACTTCTTCACGGGCGGCACGGTCGTGACGGCGCCGACCGGCTTCACGGCCGCGTACGACTGGGGCACCGTGCGCGTCCTCCAGTACCGCACCACCGTCAACGGCGCTGCCTCGGAGGCCTGTTCCACTCTGATCGATCCGGCGGGGAGCGCCCTGACCATAGGGTTCGGCAGGCCTCCGCTCTTCAAGTCCGACAAGACGGTTCTCGGTGTCACCTCGTGGGAGTACGGCGCCGGGTTCCTCTACCCGCACCTGTGGGGCGACCACATCCAGGGGCGTGTCACCCAGGCCCAGTTGGGCGGGACGGTCGCGCGCATCCAGCAGGGTGAGTCGGTCAACTTCGGCCCCTACACGGTCAACCGGGACGGTGTCTCGGACGACAAGTACTCGGCGGCCTGGCCGGAGATCGTCGAACTCGGCTTGCAGGGCGGCAGCTTGATGTTCAACGGCCACCAGAGGAGGTCGACGGTGCCGCGGTACGCGGACGTGTTCCGGATTCCCAACCTCGACCTCTTCATGAAGCTGTGCCGCCATCTCAGCCCCAACCTGAAGGACTGACCCCGCCACCGTGGAACAGCTGACGGGGCAGGACCCCGCCCACATCGGCCCCTACCGCCTGATCGCCCGGCTGGGCGAGGGCGGAATGGGCCTGGTCTACCTCGGCCGGTCCGACCTCGGCCGCACGGTCGCGGTGAAGGTCGTGCAGGCCGAGCACGCCCAGCACCCCGAATTCCGCAGGCGCTTCGCCCGCGAGGTCGCCGCCGCCCGGCGGGTGGGCGGCGACTGGACGGCCGCCGTGCTCGACGCCGACACCGACGCCGCGACGCCCTGGGTGGCGACGCAGTACATCCCGGGCCCGGACCTGACCACCGTGGTCGGCAAGGACTTCGGCCCGCTCCCCGAGCGCTCCGTCCGCACCCTGGCCAACCGCCTCGCCCTCGCCCTCCAGGCCGTACACGGAGCGGGCCTCATCCACCGCGACCTCAAGCCGTCGAACGTTCTGGTGACGGTCGACGGGCCTCGCGTCATCGACTTCGGCATCGCGCGGGCGCTGGACAGCGTCGGCGGCGACAGCCTCCTGACCCGCACCGGAATGCTGATCGGCTCCCCCGGCTTCATGTCGCCGGAACAGGTGCGGGGCCACGAACTCACCCCGGCCAGCGACCTGTTCTGCCTCGGCGCGGTCCTCGTCTACGCCGCCACCGGGCGTCTCCTCTTCGGCGCCACGGACACCGGGCTCAACGCGCACCTGTTCCGGATCGCCGAGGAAGAGCCCGACCTGACCGGCGTACCGGACTCCCTGCTGGATCTCGTACGCGCCTGCCTGCACAAGGACCCGGCCCAGCGGCCCAGCACGGCCCAGGTGATCGAGCGTACGGCGACGGACGGGCCCGGGGAGTGGCTGCCCGGTTCGGTGCTGGCCCAGCTCGGGCGCAAGGCGGCGGAGCTGCTGGACTTCGCCCCGGAGGTGCGGGGCGTTCGGCCCGACCCCCGCGCGGGGGCCGCTCACCCGGACGCCCGTCCCGAGCCGACCTCGTACCCCCTGCCGCCCGCCACACCACCGCCCCCGCACGCCCCGAACCCGTACGCCGCTCCGAACCCGTACACGCCGACGGTCGCTCCGGCGGGCGACGGTGTGGCACCGAACCCCCGGCGCTGGTGGGGCCTGACGATGGCCACCTTCGCGCAACTGGTGGTGCTGGTCGACGCGGCGAGCACGCCCGTGCTGCTGTACTGGGCCGTCAAGGACCTGGCTTTCGCCACCTACGACCTGAACCAGATCCATACCGGCTATGTCCTGGCCTTCTGTTCGCTGCTGTTCGTCGGCGGGCACGTCGCGGATCTCATCGGCCGCAGGACGACGCTGCTCATCGGCCTGACCGGGTTCGCGGTGACCGCTGTGGTCGGCGCCACGGCCGCCGGGCCCGAGGCACTGGTGGTGAGCCTCGTCCTGCGGGGTGCCTTCGCGGCCCTGATCACTCCGGCCTCGTTCGGTCTGGTCGCCGCCCAGTTCACCGAGCCGGGCGAACGCAGGAGGGCCTTCGGGGTCTACTCCATGGCGGGCCTCGGCGGTGTCGCCCTGGCCCTGTTCATCGCCCTGCCGATCACCGAGTCGATGTCCTGGCGCATCAGTCTGTACGTTGCCGCCGGGCTCGCGCTCATCGCCCTCACCGGCACTGCCGCCCTGGTCCGGGACCTGGGCGGCCGCTCCCCGGCCCGCTTCGACGGACCCGGCGCGCTGCTGAGCACCCTCGGGGTCGCGGCCGTCGTCTTCGGCCTGGCTCAGATCGTGGGCGGCTGGGGTGGCTGGGGCGAGCCGCTGATGGTCCCCGCCCTCGTCCTCGGCGTCGCCCTGCTGGCCGCTTTCGCCTGGCAGCAGTCGAGGGCGGGGATCAGCTCGATCCTGCCGGCGTACGCGGCCAGGAGCCGCGACCGTATCGGCGCCTCGCTCACCTTGTTCCTGACCGGTCTCGCCCTGGTGCCCGTGACGCCATTCCTGGGGACGTTCTTGCCCTCGCTCGGCCTGTTGGCGTCCCTTCCCGCCTTGCTGGTGATGGCGGGCGCGTTTCTCCTCGGTTCCCTGGCCGTATCCGCCCGGCTGCTGCCCCGCATCGGGCCCCGCGCCCTGCTGGTGCCGGGGCTGCTGCTCGCGGCGGTCGGGGTGGCGCTCATCGGGCTGGCTGATGACTCCGTCACCAGCGCCGTCCCCAGCATGATCTGCGTCAGCGTCGGCCTGGGCATGGCCGGTACGGTGCTCTACTCGGCCATCACCGACGGCATCGCCGCGCACGACTCCGGCGGCCGGGGCGGTCTGGTCATGGTGAACCAGCACATGGGCGGTGAACTCGCCTTCGCGCTGCTCGGTGGGACGATGGTCCGGCTGTCCGGCGACGGCTCCGAAGTCGTCTACGGGTCGGCCGGGGTCCTGGCCGTCGCCGCCCTGCTCGGCGGGCTGCTGATCAAGGGCCCGGCGAGGACCGTCGCCCCCGCCGAGCCCTGGTCTGCCCCGACCCTGCCGCGTTGAGCACGGGGCCGGTCAGGGCTCGGGAGGTCAGACTCCCGCCGGGGCCCTGGCCGGGTCGGTGCCGGGGTCCGGGCCGCCGGAACCTCCGGGCCCGCCCGTCGCTCCCGCCTCCGGTGCCGGGTGCGTGCCGCCCGTGGCGGCGACCGTGGACGGGACCGGCTCCTGGGAGACGTTGAACTCGGTCAGCAGGTCCTTGCCGAAGCCGAAGAAGTACGTGGCGACGAACCCGGCGACATACCCGACGAGCACGCCGCCCGCGTAGATCGCGAGCGTCGAGCCCAGGCCGTGGTTGCCGTCCAGGAGCGGGAACAGGGCCCAGCCGGACGGGCCGATGGCCGTCGAGCCGACCGTGTCGCCGAGCTGGTTGAACAGGCCGACGAAGCCGCCGCCGAACGCGCCGCCCACGCACGCCGTGACGAACGGGCGGCCCAGTGGCAGCGAGACGCCGTAGATCAGGGGCTCGCCGACGCCCAGCAGGCCCGCCGGGAGCGCGGACCTGATGGTGCGGCGGATCGACTCGTTACGGGGGAGGCGGAAGTAGACCGCCATCGCCGCGCCCACCTGGCCCGCGCCCGCCATGGCCAGGATCGGCAGCAGGACCGTGTAGCCCTGCTGCTCGATCAGCGTGGTGTGGATCGGGATCAGCGCCTGGTGCAGGCCCAGCATGACCAGGGGCAGGAACAGGCCGCCGAGCACGAAGCCCGCGCCCGCGCCGCCGTTGGCGAGCAGCCAGTTGGCGAACGTGCCGATCGCGGAGGACACCTCGCCCGCCACGAACATCAGGCCGAAGATGGTCACCAGGCCGGAGATCAGCACCGTCAGGGTCGGCGTGACCAGGACGTCCAGCGCCTCCGGCACCCACCGGCGGCACCACTTCTCCACGTACACCGCGAGCACCGCCGCGCCGAGTGCGCCGAGCACACCGCCCTGTCCCGGCGAGAGCGTCCGGCCGAACGCTTCGACGTCTCCGACGCCCGGGAAGACGATGATCGCCGCGACCGCACCGCCCAGGACCGGCGTACCGCCGAACTCCTTGGACGTGTTGTAGCCCACGAACACCGCGATCAGCGCCATGAAGCCGGACGCCATCGCCGCCAGCGCGGGCGTCACGGAGGGCAGCCACTCCAGGTTGACCAGCAGGCCGCCCAGGCCCGCGATGATCCCGCAGCCGATGAGGGCCGGGATCAGCGGCACGAAGATGTCGGCGATGCGGCGCAGGAACAGCTTGAACGGGGTCGCGTTCCTCGCCTTCCGCCGCGCCTTGATCGCCGCGCCCTGCGCCGCCAGTTCCTCGGCCGACACGGCGGCGGGAGCCGGGGCCGGTTCCGGTGCTGCCTCGCGGGCCTCCTCCACCAGCCGCTCGAACTCCGGCGTGACCCGGGCGACCGTGCCCGGACCCAGCACGATCTGGTACGTGTCGTCCTCGACGACGCCCATCACGGCGGGCAGGGCCTTCAGCGCCTCGTCGTCGACGAGGGACCGGTCGTGCAGACCGAGGCGCAGCCGGGTCATGCAGTGGGCGATGGAGCTGACGTTCGCGGCGCCGCCGACGAGCGGAAGGATCGCGGCGGCGGTGGCGCGGTTCTTGTCTTCAGTGGCCATGGTGCTCGGAGCCTTGCTGTGCGGGGGGTGTGGTGCCTGTGGCGCCCAGGAGGGGGGTGGGTCAGGTGGTGCGTGCAGCCGTGAGGGCGGCGCGGAGGTGGCCGTCGGACTCGGTCAGGAGACGGGCGGCGGTGGGGCCGTCGACCCCGCCGAGGACGGCGAGGATCGCGTGCTTCACCTCGCCGTCGGTGGCGGCGAGCGCGGCCTCGATCTCGGCGTCGGAGGCGCCGGTGGCCAGGGAGACGATGTGCCGGGAGCGGGCCCGCAGCTTCTCGTTGGACGCGCGGACGTCGACCATGAGATTCCCGTACGTCTTGCCGAGCCGGATCATCGTGATCGTCGAGATCATGTTGAGGACGAGCTTCTGTGCCGTGCCCGCCTTCAGCCGGGTCGAGCCGGTGAGCAGCTCGGGGCCGGTGACGACCTCCAGGGGGTGTTCGGCGGCGGCGCCGAGCGCGGAGTCCGCGTTGCAGGACAGCCCGATGGTCAGGGCGCCCTGCGCGCGGGCGTGCTCGACCGCGCCGATCGCGTACGGCGTGCGGCCGGAGGCGGAGATGCCCACCACCGTGTCGTCGGCGCTCAGCTTCAGCGCGTCCAGGTCGGCGGCGGCCAGCTCCTTGCTGTCCTCCGCGCCCTCGACGGCGGTGACCATGGCGGAGGGGCCGCCCGCGATCAGACCGATGACCTCGGACGGGTCGGTGTTGAACGTGGGCGGGCACTCGCTGGCGTCCAGCACCCCGAGGCGGCCCGCGGTGCCCGCGCCCGCGTAGATCAGCCGGCCGCCGCGGGCCATCCGCTCGGCGGTGGCGTCGATCGCCGCGGCGATGTGCGGCAGCCGCTCGGCGACGGCGGCGGGGACGGTGGCGTCCTCGCCGTTCATGATGCGGGCGATCTCCTCGGTGGGCAGCCGGTCGATCTCGGCCAGCTCGGGGCGGAACGCCTCGGTGGTGAGGGTCGCCAGCTGGGCGCGGAGCTCGCCGTAGCCGCCGGAGCTGCTGGAGGCGCTGGAGGCGCTGGAGGCGCTGGAGGCGCTGGAGGTCTCGGCGTTCGCGTCGGTGGTGGAGGTCATGGAGGGCTGCTCTGCTTTCTCGGTCTCGTACGCGTACGGGCGGTGCACGGCCCGCTCCCGGGGCCAGGGGCGCAGGGGGGCCAGGAGGGTCAGCGGGTCCGGGGGGTGTGGCGGTGGGCGAGGGCCTCGTACGACGCGGAGAGCGCGGGCGCCGCGGTCTCGTACGTCCGCTGCGCGACGCCTATGAACAGGCAGTCCACGACGAGCAGCTGGCTCGTGCGGCTCGACATGGCGGCGGGGCGCAGCTCGCTCTCGCGGGCGGTGGACGTGGTCAGCACATGGTCCGCGTACTGCGACACGGGCCCGTCGGGCCGCCCGGTGATCGCGACCGTCGTGGCCCCGCGTTCGAACGCGACCCGCAGCGGCTCGATGACGTCGCCGGTCGAGCCGGAGTGGGTGATCGCGATGGCCACGTCACCGCTGCGCAGCTGGACGGCGTTGGTCACCGCGAGGTGCGGGTCCGTGTGGGCGTGGGCTATCAGGCCGATCCGGAGCAGCTTCTGGGCCAGGTCCTGACCGACGAGCGAGGAGGCCCCCACGCCGTAGATGTCGATGCGGCGGGCGGTCGAGGCGGCGGCCACCGCGGCCCCCAGCTGCACGGTGTCGAGTCCGGCGGCGGTGTCCGCGAGGGTCTGCTGCTCGTCGTGGGCGAGCTTGGCGACCACGTCGGCGATCGGGTCGTCCACCGCGATGTCGGCGGTCACGGCGGGCGACCGCCCGGACTCCTGGTGTGCGGCGAGCCCGGCCAGCGCGAGGCGCAGGTCCCGGTAGCCCGGGTAGCCCAGGAGGCGCGCGGTGCGGACGACGGTGGCCTCGCTGGTGCCGGTCAGCTCGGCGAGACCGGTGACGGTGAGCGCGGAGCATCCGGCAGGGTCGCCCGCGACGGCTTCTGCGACCAGCTGCATGGAGCGGGTCATGGAGGGCGCGAGCGTCCGGACCTTGGCGGCGAGGGCCGCGGGGGCGGGTGGGGACTCGCTGCTGAAACTTTCCTTCATGTCAATGGTCACATCTGAAAGATATTTTCAACCCGGGCCCCCGTCAACCCCCGTTCCTCCTCCGGAATCCCCGTTCCCTCTCGGGTCCCTGCCGCTGGCCGTTGGTCCCTGCCGTCGGCGCGGGCGCACAATGGTGGGCATGGAGCTGAACCCCCTGGAGCAGGCACTGCACACCGCCCGCGCGCTCGTCATGGCCGACCTCGCCGCGGGCGACGTCGCCGAGGCGGACATCGTCTCGCTGGTCGAGGACGCCGTGACGCACCGGCGGTGGTGGGTGGAGCAGTGGCCGGAGGGCGCGGAGTTCGTGGCCGGGCTGGTCGCCCAGGACGTACAGGACGCCCTGCTGGAGCGGTACGGGCGGTGGCCGCTGTGCCCCGCGTGCGACGGGGACGAACCGCACGCCCTGGACGTGGAGCCGGAGCTCGGCCCCGACCCGCACTGGGTGTGCACCAAGGCGGCCGTGGCCGTCGCACCGGTGGGGGCGCTGGGCGAGGCGCTGCGGCGGTGACCCTCTACATCGACCCGCCCACCTGGCCCGGACACGGCCGCCTCTGGTCGCACCTGGTCAGCGACACGTCGTTCGAGGAGCTCCACGCCTTCGCCGCCGCCATCGGCTGCCCGCCCCGCGCCTTCGAGCGCGACCACTACGACGTACCGGAGGCGCACTACGCGGACGCGGTGCGGGCCGGGGCGCGGGAGGTCGGTTCGAAGGAGCTGGTGCGGCGGCTCACGGCCGCGGGGCTCCGGAGGCCGAAGGGCCGGCCGGGACCCTAGGGTCGGCCGAGGCCCCGGAGGCCGCCGCGCTCCTCGCGATCAGCCGCGAGCGCGAGCCGCTGCCGCCCCGGCCGTCCCCGCCGCGCTGGAGGCGCAGCGCCACCGCCACCGCCGCCAGGGCCAGGACCGTCATCGCCGCGCCCGCCCAGGCCGTGGACGCGAAGCCGAAGTCCAGGTCGATCACCGTGCCGCCGAGCCACGGGCCGCTCGTGTTGCCCAGGTTGAACGCGGCCGTCGTCGTGGCCCCGGCCAGCGTCGGGGCGGCCCCGGCCACGTTGAACATCCGGGCGTTCAGCGCGGGGGCGGTGAAGAAGGCGGAGAGGCCCAGCAGGAACGCCAGCGCGATGACGGCGACCTGGCTGGAGGCGAACAGGGCCAGCGCCGCCAGGAAGACCGTGGACGCCGTGATGCCGCTCAGCAGCACCCCGAAGAGGTGCGCGTCCGCGACCCGGCCGCCGATCGTCGTACCGATCAGCGCGCCGACCCCGAAGAGACCCAGAATCCACGGCACCCAGCCCGAGTCCAGGCCCGCCACGTCCGTGAGCAGCGGTGCCAGATAGCTGAACGCGCAGAACACGCCGCCCGCGGCCAGCGCGGTGATCACGATCGCCAGCCAGACCTGCCGGTCCCGGTAGATCGCCAGCTCCTGCTTCAGCTCGGGCTTCTTCTCCGGCAGCGGGATGCGCGGGATGCGCGTGATCACGCCGAGCAGGGCCACCGCGGAGGCCGCGCCCACCGCCCAGAACGCGGAGCGCCAGCCCAGGTGCTCGCCGAGGAAGGCCCCCATCGGCACGCCCAGCACGTTGGCGATCGACAGCCCGCCGATCATCACGGCCATCGCCCGCGCCCGCGAGTTCACCGGCACCATGGCGATGGCCACGGCCGCCCCGACCGCCCAGAAGCCCGCACAGGCGAGCGCGCTCACCACGCGGGAGGCGAAGAGGACCTCGTACGTCGGGGCCAGTGCACCGGCGATCTGGCCGAGGCCGAACACCGAGATCAGCGCGATGAGCGTCGTGCGGCGCGGCAGCCGGAGTGTGGCGACGGCGAGCAGCGGGGCGCCGACCACCATGCCGATCGCGAACGCGGATATGAGGAGCCCGGCCTGTGGGATCGACACGTTCATGTCGTCCGCGATCGGCGGCAGCAGACCCGACAGCATGAACTCGCTGGTGCCGAGGGCGAAGACAGAGAGGCCGAGAATGTATACGGCCAGAGGCATGGGAGCGCGGCGCTGGGGTGAGTCGGGCATGACTCGTCCCAACGCCGCGGGACGCCCTCGCATTCCCGGCTTTCCCGGTGGGTGGACCGTGTGCGCGTTACGCGGGCAGCGCGTGCAGCTTCTTGCCGTGCAGCGCGAAGACGTGCTTGCCGTCGGTGGCCACCAGCCAGGCGTGGTGGTCGCCGGACTCGTCGTTGAACGTCCAGCGCAGGGCGCCGGTCTTCGCGTCGAAGGCGTGGATGCCGCCCCGCTTGTCGAGGTCGGTGGCCCCGTAGAGGGTGCCGCCCGCCCTGACGAACTGCCGGGGGACGGGGGCGCCGGTGCCCGCGAGGTCCTTGGACTGCCAGAGCTTCTTGCCGGTACGCGGATCGACGGCCCACAGCGTCCGGCCGCTGTCCGCGATGTGGAGGACGTCGTCCAGCACGGCCGGTTCGCTGAAGGCCGCGAACCGTTCGGCCTGGAGCGACCACTTCTGGGACCCGTCGGACAGGGCGAAGGCCTGGAGCCGTTCCCCCTGCGGGACGATCACCAGGTCCTGGTGGACGGTGAAGGGCCCGTAGCTCGTCTTCGTCGTCTTCTGCGTCCACACCTGCTTGCCGGTGGCGGTGTCGCGCACCGTGAGGTTCTTCTTGAAGTCGGTGTAGACGAGGTAGCGGCCCTGTACGGCGGCGTGCACACCGTTCTGCTGGGTGCCGAGGTCGCGCTGCTCCTTCCAGGCGAGCTTGCCCGTGGCACTGTTCAGCGCGGCGATCACGTTGGTGCGGGACGATCCGTCGGCCTCAAGGATTTCGGCGATGACGTACACCTGCTCGCCGTCCACGGCGACGGGCCTCGGCTGCCGGTACTCCTTGCCCAGGTGGCTGCGCCAGGTCTCCTTGCCGGAGGCCGGGTCGTACCCGACGACGCTGCCGTCGTACGTGCCGCCGGCCAGATACAGCGTGCCGCCGCCGTCACCGCCGAGGAGCAGCGGCGCACCGGGGATCGCGCCGTCCTCCAGCGACCACCGCTCCGCGCCCGTCGCCCCGTCGAGGGCGGCCAGCGGGTCACCGCTCGCGATCACCACGCCGTCCACGGCGACCAGCTCGTCGTTGTCCCCGTAGGTCTTGGCGGACGTCGTCCTCGTCCACAGCGGCTCGGGGGCCTGCCCGTCGTCGGGGGCCTTGCCGTCCTCGGGAGCGGCGCTGCGCGGCGGGGTGCTGCTCCCGCCGCCCGTCGCCGGTTCGTCCTCGCAGCCGGTCAGGCCGGCTCCGAGCACCGCCATAGTGAGCCCGCCCCCGGCCAGTCGCAGTATGCGCCGCCGGGAGGATCTGCCGAACGTCGTGCCGTATCCCTTGGACATGTCGCTGTACCCCCGTGGAGTTCTTATGGGTGAAACGTGTGCGTGACGCTTTGCAGAGTGTGTGCATCTGCGATGCGAGACGTTAGCCGTCGTCCGGTGTCACTGGCCGGTCCAGGGCCCGACCGGGACGACACCGTGAACGAACCGGAACATTCGCGGGCCGCCGGGGGCCGGTCACTCGGGGCCGGAGGACTCCAGCAGCTCCAGCTCCGTCGCCAGGTTGTGCCGCGCCCGCGCCTCCCACCGGGCCGCCCCGTGCGGCGTACGGAACAGCCGGGGCAGGTCCAGGAGCTGGCGCAGCACCGCCGCCCGGCCCTCCCGGAACGCCTCGTCCGGGACGAAGCCGTACTCCTCGCGGACCCGGGCCGCGTACGCGCCGTACTCCTGCGGGCCGCCCGCCAGGATCGCGAGGTCGGCGTCGCACAGCACTTCGCCGTTGCGGTCGCCGTCCGCCGGGTCGTGCGTGACGGTGAGGCGGACCAGCCGGGCGACCTCCGCCGTCACCGCGTCCGGCACCCCCGCCTCGGGCAGCGCGCGCTCGGCGAGGGCGGCGCTGCGCTCCTCGTTCTCCGTGCGGTCGGGCCGGTAGACCGCGTCGTGGAACCAGGCGGCGAGGCGTACCGCGTGCACGTCGTCGCAGTGCCCGGCCAGGGCGTCGATCCGGTCCAGGACCGTGATCAGGTGGTCGGTCGTGTGGTAGCGGCGCTGCGGTTCGGCCCAGCGGGCGAGGAGACGCTCGGCGTACGGCAGCGGATCGGGGCCGTCCGTGCCGGACCGCGCGGCGAGGAGCGTGTCGCGCCAGCGGTCGCGGAGGGCGGCGGTGTCGGGCGTTCCCGCGGTGTCGTGCGGGCGTGGGCTGTCCGTCATGGGACGACCTTAGGACCAACGGGTCCGCCGGCTCCGGCGGGCCTTCCACCTTCCGGACCGGCTCTTGTCGCCCCGTGCCGCGGTCATTACCGTGCGCCCGTGATGATGATGGATCTCAACGCGGACCTCGGCGAGGGTTTCGGCAACTGGACCCTCACCGACGACGACGCGCTCCTCGCCTGCGTCACGAGCGCCAACGTCGCCTGCGGCTTCCACGCGGGCGACGCCTCCGTCATGCGGCGGGTCTGCGACACGGCGGCGGCGAACGGCGTACGGATCGGGGCGCAGGTCTCCTACCGGGACCTGGCCGGGTTCGGCCGCCGCTCGATGGACGTGCCGTCCGCCGAGCTGACCGCCGAGATCGCTTACCAGATAGGCGCGTTGCGGGTCTTCGCCGAGGCCGCGGGCTCCACCGTCTCGTACGTCAAACCGCACGGCGCCCTCTACAACCGAGTGGTCCGGGACGAGGACCAGGCCGCCGCCGTCGTCGCGGGCATCCGGCTGGCAGGCGGGACCCCGGCCGTCCTCGGGCTGCCCGGCTCCCGCCTCCTCGCCCACGCGGCGGCCGCCGGACTCCCCGCCGTCGAGGAGGCGTTCGCCGACCGCGCGTACACCCCGCAGGGCACCCTGGTCCCGCGCGGCGAACCGGGCGCGGTGGTGCACGACGCGGACGCCGTCGTACGCCGGAGCGTCGGCATGGCCGTCGACCGGGCGGTGACCGGGGTGGACGGCAGCCGGATACCGGTCGCGGCCCGTTCGATCTGCGTCCACGGGGACACCCCGGGCGCGGCCGCCCTCGCCCGCCGGGTGCGATCCGCACTGGAGGAAGCGGGCGTCGTGGTACGGGCGTTCGTGTGAGGGGGCGCGGCGGCGGCCCCGGCGCCGAGGACGTGCGTGTGCCGCCCGGCGCCGTGTCCGGGGGCGTGCGTGTGCCCGGTGCCGTGCCTGCGAGCGGGCATGTGCCGCCCGGTGCCGCGCCGGTCCGTGTTCTGCCCGCCGGCCCGTACGCGCTGCTCGTCGAACTGGCCGACGGCGAGCACGCGGAGGCCTTCCACGCCGAGCTGCTGCGCCGCCGTGAGCGCGGTGCACTCCCCGCCGTACGCGAGATCGTCCCGGCCGCCCGTACGGTCCTGCTCGACGGGATCGCGGACCGTGCGCCGGGGGCCCGGGACCGGTTCGCCCGGGAGCTCGCCTCCTGGCGGGTGCCGCCGCTGCTCCGCGAGGCGCGGGACCCGGTGGAGATCCCCGTGGTCTACGACGGCCCCGATCTCGACGAGGTCGCCGCGCTCTGGGGCGTCGGGGCCGCCGAGGTGGCCGCCCGCCACTCCCGTACCGCGTTCAGGGTGGCGTTCTGCGGGTTCGCGCCGGGGTTCGGCTACCTCACCGGGCTGCCCGAGCACCTGCACGTACCCCGGCGTACGAGCCCGCGCACCCGGGTCCCGGCCGGAGCGGTGGCCCTCGCCGGGCCCTACACCGGGGTGTACCCGCGTCCGTCGCCCGGCGGCTGGCAGATCGTCGGGCGGATGCCGGACCCGGGCGTCCTGTGGGACCCGGCCCGGGAACCGGCGGCCCTGCTGGCACCGGGGACCCCGGTGCGGTTCGTGGCCGTGGCGGCGGGGGCGGACGGCGGGGTCTCCGGCGCGCTCCCCCCGCCCCGGTCGGGCGCGGCCGGGGAGCACGCGTGAGCCCCGCCCCCCGCCTCCACGTCGTCCGGGCCGGAGCGCTCACCACCGTGCAGGACGCGGGCCGTCCCGGCTACGCCCACCTCGGGGTCGGGCGGGCCGGAGCACTGGACGGGCCCGCCGCCCGGCTGGCCAACCGGCTGGTGGGCAACCCACCGGGCGCCGCCGTCCTGGAGACCACGCTCACCGGCTGCGCGGTCCGCCCGGACGCGCCCGTGGTGGCCGTCGTCGGCGGTGCGGGCTGCCGGGTGACGGTCGACGGGCGGCCGGTGGCGTGGGGTGCTCCGGTGCGCGTACCGGCGGGAGCGGTGCTGGACGCGGGCCCCGCCGCCTGCGGACTCCGCGGCTATCTGGCGTTCGCGGGTGGCCTGGAGCCGGAAGCGGTGCTGGGCAGCCGTTCGGCGGACCTCCTCTCGGGGCTCGGGCCGCCTCCCCTGCGCGAGGGCGACGCGCTGCCGCTGGGCGATCCGGCCGAGTGCGGTCCGCCGCCGGCCGGTCCCGTCCCCTGGCCGGGCGCGCCCGCCGAACTCGTCCTGCCGGTCCACCCCGGACCCCGCCACGCCTGGTTCACCGAAGCCGCGCTCCGTACCCTCCTCACCGCCGCCTACCGGGTCTCGCCCCACAGCAACCGCATCGGGCTGCGCACGGAGGGGCCCGCGCTGGAACGGTCCCGTACGGGTGCGGCGGGCGAACTGCCCAGCGAGGGCATGGTCCTGGGCGCCGTCCAGGTGCCGCCGGACGGCAGGCCCGTCGTCTTCCTCAACGACCACCCGACGACCGGCGGTTACCCGGTCCTCGGAGTCGTCCCCGAACCGGCCCTCGCAGCGGCGGCCCAGGCGGTGCCGGGGACCGGGCTGCGTTTCGTACGCGCCTGAGCGGCGGGACCGGAAGGATTCCCGGGCCCGCCGCTCGGACAAGGGGCCTCACCCCGCCTTGAAGGTGCGCAGCCGCAGGGAGTTGCCGACCACGAAGACGGACGAGAAGGCCATCGCGGCTCCGGCGATCATCGGGTTGAGGAGTCCGGCGGCGGCCAGCGGAAGGGCTGCCACGTTGTAGGCGAAGGCCCAGAACAGGTTGGTGCGGATGGTGGAGAGGGTGCGGCGGGACAGGCGGATGGCGTCGGCGGCGGCGTTGAGGTCGCCGCGGACGAGGGTGAGGTCCCCCGCCTCGATGGCGGCGTCGGTGCCGGTGCCCATGGCGAGGCCGAGGTCGGCCTGGGCGAGGGCGGCCGCGTCGTTGACGCCGTCCCCGACCATCGCGACCGAACGGCCCTCGGCCTGAAGGCGCTTGACCACGTCGACCTTGTCCTGGGGCATGACCTCCGCGTACACCTCCTCGATGCCGACCTCGGCCGCGACCGTCTCCGCCACGGCCCGGTTGTCACCGGTGAGGAGGATCGGGGTCAGGCCGAGCGCGCGGAGGCGGCGGACGGCCTCGGCGCTGGTGTCCTTCACCGCGTCGGCCACCTCCAGCACCGCCCGTGCCTCCCCGTCCCAGGCGACGGTGATCGCGGTGCGCCCCGCGGCCTCGGCGGCCTTCTTCGCCTCGGCCAGGTGGGAGGGCAGGCGGATCTCCCACTCGGTCAGGAGTTGTTCGCGTCCGACGAGGACGGCGTGGCCTTCGACGATGCCCTGGACGCCGAGGCCGGGGATGTTGGTGAAGTCGTCGGGGGTGGGGAGGGGGCCGGTGGTGTCGGTGGCTGCGGTGGCGACGGCTTGGGCGATGGGGTGTTCGGAGGCGTTTTCCAGTGCTCCGGCGAGTCGTAGGGCTTCGTGTTCGGTGGTGTTTTTGGTGGTGTGGGTGGTGTGGAGGGTCATGCGGCCGGTGGTGACGGTGCC
>NZ_JBVIPK010000014.1:0-187079 GCF_055577965.1 Streptomyces sp. NPDC033165
CCCCCCCCCCCCCCCCCCCCCCCCCCCCCCCCCCCCCCCCCCCCCCCCCCCCCCCCCCCCCCCCCCCCCCCCCCCCCCCCCCCCCCCCCCCCCCAACCCCCCCCCCCCCCCCCCCCCCCCCCCCCCCCCCCCCCCCCCCCCAAACACCCCCCCCCCCCCCCCCCCCCCCCCCCCCCCCCCCCCTTCCTCTCCCCCCCCCCCCCCCCCCCCCCCCCCCCCCCCACAGCACGTCGCAACAGGGCGGTCGGGCCAGAGCAGTTCGCCGTTGGACGTCAGCATCCTGACCAGCCTTCCGCCACGGAAGCAGAAGCGGCTGATAGCCGGCCTCCGCCAGAATCTCCACAGTTGTCCTTCGGCGAGGAGATTGACCAGGCCCAACTTCCGGGCATGTGTGATGCCCGCGCAGCAGGCCGCTCGCCCAGCCCTGCCCTGAACTCGCTCTCCCTCACCCGGTGCGGCCGGCCACTCCTACAGTGACGGCAGACGCGGCTCTACCCAGGAACGACAGACGGACCTGACGGTCGGCATCACGCTCGACGACGGTGGCGGGACACTGCCGGTGAGCGGCGACGGGCTGCTGCGGGTGGAGACCCGCCGCAGTGCCGGTACGCCGGCGGACAGCCATGTACCGACCGGCACGCGCGACCGGAGCGGCTCGTCCTGAGCGTAGACGGCGCGGACGAGGCCCTGCGCACCGCGAAGGGCTTCCTGCCCCGGCGTTCGCACCGAGTGGAGGCCGGGTCCGCGGCGCGCGGGGACACGGGTATCCGCTGGCACCGAATTCTCTCGGCACCGGCCGGCTGCTGCCCGACGGTCGTCTCCAAGGCGTCTCCACGTCGACCGGGGACGGAACGGGGACCGAGCCGATGTGGAAGCTGCCATGGAACACCCTGCTGGAGATGTGGCCGTGAGCGAGGTCTGCTGCCGAGCGCGGTGACCCGGTTCCCGTACGTGCCCTCGGCAATGTGACCGTTGTTCGCCCAGACCATGACTCGGGCCGCCGGATCGCCGTCGCAGGCAACGCCGGACCAGCCAACGTAGCCGAAGAAGGCTCCCCGTTACGCCGAACGACAGGAAGTCCGAGTGGTCGCAGCAGGTGGGCGTCCGGCTGCGGGACCGCCGGTACCGGCAGAGCGCCGCTCTCGGTCATGGTCTGCTGCGGCACGGTCATTCCTGGCCGCGGACCACGGTGACGGGGCAGTGGGCGTGGTGCAGCAGAGCCTGGCTGACGGAGCCGAGCAGCAGGCCGGTGAAACCACCGCGTCCCCGGGCGCCGACGACGACCAGTTGGGCGTCGCGGCTGGCGTCGAGCAGGGCCGGGCGGATCCGGGCACGCTCCAGCCGCCGCTCCACCGTGACGTGGGGAAAGACCTTCTGCCAGGGCGCGACCGTCTCGTCCAGCAGGCGTTGCTCGGCCTCTCGGAGCCGTTCGATGTCCACCACCATGGCGTTGAGGGGGTCGCCGGGGCCTTCGTAGGCGCGCTCGCTCCAGGTGTTCCAGACGTGCAGGACCACCAGCGGAGCCCCGCGCAGAGCGGCCTCGGCGAACGCGAACTCCACCGCCGCCCCACCGGCATCGGAGCCGTCGACAGCCAGCAGCACTGCTCCGGACGGATCGGTGCGGCCTCGCACCACCATCAGCGGGCAACGGCCGTGCGCGGCCAGATGCACCGCCGTCGAGCCCAGCAGCAACCCCGAGAACCCGTTCAGTCCCCGGCTGCCGACGACGGCCAAGGAAGCCGACCTCGATTCGATCTCCATCACCTCCAACGGCTCCCCCGCCACCACCGACCGGGTAACAGCCACGCCCGGTGCCGCCGTGTGGGCCCGTTCCTCGGCATCGGCCAACACTCCCCGGGCCATCGGCTCCAGACCGTGGTCGGCCGGGCTCCACGGCGGCCCGCCGGCCGGTCGGTGCCCGGGCGCATGGCCGAACGCGTGCACGATCCGCAGCGGGGCACCGCGCAGGCGCGCCTCACGAGCCGCCACGTCGACCGCCTCAAGGCTGGAAGCGGAACCATCCACCCCTACGATCACCGGATCAGTCATTGCAGTCTCCCGTCCCTGGGCGCCGCCGATGCGCGGCTCCGTGATCCTCATCCTTGTCGCAGCCAATCCATTGCGCCCAGGGACCAACGGGCCGCCTTCAGGACCATTCGGTCCTGAAGGCGGCGCTGACCCCGTCGCGACCGAGAAGGGCACCCGCTTTGCGCGCGCACATGCCCTGCGGTGCCATCAGCATCTGTTCGGCAGTCCGCTTCCGCACCCCGGACGCGCTGGCCGCCCCGCGCCAGAGCGTGGTCAGTGCCGCGCGCCCGCCGCCCGCACCACTACGACCGGGCAGTGGGCGTGGTGCAGCACGGCCTGGCTGACCGAGCCGAGCAGCAGTCCGGCGAACCCGCCGCGCCCTCGAGCGCCGACCACCATCAGCTGTGCGGAGTGGCTCGCGTCGATCAGAGCCTCGCGCGTTCGGCCGTGCACCACCCGGCGCTCCACCACCACGTCCGGATACCGTGCCCGGTAGCCCGCGAGCGCCTCGGACAGCAGTGTTTCCTCCTCCTCGGCGAGAGCGCCCGGTGGGTTGGCGTACGGGGCGGAAGCGTCCTGCGGAGCGGGCAGTGGCGCGTTCCACGTCGTCCAGGCGTGCAGCGCCACCAGGGGGGTCTTCCGCCTCTCCGCCGTGGCGAAGGCGAAATCGACCGCCGGTGCGCCCGCCTCTGACCCGTCGACGCCCAGCACGACCGGACCGTCCGCGAGGGGTTGCTCGCGAACCACCAGCACCGGACACCGCCCGTGTGCCACCAGGTGCACCGCCGTCGACCCGGCCAGCAGCCCCACGAACCCGCCCAACCCCCGGGACCCCACCACGACCAGCTCGGCCGCACGGGATTCCGCCTCCAGGACGGTCAGGGGCTCGCCGGTCACCACGGCGTGACTGACCTCGACGTCCGGCGCCACCGTCTGCGCCCGCCCGACCGCCTCGGCCACCAGACCCCCGGCCATCTTCCGAAGCCCGTCCTCCGACGGATCCATCGGCGGCGGCCCCAACGGCGACGCGCCTCCTGGAGAAGGACGAGGAAGCACGTACGTCACCGGCCAGACCAGCGCGTGCACCACCCGCAGCCCTGCCCCGCGCGCCCGCGCCTCCCGAGCCGCCGCCTCCACCGCGGCGAAACTCGACTCCGACCCGTCCACACCCACAACCACCAGACCACTCATCATGCCTCCTGCGTATGGACCGCCTGACTCTCGTATCCCAGCTCACTCCACACGTGCTCCCCCTGTCATGGGGCGTGTGGGCCACTTTCAGGGCCGACCGACCCTCAACGCCCGTCCGACACGACAGCTCCGGCGACCCGACCGGAGCCAGTCGTCGTACGGGGCCCGTCCGGCCCTCCGTCCGGGGCCGTTTGGGCCCTGTCGGCCCCAGCACGACGCGAGGAAGAGTGCCCCGTGGGACTCCGCGGCCGAGGCCGGAACTTGAGCTGTTGTCCTCGGGTGCCGAATACCTAGGGCACGGCGGTCGGGTACCGAGCCGCACGACAACCGATTAACGGCAGATGGGATGAGTGCGGGTGGACGTGAACGAAGTGCTGCTGCCGGGTGTGGGACTCCTCTACGAGTTCGTCAATCTGGAGGGCGACAAGGTCGGTGTGGTCGCACGGCGCTCGGGCGACTTCGAGCTGGCGGTTTACGGAGAGGGGGACCCGGATCAGGCACGGGCCGTGTTCCGGCTCACCAGCGAGGAGGCCGACGTCCTCGCTGAGATCTTGGGCGCGCCGCGCATCGCCGAGCGGTTCGCGGATCTGACCAAAGAGGTGCCCGGGCTCAGCGCCGGGCAGGTCGAGGTGCTCGCCGGCACCCCGTTCGTCGGCCGCCCACTGGGAGAATCCAGGGCACGGACGCGGACGGGAGCGTCGATCGTGGCGATCGTCCGTGGTGAGGAGGTCGTCCCGTCCCCGGGGCCGGAGAAGGTCCTCAGGGCGGGGGACGTACTGGTGGTAATCGGGACCCGCGAGGGCATCGCCGCGGTGGAACAGCTCATCCGGGGCTGAGCGGATGCACATCTCGGTCGCCCTGCTGCTGGAACTGGGCATCATCCTCGCCCTGCTGAGTGTGCTCGGCACGCTGGCGCGACGCTTCGCGCTGTCCCCGGTCCCGCTGTATCTCCTGGCCGGCCTGGCGCTGGGCGAGGGAGGGATCGCCCCCGTTCCAGCAGCCGGCTCCTTCGTGGAGACCGGCGCGGGCATCGGCGTCGTTCTTCTGCTGCTGGTGCTCGGTCTCGATTTCACCGTGCCGGAGTTCACCGTCAGCCTGCGCCGCCACCTCCCCTCGGCGTGGGTCGACCTCGTGCTGAACGCGACCCCCGGCGCGGTGGCGGGATGGCTGCTCGGACTGGACGCGGGAGGCGTCCTCGCCCTCGCCGGCGTCACCTACATCTCCTCATCGGGCATCATCGCCCGGCTCCTGGGCGACCTGCGGAGGATGAGCAACCGCGAGACCCCAGCAGTACTGTCCGTGCTGGTGCTGGAGGACTTCGCGATGGCCGCGTACCTTCCGCTGCTCGCCGTCGTGGCCGCCGGAGGCACATGGCAGCAGGCTCTGCTCGGGGTGCTGCTGGCCCTGGGCGCGGTGGCGGCCGCGCTCACCCTGTCCTACTGGTGGGGGCACCACCTTGGACGACTGCTGTCGCACCCCGACGCCGAGCAGCTGCTGCTGCGCGTCCTGGGCGTGACACTGGTCGTCGCGGCCCTCGCGGAGGCCGTCCACGTCTCGGCGGCGGTCGGCGCCTTCCTGATCGGGCTCTCCCTCACGGGTGAAGCGGCCGACCGGGCGCGGAAGGTATTGAGTCCGCTGCGAGATCTGTTCGCCGCCGTGTTCTTTCTCGCCATCGGCCTGTCCATTCCACCGGACTCGCTGCTGCCGGTACTTCCGGTCGCCCTGCTCCTGGCCGTGGTCACCGCCGCGACGAAGGTGGCGTCCGGTTGGTACGCGGCACGCCGCGAAGGAGTGGGACGCCGAGGACGGTTGCGGGCAGGAACCGCGCTCATCGCCCGGGGTGAGTTCTCCATCGTCATCATCGGCCTCATGGGCACCGGACATGACCGGCTCGGCGCCCTGGTGGCCGCCTATGTCCTCCTGCTCGCCGTGGCCGGCCCCGTCATCACCCGCTTCACGGGACCGCGCCCCTCCGACGCGAGGCGCTCACCACGCCGCAGCACGCCGGTGTCCTGATCCGCCAGACGGCACCACGCCCCCATGGGGTTGGCGTCCAGCCTCGAAGTACCACCGTATGAGCCTGCGACAGCACGGGGCCCAGCGCCGGGCGCACGGCCCTGCGGAGCGGGCCGCCGCGAAGCTGCATCCCGCGCTTCTCCCCCGTCCGGCGCTCCTCCTGGGGGCGCAGCGGTACAACCGGGCGGGCCAGTGAGGCCGAACGGCTCCCCAACGGGGCCGATCGGCACATCACTCATACCCCCTGCTGGGGGCAGTCTGAGTCAAGAGTCCTCGCCCTAGGCGCATGCGGTTCCGACCGGCAACATGCCACGGCCGGACAGCCGTTGGAGAAAGAAGGGAACCGGCACGATGATCACCACCAGGATGACCGCGGCTCTGCCGACCGCACACCGGAACCGGCTGATGCGCACGGCTCGGGAAGCCGTGTTCGAGCCGGGCGCCCGTCTGTTTGAGGAGGGCGGGCCCGCAGACCGGTTCTGGGTGATCCGGAGCGGCACTGTCGCACTCGACTCGCAAGCCCCCGGGCAGTCGGCCCCGGCCATCGGTTCTCTGGGGCATGAGGAGCTCCTCGGATGGTCCTGGCACTTTCCGCCCTACCGGTGGCAGTTAGGCGCCCAGGCTTTGAGTCAGGTGCGCGCCTGGGAGTTCGACGCGGCGACCGTGCGGGCCATGTGTGCCGCAGACGCGGAGTTCGGACGCTCGATCGCTGTCTGGGTCGGCTCGGTGGTCGCATGCCGACTCCAAGCGACACGTGAGCGGCTCCTCGACCTCGACGCTCATCGCGGCGGCCGAGCCGGAGCGTGAGCACGCCCTTCGACGCAGCCGGTCGTCTCGTGTCCCGCACCACGCGAGCGATGAGGTGGTCCGCCGGTCGACCGGCGGACCGCCTCAGTCCGCTGGTCTCGACTCTCAGCTGGAGTACGCGTGAAGAAGCGTGAAGAAGACGGTCGGCTCAGCCTCGAAACGCGCGATGGCCTGCCGACGGCGTTCTCGTTCCGCAGGCTCTCGGCGGTTTCGGGACGACGGACACCACACCCACCGTTCCAACCTCGTGGTGACCGCGGAGCCCGCAACGTCGGCCGCTGTCCCGACCGAGCGTGCTTCTTGAGCGCCGTGGTGCCTCCCGACGTCACCATTGCCGCGCCCCTGCGTCCAGCAGCTCCCTCGCGGCCCGGCACACCAGCTGTACCGTCACCGCGAACTCTCCGGTAGGTGCTCTGCCCGCGTGTCGCGGTTGACCGGAGCTACCCCACCGCGGGTAGGGGCCGGTCCGCTGTTCCCGTCGTCCGGCGTCGGAGCCTGTGCCTTCACTGCGGTTCCGGCACGACCACGACAGGGCAGCCGGAGTGGTGCAGGACCGTGTGGGCGACCCGTCCGAGACGGGGCCCCAGGCGGCCGGGACGTTGTCGGCCGACGACGAGGAGGCCGGCGTCTCGCGAGGCGGCCAGGAGGACCCTGTGGGCGGGGCCCTCCACTGTGCGCCGCCGCACCCGTACCTCCATGGGAGCGTCGGCGAGAGCTACCTCCAGCTCCTTGGCCGCCCTTTCCTCGTGCAGGCGCTCAGGGCCACCAGTGAGTAGAGGGTGGTCAGCCGTCTCGTGCAGGGGGCACCGCCATGCCCGTACCGCTTCCACCGCGACACCGCGCCGCTTCGCCTCGGCGTAGGCGAAGCGCACGGCCGCTGTCTGCGCATCGGCCACTCCGACGACGATGTGGTCCTGACGTCCGGCGACCGTCCGGTTGCTGTGGTTGCCACGGATCACGACGACAGGGCAGTCCGCTTGCGCGGCCACGGTCAGGCTGACGGAGCCCAGGAGCAGATCTGCCAGACCGCTGCGTCCACGGCTGCCCACGACCACGGCGGACGCGTCGCGGCTCTCGCGCACGAGGGCGTACTCAGGCTCCTCCAGCATGTCGGCGGTCGTCAGGAGCAGCTCGGCATGATGGCGCAGCGCCCGCATGGCCGCGGCCGCGAGGATGTCCTCCGCGGCGACACGCCCGGACGTGTTGCCCACCTCCGGCGCGAGTGCGGGCCCTTCGTAGCGCTCCCACAGGGAGGCGTACACGATCCGCAGGGACACCCGGCGCAGGGCGGCCTCGTCGGCCGCCCAGTCGACGGCCCGCAGGCTGGGCTCGGAGCCGTCGACGCCGACGATCAGGGGCGGGTCCCTCGCTCTCAGCCTCCCACGCCGAGGTCGAAGACGATGCGGGCCTTGACCTTGCCGTGCAGCACTTCGTCGATCGATTCGTTGACGGCGGTGAGCGGTCGGGTCTGCTGGATGACCTTCGTCCGGCCGTCCGCGTGGAGCTGGAAGACCTCTGCGAGGTCCTGGCGGGTGCCGACGATGGAGCCGATCACCGAGGTGCCGTTGAGCACGGTGTCGAAGATGGGCAGCTGGATGGTGCCGTGCGCGGGCAAGGCCACCATGACGAGCTTCCCACCGCGCCGCAGACCCGAGTTCACGGCTTCGAACGCGGCCGGGCTGACCGCGAGGGCGAGGGCTGCGTGGGCGCCGCCGTGCCGTTTCAGCTCCGCCCCGACGTCCTGGGTACGGGCGTCGATGAGGATGTCGGCGCCCAGTTCCCGGGCGAGTTCCAGCTTCTCGTCGGTGATGTCGATGGCGGCGACGGTGGCGCCGGCGATCTTCGCGTACTGCACCGCCAGATGGCCGAGACCGCCCACGCCGGAGATGGCGACGAGCTGTGCGGGGCGGACGCCGGCGACCTTCAGGGCCTTGTAGGTGGTGACGCCCGCGCAGGTCAGCGGGGCCGCGTCGATGGCGCTGACGGCCTCGGGTACCAGCTGGGCGAAGTCGGCCCAGGCCAGCATCTTCTCGGCGTATCCGCCGTCGCAGCCGTAACCGGTGTTGACCTGGCTCTCGCACAGCGTCTCCCAGCCCGACAGGCAGTGCTCGCACCGCCCGCACGCGCTGCCGAGCCACGGCACGGCGACCCGTTGACCGACGGCGAGGTGGCTGACTCCCTCGCCGAGCTTCTCCACGAGGCCGACACCTTCGTGACCGGGCACGAACGGCGGTGTGGGCTTGACGGGCCAGTCACCGTGCGCGGCGTGGATGTCGGTGTGGCACAGCCCGGACGCTTCGACGCGGATTCGGACCTGCCCGGGGCCGGGCTCGGGGTCGGGGCGCTCCTCGATGACCAGGGGCTGACCGAATTCCCGTACGACCGCTGCCTTCATGATGTCCTCGTTCTTTTGTGTCGGGGGTGCGTCAGTCGTGCGCGACGACGGCGACGGGCGCGGTGGAGTGGTGGAGCACCGCGTGGGTGACGGCACCGATGTGGGTGCCGAAGGGGTTGCGGCGTATACGCCGGCCTACGACGACGAGGGAGGCGTCACGGGAGGCGTCGATCAGGAGCGCGGCGGCGCTGCCCGGGCGGGACACCTCGACGACCTCGACGTCCGGGTACTTCTGCCGCCAGGGACGCAGGGTCTCGGCGAGTGCGTCGGCTCTCTGGCGGGAGAACTCCTCGTGGTGCTCGAAACCCGACCCTACGGTGTACACGGCATAGGGCCACGAGTCCCAGGCCTGGACCGCGTACACGGCGGCCTCCCGACGCTTCGCCTCCTCGAAGGCGAAGGCGATGACGGCATCGTCGGGGCTGCCGAGGCCGAGGACGACGGGGCGGAACGCGGTGGCGGCGGACGGAATACCGGCGGGGTCCATGACGTGCTCGTCGACGGCCTGTTCCCCGGCGCGCACCAGGACCACGGGGACCTGGGTCCGGGCGATCACGGCCTGTCCGACGGAGCCCACGAGGAAACCGCCGAGCCCGCTCAGCGCCCGGGACCCCAGGACCAGCAACTCAGCGTCGCGGGCGGCTTCCACCAGTGCCTCGGTCGGCATCCCGCTACGCTGCTCGGTACTCACCTCGACCCCCGGGTGGCGCAGCCTGAGCCCTTCGGCGGCCTCGCGCGGAACCCGCTCGGTCCAATGCTGGTGGGTCTCTGCTCCCAGGAGCGGGGCCTGAGCCATCGGTTCCGGCACCGGCATCCACACGTGCATCAGCCGCACCGGCAGGTCACGCAGCTTCGCCTCGCGCGCCGCCCATTCCGCAGCGGCTCCGCTCTCGGCCGATCCGTCGAGTCCTACGGTGATCGTGCGGGCCATGATGGTCTCCTCCGGTCTCGGATGCTCTGGTTCCAGCGTCGCTGTTCGGCCGGTTCTCGGGGCAGGGGCCGCTGGTCCCCCGATGGGGCCGACCGGCCCCATCGGCGCGGATTGTGCGGCGGTCCGAGGCGCCGGGTTGCTCAGCCGCGGTCCTCCGTTGCCTCGGACGGGGGCGGAAGCGGACGGACACAACCGCGCCAGGTCGAGCGGCACCGCGGGGGCACCGCTCGGGCCCGGTGCTAGCGGGCAGTCCGCCCAGCCGCTCCGGTCGGCGCGGGAGAGAGCGCGTCGCACGCGCCTTCGTCCGCACGGCAAGGGGATACGAGCGCGGTCCTACCCGGGGGGACAGTCGTGAGGCACGACCGCCACGGGGGCTGTGGCGTGGTGCAGAACGGCGTGGGTGACCGGGCCGAGACGTCGCAGGCCCGCCTCGTGGCTACGCCGCCCGACGACCACGAGGCCGGCATCGGCGCTGTTGGACAGCAGGACCTCGGTGGCAGAGCCGACCTCGAACCGCTCGACGACCTCGACCTGCGGATACTTGTCGCGCCATGGCTTGAGGGTCTCGGCCAGGACCTCCCTGTTGATCTGCTCCAGCTCGTTCGCCCCGTCGACCAGGTACAGCGAACCCGGGCTCCAGGCGAGAGCCGTCGGGACGCTCCAGGCGTGTACGGCACGCAGGGTCCCTCCGCGTTCGGCCGCGGCTGAGAAGGCGAACTCCAGGACCGCGTCACCGATCTGCCCGGGTTCCACGCCGACCACCACCTCCAGAGCCTGCTGGGGCGTGCCGGAACGCGGCTTCCCGACCATGACGACCGGCCCGGCCGCATGGCGCAGCACCCTCATCGAGACAGAACCGATCAGGTAGCCGGTCAGGGTGCCGTAACCGCGCGATCCCAGCACCAGCATGTCGGCGCGTGCGGCTTCGGCCAGGAGAGTGGGAACCGGGTCGTCGACGATCAGCTCAGTCGTGATGTCCAGGGCCGGATGCTGCCTGGCGACACGGGACCGGGCCTCGTCGAGCATGTTGCGCACCCAGCGCTCCTCGGCCGCCCGGTCTCCGACGTACGCCACGTCGGTGGGGCGCCAGACCCAGGCGTGCACCAGCCGCAGGGCCGACTCTCGGCGCTCCGCCTCCTGGGCCGCCCAGTCCGCCGCCGCAGCAGCGTGGTCGGTCCCGTCCAGTCCTACGGTGATGATGCCGGACATGTTTGCCTCCTGATGCTGCCGCTGAGAGGCGAGGACTCCAGCGGTCGTGATGACGTGATGGTGTGAGCCTCACACGGGGCCGGCATCCGACACTGGGGCCGATCGTCCCTGGTGTGGGCCTGAGCGGCCCTGGTTGTACAGCCAGGCGGGGGCTCGCACAGGTCTCGGGTCGCGGTGGACGGTGCGACCGCCGGAGGGGCCGGCTCTGCCCACGACACCCTGTTCCGTGACCTCGACCTGCGGGAACGCGCCGCGCCACGGCCGCAGTACGTCCGTGAGCGCGCTGGCTTCGCGCAGTCCCCGGGCGACACGGTGGCCGGGGTGCGGATCACCGATCCGCGGATCTACACGTCCGGGTGCGGGAAGGCCTGTCGCAGGTCGTGCCGGGCGACGATGCCGGACCGGCGCGGACAAGAGCCCGGTGGTCGGCTTGGCGGCAGGCGTGTCCACGCGTCAGGCGTGAGCGACGACGGCGACCGGTGCGATGGCATGGTGCATGACCGCGTGGGCGACGGCACCGATGTGCGCGCCGAAAGGGCTGCGGCGCACGCGCCGGCCCACGACGACGAGGGAGGCGTCGCGAGAGGCGTCGATCAGAAGGCCGGCGGGGCTGCCGAGCCGAGAGACCTCGGCCACCTCCACATCCGGATACTTCTCCCGCCATGGCAGAAGCACTTCGGCGAGTGCGATGGCCTGCTCCCGGACGATGTCCTCGCGGAGGTCCACCCCGGCGGCCAGGCTGTACGCGTAGGAGGACGGGAGGTTCCAGCCCGTGGCGACGGTCAGCGTGGCATCGCGACATCTCGCCTCCTCGAACGCGAAAGTGATCATCGTGTCGTCGGGGCTGTCGGTGTCCAGGCCCAGGACCACAGGCCGCAGACCGGTAGCGGTGGACGGAGGACCGGCGGAGTCCTCGACGTGCTCGTCGGCGGCCCGTTCCCCGGCGCGCACCAGTACCACGGGTATCTCGGCCCGGGCGACCACCGACTGGCCGACCGACCCGACCAGGAAGCCCGCGAGGCCACTCAGGGCACGGGACCCCAGTACCAGCAGTTCCGCGTCGTGCGTGGCGTCGAGCAGAACCTCGGCCGGAACTCCTGTCCGCTGCTCGGTGGTCACCTCCACGCCAGGGTGACGCAGCTTCAGTTCCTGCGCGGCTTCCCGAGGGATCCGCTCGGTCCAGTGCAGATGTGTCTCGGTGCCGAGAGGCGGAGCCTCGGCCATGGCCTCCGGCACCGGCTGCCACACGTGCAGCAGCCGTACCCGCTGCTTCCGCAGCACCGCTTCGCGGGCAGCCCACTCAGCTGCTGCCCGGCTCTCGGGTGAGCCGTCGAGTCCTACGGTGATCGAGCGGGTCATACCGCCCACCTCCTGTGTCATCCAGTCTGTTCTCAACGTGCCTTGCGGGGTCCCCCGGGGCAGGGGCCGCTGGTTCCGGAAGAGAGCCGACGGCCCCTGTCGACGGGCCGGTGAGGCGGGCCGTTCGGCGGGCCCGTCCCATCAGCCGTGTTCAGCGCAACCACCGGTGGTCACGGACGACCGGGAGCCTGGCCCACAGCCGGCCCAGACCGAACACGTCACCGGCCGAGACAGCGGCCAGAGCGATCAACATCACCGCGTAGACCAGGTGATAGTCGGCGAACGGGTTCGTCGACATGCTCGCCGACCCGTCCGAGAGGTGCTGTGCGGGCGGCCACTCAGCCACCCACATCAACGCCATCATCAGCGTTCCCGCGAGCGCCGTCAGACGCAGCGCCACCCCCGCCGTCAGAGCCAGCCCGATCCCGAGCAGACCCAGCATGAACAGCCAGTCCGCCCAGGCCGCACCGGCCCATGCGTGGAACGTCGACTCCATCGGGCCAACAGCGACATGCCCGAGGAAGCCCGCGGTGGGCGAAACACCGTCGATCCAGCCCCTGCCGGAGGCGGTCGCGTAACCGAGGCCGAACGTCTTGTCGAGGAAGGCCCACAGGAAGACGAAGCCCATCAGCACACGCGCCGGGGCGAGCACGTAAGCCTGAGCGGTACGTGTGCCGGCACCCGCCGACACGGATGCCTCCGGTCCGGGAGCGGCCTGCTTCCCGCGCAACGACGGCAGGTGGAGATTCGAGCGGCGGTGGGTGGGCTGGTGCACGGCCATGACGATGGTCCCTTCAGCACTGTCCGAGTGGTTCGCGACATCGCTCACTCTTCCGGCCCTCGCCACCGCAGGCCCGACGCCGAAGGTCCGCAGTGCAGGGCCGAACGGCCCTTAAATGAAGGGTCGTTCACGACTCCTGGCAGAAGGAGGCTTCTGAACCTCCGGGAATGACGGCGTGTCAGTCCTCGTTGAGACTGGCCGAGAGGGCCGAGCCGGGCGAGAGGGGCGAGCCGGGCGAGAGGGGCGAGCCGGTCGAGACGAGGAAGACCACTGCCAGACCGTGGGAGATCGACGACGAGTCGTGGGCGCGCATCGAGCCGCTGCTGCCGATCGTCCGCGTAATCCGCACCGTCCAGGCCGACCATGCTCCGCCCTGCCCGGCCGGGCAGGGCGGCAGCGCCGCGTCGTGCAGCTTCCGGATGGCGGCGCCCGCCGCCGCCGACGACCCGGTCGACGGCCCGCCGAGGCGTCCAAGCGTCGTCCCCGGGAGCGCGGCGATCGCGAGCACGGGCGGCTTGCGCGACAGGGCCTCCGGGGTCGGGACTGGCGCGAGGCACATCACCTCGGCCTCGACGTCGATGCGCGCCTGATCGGCGTCCACCTTCAGAAACACGTCACCGACGCGCAGAGTCGCGCGCTCGGAATGAGCGACAACGGCTGTGACCCCATCCGTGGGCGACCGGTATCCCGGAAGAGCTCACCGACATCCCCAGATTCGTCGCATGCGCGGACACAGCTGCCCGCGTCCCGCTACCCGACAGCCTCGTGCGCAACACTGACCCTTGACCAGGTCGAGCCCACCACTTTTGTCAGGAGTCCTCAGGACGGCCGAGCGAATAGGCCGGACCAGTCCCGCAAGGTCCGCGCGCACGCCCGGCCACGGGCAGGGGCCGGGCGGGGATCACCCCTGCCGGACTCGGACCTGTACGTAAGGGTGTATCGAGGAGCCCCGCCACGCCCGTCCTCTCGCCACGGGAATGACCGGTCGGGACTGCCGGGTCGTGTCGCCCCTGCACCACGTCTGCCCCGGCGATCAGGCCACGCTCGTGTACGAACGCACGACACCCCTACCAGGACCGCCGGGAACCGACCGGTGCCGCGTGTCACGGAAGCAGGGGAGAGCGGCGACGGGACGGACGCCGACCGGGTCGCCGAGAAAAGGGCCGAAGGGCCGCTCAGCAGCTGAGCCGCGCTTCACTAGACGGGACGGGCACCCTCCGCGGTGCCCGAGGGCTGTCCCAGGGGAGCATGCCACACGAGTCGAGCCCCCTTTCCTTCCGGGCTCTGCAGCTCCATGTCGCCGCCGAGCTTCCGCGCGCGTTCCGCCATGTTGGCCAGGCCGCTGCGGCGGCCTCCGGCCGGGACGCCGACGCCGTTGTCCGTGACCGTCAGGCGGACCTGCTTGCCGTCGGTGTCCAGCACCACGTCGGCGCGGTCGGCGCGGGCGTGCCGGGCGATGTTGGTCAGGGCCTCGGTGAGGACGGCCATGACGTGGTCGGCGGTCCTGCCGGGCACATGAGTGTCGAGCAGGCCCTCCATACGGACGCTGGGGGCGAAGCCCAGGAGAGGAGCTGCCTCACCGATCGCGCGTACCGCGCGGGAGCGCAGGCCGGGTGCCGTTTCGTCGTCGCGGGAGCGCAGGCCGAAGATCGTCGACCTGATGATCTTGATGGTTTCGTCGAGGTCGTCCACCGCCCGCAGGATGCGCTCGGAAGCCACGGTGTCCTGGACGCGCCGCCCGGCGCTCTGCAGCGTCATGCCGGTGGCGAAGAGCCGTTGGATGGCCAGGTCGTGCAGGTCGCGTGCGATCCGGTCGCGGTCCTCCAGCAGCGTGATCTGCTCGGCGTCCTGACGGCGCTCCGCCAGCTCCATGGCGACGGCGGCCTGCGCGGCGAAGACCTGGAGCGACTCGGTTTCCTTCCCGGTGAACTCCCGGCCGCCCGACTGCCGGACCAGCAGGACCACTCCCTGGGCCTCGTCGCGCGAGCCGATGGGTACGGCGACGGCCGGTCCCAGCTCGTCGGAGTGCGGCGGGCCGACCGAGAGCGGGGAGTCATGTGAGAGGTCCGCGGTGCTGACGGGAGCCCGGTGAACGAACGCCTGCCCGACGAGAGTGCCTTCCACCGGCAGGACGACTCCCCGCCAGATGTCGGCCTCCTGGCCTATCGCGAGTTCAACGGCGAGTGTGTCCGTCCCGCTCACCGGCACGGCCACCACGCTCAGGGTCGAAGCGGTAATCTCCCTCGCCCGGTCAGCGATCAGCGGCAGCACCCCGCCCTGGTCGGCACCGGACATCAACGTGTGGGTGATCTCCGCGTTCGCCTGAAGCCAGCGTTCCCGCAGCCGGGACTCCTCGTAGAGGCGAGCGTTGTCGATCGCCACACCGGCCGCCACGGCCAGCGTGGCGAGCACCGACTCGTCGTCCTCGTCGAACTGCTGCCCGCCACGCTTCTCCGTCAGGTACAGGTTCCCGAAGACGTGATCGCGCACCCGGATGGGCACGCCGAGGAAGGTGTTCATCGGCGGGTGGTGGGCCGGGAAGCCGTAGGAGGCCGGGTGGTCGGAGAGCTTGGGCAGCCGCAACGGCTCCGGGCGACGGATGAGCTCGCCCAGGATGCCGTGGCCTTCCGGGTAGGGCCCGATCCTCGCGATCTGTTCCTCGTCCACACCCACCGTGTGGAAAGCCGACAGCCGTTTGCCGTCCGGGCCGATCACCCCAAGCGCGGCGTACTCGGCGTCGACCAGGGCCGCCGCGGCCTGCACGATACTGCGCAGCGCCTGCTCCAGGTCCAGCTCACGGCCCACCGACAGCACGGCCTCCAGCAGGCTGTGAACCCGGTCCCGGGTCCCGCGCGCCGCGTCCAGCCGGGCTTGCAGCTCCTCCAGCAACTCGTCCAGTCGCAGTTGCGGCAGCCGCACCCGTGCCTCACGGGCTCCCTCGGCGTTCTCCACCCGCTGCTCCTCCAACGCCACACCGCCTGGCGGCCGTCCCGTGCACCACCACAGTAACGGCTCGAACGGGAGCAGGACCGGGGACCGTGGCAGCCGTGCGGGCCCGTCGGCCGGGACTTCGCCTTCAGCGCCCTTCGGGTCGCATACGATCGCGGGCCTGGGTGGCGATGACCGCGGCCTGGATGCGGCGCTCCACGCCGAGCTTGGCGAGCAGGCGGGAGATGTGGTTCTTCACCGTCTTCTCCGCGAGGTACAGCCGCTGGCCGATCTGCCGGTTGGTCAGCCCTTCCCCGATCAGGTCGAGGATCTCGCGCTCGCGGTCGGTCAGCCCCGGCAGCATCTCCGGCTCCTCGGTCGGCTCCTGTCCGCTCCGCAGCCGCGCCATGAGCTTGGTGGTGGCGCTCGCGTCCAGCAGCGACTGGCCACGGGCCACCGTCCGCACGGCCGTGACCAGGTCCGATCCCTGGATCTGCTTCAGGACGTACCCGGCGGCTCCCGCCATGATCGAGTCCAGCAGTGCTTCCTCGTCGTCGAAGGAGGTCAGCATCAGACAGGCCAGGTCCGGCATCGCCGAACGCAGTTCGCGGCAGACGGTCACCCCGTCGCCGTCCGGCAGGCGCACGTCGAGGACGGCCACGTCGGGTCGCAGGGCGGGGACCCGCACCAATGCCTGCTCCGCCGTGGCCGCTTCTCCGATGACCGTGATGTCTGGTTCGTCCTCCAGCAGGTCGTGCACCCCTCGCCGTACCACCTCGTGGTCGTCCAGAAGGAAAACCCTGATCGGCTCCCCCGTGCTGCCGTCCTGCTCGCCGTGCGCCATCGACCGCTCCTCGTATCCCTCGTCCTGTGCCGCCATCCTCATCTTCTCGGACAGCCCGGGACCAGGGCCGGTCGGCCCCACTTTCGCCCGCGTCAATGGGCCACGAGCCCATGCTCGCGGAACCGACCCCGCACCCGGTCCACCAGCGCCGGGCCGGGAATCGGCGTGTTACGCAGAGGGAAGGGGACGCCCAGTGCGTCGTACTTGGCGACGCCGAGCTTGTGGAACGGCAGGACGTCGACCCGCTCCACGCAGCCCAGGCCGGAGAGGAACGCGGCAAGCCCCTCGACGGCGGATGCGTCGTCCGTCCAGCCGGGTACCAGGACGTACCTGATCCACACCCGCTTGCCCAGCTGCTCCAGGCGGTTCACGAAGCTGAGGGTGGGGGCGAGTGCGCCGCCGGTCAGCTTCTTGTAGGTGGTGGTGTCGAACGACTTGATGTCGAGGAGCACCAGGTCGGTGCCGGCGAGGAGCTCGTCCGAGGCCCGGACCCCAAGGAGTCCGGAGGTGTCGAGGGCCGTGTGCAGACCGGCCTCCTTGCAGCGGCGCAGGAGCGTCCCGATGAAGGCCGGCTGGAGCAGGGGTTCACCGCCGGTGACGGTGACCCCGCCCCCGGCCGTGGTGATGAAGCCCCGGTACGTGCCGATCTCCGCCATCACCTCGTCGACGGTGGCCTCCCGCCCGTCGCGCATGTGCCAGGTGTCGGGATTGGCGCAGTAGAGGCAGCGCAGCGGGCAGCCGCTCACGAAGAGCACGAACCGGGTCCCGGGACCGTCCACGCCGGTGGACAGGTCCCAGGAGTGAATCCGGCCTGTCGTCCTGGTGCTCACCGTGCTCCGTGGAAGGTGCGGCTGATCACGTCGAGCTGCTGCTCGCGGGTCAGACGGACGAAGTTCACCGCGTAGCCGGAGACTCTGATGGTCAGCTCGGGGTACTTGCCCGGGTGCTCCATGGCGTCCTCCAGCACAGCCCGGTTCAGCACGTTGACGTTCATGTGGAAGCCGCCCGCGGATACGTAGGCGTCGAGGATGCCGACCAGGTGACCGGCGCGTTCCTCCGGGACGTGCCCCAGTCCCTCCGGGGTGATCGTGGTGGTCAGGGAAATGCCGTCCCGGGCGGCGTCATAGGGCAGCTTGGCCACCGAGAGCGCCGAGGCGGCCACTCCGTGCTTGTCGCGGCCGTTCATCGGGTTGGCGCCGGGGGCGAAGGGCTGTCCGGCGCGCCGACCGTCAGGAGTGTTACCGGTGTGCTTGCCGTACACGACGTTGGAGGTGATGGTCAGCACGGACTGCGTGTGCTCCGCGTCTCGGTAGGCGGGGTGCTTTCGCACCTTCGCCATGAACGACTCCACCAGGTCGACGGCGATGCTGTCGGCACGGTCGTCGTTGTTGCCGTACACGGGGAATTCACCCTCGGTCCGGAAGTCCACGGCCAGCCCCGTCCGGTCGCGGAAGACCTTGACACGCGCGTGCTTGACAGCGGACAGGCTGTCCACGGCGACGGACAGGCCGGCGATACCGCAGGCCATGAAGCGGTGGACGGGGTAGTCGTGCAGCGCCATCTCGATGCGCTCGTAGGCGTACTTGTCGTGCATGTAGTGGATGACGTTGAGCGCGTCGACGTACGTCTGCGCGAGCCAGTCCAGCACGCGGTCGTACGCGGCCGACAGCTCGTCGTAGTCGAGGTACTCACCGGTCAGGGGCGGCATCTCAGGGGTGATCTGGTCGCCGGTCATCTCGTCCTGGCCGCCGTTGACGGCGTACAGCAGTGCCTTGGCGAGGTTGACGCGGGCTCCGAAGAACTGCATCTGCCTGCCCACCGCCATGGCGGAGACGCAGCAGGCGATCGCGGTGTCGTCGCCGGTACGCTCGCGCATCAGGTCGTCCGACTCGTACTGGACGGCGCTGGTGTCGATGGACACCTGGGCGCAGAACTCCTTGAAGCCGCCCGGAAGTCGCGACGACCACAGCACGGTCAGGTTCGGTTCCGGGGCGGGGCCGAGGTTGTACAGGGTCTGCAGGAAGCGGAAGGACGTGCGGGTGACCAGTGGGCGGCCGTCGGCGCCAATGCCGCCGATGGACTCCGTCACCCAGGTCGGGTCGCCGGAGAACAGCGTGTCGTACTCGGGGGTGCGCAGGAAGCGGACGATGCGGAGCTTGATGACGAAGTCGTCGATCAGTTCCTGGGCTCGCGTCTCGTCGAGGAGCCCGTCGTCCAGGTCGCGCTGGAGGTAGACGTCCAGGAAAGTGGAGGTCCGGCCGAGCGACATCGCCGCGCCGTTCTGCTCCTTCACAGCGGCCAGGTAGCCGAGGTAGAGCCACTGCACGGCCTCGTGCGCGGTGGCGGCAGGACGGCTGACGTCACAGCCGTACGTCGCGGCCATCGCCGTCAGTTCGCCGAGCGCACGGATCTGTTCGGCGATTTCCTCCCGGTCGCGGATGACGTCCGCGGTGGACGGCCTGCCGTCGAGGCCGGCGCGTTCGGCGCGCTTGGCCTCGATGAGCCGGTGGGTGCCGTAGAGGGCGACGCGCCGGTAGTCGCCGATGATCCGGCCGCGACCGTAGGCGTCCGGCAATCCGGTGATGATGCCGACCCGGCGGGCGGCGCGCATCGCCGGGGTGTAAGCGTCGAACACGCCGGCGTTGTGGGTCTTACGGTACGTGTCGAACACCCGCGTCACGAACGGGTCTGGCTCGTAGCCGTACGCCTTCAGCCCGTTCTCCACCATGCGCAGGCCGCCGTTGGGCATGATCGCACGCTTCAGCGGCGCGTCGGTCTGCAGGCCGACGATCAGCTCACGGTCGCGGACGATCCAGCCGGGGGCGTGCGAGGTGATGGTGGAGGGGGTGGCGGTGTCCACGTCGAGGATGCCCTTGCGCCGCTCCTCGGAGAACAGCGCGCTGACCTTCTCCCATACCGCCCGCGTGCGGTCCGTGGCACCTGTCAGGAAGGAAGCGTCGCCTTCGTAGGGCGTGTAGTTGGCCTGGATGAAACCACGCACGTCGATACGCGCACGCCACCCGTTCCCCGTGAACTGTCGCCAGGCGTCGGCGGCCCGGGGGGCGGCTGTCACCGTCGCGGCCATCGCAGGTCCTCTCGTCGGACGGTCTCGTCGCCGCCGATACTCGTCGTGCCGACAGGCGGCGAGCAGTGCCGGTCAGGGCACCGACGGGTCCCGTGCGGCCCCGACCGGCGGGACCTTCGGCCTCCCACGGACGGATACCTGGCGCGGTGCGTCGAGCGGTGGGCGGTGTTCGCTCCAAAGCCGAATGGCCCTGCGGCACCTGGTGGCAGGAGCCGGATGCGCGTGCCGGGTCCGTGCTCCACGGATCGACGGGCCTCTACGGCGACTGCCGGAGCGGCTCCCCCGTGGCCGCGTCCAGCAGGGCTTGGGCGCGCGCCCGCTGCCCCCTCCTTGCTTCTCCGTCGCGGACCCGGTCAGGTGGCGGGCCGGGCTGAGGCGAGCGGGGCGACGCCGAGGGAGACCATCGCCAGGGCGGCGCGGCCCCTCACGTGGGCGATGCCGTGGCCTGTCTCCGCAAGCATCACCACCGCGAAGAGGGCGAGCACGGTCGCCAGGATCCGACCGTAGCCGAGTTGGGCGAAGAAGGCCCAGGTGACGCCCTGGTGCCAGGCCGTGGCGCAGCCGGTGGCCGGCTGGACGGGCCGGAACACCGCCCCGGTCAGCATGCCGAACCGACGGCCGGCCGCGGCGGTGAAGTTGTTCCTGGCCTCCGGGGGTAGCCGGGTAACGAGGCTCGCCATGCCACGCCTTGGCGTCGGGGCGAACCCTCGCCAGTGTTCTGCTCGATGTGCTGCCGGCCGCGGGTCCACGGACCGGCGGCCCTCGGTACCGCTGCCGCCGGGCAGCAGGGCGGCCAGTTCCCGCTGATACGGGAAGGAGCCGGGAGGTCCGCACCACTGCTCCTCGGCATGCCGGTCACCGTGTGATCTCGCGGCCCGTGACCAACTCGGACTCGATACGCACAAAGACCGCGTCACGTATGGGCATCCAGGAGTGCGGGCCGGACCGCGAGAGCCGTCCGTGCGCGGCGGACTCGACCACCACGCTGGCCCTACCCGTGATGACCACGCTCCAGCCCGACCGGGTCGCCGCGCTGAACTCGTCCGCCTCGAAAGCGACCACGGCACCATCGATGGCCCGCACGAGGTCGGAGACCGCCGAGGTGTACAGCACAACGGAGTCGTCCTCGTCCAGGAAGAAGTTGACCGGGAGGACCGCAGGCAGCGCATGCCGGGTGTACACGACCCGGCCGAGCGGCACTTCGGCCAGCAGACGAAGGCATTCCAGCCGGTCGAGAATGCGGATGGCGTCGTTCTCCAGCATCCCGCCATCCTCCGCGCCGCGGTGTGACGCCGGGTAGGGCCGGTCGGCCCTATCTGCGGGTCCTGGCAGCAGACGGCCGCATCCGCCGCTCCGACCGAGTCGTGTGAGCAAACCGGGGCGCGGTTTCGAACAGGGGCCGGCCGGATGCGATGGAGGACCGTCAGCCTCGTGGCAGGGACCCTTGGCCCAAGCCGCCCCGGCTCCCCGAGGACGACAGTGGCTGAGCAGTCGCCGATCCGCAGGCGGAAGACCTGCGGATCATCTGCTACGCCCTATCGCGGAAGCTCTTTGGATGGGAAGAGGCGGACAGCATGGTCGAGGTTTCGGTGACGGACAGCGACAGGACCGCTTCGGGTACGACGATGCCCGGCCCGGCCGGCCTCGCTGACGCTGGCCCTGGCCCTGGCCACCGCCGGTTTCGCCGTCGACTTCTGGGCCTGGACGCTGCTCAGCCCGCTCGGCTCTTGCTTCAAGGACAGTCTCGACCTGTCATCGTTCGAGCAGTCGCTGCTGGTGGCGGTGCCGGTCGTCGTCGGTTCTCTGGGCCGGATCCCGGTCGGGTGATGTTCCCGATCGCGTGTCGGCGGCCACCGTCGTGCCGGTGCTTCACCTCGGCCTCACCGGGCACTCCTCACTCGCCGCCCTGCTCATCGGCGGGTTCCTCCTCAGTGTCGGCCGCACCGCCTTCGCTGTCGGCGTGCCGGTCGTCGACACCTGGTTCCCACCCGAACGGCGGTCTCGCCGTCGGAGCTTTCGGCGCGGGTATGGGCGGCACCACCATCAGTGCCCTGACCACGGTGAAGCTGATCGACGCCCACAGCATGTCCACGCCGTTCCTGATCACTGAGGCGGTTCTCGCGGTGCACGCCGCCGCAGCCGCTCTCCTGCTCCGTGACGCGCCCGGCCGACGATGCCTTCGCCTGCAAAGACGATGCCTTCGCCTGCAAAAGGGAGTCGGCGGGAACGGCGCACTGGTACCGGGTGGTGCGCAGCGGTCCAAATGTGGCCGTCCTCGGTTGGCGGAGAGCCTGGTCGCGCACAAAAGGACGCGGGCGAGGCCCCGGACGAAGTGATCGCCGCACAACTCGAAATGCTGACGGCGGCGGCAGGAACGGACTGAGCTCCTTCTTCCGGCGCCCTGGTGCTCACGGAAGCGGGCTCCGGTCCTGGCGCTGAGTTCGGCGCTTCGCCGTTGTCAGCACCATGCAGCTCCAGGGGCTCGGCGAGACCGTCGCCGAGCGCATCCTTGCCGGTGCCACCTCCAGGAGAGGACCCGACGCGCGCACTTCTCCCCCACCATCGGACCGAACTACGTCTCCTGCTCGCCGTTCCGGCGCCGGAGGCACGTCCGGGAGGGCCGGCCGGGCCGCCCCGGAGAGGGCCGAGCGGAGCAGACAAGCAGCCGGGCGCGGGGCTCCTCGGCCCTGCGGCCAGGGCCGGGGCGACCCTCCCCACCGAGACCTGCCGTCCCTGGCCCGCGACTGCGGAACGCGGCAGTCTTGAGGCGTGTCGGCACAGACAGCGGAGCACCGGGCCGCCGACACGTCGGTGCCCGTGAGACCTCCGCCACCACGCGAGCGCTCCAGAACGGTGCCGAACGGACTCACCACGGCGGCGCCTGTCGGACGATCGCGCAGTCCCCGCCACGGGGACTGCGTACAGAAGTGGGCGTCACGCGGCGCCCGCCAGGTGTGGCGGCGCACCGGAGCCGGCCATCGGCTCCGGCTCTCTTCGCCCATGCTCGTGAAGGAGGATCCATCATGCCCCCTCGCACTGTCGGTGAGGTCATGACACGGGACGTCGTGCAGGTCGGCCCGACGACACCGTTCAAGGATGTCGTGCGACTGCTCGACCACCACCGGATCAGCGGACTGCCGGTGGTCGACGCCGACGACAGGGTTCTCGGTGTGCTGTCCGGAAGCGACCTGGTAGGCGCCCAGGCGTATCGGGAAGGCTCCGCTCCGCCCCTGGCCGTGACCGCGCAGGAAGTGATGTCCAGCCCGGCCGTCACCGTGCACCCGGAGCAGTCCGTACCGGACGCCGCCCGGCTCATGGAGCGCCGCGGTGTCGAGCGGCTGCCAGTGGTGGACGAGGCCGACCGCCTGATCGGCATCGCCACCCGCCGCGACCTCCTCCGGGTCTTCCTGCGTGCGGACGAGGACATCCGCCGAGAGGTGACCGGGGAGATCGCCGGCGGAGCGGAGGGACTGCCTTCCGACACGGTCCTCGTCTCCGTTCGCGACGGTGTCGTCGCTTTCGAGGGCCGGGTAGAACTGCGTTCCCGGGCAGCGGAGATCGTCTACGCCGCCTGGCGCCTCGAAGGTGTGGTCGGCGTGGTGAACGGTCTGGGCTTCCGCATCGACGACTGTGCGGCGTCGGCCGGACCCGCTCGCGTCGGGAGTTCATGAGCGCCCGGCGAGCAGCCTCGACCGGCGGCTCGGGCGACCTGGGCCGACGGTCCCTACCGAGGCGGGCCGGACGGCGTCGACGAAGGCCCTCCGGGGCCTCCTGCGGCCGACGGCACCAAAGGACAGTGAGGGCAGAGAGCGGGGCGGTTCACCGTCGCGCTGCTTCTGGCCGGCACCGCCGTACACCACGGCGGCCCCTGACAACGGAGGCACACCACCATGACCCGACAGGACGTACGGACCGAGGACCGAGCCAGGACCGACGCCCCGTCCGAAGCCGAGATCGCCGTGGACCGTCTGGTCGCGGCCGGTCTCCAGGCACTCGCCGCCTACGAGAGCCTCACCCAGGAACAGGTCGACCACATCGTCAAGAAGGCGTCGGTCGCAGCCTTGGACCAGCACACCGCGCTGGCCCGTCTGGCGGTCGAGGAGACGGGACGCGGGGTCTTCGAGGACAAGGCCGCCAAGAACATGTTCGCCTGCGAGCACGTCACGCACAGCATGGTCCACATGAAGACCGTCGGAGTCATCGGCCGGGACGACATCGAGAACATGGTCGAGATCGCCGAACCGGTGGGCGTGGTGGCCGCGGTCACCCCTGTCACCAACCCGACCTCGACCACGATTTTCAAGGCACTGATGGCGCTGAAGACCCGTAACCCGGTGGTCTTCGCGTTTCACCCCTCCGCCCAGCGGTGCAGCGCCGAAACGGCCCGCGTCGTACGGGACGCGGCCATCGCCGCCGGTGCACCGGAGCACTGCGTGCAGTGGATCGAGGCCCCCTCCGTCGAGGCGACCAACACGCTGATGCGGCATCCCGGGGTCTCCCTGATCCTCGCCACCGGCGGCAACGCCATGGTCAAGGCCGCCTACTCGGCCGGCAAGCCCGCACTCGGCGTCGGCGCCGGCAACGTGCCCGCATACGTCCACCGCAGCGCCAAGCTGCGCAGGGCCGTCAACGACCTGGTGCTGTCCAAGTCGTTCGACAACGGCATGATCTGCGCCTCCGAACAGGCCGTCATCCTGGACACGGCGATCTACGACGCGGCACTCGCCGAGTTCCGCACCCTGCACGCCCATCTGGCCACCCCGCAGGAGAAGGCGAAGCTGGAGACCTTTCTGTTCCCGGCCACCGGTAGTTCGGGGGGCGGCTGCGAGCCCAAGGTCAACGCCGCCGCTGTCGGCCAGAGCCCCGCGTGGATCGCCGAGCGGGCCGGGTTCTCGGTCCCGGAGAACACCTCGGTCATCCTCGTCCAAGCCGAACGCGTCGGCCCCGACGAGCCGTTGACCCGCGAGAAGCTCTGCCCGGTGCTCGCCGTGCTGCGGGCCGAGGACGAACGTCACGGCTTCGGCCTGGCCGCCGACATGGTCGCCTTCCACGGTCAGGGCCACAGCGCCGTCATCCACACGGAAGACGCGGCCGTGGCGGAGGCGTACGGCATGCGGATGAAGACCGCACGGATCATCGTCAACTCCCCCTCTTCACAGGGTGCGATCGGCGGCATCTACAACGGCTTGCTGCCCTCACTCACCTTGGGCTGCGGCTCCTGGGGCAGCACCTCGGTCTCCAACAACGTCTCCGCCGCCCAGCTGCTGAACGTCAAGCGAGTCTCCACCCGCCGCAACAACCTCCAGTGGTTCAAGGTCCCACCGAAGATCTACTTCGAACCGCAGGCCATCCGCTACCTGACCTCCATGCCCGACGTCCACCGCGTCACCATCGTCACCGACGCCACCATGACCCGCCTCGGGTTCGTCGACCGCATCAGCCGCGTACTGCAGCAGCGCCGGGAACCGGTCACCCTCCAGATCATCGACAACGTCCAGCCCGAACCCAGCATCGACTCCGTCCAGCACGGCGCCGGCCTCATGCGGGACTTCGGCCCTGACACGATCATCGCGCTCGGCGGCGGCTCCCCCATGGACGCCGCCAAGGTCATGTGGCTGCTGTACGAGCAGCCCGGAATCGACTTCGCCGACATGCGACAGAAGTTCTCCGACATCCGCAAGCGCGCCTTCCGCTTCCCCACCCTGGGCAAGCTCGCCAGCCTGGTCTGCGTGCCCACCACCTCCGGCACCGGAGCCGAGGTCACTCCCTTCGCCGTCATCTCCGACCCCGCCACCGGCAAGAAGTACCCCCTGGCCGACTACGCGCTCACGCCCAGCGTGGCCATCATCGATCCCCTCCTCACCACCGTCCTGCCCCCGGCCCTCGCTGCCGACAGCGGCTTCGACGCCCTCACGCACGCCGTCGAGGCGTACGTGTCGGTCTACGCCAACGACTTCACTGACGGTCTCGCGCTGCACGCCATCCGCCTGGTCTTCGACCACCTGGAGGCAGCGGTCACCGACCGCGAGGACGCCCCGGAAGCACGGGAGAAGATGCACAACGCCGGCACCATCGCCGGTATGGCCTTCGGCAACGCCTTTCTCGGCATCGTCCACGCCATGTCCCACACCCTCGGCGCGACCTTCCACATCGCGCACGGGCGCACCAACGCCGTACTGCTCCCCCACGTCATCCGCTACAACGGCACCATCCCGACGAAGCTGACCGGCTGGCCCAAGTACGAGGACTACCGCGCTCCCGAACGGTTCCAGGACATAGCCCGCGCCTTGGGCCTGCCCGCCACGACCCCGGCCGAGGGCGTGGAGTCCCTCGCCGCAGCCGTCGAGCGGCTGCGTGACGCCGTTGGCATCGAGCCGACGTTCAAGACGCTGGGGGTCGACGAACGAGCTTTCCTGGACGCGCTGCCGCAGCAGGCCCTCAACGCCTACGAGGACCAGTGCGCACCGGCCAACCCCCGCATGCCGATGCTGGACGACATGCGGGATCTGATGCGCACGGCCTACTACGGCTGAACACGGGGCGGTCACCTCCGCGCGGAAACGGCTGCCGAGGTTCCTCCGTGGGACAACTGCGGCCGCCAGAGGCGGGCCGCGTGCGCGCCTCCGGTCCGGGCGCGCTCCGAGCCGGCCCAGGGCCTGCGGCAGGAGATCCGCGCACGGCGTCCGGCCGGCTCTTCTGCGAGCCGGCCGTCGGGGCCGGGCGCGGTCGGCCCTACCCGGATCGTTGAGCCCGAGGGGGCCACCGTGAAGTCTGGTATGACGTCTGGGGCCCGCACGGGACATGGGTGTCAGCGCTTCGTGATGGCGAGGACGCCCCAGCTGAACGATCTTGGTCAGCCGAGGAAGCTCAGACGAACCTGACGGTTGTCCTTGGAGACGTTCGTGTCGACCAGGCACACCGACTGCCACGTCCCCAGTTCCAGGCGCCCCCCGATCACCGGAAGGGTGGCATGGGGCGGGACGAGGGCGGGGAGTACGTGATCTCGGCCGTGGCCCGGGCTGCCGTGGCGGTGTTGCCAGCGGTCGTCCGCCGGGAGCAGGTGATGGAGGGCGGACAGGAGGTCGTCGTCGCTGCCCGCGCCCGTCTCCAGGACGGCGATGCCCGCTGTGGCGTGGGGGACGAAGATGTTCAGCAGGCCGTCCCGACCGGCTGACGAACGTGTCAGAAAGGCCTCGCAGTCCCGGGTCAGGTCCGTGACGGTCTCGGCCATACCCGTGGTGATGTTCAGGACGGTGGTGGTGAAGGAATCGGACATGCCTCCATCTTCTCTCCCCCGAGTGAGATGACGCGTCCACGCTCCGAGACGCCATCGACCGTGTCCCAACCGGATGGCTGCGGTCAGCGCCATGTTCCGGTCAGCTCGCTCGCCTCGCGCGGTCACATCGACCTGCCGCCGATGGCATCCGCCACATGCCGCCGCGGCTGCTGACGTTCCATCAGTGCCCTTCGCGCATTCTCTGACCGGGTCTGCCGCCCGCTTCGCCTCCACGGCCGTGCCCTCCGCCCTGCCCTCCGTTGAGGGCTGCTTCTTCCTGCCGGTCTCACCTCCGGCCCGCCGCCGCGCTCGCCGCGTGCAGCCGGTGCAAGGTCGACGCCCGGCGGGAAGGCCCCCTCATGAACGACCATCTCCCGGCTCCTGCCCACCGGAGGCGATGGCCGTACCCTCGTCGACCGGCACGCCTGCACCGACGGCAGACTCAAGCGCGACCGGATCACCCCGGTGAGCGGAGTGCGCGCCCCGGACTTCGACTGTCCGGACCAGACCACCAAGGCCGCCGAACAACTGCGCTTCGCGGCCGTGTTGACGCCCACCGGCACCTGGTGCGAGGACGCCTGGCCGACCACGGTGGCGCTCGCGCAGCACACCGAGCGGCTGAAGTTCCTGGTGGCCTTCTGGCCCGGGGCCATATCGTCCGTGCCCGCCACACGGATGACCGCCGCCTATCAGCGGATCACCCGGGGGCGGCTGCTGCTCAACGAGGTGACCGCGGCGGCTCGGGGGCCATCTCGACCACGACCGGCGTTGCGCGCGCACCACGGAGTTCCTGTCGGTGGTGCGGGGAGCGTGGAGCGGGCAGCCGTACGACTGCGACGGCGAGCACTACCGGGTGGGTCGGTGACCCTCGCGAGGGTGCCGGTCACTCTGCCGCGGCACCCGGGAAGATCCGGGGCACCCGGCGAGTTAGTAGAAGCGTGAACAATCATGGGGTGCGCGAGCTGGACGTGGTCGTGATCGGCGCGGGTCAGGCGGGGCTGTCCGCCGCCTTTCATCTGCGCCGTGCCGGGCTGGCGCCGGACGACGGCTTCGTCGTGCTGGACCACGCGCCCCGGCCGGGCGGCGCATGGCAGTTCCGCTGGCCCTCACTGACGTACGGCAAGGTCCACGGGATGCACGCGCTGCCAGGCATGGAGCTGACCGGCGCGGACCCCGACCGGCCCTCGTCGGAGGTGATCGGCGCGTACTTCGCCGCGTACGAGGAGCGCTTCAGCCTGCGGGTGCACCGGCCGGTCGAGGTGAGCGCCGTACGGGAGGGGCCCGGCGGGCGGCTGCTCGTGGAGACGTCCGAGGGGGCGTACGCCACACGGGCCCTGATCAACGCGACCGGCACCTGGGACCGTCCGTTCCGGCCGCGCTACCCGGGCCAGGAGGCCTTCCGCGGGCGGCAGTTGCACACGGTGAACTATCCGGGGCCGGAGGAGTTCGCGGGGCAGCGGGTCCTGGTGGTCGGGGGCGGCGCGTCCGGTACGCAGCATCTGATGGAGATCGCCGGGCACGCGGCCGGCACCTTCTGGGTGACCCGCAGCGAACCGGTCTTCCGCGAGGGGCCGTTCACCGAGGAGTGGGGGCGGTCGGCCGTGGCGATGGTGGAGGAGCGGGTACGCAACGGGCTGCCACCGCGCAGTGTCGTCAGCGTGACCGGGCTCCCCGTCACCGACGCGGTACGGAGCGCCCGCGAGCGGGGGGTGCTGGACCGGCTGCCGATGTTCGACCGGATCACCCCGTCCGGGGCGGAGTGGGACGACGGCCGGAGCGTCGAGGCGGACGTGATCCTGTGGGCCACCGGGTTCCGGCCTGCCGTCGACCATCTGGCGCCGCTGCGGCTGCGCGAGCCGGGCGGCGGCATCCGGGCCGAGGACACCCGTGCGGTACGCGACCGGCGCGTCCACCTGGTCGGGTACGGGCCGTCCGCCAGCACCATCGGCGCCAATCGCGCTGGTCGCACCGCCGTCCGGTCGGTCATGCGGCTGCTGGGGGAGGCGGGCCACCGGCGGAGTGCGGATAGGGCCGGGGCGGTGGCTCCCTGAGGGGGGCGGCCGTCAGCTCGTCGTGGCGGCCCGGCGGTTGGCGTTGAATTCCGCCACGTTCTTGAGCTGCTGGTCATAGCTGTCGGTGAACCGGGTGTCCCCGGGCCCGACCGTGACGAAATACAGCCAGGGGCCGGGGGTGGGGCTGATGGCCGCCTTCAGGGCCTCCTCTCCCGGGTTGCCGATGGGCGTCGGCGGCAGCCCCTTGCGCTCGTAGCTGTTGTACGGGCTGTCGATTCGGGTGTCGTCGGCGCTGGTGTCCAGCGTGGAGCGCTTCAGGGCGTAGTTGAGGGTGGAGTCCATCTGCAACGGCATGTCCTTGAGCAGCCGGTTGTAGACGACCCGGGCCACCTTGCCCATGTCTGATGCGGTGTCGGCCTCGGCCTGGACGATGCTGGCGATCGTGACCGTGTCGTAGACGGTGACATTGTTGCGCTGGGATCCGGCGGTGACCTGGTCCGCCGCGAAGTGCTTGCGGGCGGTGTCCGCCATGTAGCGCAGCAGACCGGCGGGGGTGGTCGTGGCGTCGAGCGGATACGTAGCCGGGAAGAGGTACCCCTCGGGGTTGCCCTCGGCCTGGTCGGGGAGAGCCAGGTCGACCGTCGACGCGGCCTTCCTCGTGCTGCCGGGCTTCAGGTCGAGCGCCTGGTCGACGGCTTCGTACACCTGGGAGGCACGACGGCCCTCGGGGATCATCAGGGTGCTCGGCTGCTGCGTCTCCTGTTCCTTCCCCTTGTCCGGTCCGATGAGGGACAGCGGGATCAGGACGGCGGCCGACACGACGAGCAGGGCCCCGAGGACGAGAACCGCCCTTCCTCGGCGCGTCGGGCGGAGTCTGCGGCGGGGGCGGGGACGGGCGTCCGGGGACTCGTTCACCATGCGGGCACGTTAACCCGGGGTGCGGGCTGCGCCCGGTAGCCCGACCACGGCGTCGGCTCGGGCGACACGAACGCCGTACGGGCACAGTCAGAACACACGAGCGTCAGAACGCACGAACAAGGGATCGGGTGTTCGCTTGAACGCGTGATCGTCAGGGGATTCATTGCTCTTCACTCGTCCGGGGCGCAATGATTGCAGAGCGCAGCCAACGGGCTGCAGACCGCTACTGCGCAGTCCCACCGATGCACCACGTCCAAGGAGAAAGACCAGATGAACTTCCTGACCAACCTGCTGGCCGGCGTCGTCCACTTCGTGGGTTGGCTCGTCTGACCATAGCTCCGCCCGGCGCCGTCGCTCCCCGTCCCACGGGAGCGGCGGCGCCGCTGCGTCGCCGGGGGCCGGAGCCCCCGTGGAGCCGCCTACAGTGCGGGCGGTCCGGCGAAGGGCGGCAGCGCGGTGAACTCGGGCGCCACCGTCACGGCCTGCGCGAGCACGTCGAGCGTCCGGCGGACCCGGGTGAGCGGGCGGTCGGGGAACTCCGCGTCCCACTGGGCGTGGTCCGCCACGTGGAAGGGCAGGCCACCCTGGGCTTCGGGGGCGTAGGGATGGGGCCGGAAATACTGGGCGGGGCCGAGCCTGGCCGGCACCACGGCCTCCCGCATACCCGTCGTACCGCGCTCCGCCGCCTGGATCTTCACCACGGTGCTGCACGCGGCCCGGGGCACGGTGAAGCTGCCGATGAACGCCTGTCCGCTGGGCTGTCCCTGGAGCGGCAGTTCGAAAATCTGCCAGGCGGCTCGGCATCGGGGACGGCGAAACGGTCACCTCAGGGTCCGCTGGGGCGCGGCGGTGTTCAGGTGACCCGCATCGGAGCCCGGTGGGCGTCGCGTCGGATCAGATCCGCGTAGCGGCCGTCCCGCTCCAGCAGCTCCTCGTGCGTGCCCCGTTCGACGACCCGGCCGCCGTCCAGCACGACGATCTGGTCCGCGTCGCGGACGGTGGAGAGGCGATGCGCGATGGTGAGGGTGGTGCGTCCGGCGGACAGGGTCTCGATGGCTTCCTGCACGGCGTGTTCCGTACGGGTGTCGAGCGCGCTGGTCGCCTCGTCGAGGATCAGCACCGGCGGGTCGCGCAGGATGGTGCGGGCGATGGCCAGGCGCTGCTTCTCGCCGCCCGAGAACCGGTATCCGCGCTCACCGACCAGGGTGTCGTAGCCGTCGGGCAGGGAGGCGATGTGGTCGTGGATCTGTGCGGCGCGGGCGGCGGCCACGAGCTCCTCGTCGGTGGCGTCCGGCTTGGCGAAGCGCAGGTTGTCGGCGACGGAGGCGTGGAAGAGGTACGTCTCCTGGGAGACCACGCCGACCGCCCGGGCGAGGGTGTCGAAGTCCAGGTCGCGGACGTCGACCCCGTCGAGCGTGACCCGGCCGCCGGTGACGTCGTACAGCCGGGGCACCAGATAGCTCAGGGTGGACTTCCCGGAGCCGGTGGAGCCGACGACCGCGAGGCTGCCACCCGCGGGGACCGTCACGCCGATACCGGTGAGGGTGGGGCCGCTCTTCGCGTCGTAGCTGAAGTCGACGTCCTCGAAGGCGATCTCGCCGTGGATCTTCTCCAGGCGGACGGGGTTCTCCGGTTCGGTGATGTCGACCGTGAGGTCGAGATACTCGAAGATCCGCTGGAAGAGGGCGAGGGAGGTCTGCATCTGCACACCGGTGGAGAGCAGGCTGACCGCCGGGCGGAACAGCCCCTGCTGGAGCGTGACGAAGGCGACGAGCGTGCCGAGGGAGACGGCGGTGGCGCCGGACTGGAGGGTGAGGCCTGCCGCCCAGTAGATGACGGCGGGCATGGCGGCCATCACGATGCCGATCGTGGACATCCGCCAGCGTCCGGCCAGATTGGCGCGCACTTCGAGCTCGACCAGGCGCTCGGACTCCTGGGCGAAGCCCTGGGTGAGGGAGTCGGAGCGACCCATCGTGCGGCCGAGGAGGATGCCGCTGACCGAGAGGGACTCGGTGACCGTGGCGGCCATCGCCGCCATCTGCTTCTGACGCTGGGTGGTGATCTTCTTGCGCTCCCGGCCGACGCGGCGGCTGATCGCGACGAAGACGGGCAGCAGGAGCAGCGAGACGACGGTGAGCCGCCAGTCGAGCGCGAGCATGGCGACGACGGTCGCGATGACGGCCGTGAGGTTGGAGACCAGCGAGGTCGCCGTGGAGGTGACCGTCGCCTGCATGCCGCCGATGTCGTTGGCGATGCGGGACTGGACCTCGCCCGTGCGGGTGCGGGTGAAGAAGGCGAGCGGCATCCGCTGGAGCTGGGTGTAGACGGCGGTGCGCAGATCGTGCATGACGCGCTGGCCGACCGTGGTGGAGATCAGGGTCTGGAGAACGCCGAAGACGCTGTTCATCACGGCGGTGAGGATCATGCCGAGCGCCAGCAGGGTCAGCAGCCCCGTGCGCCCCTGCGGGATGGCGGTGTCCAGGATCTCGCGCAGCAGGAACGGGGAGGCGACCGACACCAGGGAGGAGGCGCCGACCAGTAGGCCGACCACGGCGAGACGGCCGCGGTAGGGACGGAAGAGGCGGAGGATGCGGCGCAGCTCGGCGGGCGGCCGGTCGGGAGCCTCGGACGGGGGCGTCCACGTGGGTTCGTCGGGTTTCATGGGCTCCTTCGTCGGGCGTGAGGCGTGGCCGGGCAGACCCGGCCCTCGCACATGGAGAGCCTAGCTCATTGTTACCTATACTCACAATGAACAAGGTCCTGATATTGTTCCCGTATGGACGCCCCAGATTCCCCTGGTTCCGCCGACGCCCCTCCCGGCTCCTCCGGCGGCCGCCCCGACCTGCCCGGCTCTCACGACACCGACGGCATGCTCGCCGAGCAGCTGCTGCGGCTGACCCGCCGGCTGCACCGCATCCAGAGCCGCCAGTTGGAGCCGATCGGGATCACTCCGGCCCAGTTCCGGCTGCTGCGGACGGTCGCGCAGTACGACGCGGCCCCCCGGATGGCGGATCTGGCCCAGCGCCTGGACGTAGTCCCGCGTGCCGTGACGACGCTGGTCGACGCCCTGGAGGCGAGCGGCCGGGTGCGCCGGGCCCCGGATCCCGACAGCCGCCGGGTGGTCCGCGTCGAGATCACGGACGAGGGGCGCGCCACCCTGCGGTCCCTGCGCAGCGCGCGCCGGGCGGCCGCAGAGGAGATCCTGGCCCCTCTGACCGCCGATCAGCGCGAGGTGCTCGGCGGACTGCTGTCCGCCCTGGTCGACGGCATGCCGGCGCGCCCCTGCTGAATCGCCCCGTTCCTGGAGCGGGAATGCGTGCCGCACGCCACGGAGCTGATGTGGCGCATCGAGCAGCTCATCGACATGGCGGGGGTGCTCGCCCCGCGGATCGTGCTGGACTGGGACCCGGCGGCCCACCTGCGGGGGCTGAAGCCCATTCCTGAGGTGGAGGCGATCGCCGACCCCCGCATCGAGTGCGGGTTCTGCGAACCCACCTGCCCCAGACAGGATCTCACGACCACTCCGCGCCAGCGGATCGTGCTGCGGCGAGAGATAACGCGTCAGGCCGACGGCTCACCGGTGGAGGCGGGTCTGCCGGCCGCCTGCGAGTACGACGCCGTGGACACCTGGGCCGGGGGCTCCACCTGCAAGCTCGCCTGCCCGGTCGGCATCGGCACAGGGGCGATGATGAAGGGCTTCCGGCACCGCAGGCACTCACCGCGCGAGGAGCGGATCGCCTCGCTCACCGCGAAGAACCTCCGGGTGGTGAAGGCCTCGGCGCGGCTCGCCGTGGCGGCGGCCGACATCATCGGGGAGCGGGTGGGCGACCGGCCGCTCCAGGCCGCTACGCGGCTCGCCCGCATGGCCGTGCGCCCCGATCCCGTACCGGAGTGGCTGCCGCGGATCCCCGGTGCCGCGGCCCGGCGGCTGCCGCCCACCGACCGGGGCGGGGCGTGCGCCGTCTACTACCCGGCCTGCGTCAACCGGATCTTCGCCGGGCCCGGCGACCGGCCGGGGCCGTCCTTGGATTCGGCGACGGCGAAGGAGGCGGCCGAGGTGGGCGGCCGCCCGTACGACGTCTGTCCGTGGGCGAACCGGATGTGCGAGATCGGTAGGGAACGGGCCACTGGACACCCCTACCGCTCGGCCCTGGTGGAGCTGGAGCGCGCCACCCGGCCGCCCTCCCGATGAGCGTCTGAAAGGGTGCACAACTGAGCGTTCCGGGGCCCCGATTGGTTGCACCAGTCGGGGCTTTCGCGTGCTGTGGGAAAAAGTCCAAGGTTTGGGGACGAGAGTCCAAATACCTCCCTTGCGCATCATCAGCCTCACCCTCCAGGGTCCTTACCGAGACCCGCTCCCCGCACGCGCTCGTCCACGGGGAGCGGCAGCTCTCGCGCACCGTCTGAACCCCCAACCCCACCTGGAGGCTCGATGTACGACGACGCCCGGCCCGCACCGGAACCGCAGGCCCTCCCCCCGCACAGCGGTGCGGCCGACGAGGCGAACCGGCAGGACCCCAGCCGCCGTTCGGTGCTGTGGACCACGGCGGGCGTGGCAGGCGCCGGACTCGGTCTCGGCGCTCTGGGCGCGGGCACCGCGTCGGCCGCCGATGCGGTCACCCCGGAGGCGGTCGCCGCCGCCCCCGCCCGGCAGGGCCGCACCATGGCGGGGGTGCCCTTCGAGCGGCGGTCGGTGATCCGGGTCGGCATCATCGGCCTCGGCAACCGCGGGAACAGCATGATCGACCTCTTCCTCGCCGTCCCGGGCGTCCGAGTGGTGGCGGTGTGCGACCCGGTCCGGGAGAAGGCGGAGAAGGTCGCCGCCAAGGTGACGTCCGCCGGTCAGCCCGCCCCGGCCGTCTACGCCAAGGACGAGGACGACTACGAGAACCTCTGTCGGCGCGGGGACATCGACTTCGTCTATGTCGCGACGCCCTGGGAGCTGCACTTCCCCATGGCGAAGGCGGCGATGCTGAACGGGAAGCACGTCGGCGTCGAATGCCCGATCGCGATGCGCCTGGGCGAACTGTGGCAGCTCGTGGACCTCTCCGAGCGCACCCGGCGGCACTGCATGCAGCTGGAGAACTGCTGCTACGGCAAGAACGAGACACGGGTGCTCCGGATGGCGCACGCGGGTCTCTTCGGCGATCTGCTGCACGGCGCGGGCGCCTACAACCACGACCTGCGCGAGCTGATGTTCGACCCCGACTACTACGAGGGTCCGTGGCGGCGGCTGTGGCACACCCGGCTGCGCGGCGACCTCTACCCGAATCACGGGTTCGGGCCGGTCGCCAACTACATGGACCTCAACCGGGGCGACCGGGCCGTGAGCATCACCAGCATCGGCACGCCCGCGCTGGGGCTCGCGGAGTACCGCAAGGAGCACATGCCCCCGGGCGACCCGAGCTGGAAGGAGTCGTACATCGGGGCCGACCGGACGATCAGCCTCGTGCAGACCGCCAAGGGCCGGGTGATCCGCCTGGAGCACGATGTGTCGACGCCTCACCCGTACTCGCGGATCAACAGCCTCGGCGGTACGCGGGGCGTGTTCGAGGACTACCCGTCGCGGATCTATCTGGAGCCCACGAACACCAACCACCGGTGGGACGACTTCACGAAGTACGCCGAGTGGGACCACTGGCTGTGGAAGGAGCACGCCAATCCGCCGGGCGGCCACGGCGGCATGGACTACATCATGGTGTTCCGGCTGATGCAGTGCATGCGGCTCGGCCTGGTGCCCGACTTCGACGTGTACGACGCGGCCCTCTGGACGGCCCCCGTGCCGCTGAGCCATCTGTCCGTCAAGGCCAAAGGCATACCGCTGCCGGTACCGGACTTCACCCGGGGCGAGTGGAAGCGGGCCCGGTCCGGAGTGGACTCCGAGAAACCCGCGGAGTAGCACCACGGGGTCCCGGGCCGACCGGGCACGGGACCCCGCGGGGCGGAGGAAACAGTGAGGGCGGGGCAGCGGGAGCGGGCGGGAAAACCGGTTGCCCCGGAACGGGACGAACAGGGAGCCTTGCACGTCACCCCGTAGCGAGATCCACGGGGGATCTCCGTTGTCCATGGAGGTCCCCGCTGTCCATGGGGGTCTCCGTTCTCCATGGGGGTCTCCGTTCTCCATGGGGGTCTCCGTTCTCCATGGGGGTCTCCGTTTTCAGCCCCGTTCACAAGCCCTGGGACGTCATGCAGATTCGCGACCTTCCGTATTCGGATCCCGGCGAGCCCGATGTCCGTTCGGGCCCCCGTTTCCTGTTCTGGCTCGGGCGCAATCAGCTCGCGGGCCAGCTCAAGTCCCTCTCCTGGGGGCTGCTCCACCAGCTGGGCATCGCCGGTCTTCCGGTCACCGTGGGTCTCGCCGTCCAGGCCGTCATCGACCGCTCCGGCGAACGCCTGGCGCTGGCCGGCGGTCTGATCCTGGCCCTCGGCGTCATGATCGCCGTCGGCGACACCATGCTCCACCGCACCGCCGTGACCAACTGGATCACCGCGGCCGCCCGGGTCCAGCAGTTGCTGGCCCGGAAGACCGCCGAGCTGGGCGCGGCGCTGACGCGCCGGGTCGCGGCCGGTGAGGTCGTCGCCGTCTCGACGGGTGACGTGGAGAAGATCGGCTGGTTCGTCGAGGCGCTCTCCCGCTTCGCGGCGGCCGCCACCGCCCTGGTGCTGATCTGCGTCGGCCTGGTCGTCTATCTCCCCTCTCTCGGCGTGCTGGTGGCGATCGCCATGCCGGTGCTCGCCCTGGCCGTCCTGCCGCTGCTGCCCCGCGCCACCCGGCTCGCGGACGAACAGCGCGAGAAGGCCGGAAAGGCCACCGAACTGGCCTCGGACACGGTCGCCGGGCTGCGGGTGCTGCGCGGCATCGGCGGCGAGGAGCTGTTCCTCGGCCGCTACCGCCGCGCCTCGCAGGAGGTCCGCAGGGCGGCGGTGCGCAGCGCGAGGATGTGGGCGCTGATCTCGGCGGTGCAGGTGCTGCTGCCGGGCATCCTGCTGATCTCGCTGGTCTGGTACGGGGCGACGCTCGCCCGGGACGGCCGGGTCGACGTCGGCCAGCTGGTCACGGTCTACAGCGCGGCCACGCTGATGCTGTTCCCGCTGCGCCACTTCGAGGAGATCGCCATGGCGTACTCCTTCTCGCGGCCGTCCGCCCAGCGCGCGGTGCGGGTGCTGTCGCTGCACCGCGGCTCCCGGGACGTCACGGTCGAGGGCGTCACGCCGTCCGGCGATCTCTACGATCCGGCGACCGGACTGATGGCCCCCCAGGGGCAGTTCACAGCCGTGGTCTGCGGCGACCCGGACGAGGCGGGACGGCTGGCCGAACGGCTCGGCGGACACGCGCAGACCGGCGACGAGGACGACGCGGACGGGAACGAGGAGAGGCCGTCGGCGGAGGTCCCGTCGGTGCTGCTCGGCACGGTCGCCCTGGACGAGATCCCGCTGGACGCCGCCCGGGCCGCTGTACTGGTCCAGGACAAGGACCCGGTGCTGCTGTCCGGCACCCTCCAGGAGCTGCTGGACATCCCGTCCTCGGGGCTGGTCACCGCGGAGGCGGCATTGGAGGCGGCCCAGTGCGGGGATGTGCTGAGCGCCTTGGCGCAGGCCTCCCCCGACAACGACGGGGACCCGATGCGGACCCGGATCACCGAGCGCGGCCGGTCCCTGTCCGGCGGCCAGCGCCAGCGGCTCGCGCTGGCCCGGTCGCTGGTCACCGACCCGGAGGCGCTGGTGCTGGACGAGCCGACCTCCGCGGTCGACTCGCACACCGAAGCCCGGGTCGCCGCCGGGATCGCGAAGCTGCGCCGGGGCCGTACGACGGTCGCGTTCGCCTCGTCCCCGCTGCTGCTGGACGCCGCCGACCGGGTGGTCCTCGTCCACGAGGGCACCGTGGTCGCCGTCGGGGTCCACCGCGAACTGCTGCGCACCGAACCGCGCTACCGGGCGGTCGTCACCCGGGAGACCGACGAGGAGGCCGCCGCGTCGGGCGCCCTGAACGGCATCGCAGCGGTCCCCGCCACGAAGAGCATCCAGGAAGTCGAGGAGAGGGCATGATCGGCGTCGCACCCCCGGCGTACGACCCCGCCGCCCCGGAGTCGGCCACCACGCTGCCCGTGGGCACGCCGACGACCGTACGGAACTACGTACGGAGTCTGCTGCGGCGGCACCGCAGGGCGTTCGCCGTCCTGGTGGCGGTCAACGCGGTGGCGGTGATCGCTTCGATCACCGGGCCGTATCTGCTGGGCGGACTGGTGGAGGACCTGTCCAGCGGGGCCACCGACCTGCATCTGGAACGCACGGTCGCGGTGTTCGCGCTAGCGCTTGTGATCCAGACCCTGTTCACCCGCAGCATGCGGCTGCGCGGGGCGATGCTGGGCGAGGAGATGCTCGCGGACCTGCGCGAGGACTTCCTCGTACGGTCCGTGGGGCTGCCGCCGGGCGTCCTGGAGCGGGCCGGGACCGGCGATCTGCTGTCCCGGATCACCACGGACATCGACCGGCTGGCGAACGCGATGCGGGAGGCCGTACCGCAGCTGGCGATCGGTGTCGTGTGGGCCGGGCTGCTGCTCGGCGCGATGGCCGTGACCGCTCCCCCGCTGGCGCTGGCCGTGCTGGTCGCGCTGCCGGTGCTGATCGTGGGCTGCCGCTGGTACTTCCGCCGGGCCCCCTCGGCGTACCGCTCGGAGGCCGCCGGTTACGCGGCCGTCGCCGCGATGCTCGCGGAGACCGTGGACGCCGGGCGGACCGTGGAGGCGCACCGCCTCGGCGGCCGCCGGGTGGCCATGTCGGACCGGCGGATCGAGCAGTGGACGGCGTGGGAAAGGTACACGCTCTTCCTGCGCTCGGTCCTGTTCCCCGTCATCAACGCGACGTACGTGACGATCCTCGGCGCGGTTCTGCTGCTCGGCGGCTGGTTCGTGCTGGAGGGGTGGATCACGGTCGGGCAGTTGACGACGGGGGCGTTGCTGGCCCAGATGATGGTCGACCCGATCGGGCTGATCCTGCGCTGGTACGACGAGCTCCAGGTGGCCCAGGTATCGCTGGCCCGGCTGGTGGGCGTTCGGGAGATCGAGCCGGACGCGGGTGAGGCCGAGATCGGCCCGGACGGCCGGAAGGTGCGGGCGGACGACGTCCGCTTCGCGTACCGGGAGGGCGTCGACGTCCTGCACAAGGTGTCGCTCGACGTGGCTCCGGGCACCCGGCTCGCGCTGGTCGGGCCCTCGGGCGCGGGCAAGTCGACGCTGGGCCGGCTGCTGGCCGGGGTCTACGCCCCGCGCACCGGCGAGGTGACACTCGGCGGTGCGGAACTGTCGCGGATGACGGCGGAGCGGGTCCGCGAGCATGTGGCCCTGGTCAACCAGGAACACCACGTCTTCGTCGGCTCGCTCCGGGACAATCTGCGCCTGGCCCGCGACGGGGCGAAGGACGCGGAGCTGTGGGCCTCGCTGGCCGCGGTCGACGCGGACGGGTGGGCGAGGGCGCTGGACGAGGGGCTGGAGACCGAGGTCGGTTCGGGCGGTTTCGCGCTGACCCCGGCGCAGGCCCAGCAGATCGCGCTGGCCCGTCTCGTGCTGGCCGATCCGCACACGCTGGTGCTGGACGAGGCGACGTCCCTGCTGGACCCGCGGGCGGCCCGCCATCTGGAGCGTTCCCTCGCCCGGGTCCTGGAGGGCCGCACGGTGATCGCGATCGCGCACCGGCTGCACACCGCGCACGACGCGGATGTGATCGCGGTGGTGGAGGACGGCCGGATCAGCGAGCTGGGCAGTCACGACGAACTGGTCGCGGCGGACGGCGCGTACGCGTCGCTGTGGCGGTCCTGGCACGGGTGATGCGGCGGGCCCGCCGGATCACCGGACCGTCCGGGTGCGGTGCGGCTGGAGGAGCTGGTCGACGGGCGCGTAGTCGTCGGTGAGCACCTGGGCGCCCCCGGTCCAGGAGGCGACGGTGTCGCCGGTGGCGATCCGCCAGCCGGTCTCCCGGGTGTCCAGGGCCTCCTGGATCGCGGGGGCGTCGAGCGGCCGGTCGGAGGCGACCATCACGAGGTTGCCGCCCTCGACGCTCGCGGTCGGGTCCAGGCCGATGTCCGCGGGCCTGCCGACGAGGGCGACGTGCTCGAAGACGGAGGCGAGGGTCGCGGCCTCGGCACGGGCGAAGGCCAGCTCGCCGTGGTCGATGAGGTTGGCGACGTAGAGCCCGTTGTCCTTGAGCACCCGGTGCACGTTCCTGAGCGCCTCGGAGGTCGTGAGGTGCCAGGGCACGCTGACGCCGCCGAAGGCGTCACCGACGACGAGGTCGCGGCTGTCGGTCTCCAGCCGCTTCAGGCCCAGCCTGCCGTCCTCCACGCGCACATCGATCCCGGTGGACGCACCCAGCCGAAGCTGTTCGCGGTCGATGCGGACGACCCCGCCGTCGATCTCGGAGACGAGGCTGCGGGTCCCGGGGCGCGTGGCCGCGAGGTAGCGGGGGAAGGTGAGGCCGCCTCCGCCGAGGTGGTGGGCGGCGAGCGGCGCGCTCCCGGGGAAGGTGGTGTCGACGACCGCCGCGAGGGCGCGGATGTACCCGAACCGGAGGTACGTGGGGTCCTCGACGTCGACGTAGGAGTGGCGCAGGCCGTCCAGGACCAGGGTGCGGCCGCTCTCCCTGCCGGGATCCGCGACGACCCGGGCGCAGTGGTAGCGGGTCTCCGCGTCGCAGCCGCCGGGAGCGAACGCGGTGGCGAGGGAGCCCACGACCACGGTGGCCAGCGCCATGGCCGAGGCCCGCCGCCAGCGGCGGGCCCGCCAGCCGGCCAGGACGGCGCCGATCACCAGCAGGGCCCCGAGGCCGATGAGGATGGCGCTGACCGGCAGCCGCGAGACCAGGACGAATCCGGTGAGGACGGTGCCGGTGATGGCGCCGAAGGTGCCCACCCCCGACAGCCGTCCCACGACCGTCCCGGTCTCGGCGAGGCTGGTGAGGCGCAGCTTGGTCACCAGCGGTGTCACGGCGGAGAGCAGGGCGCCGGGCACCAGGAGGGTCACCGCCGCGGCGAGCAGGAGCAGCGGCGGTGCCCACTCCGCGGTGGTGCGCAGCAGCAGGGGGGTGAGTGCGACGACGACGCCCGACACCCCCAGGGCGGGGCCGATGAGCCGGTGCGGGTCGACCTGGTCGGCGACGCGCCCGCCCAGCCAGGAGCCGAGGGCGATCGCGGTGAGGGCGATACCGATGACCAGGGTGCTGGTCTCCAGCGTGAGGCCGAGATACGGGGCCAGCAGCCGCAGCGCGACGATCTCGACCACGAGGACCGCGGCGGACGAGCCGAACACGAGCCCCGCGGCGGCGCGGGGGCCCAGGCCTCGGTCGCGGGGCGGGGAGTCGGCCACGGGCGGGGAGGGCGGTGGGGTCACGGCAGCATCCTCGCATGCGGCCGACCGGCCCATCCCCGCCTCAACGGGCGGAGTGCGCAGGCGAATCCGCCCGCACCCCCGGCCGCCGGGGACGGTCCGCCCCCGGTGGGCGGACCCCGTTTCACCCCTGCCAGGAGGCGGATGCCCGGACGTCCGGTGAGGATGAGGGTGAATCACCCGGCATACGGGGCAGGCGAGCGCAGAACCACGCAAGCCCGAGAAGGGACGCAGACCGTGGCACCACCCAGGATTCTCGTTGTCGGCGCCGGTTTCGCAGGCGTCGAGTGCGTACGCCGCCTGGAGCGCAGGCTGGCTCCGGACGAGGCTCGGATCACGCTCGTCACACCGTTCTCGTACCAGCTGTATCTGCCACTGCTCCCCCAGGTGGCCTCCGGTGTGCTCACGCCCCAGTCCGTCGCGGTGTCGCTGCGCCGCAGCCGCCGCCACCGGACGAGGATCGTGCCGGGCGGGGCGATCGGTGTGGACACGAAGGCGAAGGTCTGCGTGATCCGGAAGATCACGGGCGAGATCGTGAACGAGCCGTACGACTCCATCGTGCTGGCGGCGGGCAGCGTCACCCGGACCTTCGACATCCCCGGGCTGCTGGACCACGCGCGGGGCATGAAGACGCTGGCCGAGGCCGCGTACGTCCGTGACCACGTCATCGCCCAGCTCGATCTGGCGGACGCCAGCCAGGACGAGGCCGAGCGGGCCTCCCGGCTCCAGTTCGTGGTGGTCGGCGGCGGGTACGCGGGCACGGAGACGGCCGCCTGCCTCCAGCGGCTCACCACGAACGCGATCCGGCACTACCCCCGGCTGGACCCCGGGCTGATCAAGTGGCACCTCATCGACATCGCGCCCAAGCTGATGCCGGAGCTGGGCGACAAGCTGGGGCAGGCCGCCCTGGAGGTGCTGCGCAGGCGGAACATCGAGGTGTCGCTCGGGGTCTCCATCGCCAAGGCCGCGGCGGAGGAGGTCACGTTCACCGACGGCCGGGTGCTGCCCTGCCGGACCCTGATCTGGACCGCCGGAGTGGCCGCCAGCCCGCTGATCGCCACCCTCGACGCGGAGACGGTACGCGGCCGGCTCGCGGTGACCCCGCAGCTGCGGATGCCGGGCGCGGACGGGGTGTTCGCGCTCGGCGACGCGGCCGCGGTGCCCGACCTGGCGAAGGGCGACGGGGCGGTCTGCCCGCCGACCGCGCAGCACGCGATGCGTCAGGGCCGGGTGATGGCGGACAACCTGATCGCCTCGCTGCGCGGTCTGCCGCCGAAGGACTACGTCCACAAGGACCTGGGGCTCGTCGTCGACCTGGGCGGCCGGGACGCGGTGTCCAAGCCGCTGGGTGTCGAGCTGCACGGGACGGCCGCGCAGGCGGTGGCACGGGGCTACCACTGGTCGGCGCTGCGGACGAACGTCGCCAAGACCCGGGTCCTGACGAACTGGCTGCTGAACGCGGTCGCCGGGGACGACTTCGTACGGACGGGGTTCCAGTCCCGCAAACCGGCGACGCTGCGGGACTTCGAGTACACCGACGCCTATCTGACACCCGAGCAGGTCAAGGCGCACGTCGAATCGACGGTCATCAAGCACTGACCGCCACCGCACGAGGGCGCCCCGCCGTCTCCGCGGGGCTCGCTCACCGCTGCCTGGAGAGGACCGTTTCCACGGTGTCCGCCTCCTGGGCGGTCTTGTCGTCGCGGTAGCGCAGAACGCGGGCGAAGCGGAGGGTGACCCCGGCGGGGTAGCGGGTGGAGCGCTGGAGGCCGTCGTAGGCGATCTCCACGACGAGTTCCGGGCGTACGGTCACCACGTGTCCGTCGTCAGCGGTCGCCAGCTCGCCCAGCTTCTCGGTCTGCCACGCCAGCAGGGCGTCGGTGAGCCCCTTGAAGGTCTTGCCGAGCATCGCGAACGTACCGTCGGGGCGGCGGGCGCCCAGGTGCAGGTTGGACAGCTTCCCGGTCCGTCGGCCGTGCCCCCATTCGGCGGCCAGCACCACCAGGTCCAGCGTGTGCACGGGCTTCACCTTGAGCCAGGCCGCACCCCGGCGGCCCGCGCTGTAGGCGGCGGTCAGGTCCTTGATCACGACGCCCTCGTGGCCGCGCTCCAGGGTGTCGGCGAGGAACGCCTCAGCGGCCGCGCGGGCGGCCGGGTCCGCCGGGTCGGCGACGAGGGTGCGCCGGACCCGGAGGTGCTCGGGGACCAGGCGCTCCAGGGCGGTGCGGCGTTCGGTGAAGGGCAGGTCGAGCAGGTCCGCGTCGTCGACCGACAGCGCGTCGAAGAAGACGGGCACGACGGGCACGTGCGCCGCCGCACCGGCCACGTCCCGTCGTGAGCCCACCCGCGCGGCGGTCTCCTGGAACGCCCGGGGCCTGCCGTCGTCCCCCAGGGCGATCACCTCGCCGTCGAGGATGAAGCGGTCCGCCGGGAGCGCGGCGACGGCGGCGGTCAGCTCGGGCAGCCGGTCGGTGATGTCGTCGAGTGTCCGGGTGTAGGCGCGGACGCGGTCGCCGTCGCGGTGGACCTGCACCCGGATGCCGTCGAGCTTCTCCTCCACCGCGCAGGGGCCCAGCTGGTCGACGGCCTCGCCGACCGAGGCGGCCGTGTGCGCGAGCATCGGCTGTACGGGCCTTCCCACGGTGAGCCGGAACGCGGCGAGCGCTCCGGGGCCCTCCGCGAGGAGGACCCGCGCGACCTCCTGGAGCGACCCGGCGAGCATCACGGCGCGCCGGACGTCGGAGGGCGGGGCTTCGGCGGCGCGGGCCAGGGCGTCGGCGGCGACGGCGTCCAGGGCCCCCTGGCGTACCTCGCCGGTGAGCAGGGCCCGCAGGAAGCGCTGCTCGTCCTCGGTGGCGGCGGCGAACAGGGCACGCAGGTGCTCGCGGCGCAGGGCCTGGGAGCCGGTGCCGGAGACGGCCGCGAGGGCGGTCAGCCGCCCGTCGACCCCGGTGACGGTGAGGGTGGGTGCGGCAGCGGGCGGTACGGGGTCGCCGAGGGTGCGCCAGCCGACCCCGATCCGGCCCTGGGGCAGCCGTCCGGCGAGATACGGGATGACGACGGGCACGTCGTCGGGTGCGGCGTCCCGGAAGAGACCGGCCAGGAGCGCCACCTTCCGGGACCGGGCGGATGCGGCGGCGACCTCCAGGGACACCCGGGCGAGCTCGGCGAGCAGCATGCGGCCATGGTGCTACGGGCCGGGGCACGCCGCCCGCCGAGGGGGCGCCCCCGGCGAAGAGGCACCGGGTGCGCCGCCCGACCGCGGCGCGCCCGGTGCGTCATATGAAGTTGAGGGCCGCCGCCGCTCCCACTCCCCCGAGGACCATGAAGGCGGGCATCAGCACCTTCATCTCCACCCAGCTGCCGGCCCGGAAGCGCATGGCCTTCGGCGGGCCGATCGGGTACCAGCGCTTGCGGCCGACCGGGATGGGCCACAGGATCGGGCAGCCGGAGACGGTGAGCGCGTCGCCGATGTCGTGGACGAGCGCGCCCAGCACGATGGGCAGGCCGAGCCACAGGTACTCCTGGCCGGGGGCGTCGAAGAGCCAGTCGGCCCCGTGGCCCGGCTGGTCCAGGACGCCGGCGAGAATCCAGGCGCTGGTGGCGCCGAGCAGCCAGACCAGGATGTCGCTGGAGACCCGTGCGGCCCGCCAGAGCAGCCCCTCGACCGCGAGAACCAGGTGGACGAAGAGGACGCCGAGGACGGCCCAGCGGCCGCCGAAGACGGCGGCGGCGGAGCAGCCCGCGCCGATGAGGACGGCCCAGAGCCAGGTGTGGGTCAGGGTGCGGTGGCCGCCGGTGCGGCGGGGGTCGGCCTTGCTCCTGGTGGCCTTGTAGACGGCGAACGAGAGCTTGTCGACGATCTCGCAGAGGGCCTTGGAGACGGGTCCGAAGGCGCGCGAGATGGTCGCGGACTTGTGGTCGAGGTCGGGGGCCAGTGCGGCGCCCGCGCAGATCAGCGCCCCGACGACCAGGACCGGCCAGGGCATCGTGTGGCCCGCGGCGGCGGCCGCCGCACCCACCCCCAGCCAGGCCGCTGCCCCTGACAGAGAGTGTGCCGGTCCCATCATGGTCGCTTCCGCCCCCAGTGCGTCGTGCGCCCATCACCATTGCGGCGCGGGCTGGTTGAGTCCGCAGCGTATCGTCCATGATCTTGGTGCCGTCGGCCGGTTCCCTCATCCGGGCGGAAGACAGGCAAGATGGGGGCGTGACCCTCATCGACCAGCTGCCGCAGACCGCCGACCCGGACGCCCTTTTCGAGGCCTTCTCGTCATGGACCGAGAGCCAGGGCATCACGCTTTATCCGGCTCAGGAGGAGGCGCTGATCGAGGTGGTCTCCGGGGCGAACGTGATCCTCTCCACCCCGACCGGCTCGGGCAAGAGCCTGGTGGCGGCGGCCGCGCACTTCACCGCGCTCGCCCAGGACAAGGTGACCTTCTACACCGCGCCGATCAAGGCGCTGGTTTCGGAGAAGTTCTTCGACCTGTGCAAGCTGTTCGGCACCGAGAACGTCGGGATGCTCACGGGCGACGCCTCGGTCAACGCGGACGCCCCGGTGATCTGCTGCACGGCCGAGGTGCTGGCCTCCATCGCGCTGCGCGACGGGAAGTACGCCGACATCGGCCAGGTCGTGATGGACGAGTTCCACTTCTACGCCGAGCCGGACCGGGGCTGGGCGTGGCAGATTCCGCTGCTGGAGCTGCCGCAGGCGCAGTTCGTGCTGATGTCGGCGACGCTCGGTGACGTCTCGATGTTCGAGAAGGACCTGACCCGGCGCACCGGCCGCCCCACCTCGGTGGTCCGCTCGGCGACCCGCCCGGTGCCGCTGAGCTACGAGTACCGCTTCACGCCGATCACCGAGACGCTGACCGAGCTGCTGGACACCCGGCAGTCGCCGGTCTACATCGTGCACTTCACGCAGGCGGCGGCCGTGGAGCGGGCGCAGTCGCTGATGAGCATCAACATGTGCACGAAGGAGGAGAAGGAGAGGATCGCCGATCTGATCGGCGCCTTCCGCTTCACCACCAAGTTCGGCCAGAACCTCTCCCGTTACGTACGCCACGGCATCGGGGTGCACCACGCGGGGATGCTGCCCAAGTACCGCCGCCTGGTGGAGAAGCTGGCCCAGGCGGGTCTGCTGAAGGTGATCTGCGGGACGGACACGCTGGGCGTCGGTGTCAACGTGCCCATCCGTACGGTGCTGTTCACGGCGCTCACCAAGTACGACGGCACCCGGGTGCGGACCCTGCGGGCGCGGGAGTTCCACCAGATCGCGGGCCGGGCCGGGCGGGCGGGGTTCGACACGGCCGGGTTCGTCGTGGCGCAGGCCCCCGAGCACGTCATCGAGAACGAGAAGGCGCTGAAGAAGGCGGGCGACGACCCGAAGAAGAAGCGCAAGGTGGTGCGCAAGAAGGCTCCCGAGGGCTTCGTCGCCTGGTCGGAGACCACCTTCGACAAGCTGATCCAGTCCGAGCCGGAGCCGCTGAACTCCCGCTTCCGGGTCACGCACACGATGCTCCTCGCGGTCATCGCGCGCCCGGGCAACGCGTTCGAGGCGATGCGGAGTCTGCTGGAGGACAACCACGAGCCGCGCCGGGCGCAGCTGCGGCACATCCGGCGGGCCATCGCCATCTACCGCTCGCTGCTGGACGGCGGGGTGGTGGAGCAGCTGGAGACGCCGGACGCCGAGGGGCGGATCGTGCGTCTGACGGTCGACCTCCAGCAGGACTTCGCGCTGAACCAGCCGCTCTCCACGTTCGCGCTGGCGGCGTTCGATCTGCTGGACGCCGAATCCCCTTCGTACGCACTGGACATGGTCTCGGTCGTCGAGTCGACGCTGGACGATCCGCGACAGATCCTGGCGGCCCAGCAGAACAAGGCGCGCGGTGAGGCCGTCGGGCAGATGAAGGCGGACGGGGTCGAGTACGAGGAGCGGATGGAGCGGCTCCAGGACGTCACGTACCCCAAGCCGCTGAGCGAGCTGCTGTGGCACGCCTACGACGTGTACCGCACGAGCCACCCGTGGGTGAGCGACCACCCGGTGTCGCCGAAGTCGGTGATCCGGGACATGTTCGAGCGTGCCATGACCTTCACGGAGTTCACCTCGCACTACGAGCTGGCCCGGACCGAGGGCATCGTGCTGCGGTATCTGGCGAGCGCGTACAAGGCGCTGGAGCACACGATCCCGGACGACGTGAAGTCGGAGGATCTCCAGGACCTGATCTCCTGGCTCGGCGAGATGGTGCGTCAGGTGGACTCCAGTCTGCTGGACGAGTGGGAGCAGCTGGCCAACCCCGAGGTGGAGACCGCCGAGCAGGCCCAGGAGCGGGCCGACGAGGTCAAGCCGGTCACCGCGAACGCGCGCGCCTTCCGGGTGCTGGTGCGCAACGCGATGTTCCGCCGGGTGGAGCTGGCCGCGCTGGACCGGGTCCGCGACCTGGGCGAGCTGGACGGCGACTCGGGGTGGGACGAGGACGCGTGGGGCGAGGCGCTCGACGCGTACTGGGACGCGCACGAGGAGATCGGCACCGGCCCGGACGCGCGCGGCCCGAAGCTGCTGAAGATCGAGGAGGACCCGGCGCACGGGCTGTGGCGGGTCTGGCAGGCGTTCGCCGACCCGGCGGGCGACCATGACTGGGGCGTCCAGGCCGAGGTGGACCTGGCCGCGTCCGACGAGGAGGGCCGGGCGGTCGTCCGGGTCACCGAGGTCGGCCAGCTGTGAGCGGGCCCCTGGGGCCGAAGTGGAGAGCGAGCGCATGACGAATCCGGCCGAGCGTCTGGTCGACCTTCTCGACCTGGAGCGGATCGAGGTCAACATCTTCCGCGGCCGCAGTCCGCAGGAGTCGCTGCAACGGGTCTTCGGCGGCCAGGTGGCGGGCCAGGCGCTGGTGGCGGCGGGCCGGACGACCGACGGGGAGCGGCCTGTGCACTCGCTGCACGCCTACTTCCTGCGTCCGGGGCGTCCCGGGGTGCCGATCGTCTACCGGGTGGAGCGGGTGCGGGACGGCCGGTCCTTCACCACCCGGCGGGTGACGGCCGTGCAGGAGGGCCGGACGATCTTCAACCTGACGGCGTCCTTCCACCGCCCCGAGGAGGCGGGGTTCGAGCACCAGCTGCCGTCCGCCAGGACCGTCCCGGACCCGGAGGAGCTGCCGACGGTCGCCGACGAGGTGCGCGAGCACCTGGGGGCGCTGCCGGAGGCGCTGGAGCGGATGGCCCGGCGCCAGCCCTTCGACATCCGTTACGTCGACCGGCTGCGCTGGACGAGCGAGGAGATCAAGGACGCCGATCCGCGCAGTGCGGTGTGGATGCGCGCGGTGGGCCCGCTGGGCGACGACCCGCTGGTGCACACGTGCGCGCTGACGTACGCGAGCGACATGACGCTGCTGGACGCGGTGCGCATCCCGGTGGAGCCGCTGTGGGGCCCGCGCGGCTTCGACATGGCGTCCCTGGACCACGCGATGTGGTTTCACCGGCCGTTCCGGGCGGACGAGTGGTTCCTGTACGACCAGGAGTCGCCGATCGCGACGGGCGGACGCGGCCTGGCACGCGGCCGGATCTACGACCGTTCGGGGCAGCTGCTGGTGTCGGTGGTGCAGGAAGGGCTGTTCCGGCGGCTGGAGGGCGGGTAGGGCGTCCTACGTGCCCGGCAGCGGGTCCTGGTCGACCTCGTGGCGCCGGGTGCGGATGTCGGGCGGCGCGGGGTGCAGCTTGGCGTCGCAGGACGGTCCGAGGCCGGCCCGTCGGGAGTCGGTGCCGGTGAGGGGGCGGCCGCAGAGCCGGCAGCGGACGAGGCGGCGTCCTTGGGGTGTCCCCTCCTCGGCCGCCGCGCCCGGTGGGACGGGGCGTCCGACGGCTCCGGCGGCCCCGGGCAGCGGTTCGGGGAAGGCATCGGGAGTATCCACCCCCCGATCCTGCCAGTACGGCTCCGGGAGCGCCCGCGGGGGCGTCCGGGCTCAGGTGCGGTCCCGCTGCCGGTCGAGCGCCTCGTCCAGGGTGCGGGCCGCCATGATGAGCGAGAGATGGGTGAACGCCTGGGGAAAGTTGCCCAGTTGTTCGCCGCTGGGGCCGATCTCCTCGGCGAACAGGCCCACGTGGTTGGCGTAGGTGAGCATCTTCTCGAAGGTGTAGCGCGCCTGGCGCAGCCGCCCGGCGCGGGCTGCCGCGTCGACGTAGAGGAAGGTGCAGAGGCTGAACGTCCCCTCCGAGCCGCGCAGCCCGTCCGGTGAAGCCGCCGGGTCGTAGCGGTAGACGAGGCTGTCCGAGACCAGGGCGCGGTCCATGGCGTCCAGGGTGGACAGCCAGCCCGGGTCCCGGGGGGCGAGGAAGCCCACGCGCGGCATCAGCAGCAGGGACGCGTCGAGCACGTCGCTCCCGTAACTCTGGACGTAGGCTTGGAGGTTCTCGCTCCAGCCCCGCTCCACCACCTGCTCCAGGACGGCGTCCCGGGCCCCGGTCCACCGGGCCGTGTCGGCGGGGCGGCTGAACTGCCCGGCGAGTTTGAGGCCACGGTCGAAGGCGGCCCAGCACATCACCCGGCTGTAGGTGAAGTCCTTGCGTCCGCCGCGGGTCTCCCAGATGCCTTCGTCGGGGCGGTCCCAGGAGTCCGCGAGCCAGTCCAGGGTGCGGGAGAGGATCTGCCATCCCCGGTAGCCCGCCTGGATGCCGACCTCGCGGCCCTCGGACAGCGCGTAGAGGGCTTCGCCGTAGATGTCCAGCTGGAGCTGGTCGTCGGCGGCGTTGCCGAGGCGGACCGGACGGGAGCCCCGGTAGCCCTCCAGATGTCCGAGGGCCTGCTCCGGTTCCAGGGGCTGCCCGTCGACCCGGTACATGATGCGCAGGGGCTCTCCCCCGGCGCCTTCCCGGTCCCGCAGACGGTCACCGAGCCAGTGGGTGAACGCGGTCGCCTCGTCGACGAAGCCCAGGTCCAGCAGGGCCCGCACCGACAGGGAGCCGTCCCGCACCCAGGTGTACCGGTAGTCCCAGTTGCGTTCCCCGCCCACCTGTTCGGGCAGTCCCATGGTCGCCGCGGCGACGGGTGCGCCGCTGGGTTCGTACGTGAGCAGCTTCAGGGTGATCGCGGAGCGGTTGACCATGTCGAGCCAGCGGCCGTTGTAGCGGGATCCGCGCACCCACGTCTGCCAGAAGTCGACGACGTCCCAGAGCTGGTCGGTGATCCCCTCGGTGGTGAGGTGCGGCGGCTCGGGGCCGTCGGGGTCGCAGAGGGTGAGTACGGCCCCCGACGATTCCCCGGCGTTCAGGGTGACGCCGCCGACGGCATCCTGGCCGTCGCGGGTGAGGGGGAAACCCGTCCGGAGATGGGCCGTGATGCCCGGCGTCCGGAAGACCGCCGCGTCTCCCGCCGGTCCCAGGTCCGTTTCGTGGGCGGCGCGGCCGTAGTCGAACCGGGGCCGGCACTCCAGGCCGAAGCGCACGGTGCCGCGTACCGAGCGCACGGTGCGGACGAGGGTGTGCCGGTCGGTCGGCCCGCCGGAGCGGATCGGGGTCATCCAGTCGAGGACCTCTCCGACGCCGTCGGGCGCCAGGAACCGGGTGACGACGACCGCGGTGTCGGGGTAGTAGAGCTGCTTGCACGTGTGGGTGCCGTCTTCGGGCGCCAGCCGGAAGTAGCCGCCGCGGTCGTGGTCGAGCAGTGCGGCGAAGACGCTGGGCGAGTCGAATCTCGGGGCGGTGAGCCAGTCGACGACTCCCCGCGAGGAGATCAGTGCGGCCGTCTGGAGGTCGCCCACGAGTCCGTGGTCGGCGATCGGGGGATACCGGTCCATGCGCCTTGCCTCCCGGTCGAATCGGGCCCCCGTCCCCTCACTATCCGGCACTCCCGCCCCGGGTGCGCGGCACGCGTCCGTGCCGTGCACCGGGGCGGGAGTCCGGTTTGCCGAACGGAGCCGGGGCCGCGTTACTGGAGTGAGCTCCGAGCCGCCGGCCGGGCGGAGCTCCGTCCGACACAGCGGGGAGCCGCGGAGGTACCGGGATGGACATGATCCACATCCGCGCGGTGAGCCCGCCGGACCTGACCGACGAGGTCGTCGGCCGACTCTCCGGGGACCCCTGCGTACTCAATCTCATCGTCCAGCGCGACGCCGCGCGCAATCCGGACGGCGACTCCATCGCCTGCGACGTGCTGACGGGCGCGGCGAACGACGTGCTGCACCGGCTGCGCGCCGTCCAGCTCGACCAGCGGGGCTCCCTGGTCATCGAGCCGGTCGACATGGCGTTCTCCGGCCGGGCCACCGAAGGGGGGCGACGCGAGCTGGGGCCGCTGAGCCGGGCGCCGGTCTGGGAGCAGGTCGAGGCACGTATCAGGTCCGGGGGGCGCTACCCGCCGAGCTTCTACCTCTACCTGGTCGTCGCCGGAATGATCGGTTCGGTCGGCATCGTCACCAACTCGCAGATCCTGATCGTGGCGGCGATGGTCGTCGGGCCCGAGTACGGCGCCATCGTCAGCGTGGCGCTGGGGATCGACCGGCGCCACCCGGCCATGGTCCGCAGCGGGATGGCAGCCCTGAGCGCGGGCTTCCTCCTCACGATGGTCGTCACCTTCCTCTTCGCCCTGCTCATCCGCGGTTTCGGGCTGCAGTCGGAGGCCTTCGACCTGGGGCTGCGCCCCGTCTCCAACCTCATCAACACGCCGAACTTCTTCTCCGTCGCCGTCGCCGCCCTGGCCGGGATCGTCGGGATCGTGTCGCTCACCGAGGCCAGGACGAGTGCCCTGCTCGGGGTCTTCATCTCCGTGACGACGATCCCGGCCGCCGCGGACATCTCCGTCTCCGTCGCGTTCACCAGCTGGTCCGATGTGCGGGGCTCGGCCATCCAGCTCGTGGTGAACATCCTGGTGCTGATCGTGGTGGGCACGGCCGCGCTCAAGGCCCAGCGGGCGATCTGGCGGGAGATCGGCCTCCGGCGCGACCGTGACCGCCGGCTCGCCGAAGAGGCGTGACGCACTACGGAAGGGGCACTCCATGGACCGGGAAGCGGCGGCGCCGCTGCGCGCCGTACCTCACGCGACACCGTCCGAACGGGCAGCGCTGGGCAGGGCCGCGCGCCGCAGGGCGCCCCGGTCGAGCCATGCGGAGTTCACGGCATCGCCGCGCCGCCCCGACCCGCTGACCGTCCTCGAAGCGCAGTCCGCGGACCGGGTTCCCGAGCTGGTCCCGATCCGCTACGGCCGGATGGCCGAGTCCCCGTTCCGCTTCTACCGGGGCGCGGCCGCCCTGATGGCAGCCGACCTGGCGGGCACGCCGGACTCGGGGATCCGGGCGCAGCTGTGCGGCGACGCCCACCTGCTGAACTTCCGGCTGCTGGCCTCGCCCGAGCGGAATCTGCTCTTCGACATCAACGACTTCGACGAGACGCTGCCGGGCCCCTGGGAGTGGGACGTGAAACGGCTCGCGGCCAGCCTGGTCATCGCGGCGCGGGCCAACGGCTTCACGGACCGGGAGCGGTCCGGGACCGTACGGGCCGCGGTCCGCTCGTACCGGGAGGCGATGGCCCGGTTCGCCGGGATGCGCAATCTTGACGTGTGGTACGCGAGGACCGACGCCGAGCGGCTGCGTACGGTGGCCGCGGAGCGGTTGAACGGACGGGGGCGCCGGAACGTGGACCGGGCTCTGGGCAAGGCCCGCTCCAGGGACAGTCTGCAAGCCTTCGGCAAGCTCGCCGAGGTGGTCGACGGGCGGCTGCGGATCGCGGCGGACCCGCCGATGGTCGTGCCGCTCACCGATCTGATGCCCGGGGTGGAACGTGAGGAGGCGCACCGGGCGTTCGGCGCCATGGTGGCGGGTTACGCCCACAGCCTGGCGTCCGACCGGCGCACTCTGCTGGAGGACTTCGCACTGGTGGACGTGGCCCGCAAGGTCGTCGGTGTGGGCAGCGTCGGAACCCGGTGCTGGATCATCCTGCTGCTCGGCCGGGACAGCGGGGATCCGCTCCTCCTCCAGGCCAAGGAGGCCGGTCCCTCGGTGCTGGCCGAGCACACCGGGGCGAGCCGGTACGAGAATCAGGGTGAGCGGGTCGTCGCGGGCCAACGGCTGATGCAGGCCTCCAGCGACATCTTCCTCGGCTGGGAGCGGGCCGACGGCCTGGACGGCCGGAACCGGGACTTCTACGTGCGCCAGTTGCGCGACTGGAAGGGCATCGCCGAACCGGAGTCGATGGTGCCGAAAGGGATGCGCGCGTTCGGCGAGGTGTGCGGGGCCACCCTGGCCCGCGCGCACGCCAGGTCCGGGGACCGGATCGCCATCGCCGCCTACCTGGGGCGCAAGGATGCCTTCGACCGGGCGCTCGCCACCTTCGCGGAGTCGTACGCGGACCGCAACGAACTCGATCACCGGGCGCTGGTCGACGCGGTGGCCTCGGGGCGGCTGGCGACGGACGGCCCGGCCGGGCACGCGGGCGGCGCGGCGAACGGTCCGCCGGGGCCGGGTGGCTGACCTTCCGCACCGGAGGGCGTGTTCCGGCGGAAGGAAGGCGCCCGGTTTGCCGGTGCGTGGTATTCCGGCGTGGACCCGTGGGGGCACCCTCCCGGGGCCGCCACCCCTCCCCGGGGTCGTCACGTCGAGGAGTCGAGATCATGCCGGCCACCCCTCCGGGCAAACCCGTCACCGCATCGGAGGACCCCTACGCGCTGGTCCGCACACGCAGGTACGCGGGCCTGCTGGTGATGGCGGCGCTGCTCGGAGTCCCCGTCTCCGCGGTCGCGTTCGGCTTCCTCGCCCTGGTCTCGGAGCTCCAGTCGCTGACGTACACGGAGCTGCCGAGGGCGATGGGCTTCGAGGAGACGCCGTCGTGGTGGCCCGTCCCGCTGCTCGGCGCCGCCGGTCTCCTGGTCGGGCTCACCGTCCGCCGGCTGCCGGGCGGGGGCGGGCACCGGCCGGCGGAGGGGCTGGTGTCCACCGGCCCCGCGGCCCCGGCGGACCTGCCCGGTATCGCTCTCGCGGCGCTGCTCTCCCTGGGCGTGGGTGCCGTGCTCGGCCCGGAGGCGCCCCTGATCGCGCTGGGCGGCGGGCTGGCCGTCTGGGCGGCGGGCCGCGTCAAGCGGGACCTGGCGCCGGAAGGGCGGGCCCTGGTCGGGGCCTCGGGGAGTTTCGCAGCGGTGAGCGCCCTGCTGGGTTCACCGCTGCTGGGCGCGTTCCTGCTGATGGAGGTGTCGGGGCTGGCCGGGCCGATGCTGGGCGTGGTCCTGGTGCCCGGGCTGCTCTCCGCGGGGATCGGCGCGCTGATCTTCACGGGGCTGGGTTCCTGGACGGGTCTGGGCACCTACTCCCTGACCTTGGGGGAGATTCCACCGGCGGCGGCCCCCGGCATCGCCGGGTTCGGGTGGGCGCTGGTTCTCGGTGTCGCGGCCGCCTTCGCCGGTGCGGGCATCCGCCGGCTGTCACTGGCTCTGCAGGAACGCGTGGAGCGGCGGACGGTGGTGGCCACGGCGGTGATGGGGCTGGTCGTCGGCGGGCTCGCGCTGGTGTACGCCGAGACGTCGGGCAAGGCCGCGTCCGAGGTGCTGTACTCGGGCGAACACGAGCTGGGCCATCTCCTGTCCGGGAGCGCGGAGTACTCGGTCGGCGCGCTGGTGCTGCTCATCGTCTGCAAGTCGCTCGCCTACTGCGCCTCGTTGAGCTGTTTCCGGGGCGGCCCCGTCTTCCCCGCGATGTTCGTGGGGGCGGCGGCCGGCATCGCGCTGTCCCATCTGCCGGGGCTTCATCTCACCGCGGGGTTCGCGATGGGTATCGGAGCCATGTGCGTGGCGATGCTGCGGCTGCCGATGACCTCGGTGCTCCTGGCGACGCTCCTGCTGGGCAGGGAGGGGCTCACCGTGATGCCGCTGGTGATCGTGGCGGTGGTGGTGGCGTACGTGGTCACCCTCCGGCTGACGCCCGCGCCGGTGGACAGGGCAGGGCCGAAGGCGGTGTGATCGTCCCCGTGGGTTTCCGCCCGGCTCCTGCTCCTGATTCGTGAAAGGTCCCTCCCCATGACCGAGATCGTCCACGTGACCGCCCCCGAACTGGTCACGTACGCCGACGAGATGGCCGAGCTGCTGGTGGAGACCGTCGAGGAGGGGTCCTCGGTCGGTTTCCTGGCCCCGCTGGACCGCGAGGCGGCCGCCGTCTGGTGGCGGGAGCGCGCCGGGGCGGTGGAGGCCGGGCAGGTCGCCATCTGGATCGCCCGGGAGGGCGCGCGGGTGTCGGGCACGATCGCGTTGGTCCGCGCGCCGCTGCCGAACGCCCGCCACCGAGCGGAGGTCGCCAAGCTGATGGTCCGCCCCTCCGCCCGGGGCCAGGGACTCGGCCGGGCGCTGCTGGACGCCGTGGAGGCGTACGCCACCTCCGAGGGCATCACGCTGCTGATCCTGGACACGGAGTCCGGCAGCCTGGCCGAGCAGGTCTACTGCAAGGCGGGCTGGACGAAGGTCGGCTCCGTGCCGGGATACGCGGCTGATCCCGCGGGCAGCCTCAAGCCGACCACCTTCTACTACAAGGAGCTCGCCGCCCCGTGAGCGGCGGGCGGCACAATGGGCACCACCACGCACAGACCAGGGAGAGCTTCATGACGCTGCACGACATTCCGCTGCGCACCCTCGCGGGCGAGCCGACCACGCTGGGCGCGTACAGCGGCCGGACCGTCCTGCTGGTGAACGTGGCCTCCAAGTGCGGGCTCACCCCCCAGTACGAGGGCCTGGAGCGGTTGCAGCGGACCTACGGGGACCGGGGGCTGACCGTGCTCGGCGTACCCTGCAACCAGTTCGCCGGGCAGGAGCCGGGCAGCCCGGAGGAGATCCGGACCTTCTGCTCGACGACGTACGGGGTCAGCTTCCCGCTGCTGGAGAAGATCGAGGTCAACGGTGCGGACCGGCATCCGCTGTACGCGGAGCTGACGAAGGTGACGGACGCGGACGGGGAGGCCGGGGACGTCCAGTGGAACTTCGAGAAGTTCGTGATCTCGCCGGCCGGTGAGCCGGTGGCCCGCATCCGCCCGCGCACCGAGCCGGAGGCGACGGAGGTCGTGGCGGCGATCGAGGCGCAGCTGCCTTCCTGAGCAGGGGAAGGGGGGGCCGTCCGGGACGTGTTCCCGGGCGGCCCCCCCTTCCGGCTGTCCGCTAGCGGATCGGCATGCCCGACAGGGTGCGGGCGATCACCAGGCGCTGGATCTCGCTGGTGCCCTCGAAGATGGTGTAGATCGCCGCGTCGCGGTGCATCCGCTCGACCGGGTACTCCCGGGTGAAGCCGTTGCCGCCGAGGATCTGGATCGCCTGTGCGGTGACGTCCCGGGCGGTCTCGCTCGCGTAGAGCTTCGACATGGAGCCCTCGGCCGCGGTGAACGGCTTGCCGGTGGTGGCCATCCAGGAAGCGCGCCAGACCAGCATCCGGGCGGCGTCGATGCGGGTGCGCATGTCGGCGAGCTGGAAGGCGATGCCCTGGTTGTCGATGATCGGGCGGCCGAACTGGCTGCGGGTCTTCGCGTAGTCGAGGGCGACCTCGTACGCGGCGCGGGCGGTGCCCACGGCCATCGCGCCGACGGCCGGGCGGGAGGCCTCGAAGGTGGCCATCGCCGCGTTCTTCACCCGCTCGCCGCCCGCCTTGGCGCGCTCCCGGGCGCGGGCGAGGCGTTCGTCGAGCTTGTCCTTGCCGCCGAGGAGGCAGTGGCCGGGGACGCGGACGTCCTCCAGGACCACTTCGGCGGTGTGGGAGGCCCGGATGCCGTGCTTCTTGAACTTCTGGCCCTGGGAGAGGCCGGGGGTGTCCGGCGGCACGATGAAGGAGGCGTGGCCCTTGGAGCCGAGCTCGGGGTCGACGACGGCGACGACCACGTGGACGCCCGCTATGCCGCCGTTGGTCGCCCAGGTCTTGGTCCCGTTGAGGACCCACTCGTCCTTGGCCTCGTCGTAGACGGCGCGCGTCCGCATGGAGGCGACGTCGGAGCCGGCGTCGGGCTCGGAGGAGCAGAAGGCGGCGACCTTCACGTCGTTGGCGTCGCCGTACATCTGCGGGATCCAGGTGCCGATCTGCTCCTCGGTGCCGTTGGCGAGGACGCCCACGGCCGCCAGGCCCGTACCGACGATGGACAGGGCGATGCCCGCGTCGCCCCAGAACAGCTCTTCCATAGCCATGGGGATGCCGAGCCCCGTAGGGTCGAAGAACTGCTGGGCGTAGAAGTCGAGGGAGTAGATGCCGACCTTGGCCGCTTCCTGGATGACGGGCCAGGGCGTTTCCTCACGCTCGTCCCACTCCGAGGCGGCGGGGCGGATGACATCCGCCGCGAAGCCGTGGAGCCAGTCGCGGACCTGCTTCTGGTCGTCGTTGAGGTCAAGCGTGAACTCGGCCATGTTTCCCCTCCAGGCACTGCGGCAAAAGCATGCGTTACTTGCGGTAACCACAGTGTGTTACTGGCAAGTAGCAACTGTCAACGCCCCAGTGCCGATCAACCGCCCGCACGGCGGAGTGTTACGTTGCGCAGGCGTGCAGGAGCGGTGCGACGGCACCGCGCGGCAGGGGTGGGAGAGACGACATGGAGACCGCACGAGGCGCGGAGCGACAGCGGACCGCGGCGGAGCGCCGACGCCGCGAGTTGCTCGAAGCCGCGGACCGGGTGGTGCTCAGGGACGGCCCGCAGGCCTCGATGAACGCGATCGCCGCCGAGGCCGGGATCACCAAACCGATCCTCTACCGCCACTTCGGGGACAAGGGCGGGCTCTACCGCGCGCTGGCCAAGCGCCACACCGACGCGCTCCTCAGCGCCCTGCGGGCGGCCCTGGACGCCCCCGCGGAGCGCCGCGCACGGGTGGAGTCCACGCTCGACACCTACCTCGCCGCGATCGAGGCCCGCCCCCAGGTCTACCGCTTCCTGATGCATCCCTCCGAGAACGCCGCCGACGCAACCGCCTCCGGCGACACCGGCCCCTCGCCCGAGCAGGGCTTCGACGTCGGCCGCCACTCCGCCCCGCTGCTGCGCCGGCTCGGCGAGGAGCTGGGCCAGGTGATCGTCGAGCGGGTGGACCTCGGGCCCGACAGCGAGCAGATGGCACGCATCTGGGGCCACGGCATCGTGGGCATGATGCACGCGGCGGGCGACTGGTGGCTCGCCGACCGGCCCTGCTCCCGCGAGCGGCTGGTGCGCAGCCTCGCCGACCTGCTGTGGGGGCGGCTCGCGGAGGCGGGCGACCGCGACATCCCGGGCGGCCCGGGGTTCTGAGAAACGGGGGCTCAGCCGTTACGGGCCCAGGGCGCACGCCGTGCCGCGCGCAGCGCCCGGGTCCGCCGCAGCCCGGTCAGCCGGTCCGTGTAGACGGTGCCCTCCAGATGGTCGCACTCGTGCTGGAGGCAGCGGGCGAACCACCCCGTGCCCGCGATCCGCACCGGCTCGCCCGTCATCGTCAGGCCCTCCACGACCGCGTGGTCGAAGCGTTCCGTGCCCGCTTCCAGACCCGGAAGTGACAGACAGCCCTCCGGTCCGCGTACGGTGAGTCCGTCCGCCTCGACCAGTTCGGGATTGACCACATGTCCCAGATGGCGGACATCGTCGTCGTCCGTGCAGTCGTAGACGAACACTCTGAGCGGGACGCCGATCTGGTTGGCGGCGAGCCCGACACCCTGTGCGGCGTACATCGTGGCGAACATGTCCTCGACCAGCTTCGCGAGCGACGGACCGAACTCCGTGACGTCCTCGCAGGGCCGGTGGAGCAACGGGTCGCCGAGCAGACTCATCTCTCGGACGAGACCGGAGCTGCCGGGGATCGGGCGGTTTCGCATGGCGGCAAGCGTACGTTCCGCCGGGCCCGGAAGTTCCCGTGGTGCCGCGGTGCGGTCGCCGCACCGGACATCGATAGGCTGGACGCGGACCGATGCAAGGAGGATCTAGGACGATGGCAGGCAACACGGAGCCGTTGTCGCCGCGGGCCAAGCTGGCCGTGACGGCGGGCAAGGCCGCGGCGGCGGTGTCACGCGCCGCGGGGCGGGGCAGCGGATCGGTGATCGGCGGCCGGGTGGCGCTCAAACTCGACCCCGACCTGCTGGGGCGGCTGGCGCAACACCTGGACGTGATCCTCGTGTCGGCGACGAACGGCAAGACGACCACCACCCGACTGATCGCCGAGGCGCTGCGGGCCGCGGGGCCCGTCGTCTCGAACGCGCTCGGCGCGAACATGCCCGCGGGCATCACCTCCGCGCTGGCAGGCGGCTCGGACGCGAAGTTCGGCGTGATCGAGGTCGACGAGAAGTATCTGGCCGGTGTCGCGCGCGACACCACCCCCAAGGCGATCGCCCTGCTCAACCTCTCGCGCGACCAGCTGGACCGCGCGGCCGAGACCCGGATGATGGCCGAGCACTGGCGCGAGGGCCTGTCCGGCTCCAAGGCCGTGATCATCGCGAACGCGGACGACCCGCTGGTCGTCTGGGCGGCTTCCTCCTCCGCCAACGTGGTGTGGGTGGCGGCCGGTCAGGCGTGGAAGGACGACGCCTGGTCCTGCCCGTCCTGCGGCGGTGTGATGCAGCGCCCCGGCGACGACTGGTTCTGCGGGCAGTGCGGCTTCCGGCGCCCCGCCCCGAGCTGGGCGCTCAACGGCGACTACGTCCTGGACCCGCACGGTTCGGCCTGGCCGATCCACCTCCAGCTGCCCGGCCGCGCCAACAAGGCGAACGCCGCCAGCTCGGCCGCCGTCGCCGCCGTCTTCGGGGTGCCGCCGCAGGTCGCCCTGGAGCGGATGTACCAGGTGCAGGCGGTCGCCGGACGGTACGACGTCGTCACCTTCCAGAACCGTGAGCTGCGCCTCCTGCTGGCGAAGAACCCGGCGGGCTGGCTGGAGACGTTCTCGCTGATCGACCCGCCGCCGACACCGGTGATCCTCTCGGTGAACGCCCGCGGCGCGGACGGCACGGACACCTCCTGGCTGTGGGACGTGGACTACACCCAGCTGGCCGGTCACCCGATCTTCGTGCTCGGCGACCGCAAGCTGGACCTCGCGGTCCGCCTGGAAGTCGCCGGTCTCGACTTCCGGGTCTGCGAGAACCTCGACGAGGCCGTGCAGTACGCCCCGCCCGGCCGTATCGAGGTCATCGCCAACTACACCGCCTTCCAGGATCTGCGCCGTCGTGTCGGCAACTGACCCCGGCCCCGGCCACCTCCGGAGAGGACGAAGCATGAACAACAACGGTCTGCGTCTGGTCTGGGTCTACCCCGACCTCCTCAGCACCTACGGCGACCAGGGCAACGCCCTGGTCGTGGAGCGGCGGGCCCGGCAGCGCGGCCTGGACGTGCAGCGGGTCGACGTGCGCAGCGACCAGCCGGTGCCGACTTCCGGCGACGTCTATCTGATCGGCGGCGGTGAGGACCGGCCGCAGCGCCTCGCGGCCGAGCGGCTGCGCCGCGACGGCGGGCTGAGCCGGGCCGCGGCCAACGGCGCGATCATCTTTTCGGTCTGCGCGGGCTACCAGATCCTCGGGCACGAGTTCATCAACGACCTCGGTGAGCGCGAGCAGGGCCTCGGTCTGCTCGACGTGGTCTCGACCCGCGGCGAGGGTGCGCGGTGTGTCGGCGACGTACTGGCGGACATCGACCCGCAGCTCGGCCTGGAGCCGCTGACCGGGTTCGAGAACCACCAGGGCGTCACCCATCTCGGCCCGACGGCACGGCCGTTCGCCCGGGTGCGGTTCGGCCGGGGCAACGGCACCGGGGACGGCACGGAGGGCGCGTACAACGACACGGTCTTCGGGACGTACATGCACGGTCCCGTGCTGGCCCGCAACCCGCAGATCGCCGATCACCTGCTGAAGCTCGCCCTCGACGTGAACGCGCTGCCGCCCACGGACGACCGGTGGTACGAGGCGCTGCGCGCCGAGCGGATCGCCGCCGCGACACAGCCCGCCTGATGAGGCGTTTTCCGCTCGGTTGAGCGGAGTCCAGCAGGCGGACGTCCGGTTCGGTCCCGCCACCCCGCGCCGGTAGGGTGGCGGGGATCCAACCGGACGACGTGGTCCGGTCGTCGACCCACGTTGCAAAGGTTTTCGGGCCATGCGCATTGGCGTACTCACCTCCGGTGGCGACTGCCCCGGCCTCAACGCCGTCATCCGTTCCGTCGTGCACCGTGCGGTGGTGGACCACGGCGACGAGGTCATCGGCTTCCACGACGGGTGGAAGGGCCTGCTGGAGGCCGACTACCGCAAGCTCGACCTCGACGCGGTGGGCGGCATCCTGGCCCGCGGCGGCACGATCCTCGGTTCCTCCCGCGTCCAGCCCGCGCATCTGCGCGACGGGGTGGAGCGGGCCCGCGGCCACGTCGCGGACCTCGGGCTGGACGCGATCATCCCGATCGGCGGCGAAGGCACCCTCAAGGCCGCCAACCTGCTCTCCGAGGCCGGTCTGCCCATCGTCGGGGTCCCCAAGACCATCGACAACGACATCGCCTCCACCGACGTCACCTTCGGCTTCGACACCGCCGTCGGTGTCGCCACCGAGGCGCTGGACCGGCTCAAGACCACGGCCGAGTCGCACCAGCGGGTGCTGATCGTCGAGGTCATGGGCCGGCACACCGGCTGGATCGCCCTGCACTCCGGGATGGCCGCCGGCGCCCACGCCATCGTGGTGCCCGAGCGCCCCTTCGACATCGACGAGTTGACCGAGCTGGTCGGCAAGCGCTTCTCGGCGGGCAAGAAGTTCGCCATCGTGGTGGTGGCCGAGGGCGCCAAGCCGCGTGCGGGCTCCATGCAGTTCGAGCAGGGCACGAAGGACATCTACGGCCACGAGCGGTTCGCCGGGGTGGCCACCCAGCTCTCCGGGGAGCTGGAGCAGCGGCTCGGCAAGGAGGCCCGCCCGGTCATCCTCGGCCACGTCCAGCGCGGCGGCACCCCCACCGCGTACGACCGGGTCCTGGCGACCCGGTTCGGCTGGCACGCGGTGGAGGCGGCGCACCGGGGCGAGTTCGGGATGCTGACCGCGCTGCGCGGCACCGACATCGCCATGGTCCCGCTGGCCGAAGCGGTACAGACGCTCAAGACGGTCCCCGCCGAGCGGTACGCCGAGGCGGAGTGCGTCCTGTAGCCGCCCGCTCCCCGAGAACTGCCCCCGGCCGCAACCGCGGCCGGGGGCAGTTCTACGCTGTACCGGACAACCGGCACGAAACGGGGATGTGTCCCCATCAGGAGTGAACAGATGGATCACAGCGGGCACGGCATGAACATGGATCTGCCGCCGTTCACGCTGGGACGGGGGCTGGAGCTCTCCCTGGAACCGTTCTTCCTGACCGGCTGCCTCCTCGCCCTCGCCCTGTACGGGTACGGCGTGGTGCGGCTGCGTCGGCGGGGGGACGGCTGGCCGGTGAGCCGGATCGTGTTCTTCGTCGTGGGCGTGCTGAGCATCGCACTGGTGATGTGCACGAAGCTCAACGACTACGGCATGGTCATGTTCAGCGTGCACATGGTGCAGCACATGGTGATCAGCATGCTGTCGCCGATCCTGCTGCTCCTGGGCGCTCCGGTGACGCTGGCTCTGCGGGCGCTGCCGCCGGCGGGCCGGGGGCGGACCGGGCCGCGGGAACTGCTCCTGAAGCTGCTGCACAGCCGGTACATCAAGATCGTCACGCATCCCGCGTTCACGATCCCGATCTTCATCGCCAGCCTCTACGCGCTGTACTTCACGCCGGTCTTCGACTTCCTGATGGGTTCCAAGCCCGGCCACATCGGAATGATGGTGCACTTCCTCGCCGTCGGCCTGGTCTTCTTCTGGCCGATCATGGGCGTGGACCCGGGCCCGCACCGCCCCGGCTATGTGATGCGGATGCTGGAGCTGTTCGCCGGGATGCCGTTCCACGCGTTCTTCGGGATCGCGCTGATGATGGCGACCACGCCGATGGTGAAGACGTACGAGAACCCGCCCGCCTCGCTGGGCATCGACGCCCTGAGCGACCAGAACTGGGCGGGCGGCATCGCCTGGGCGTTCAGCGAGATCCCGTCCGTGCTGGTCCTGATCGCGCTCGTCTACCAGTGGTACCACTCCGAGCAGCGCGCCGCCCGGCGCTCGGACCGGGCCGCCGACCGCGACGGGGACCAGGAGCTGGAGGCGTACAACGCCTATCTGGCGTCATTGCAGGCCCGCGGACGGTAGCGCCCGGGGCACATCCGGGGTGACCATGGGGACAACGGCCGCGCGGCCGACGAGGAGCGTGCGCGCATGTCCGGATCGACGAAAACCATGGGATACATGACCGTCGGGGCGCTGGTCGCGGTGACCGCGTACACGGTGGCACTGGGAAGCAGTGGCTGGCTGTGGTTCGGCTGGGTGGTGCTGGGTCTGTGCACCCTCGGCATGCTGGCCACCCAGGACATCTGACCGCGCACTGCGGGCGGGCGCCGGGGCCCCTACGCAGCCCTGACGTCGGCCCGGCAGAGCGAGGTGGACGCACAAGGTGTTCTACTACATCCTGAAATACGTCGTACTGGGGCCGGTCCTGCGGCTGCTGTTCCGGCCTCGCACCGAGGGCCTGGGGAACATTCCGGAGGAGGGCGCGGCGATCGTCGCGGGCAACCACCTCTCCTTCTCCGACCACTTCCTCATGCCCGCCATCATCAAGCGCCGCATCACCTTCCTGGCGAAGGCCGAGTACTTCACGGGCCCGGGGCTCAAGGGGCGGCTGACCGCCGCGTTCTTCCGCAGCGCGGGCCAGATCCCGGTGGACCGGTCCGGGAAGGACGCGGGGCAGGCCGCGATCCGCGAGGGGCTCGGGGTGCTGGGCAGGGGCGAGCTGCTGGGGATCTACCCGGAGGGCACCCGCTCGCACGACGGGCGGCTCTACAAGGGCAAGGTCGGCGTGGCGGTGATGGCGATCACCGCGGGGGTGCCGGTGGTCCCCTGCGCCATGGTGGGCACCTTCGAGATCCAGCCGCCCGGCCGGGTCGTACCGAAGATCAAGCAGGTCGCGATCCGCTTCGGCGAACCGCTGGACTTCTCCCGCTACGCGGGCATGGAGAACCAGAAGGCCGCGATCCGGGCCGTCACGGACGAGATCATGTACGCGATCCTCGAACTGTCGGGCCAGGAGTACGTCGACGAGTACGCGGCGAAGGTGAAGGCGGCCGAGCAGGCGGCCGAGCCGCCGCGGAAGTTCCCCGGACTGCGACGCTGACGGCGGATTCGCCGTCAGCGGAGCGCTCTGGCCCGGACGGGGCCCAGCCCCTAGCGTCGGGCCCATGAGCCAGGGACACGCATGGGTACTGGGAGCGACGGGTCAGATCGGGCGGGCCGCGGTGCGGGCGCTGACCGCGGACGGCTGGGAGGTCACCGCGGCCTCACGGGGCGGCGGCCGGGACGGGCGGTGGGACGACGGGGTCCGGGCGGTCGCGCTCGACCGGGACGAGGAGGGGGCCCTCGGCAGAGCCCTGGGCGACGGCTGTGACGTGCTGGTGGACATGGTGGCGTTTGAGGGCGCGCACGCCCGGCAGCTGACCGGGCTGGCCGGACGGATCGGCTCGGCGGTCGTGATCTCCAGCGGAGCGGTGTACGAGGACGACCGGGGCCGCGGTTTCGACACCCAGGCCGAGCCGGACGGCTTCCCCCGCTACCCGGTGCCGCTGCCGGAGACCCAGCGCACGGTGGCACCGGGGGACGCCTCGTACGGTACCCGGAAGGTGCTGCTGGAGCGGGAACTGCTGGCTGCGGGCGACGCCCTGCCGGTGACCCTGCTGCGGGCCGGCGCGATCCACGGACCGTACTGCCGGACGCCTCGCGAGCTGTATCTGGTGAAGCGGCTGCTGGACGGCCGGAAGCGGCGGGTGCTGGCGTACGGCGGGGAGAGCCGCTTCCACCCGGTCCATGTCTCCAACGCGGCGGAGCTGATCCGGCTGGCCGCCCGGCGACCGGGCTCACGGGTCCTGAACGCGGGCGACCCCGAGGCCCCCACGGTGGCGCAGATCGCGTCGGCCGTCGACGACGTGCTCGGCCGGGAGACGGAGACGGTGCTGATCGACGGCGCGCCGCCCGAGGGCTCCGTGGGCGACAGCCCCTGGAGCATCCCGTATCCCGTGGTGTACGACATGACGGCCGCCGAGAAGGAGCTCGGGTACCGGCCGGTGACGGGATATGCCGAGTCGCTGCCGGAGACGGTGGAGTGGCTCGCCGGTGAGCTGGCGGGACGGGACTGGCGGGAGGCGTTCCCGAAGATGCTCAGGAACTACGGCGAGGGGCTCTTCGACTACGCGGCGGAGGACGCCTGGCTGGAGGCGTACGACCGGGGCCGCCGCTGAACCGACCCCGGGCAGCCCGCCCTCACTCCGGGCAGGCCTTCAGCTCGTGCATCGCGTCGTCCAGGATGGCGCGCAGCAGGCGGGCGTCGGCGGCCACGGCGGTCACCAGGACGGCGGGGCCGGCGAGCGGGGTGAGGGCGGCGGTGGGCCCGAGGAGGCGCGCGGGCGGCGGTGCCTCCTCGAACGCCGGTTCCACCAGGAGTAGTTGGCCCACGGCCCGGTGGCCGCCGAGCACCGCCGGGCCGTCCCAGCCGTCGGGCGCCCCGGGTCCGTAGGCCAGTTGCTGGTCGAGGAGGGGGCGGCCCGCGCGGTGGACGGTGAGCCGGGTGGTGAGGGCCCCGGTGGCTTCGCCGTGTCGGCCGAGGATCTGCTCCTCGCGCAGCAGCAGGCGGCCGGTGGCGGCGAGTTCGACCCGGGTGGTCTGATGGAGGTCGCTGCCGCGGGCGGAGACCAGCTGTTCGGGGAGCCAGCGCAGGACGGCCCCCTCCCCCACGTGCAGCTCCACGGCGTACGTGGCGGGCTCGCCGTCCGCGCGCGGTCCCGGCAGTGCGACGGTGGCCGCCGCCGAGTCGACCGTGAGGCGGGCGCCGTCGGCGGCCTCCGCCCGGACGGCGAGGCGGTCGCCGCCCAGCGGGGCGCTCATCGCGCCGACGACGGTGACCCGGGCGTACGCGGGGTGCGGCGAGCGGGTGCGGCGCAGGGCGAGCGGCCCGTCGCTCTCCAGGACGGGCAGGGCGGTGGAGCCCCGTCCGTCGGGCTCGGCGCGGAGCCGGGCCGTGGCGCGGACGCTCATGCGGTCCAGGCGGCGAGCTGCGCGCGCACCCAGTCCGCGACCGGCCCGACGCCCTCGGTGGAGGTCAACGAGGTGAAGGCGACGGGGAGTTCACCGCGCTGCTGCTTGGCGTCCAGGGCCATCCGTTCCAGGTCGGAGCCGACGTACGGGGCGAGGTCGGTCTTGTTGATGACGAGGAGGTCGGCGGTGGTGACGCCGGGGCCGCCCTTGCGCGGGATGTCGTCTCCGCCCGCGACGTCGATGACGAAGATCTGGGCGTCGACGAGGCCCTTGGAGAAGGTGGCGGTGAGGTTGTCCCCGCCGGACTCGACGAGGATCAGGTCGAGCGGGCCGACCGCGTCCTCCAGGTCCTCGACGGCTTCGAGGTTGGCGGAGATGTCGTCGCGGATCGCGGTGTGCGGGCAGGCTCCGGTCTCGACGGCCTGGATGCGCTCGGGCGGCAGGACGGCGTTGCGGAGGAGGAAGGCGGCGTCCTCGCGGGTGTAGATGTCGTTGGTGACGACGGCGATGGAGAGCCGGTCGCGCAGTTCCCGGCAGAGGGCGGCGACGGTGGCCGTCTTGCCGGAGCCGACGGGCCCGCCGAGGCCGATGCGCAGGGCGCGCCGGGTTCCGTCGGGGCGGGCGGCGTCGGCGCTGACAGCGGCGGGGCCGTCGTGGGTGTGTCCGAGGTGCATGAGGACTCCTGTGTGCGGGCTACGAGGCGAAGAGGCGGACCGGCCAGGCGGCATGCGCCTCGGCGGTGATGTCGAGCAGCGGGGCCGAGGCGGCGGGCAGGGCGCCGATGCCCCGGCGGGCGGCCTCGGCGGCCTGTTCGGCGACCTGGTCCAGGTCGGGGGCGAGTCGGGCGAGTACGGCGGTGGCGTGGAAGGGGTCGAGGGAGAGGAGCCGGACGACGGCGGTGGCGGGGCCGCTGACGGTCTCGTACGCGACGCAGTGCGCGGCGTCCTCGGGGCCCAGGCCCGCCGCCCGCGCGGTGAGCCCGAGGACGACGGGCTGGTGGGCGCCGCGCGGCCGGGCCCCGGCGAGGGCGTCGAGTTCGGCACTGGGCCAGGTGGCGCGGGCGGCCCGCATCATCTGGCGGCCCAGCTTCCGGGCGGTGGTCCGCAGTGCGGGCGAGGGCGTACGGGCGTCGGCGGCCTCGTCCAGGGCGAGCGGGTCGATGCCGTGGGCGGCCGCCGCGGCGAGGGCGGCGGAGGTGAGCCCGGTCGTGTGGAGACGGCCCCGGCAGAAGGCGGCGAGGGAGTCGGCGTCGCGGACGCGCCCCTGGGCGACGGCCGGTTCGGCGCCACCGGAGTGGGCGTGGCCGCCGGCGGGGAACCGGCCGTCGGCGAGGACGAGGAGGGCTGCGCGTGACATGGGCGGCGGTCCCGGCTCAGAAGAGGAAGTAGCGCTGGGCCATGGGCAGTTCCGCCGCGGGTGCGGGTTCGACCGGCTCCCCGTCGATGGTGACGGCGAAGCTGTCGGGGTCGACGTGGACGTCGGTGAGCGCGTCGTTCTCCCGCATGTCCGCCTTGGTGACCCCCCGGGTGCTGGTGATCGGCACGAACCGCTTGTTCAGGGCGAGCCGCTCGGGCAGAGCGTCCTCGATGGCGGCCGTGGAGACGAAGTTGAAGGAGCCGTGGGCCGCCGCCCGGCCCAGCGCGCCGAACATCGGCCGGGGCATGACCGGCTGGGGTGTCGGGATGGAGGCGTTGGCGTCGCCCATCTGCGCGTACGCGATCTGCCCGCCCTTGATGACGGTCTGCGGCTTGACGCCGAAGAACGCCGGGTCCCACAGCACGAGGTCGGCGAGCTTGCCGGTCTCGACCGAGCCGATCTCGTGGCCCATGCCCTGTGCGACCGCCGGATTGATGGTGTATTTGGCGATATAGCGACGGACCCGGCGATTGTCGGCCCGGCCGTCCCCGGGCAGGGCTCCACGCCGCTTCTTCATGACGTGGGCGGTCTGCCAGGTCCGCAGGATCACCTCGCCGATGCGGCCCATCGCCTGCGAGTCGGAGGAGATGATGGAGATCGCGCCGAGGTCGTGGAGGATGTCCTCGGCCGCGATGGTGGAGGGCCGGATGCGGGACTCCGCGAACGCCAGGTCCTCGGGGACGGCGGGGTTGAGGTGGTGGCAGACCATCAGCATGTCGAGGTGTTCCTCGATGGTGTTGACGGTGTGCGGCCGGGTCGGGTTGGTCGAGCTCGGCAGGACGTACGGCTCGGAGACCACGGTGATGATGTCGGGCGCGTGCCCGCCGCCCGCACCCTCGGTGTGGTACGCGTGGATGGTGCGCCCGGCGACGGCGGCGAGGGTGTCGGCGACGAACCCGGCCTCGTTGAGGGTGTCGGTGTGGATGGCGAGCTGGGCGCCCGTCTCCTCGCAGACGCTCAGACAGGCGTCGATCACGGCGGGCGTCGCGCCCCAGTCCTCGTGGATCTTGAAGCCGAGGGCGCCGCCGCGCAGTTGGGAGTGCATGGCGTCCCGCGACATGGTGTTGCCCTTGCCGAGCAGCCCGATGTTGACGGGAAAGGCCTCCAGCGCCTCGAACATCCGGGCGAGGTGCCAGGGGCCCGGGGTGACGGTGGTGGCCTTGGTGCCTTCGGCGGGGCCGGTGCCGCCGCCGACGAGCGTGGTGATGCCGCTGGAGAGCGCCTGGTCGATCAGGGTCGGCGAGATGAAGTGGACGTGGGCGTCCACCGCTCCGGCCGTGAGCAGCTTGCCGTTGCCCGCGATGATCTCGGTCTCCGGGCCGATCACCAGGTCGGGGTGGACCCCGTCCATGGTGTCCGGGTTCCCGGCCTTGCCGATGCCGGTGACGCGGCCGTCGCGGATGCCGATGTCAGCCTTGACGATGCCCCAGTGGTCGATGACGACGGCCCCGGTGACGACGGTGTCGGGCGCACCCTCGGCCCGGGTGGTGCGGGCCTGGCCCATGGACTCGCGGATCACCTTGCCGCCGCCGAACACCGCCTCGTCGCCCGCGTGTCCGGGGCCTCCGGAGCGGTCCTCCTCGATCTCGACGAACAGATCGGTGTCGGCCAGGCGGATGCGGTCACCGGTCGTGGGCCCGAACAGGTCGGCGTACACGGCCCTGCTGAGGTCAGGCATCGAGGGCACCTCCGGTGGCACCGCGCAGGCCGGGGACGACGCGGCGGCCGGCGAGGGGGACGAGTTCGACGTCGGCGGGGATGCCGGGTTCGAAGCGGACGGCCGTACCGGCGGCGATGTTCAGCCGCAGCCCGTGGGCGGCCGCGCGGTCGAAGGCGAGCCCGGGGTTGGCCTCGGCGAAGTGGTAGTGGGAGCCGACCTGGACGGGACGGTCGGCGGCGTTGAGGACGGTGAGCCGGGTGACCGTCCGGCCCTCGTTGAGGGGGATGTCCCCGTCCCCGTGCAGGATCTCTCCGGGAATCATCGGCGCGGCCCGTCAGACGATCGGGTCGTGGACGGTGACGAGCTTGGTGCCGTCCGGGAAGGTGGCCTCGACCTGGACGTCGTGGAGCATCTCGGGGATGCCGTCCATGACCTCGTCCCGGGTGAGGAGCTTGCGGCCGGAGGCCATGAGTTCGGTGACGGTGCGGCCGTCCCGGGCGCCTTCGAGCAGATGGGCGGTGATCAGGGCGACGGCCTCGGGGTGGTTGAGCCGCAGCCCGCGTGCCCGGCGCTTCTCGGCCACGTCCGCGGCCACATGGATGAGCAGACGCTCCTGCTCGTGCGGGGTCAGTTGCACGCTTCCACCTCATCGTCTTCCGTCCGGTTCCTGGCTCCGGACGCAGCGGGACCCTAACCCCGCACGGCAGTTCGCCGACCGGGGAAACGGACCCTCGCGACCAGGTATTGCACGTTAGGGCGGAAGTTTTTCCGTTGCGTTAACTGGTCTTTTGCGGAGCCGTGGACATCGGCCGAGGCCACCGCGCGCCCTTCGGTCGGGGGACGGGTCGTATACGGACCCGGCGCCGCCGCCCCTGGGGCCCCGCGCGGCTGCCCGGGTGTCAGACGTCGCGGTCGTCGTGGCCGCGGTGCTCGGCGGCGATGCCGAAGCGGCGGCGTTCGCCCTGAGCTGAGGCGGCGGAGCCGATCGAGGAGACCGAACTGATCACCTGCTCCTCGGCGGCGGTCCCCTCCGCTTCGAGTCGTTGCAGGTCAGCAGCGGACACCAGCGCCACCAGCGGCTTTCCGTGCCGGGTCACGACGACGCGTTCACCGCCGTAGACGACGCGGTTGATCAGTTCGGCGAGCTCCGCCCGTGCTTGCGTCACCGGAATCTCGTAGGCCATAGTCCCCATCATAACCTTCTGTACGTCCTGTACATTTTTTACCGAGCCGCGTACGCAGGCAGCGCACCCAGGAGAGAGGCACCGCCATGATCCGCCCCGCCGCCCGATATGTACTGCCCGAGTTCACCGAGCGCACCGCGACCGGCAGCCGGACGCTGGACCCGTACTCCAAGCTGCTGTCCGAGCGGATCGTGTTCCTCGGGACCCCGATCGACGACACCGCGGCGAGCGATCTGATCGCCCAGTTCATGTATCTGGAGCACGCCGAACCCGACCGGCCACTGTCGCTCTACATCAACTCCCCCGGCGGCTCGTTCGGGGCCATGGCAGCGGTCTACGACACGATGCAGTACCTGACCTGCGAGGTGGAGACCTTCTGCCTGGGGCAGGCCGGCTCCTACGCCGCCGGCCTGCTGGGGGCCGGGGCGCCGGGCCGCCGACATGCCCTGCCCGGTGCGCGGGTAGTCATTCAGCAACCCGCACTGGAGGAACCGATGCGGGGCCAGCCGTCCGATCTGGAGATCCACGCACGCGAACTGGTGCGCACCCGCGAGATGTTCGCGGCCATGCTGGTCCGGCACACGGGCCGGACCGCCGAGCAGGTCACCGCCGACATCGAGCGCGACACCATCCTCGACGCGCAGGCCGCCCGCGCCTACGGGCTGGTCGACCACGTCGTGGAGAACCGCTGAACCGTTCCCTCTCCCCCGGCCTGCCGCACGACGCGAGGTGAACCGCCCATGCTCCCACCGGAGTTCCCGCCCCTGCCCGCACTGACCCGCGCGGAGGCGGAGTTCGTCGACTGCTATCTGGCCGTACTCGACCAGATGGGCCGGATCAACCCGGCGCGCGGCAGCGACACCTACAGCGCGCTGCGGGCCGCCCAGGCCCTGGCGTCCGGGGCGGCGGCCCTGCGCGACTCCCTGGCCCTGATGCACGAACGCGGCGAGTCGCGGATCCACGCGGCCACACTGGCGCGGGCCCTGCGCGTCCTGGACGGGGAGCGCAGGGCGGGCCGCGTCGGCATGCCGCCTCCCGCCAACTGACCGGCTCCGCGCACCGGGAGCGCATTACGGGAGCGGACCGGTCGCCGAGCCGCACGACACGCCCGGCCCGGCGATCAGTTCTCCTCGCTCGTTCGGCGTAGGCGATCACCCTCACGAGGGATGGCTCAACTTGCTTTCGGCGCGCGGACCGTGCTCGAAATGTTCGCTTTCGTTGCTGGTGCGAGGCGAGGCGCCCGCTGTGTCGACAGCGGCGGATCTTCCCTGTCCACTCGTATGGATCAGTGGTGAGGAGACTCACATATCACCGTTTCAGCGCGGAAATCCGGCGTCGAGTAGGTCAAGATCCCTGGGACGACAAGCCCCCGCCGCCGCGGCGGGGCGGTCCGGGCGGACGCCGAGTCCTGCCGCCGCCCGGATGACTGGTCGACAGAAGTGGATCGGCAGGAGTGGAGGACCCGAGCACAACGGGCCGACCGGGAGACCGGGAAGCCCTCGGGGTGAAGCCGCATCGCGGCCGGGCGACTTCGCCAGCCCGAACCCGACAGGTCATCCTTCACAGGCGGCTGACGAAGGGTTGCGCATGACTGCGCAGGTTCATGTCCCGTCTCTGTTCGCCCGGGTCGGAACGGCCTCGGCACTCACCTTTGCCGTGACATCCGCGATGCTGGCGCCCGGTCTGGTGAACGATGCCGAAGCCGCCGCCCACTCGACGAAGGCGCTGAAGGTCGCCGCGTCGAAGAAGGGGGCTCCCTACAAGTACGGGGCGGCCGGTCCGAGCCGCTTCGACTGCTCGGGGCTGACGCTCTACTCGTTCAAGAAGGCCGGGAAGAAGCTTCCGCGTACGGCACAGCAGCAGTACAACAAGACCCGGCATATCCCGAAGTCGCAGCGCAAACGCGGCGACCTCGTCTTCTTCCATTCAGGGCGCGGGGTCTACCACGTGGGCATCTACGCCGGGTCGGGGAAGATCTGGCACTCTCCCAAATCGGGGGACGTGGTGCGACTGGCGAAAATCTGGTCCAAGAGCGTCTGGTACGGACGGGTCCGCTGACCGCCGACCGGACGCTCTTCTTCCGTGCGGGAGCAACGCTCTCGTCAGCGCAGGAGCGGGCCGGTCACCAGCGCGAGCCCCAGACCGGTGAGCGCCACACCGCTGCCGCCCTCGATGGCGCGGGCGGTACGCGGTCGGCGCAGCCACCGGCCCAGCCGGTCCACGAGCAGGGCCACGGCCGGGAACCAGATCAGCGCCAGCGCCACCACGACGGCCGCCAGCAGCAGGGTCCTGGGCAGCGGCGGCTGCCCGTGCGGGACGAACTGCGGCAGCAGGCTGAGGAAGAGGACCGGGGCCTTCGGGTTGAGGGCGTTGGTCAGGAAGCCCTGGCGCAGCGCCCGCCCGAACTCCCGGGGCGCGGCCCGGCCCGGCGCGTCGTCCGGCGTTCCGCCGGGGTCCTCGCGGCGACGGCGGTGGAACGCGTAGAGGGCGCCGAGCCCGAGGTGGAGGACATACGCGCCGCCGAGCAGTTGGACGGTGCGGAAGAGCACGGGCATCGTCACCAGCACCGCGGCGAGCCCGGCGACCGCGAGCGCGGTGTGCACCAGAAGCCCGCCGGCGACGCCGAGGGCGGTGGCCAGTCCGGCGGTGCGCGAGGCCAGGGCGTTGCGTACGACGACGGTGAAGTCGGCGCCGGGCAGCGCGACCATCCCGGCGGCGACCCCCGTGAAGGCGATCAGCTGTGCGTCCATGAGGTCCAGCCTGGACCGCCGGAGCCTTTAGCGTGTACTTGCAATCTTCTGGGTCTGCCTAAAGGAACGCTTCATGTACGACCCGACACGGCTCACGGCGCTCGTCGCGGTCGCGGAGGCCGGATCGATCACGAGGGCGGCCGCCCGCCTGGGCTACACCGCGCCCGCGCTCTCCCAGCAGCTGGCCAAGCTGGAGCGGGAGGCGGGGGCGGCGCTGCTGGTGCGCCACCACCGCGGGGCGCGGCTGACGGCGGCCGGCGAGCTGCTGGCGGTACGGGCCCGGCGGGTGCTGGACGAGCTGGACCAGGCGCGCCACGAGCTGGCGCAGCTGGCCGGGCTCTCCGGGGGCAGGCTGCGGGTGGGGACGTTCACGACGGCCGGGGTCCATCTGCTGCCTCCGGTTCTGAGCGCGTTCCGGCGGGCCCATCCGGATGTCGAGCTGGCCGTCACGGACTACGAACCGCCCGGCGGGATCGCCGCGGTGGTCGCGGGTGACGTCGATCTCGCCCTGACCCACACCTACGAACCGTCGGGCTCGGGCCCGCCGCCGGTGGGGATCGTCGTCGAGCCCCTGCTGGTCGAGGAGCTGGTCCTGGTGACCTCGGTGGGCCACCGGCTCGCCGAGGGCACCGGGCGGCTCGCGGTCACCGAGCTGGCCGGGCGGCCGTTGATCAGCAGCGCGCCCACGCATCCGCCTCGGCAAGGGGTGGAGAACGCGCTCGCCGAGGCGGGCGCGACCCCGGCGGTGGTCTGCGAGTCCCCCGGGTACGCCCTGGTGTGCGCGCTGGTCAGCGCGGGGCTCGGCGTGGCGGTGGTGCCGGAGATGGTCGCGTCGATGTCGTCGGCCCCGCTGTCGGTGCGACGGCTGGAGCCCGCGTCGTTCCGCCGGACCATTTCGGTCGCACACCACGGCGGGCGGGCGACGGCCGCCGCCGCGACGCTGCTCGCCCTGCTGCGGGGCGGGTTCGGGCGCGGAAGCGGCGGGTCCGGGGCGAGCTGACCGCCGCCCGCCCGCGTCCCCGTACGACCGACGTGCTCAGCCCGCGAGGCCCTGGACCTGGACCGCCCACGGCAGCGCGACCAGGACCGTCTTTCCGCCCTCGGCGGTCGGGGTGACCTGGAGGCGGCCACCGCACTCCTTGGCCAGCGCCCGGATGATGACCATGCCGCGGCCGTTGTCCTGCCGTACGGCGGCGGGCAGCCGCTGGGGCCAGCGGGGGTGACTGTCCGTCACACCCAGGCGCAGTTCCTCGTCGCGTTCGAGGCGCAGGTCCACGGTGAAGGTGGGCGACTGGCCGAACGTGTGCTGGACGGCGTTGGTCGCCAGCTCCGAGATGATCAGCCGGACGGTGTCGGCGAACTCGGTGTCACCGGACAGACCCCAGTCGGCGAGGGTGCCGGCGACATATCTGCGGGCCGCGGAGACCGAGGCCGGATCGCTCGGCAGAGTGACGGTTGCTTCCTGATGGTCTGCCATGGCGACGCCGTCCCTTTCCCGGCCCGGTCGGCCGTGGCCGCCCGGGATTGTGCTTCGCGCCAGATTGCCACTGATGAAGCTCTCTGTAACGGTGTTCGGCCAGGATATGCAGATATCTGTCGCTCGAAGCGGTGAATTCGGGACCCGTACGGCGTGGCCGGGCGTCGCGCCCCTGCGCGGGTCAGCCGACCGGGGCGAAGGCCTCCCGGGGAGCGGTGGCGGCGATCGTGGCCACCGCGGCCGTGATCTGCTCCTCCGTCAGGTCGGCCCGAGCGGTCAGCCGCAGCCGCGAGATGCCGTCCGGGACCGACGGCGGGCGGAAGCAGCCCACGGCCATTCCGGCCGTTCGGCAGTCGGCCGCCCAGCGCACCGCCGCGTCCGCCGACGGCGCCCGTACGGAGACGACGGCCGCGTCGGGGCGGGCGGCGGTCAGCCCGGCGGCGGTGAGCCTCGTATGCAGGGCCGTCGCGACGGCCCGGGCCCTGGCCGCGCGGTCGGGCTCCCGGCGCAGCACCCCGAGGGCGCCGAGCGCGCCGCCCGCCGCCGCCGGTGCGAGGCCGGTGTCGAAGATGAACGTCCGGGCGGTGTTGACCAGGTGCTCCACGACCCGGGCCGGTCCCAGGACCGCGCCGCCCTGGCTGCCCAGGGACTTGGAGAGGGTGAGCGTGGCGACGACTCCCTCATCGCCCGCCAGGTCCGCGGCGGCGAGCGCGCCGCGGCCGCCGTCGCCGAGGACGCCGAGGCCGTGGGCGTCATCCACGATCAGGGCGGCGTTCGCGGAGCGGCACGCGTCGGCGAGTGCGGGCAGCGGGGCGGCGTCGCCGTCGACGGAGAAGACCGAGTCGGTGACGGCGAGCGCCCGGCCCTCGTGCCCGCGGAGCGTCTTGGCGACGGCGTCCGGGTCGGCGTGCGGGACGACGGCGGTCTCGGCGCGGGAGAGGCGGCAGCCGTCCACGATGGAAGCGTGGTTGCCCGCGTCGGACACGATGAGCGAGCCGCGCCCGGACAGCGCGGTCAGCGCGGCGAGGTTGGCGGCGTACCCGGAGGAGAGCACGAGGGCGGCCTCGAAACCGCAGAAGGCGGCGAGCTCCCGTTCGAGTTCGGCGTGCAGCGCGGTGGAGCCGGTGACCAGCCGGGACCCCGTCGCGCCCGCGCCCCAGCGGCGGGCCGCACCGGCCGCGGCGGCGGTGACCTCCGGGTGCCGGGTCAGGCCGAGGTAGTCGTTGCTCGCGAGGTCCAGCAGCTCCGGCTCGGCACCGCGTGGACGCAGGGTCCGTACGAGTCCGGCGTCGGCCCTGCGGCGGGCCTCGTCGTCGATCCAGTCGAACGGGGCGAAGGGCATGGGAGGTCCCTAGGGGTAGGCGGGCCCTTTGTAGGCAGCCAACAGACCCTAACCGGGTGCGCAGCAGGTCAGGGTGTGGCAATACACACACCCTCGCCCGGCTCTCCTGTCTGGTTCCTCCTTGGCTGGAGGCGGTGCCGTAAGCCAGGATCATCTTCCATGGACCTGCTGAACACGCTGGTGGACAAGGGGCTGCGGCGCGAACTGCCGACCCGCGAAGAAGCGCTCGCCGTACTGGCGACCTCCGACGACGAGCTGCTCGACGTGGTGGCCGCCGCCGGGAAGGTGCGCCGTCAGTGGTTCGGGCGACGCGTCAAGCTGAACTATCTGGTCAATCTGAAGTCGGGGCTCTGTCCCGAGGACTGCTCCTACTGCTCGCAGCGGCTCGGCTCGAAGGCCGGGATCCTCAAGTACACCTGGCTCAAGCCGGAGGAGGCGTCCAAGGCCGCGGCCGCCGGGGTCGCGGGCGGTGCCAAGCGGGTCTGTCTGGTGGCGAGCGGCCGCGGCCCCACCGACCGGGACGTGGACCGGGTCACCAAGACCATCGAGGCCATCAAGGACCAGAACGAAGACATCGAGGTCTGCGCCTGCCTCGGTCTGCTCTCCGACGGACAGGCCGACCGGCTGCGCTCGGCGGGCGCCGACGCGTACAACCACAACCTCAACACGTCCGAGGAGACGTACGGGGCGATCACCACCACCCACACCTACGCCGACCGTGTGGAGACCGTGCAGCAGGCCCAGGCCGCCGGGCTCTCCGCCTGTTCCGGGCTGATCGCGGGGATGGGCGAGAGCGACAAGGACCTGGTCGACGTGGTGTTCGCGCTGCGCGGGCTGGACCCGGACTCGGTGCCGGTGAACTTCCTGATCCCGTTCGAGGGGACCCCGCTCGCCAAGGAGTGGAACCTCACCCCGCAGCGCTGTCTGCGCATTCTGGCGATGGTCCGGTTCGTCTGCCCCGATGTCGAGGTCCGGCTGGCGGGCGGCCGTGAGGTGCATCTGCGCTCGATGCAGCCGCTGGCCCTGCACCTGGTCAACTCGATCTTCCTGGGCGACTATCTGACCAGCGAGGGCCAGGCCGGTCAGGCCGACCTGGACATGATCGCGGACGCCGGGTTCGAGGTGGAGGGCGCGGGCACCACGACCCTGCCCCGTCACCGCGCGGACGCGCCGGTCGGCGGTTGCGGTACGCCGGCGGAGGCCCCGGGCTGCGGAACGCAGGAGTCCGCCGGGTGCGGTTCGCACGGTGGCGGCGGCTGCGGTCCCTGCGGCGGTCACGGTTCCGAGGCGGCGGCTCCCGTCGCGGCCACCGAGGGCGAGCCCGTACCGGCCGAGGCGCCGGTCACGCGTACGGACACGGGCGGTGCGGCGCGGACGGACCTGGTGGCCGTGCGCCGGCGCGGTGCGGGGACGGATCTCGCCCCCAATGCCTGAGCCGCACGCCTCCGCACTCCCCCATTCCGCCGGGCCGAAGCCGTACACCCCCGATGAGCTGCGGGCGCTGGACCGCGCGCACGTCTGGCACCCGTACGGTCCGATGCCGGGCCGCCAGGAGCCGCTGATCGTGGAGTCGGCCTCCGGGGTGCGGCTCCGGCTCGCCGAACCCGTCGAGGGGCAGAGCGAGTTGGTGGACGGCATGTCGTCCTGGTGGTCGGCGGTGCACGGCTACAACCATCCCGTCCTCAACGAGGCCGCGCGCGGCCAACTGGACCGGATGAGCCATGTGATGTTCGGCGGGCTCACCCATGAGCCTGCCGTCCGGCTGGCCACCCGGCTGGTGGAGATCACTCCCGAGCCGCTCCAGCACGTCTTCCTCGCCGACTCGGGGTCCGTATCGGTCGAGGTCGCCGTCAAGATGTGCCTCCAGTACTGGCGTTCGGCCGGACGCCCGGCGAAGAAGCGGCTGCTGACCTGGCGCGGCGGCTACCACGGCGACACCTGGCAGCCGATGTCGGTGTGCGACCCGGAGGGCGGGATGCACGAGCTGTGGTCGGGGTCGCTGCCCCGGCAGGTCTTCGCCGACGCCCCGCCGGACGGCTTCGACGCGGAGCCGGACCCCGCCTACGTGGCTCATCTGCGGGAGCTGATCGCGGATCACGCCGACGAACTGGCCGCGGTGATCGTGGAACCGGTGGTGCAGGGGGCCGGCGGGATGCGGTTCCACTCGCCCGCCTATCTGCGGACGCTGCGGGAGGCGTGCGACGAGCTGGACGTCCTGCTGGTGTTCGACGAGATCGCGACCGGGTTCGGGCGGACGGGCCGGCTGTTCGCCGCCGGGCACGCCGGGGTCTCCCCGGATGTCATGTGCGTCGGCAAGGCGCTGACCGGCGGCTATCTGACGATGGCGGCGACGCTGTGCACCTCCCGGGTGGCCGAGGGCATCTCGCGCGGCGAGGTCCCGGTGCTGGCGCACGGCCCGACCTTCATGGGCAATCCGCTGGCCGCGTCGATCGCCTCGGCCTCGGTGGACCTGCTGCTCGGGCAGGACTGGGAGAGCGAGGTGGCGCGGATCGGCGCGGGGCTGCGCTCCGGCCTGGCGCCCGCGTCGGACATCCCCGGAGTCGTGGACGTACGCGTCCTGGGGGCGATCGGGGTCGTCCAGCTCGACCACGAGGCGGACATGGCGGCGGCGACCCGGGCGGCCGTGCGCGCCGGAGTGTGGCTGCGGCCGTTCCGCGACCTCGTCTACACGATGCCGCCCTACGTCACGGGCGACGAGGACGTACAACGGATCTGCCGGGCCGTGTGCGCCGCGGCGCGGGAGGGCTGAGGTGACCATCCTCGTGGTGTCCGGTACGGGCACGGAGATCGGCAAGACCGTGGTGACCGCCGCCGTGGCGGCCGCCGCGCGGGGCCGCCGGGTCGCGGTGCTCAAACCCGCGCAGACCGGGCTCGCGCCCGGGGAGCCGGGCGACGCGGCCGAGGTGGCGCGGCTGGCGGGCAGCCATGTGACCGCGGTCGAACTGGCCCGGTTCCCCGAGCCCTTGGCCCCGGCCACGGCGGCCCGGCGGGCGGGGCTGGCACCCGTGCGGCCGTACGAGGTCGCCGAGGCGGCGGAGAAGCTGTCCACCGAACACGATCTGGTGCTGGTGGAGGGCGCGGGCGGGCTGCTCGTACGGTTCGACGACGAGGGCGGCACCCTCGCGGACGCGGCCCGGGCGCTGTCCGCCCCGGTGCTGGTCGTGGCGCCCGCGGGGCTGGGCACCCTGAACGCCACCGCGCTGACCGCGGAGGCGCTGCGGAGCCGGGGGCTGAGCTGCCGGGGCGTGGTGATCGGCAGCATGCCCGAGCAGCCGGACCTGGCCTCCCGGTGCAATGTCGAGGACCTGCCGTCGGCGGCCGGTGCGCCGCTGCTGGGCGCGGTTCCGGCCGGCGCGGGCGCGCTGCCTGGAGCCGAATTCGCCGCGCGGGCGGCGCGCTGGCTGGCTCCGGAGCTCGGCGGGAGCTGGGCCCCGGCCCGGCACTGAGGCTCCTCGCGGGTCCCCCGAGAGCCAAGGGCTGTCCCGTCATCCCTTAGACGGAGGCATTACGGGGAAGAATCCTTGAGGAGCCGTACGTCCACTCCGCCCGGAGGTCCGTCATGCAGCTGCGCAGCAGGAAGCTCCCCAGGGATGCCGTGCACCACCCGGTGTTCGCCCGCTTCTACGCACGGATGAGCGTGACCGCCGACCTGAAGGGCGGCGTCGCCGCGTACCGCGAGGAGCTGCTGGCGGGGCTCTCCGGCCGGGTCATCGAGATCGGTGCGGGGAACGGGCTGAACTTCGCCCACTACCCGGGCGCGGTGTCGGAGGTCGTGGCGCTGGAGCCGGAACGTTCGCTGCGGCAGCTCGCCGTCCGCGCCGCGCTGCGCGCCGAGGTGCCGGTGGATGTGGTGCCGGGTGCGGCGGAGGCGCTTCCGGTGAAGAGCGAGGGCTTCGACGCGGCCGTGGCGTCGCTGGTCCTGTGCACCGTTCGGGACCTGCCCCGGGCGCTCCGCGAGATCAAGCGGGTTCTGCGCCCCGGAGGCGAACTGCGGTTCTTCGAGCACGGTCGGGCGCCGGGCCGGGCGCTGGCGACGGCCCAGCGCGCCGCGGACCGCACCGTGTGGCCCCTCCTCTTCGGCGGCTGTCACACGGCCCGGGACCCGCTGGCCGCGATCGAGGAGGCGGGGTTCGAGCTGGGGGCGTACCGCAGGCTGCGGATTCCGGAGAAGGGTCTCCAGGTCCCCTCCTCCCCCTGCGTCCTGGGCGTGGCACGCAAGCCGTTCACGCCGGAGTGACCGGTCCCGTGCCTCATACCGCCGTCACAGGCTCATGCGCTCCACTGGCGCAGCTCCTCCGCGATGGTCCGCACGTCCGCCTTGCCCTGCTTCACCAGCAGCGCCAGATCGCGGACCTGCTCCGGCGAGGTGACGACCTTGAGCCCGGAGGCGATGAGATAGCCGTACGCGACGGCCGAGGCGAACATCGCGTTGGAGTGTTCGAGGGCGGGCACATGCAGCAGCAGTTGCAGCAGGGCAGCCGCCCGCACATGCGGGTCGCTGTAGACGGGGCTGCCGAAGATCTCCGCCTCGTGCCGCGCCACGGCGGCGACGAGGGCGCCCCAGTCCACGACCTGAGGGTCTCCGGGCGTCTTGTGCTCGGCCACCATGAGCAGCCAGGAAAGGTCGATCCGCAGGTTCAACGGGTGCCTTCGCGCTCCGGGCCGAACTCCTCGGCGAACACCGCTTCGTACTGCTTCATGAAGTCGGCGGCGGCCTCGACGAAGGTGTGTCCCACCTCGCCCGTGTCCTGCTGGACGAGTTCTTCTATGTAGCGGTTCACACTCATCCCCCTTTGCAGCGCGCGCTGTCGCGCGGCCTCGGCGGTGGCCTCTTCCACTCGAACGTTCAGCTGAGTCTTGGGCACGCGACCACGCTAGCGCGGTCGCGCTAGCACCGGCAAGGGGAAGGGCCGCGGGGCGAAGGGGCCCGTTCGCCGGACAGCGGGCCTCCTCACCTGGCAGGGTGAATGGCCCGCGCACACATTTCGCCCCGGAGGACTTCCATGACCAGGCCGTTCCGCTTCGGCGTCAATCTGATGGCCCCCACCGACGGGGACCGGTGGCGAGCGCGCTGCCGACGGGCGGAGCAGCTCGGTTACGACGTGATCCTGGTCCCGGACCATCTGGACATGCCCGCGCCCTTTCCCTCACTGGTCGCGGCGGCCGAGGCCACGGAGCGCCCCCGCGTCGGCACCTTCGTCCTGAACGCGGGCTTCTGGAATCCCACGCTCCTGGCCCGCGAGGCGGCCGGTACGGACGCGCTCACCTCGGGCCGTCTGGAGCTGGGCATAGGTGCCGGATACGTCCGCGCGGAGCACGAGCGGGCGGACCTTCCCTTCCTGACGCCCGGCGGGCGCGTGGACCACCTGCGCCGCACGGTGGAGGAGCTGGACCGGGCGCTGCGGGACGAGGCGCACCTGCCCGCGCCCGTACAGCGTCCCCGCGTGCCGTTGCTCATCGGCGGCAACGGGGACCGGGTGCTGCGGCTGGCGGCCGAGTTCGCCGACACCGTGGCGTTCACCGGGGTGGCGGGCAGCCGTGACGGGGCCCTCGCGGCCCTGACGGCCGACCAGCTCGACGCCCGGGTCGCCGCCTACCGGCAATTCGCCGCGCGGCGGGAGAGCCCGGCGGAACTGAACCTGCTGCTCCAGACGGTCGCGGTCACCGACGACCGGCGTTCGGCCGTCCAGCACCTGCTCGCGCACGCCCCCCACCTGAGCGAGGACGAGGTGCTGGGCCTCCCGTTCGTCGTGGTCGGCACCGTGCGCCGGATCGCCGAGCAGCTGCGGGAGCAGCGTGAGCGGTTCGGCTTCTCGTACCTGACCGTGCTGGAACCGGCGATGGAGGCCTTCGCTCCGGTGATCGAGGAGCTGGCGGGCAGCTGAGGAGCCGTGGGGCGGCCGACGGGAGCGGGAGGCGGGCGCGGGGCGGCCGCATCGTGGAACCCGGTCGACGCCGGGGCGCGGCGAATGGTGGGATGACCGCCATGAACGATCTTTCGATACGGTCCGCGACCGCGGCCGACCTGGACGAGGTCCTCGCGTTCTGGAAGACGGCGGCCGAGGGCACCAGCATCAGTGACGACAGCGACGGGGTCGCCCGTCTGGTGGCACGGGATCCGGACGCGCTGATCCTCGCGGAGCTGGACGGGGCGCTGGTGGGCACGGTGATCGCGGGCTTCGACGGCTGGCGCTGCCATCTCTACCGGCTCGCGGTCCACCCCGGCCGGCGCCGCAGGGGCGTCGGCAGCGCCCTTCTCGCAGCGGCGGAGGAACGGTTCACCGCTCTGGGGGGTCGGCGTGCCGACGCCATGGTGCTCGACCGCAACACCTCGGCCCAGCACGCCTGGCGCGCCGGGGGCTACGGGCCCGAGCCGCAGTGGAGCCGCTGGGTGAAGCACCTGTCGGGCTGACACGACGGCCCTCCCGCGGCGCGGGCCGCGCCACGCCACACGCGCGGACGGGCGCCCTCGCCCCGGCCCGGACGATCACTCCCATCACGCCGACGCCGCGCGATCCGCCGGTCTCTGCCCGATCATGGGACGGAGGTGAGCCGATGACCGAAGTGCTTCTGCTGTTCGTCGCTCTGCTGCTCTGTGTCGCCTGCGGTGCCTTCGTCGCGGCGGAGTTCTCCCTGACCACGGTGGAGCGGAGCGAGCTCGAACGGGCTGTCGAGCGGGGTGACCGGGGTGCGGCGAGCGCGCTGAAGGCCGTCCGCACGCTGACCTTTCAGCTCTCGGGCGCCCAGCTCGGCATCACCGTCACCAATCTGGTGATCGGCATGCTCGCCGAACCGTCGATCGCGAAGCTCATCCGCGGTCCGGTCGAGGACGCGGGGCTGCCTCCGGCGGCCGCGTCCACACTGGCGCTCGTCATCGGTACCGTGCTGTCCACGGTGGTGCTGATGGTGATCGGCGAGCTGGTCCCGAAGAACTGGGCGATCTCCTCGCCGCTGGCCGTGGCCAAGGCGGTGGCCACACCGCAAAGGGCGTTCACCGCCGTGTTCCGGCCCTTCATCAGTCACCTCAACAACACCGCCAACCGCATCGTGCGCCGCGCCGGCCTGGAGCCCACCGAGGAACTGGCCTCGGCCCGCAGCCCGCAGGAGCTCGTCGCCCTCGCCCGGCACTCCGCGAAGCAGGGGGCGCTGGAGGCGGACACCGCCGAGCTCTTCGTCCGCACCCTGAATCTGTCCGAGCTGACGGCGGAGAACGTGATGACACCGCGGGTCCAGGTCACCGCGCTGGACCTGCACGCCACGGCCGAGGACGTGGCCAACGCCACCCGGGCCACCGGCCTCTCCCGCTTCCCCGTCTACCGGGGCAGTCTGGACACCGTGGTCGGCGTGGCCCTCATCAAGGACGTCCTGGCGATCCCCGCCGACGAGCGGCCCCGCACCCGCGTGTCGGAGCTGCTGCGTGAACCCCTGCTCGTACCGGAGACGCTGACCGTGGACCGGCTGCTGGACCGGCTGTCCGGAAAGCTCGCCATGGCCGTGGTGATCGACGAGTACGGCGGGACGGCGGGCGTCGCGACGCTGGAGGACATCGTGGAGGAGGTCGTCGGCGAGGTCCGCGACGAACACGATCCGCACGAGACGCCCGACCTCGCGGCCGCCGGGGAGGACGCCGACGGCCGCACGCTGTGGTCGGCCGACGGGGCCGCCCGCACCGATCAGCTCCGCACGATCGGACTGCGGGTGCCGGACGGGCCCTACGAGACCCTGGCCGGGCTGATCGCAGCCGAGCTCGGACGGATTCCCACGGTGGACGACACACTGGAACTGGCGGGGTGGCGGATCGACGTGGTGGACGCCTCGGGCCGCCGGGCCGCACGGGCCCTGCTGCACGCGCCCCTGCCCGGGTCCGAGAGCCGGACGGAGGGTGCCCGGTGATCGCACTCCAGCTCTTCATCGGTGTGCTGATGGTGGTGGTCAACGCCTTCTTCGTGGGCGCCGAGTTCGCCCTGATCTCCGTACGCCGCAGCCAGATCGAGCCGGAGGCCGAAGCCGGCAACCGCAGGGCCCACAGCGTCATCTGGGGCCTGGAGCACGTCTCCGCGCTGCTGGCCGCGGCACAGCTGGGGATCACGCTCAGCACCCTGGTGCTGGGCATCGTGGCCGAACCCGCCATCGCCCATCTGCTGGAACCGCTCTTCGACGCGGTGGGCGTGCCGCACGGTCTCGTCCACCCGCTGTCGTTCGTCATCGCGCTGAGCGTGGCGACCTATCTGCACATGCTGCTCGGCGAGATGGTGCCGAAGAACGTCGCGCTGGCCGAGCCCGCCCGCAGCGCTCTGCTGCTCGGCCCGCCGCTGGTCGCGATGGCCCGCGCCCTGCGTCCGGTGATCTTCACGATCAACGCCTTCGCCAATGCCCTTCTCAGGCTCCTGCGGGTGGAGACGAAGGACGAGGTCTCGGCGTCGTTCTCGGACGACGAGCTGGCCCGGATGGTGCAGGACGCGGGGAACGCCGGGCTGGTCGACGACCGTTCGGCCCAGCGGCTGCACCACGCGCTCGAACTGGGCCGCCGACCGGTACGCGATGTGGTCATGCCGGTCGACCGGGTGCTCTACGCCAGGGTCGGCACCACGCCGGAGGAGCTGGAGCGGCTCTCCTCCGAGTCCGGGTTCTCCCGCTTCCCCGTGATGGGCAGCGAGCAGCGCATCCTCGGCTACCTCCATGTGAAGGACGCCCTGGACGCCACGCCCCGCGACGTGCCCTTCCCGGTGACGGCGCTGCGGCCGATCGCCCGGGTCCGGGCCGCGACCCCGCTGGACGACGTACTCACCGCGCTGCGGCGCAGCCGGACCCACCTGGCGGTCGTCCTGGACGAGGACGGCCGGCTGGCCGGCCTGGTCACGATGGAGGATGTTCTCCGCGAACTCGTCGGCAGAGCACAGTCGCGCTAGGATCGCCGGGCCATGGAACTGAATGCCTCCTACACCAGTCTCGTCGCGGTCGGCGACTCGTTCACCGAGGGCATGTCGGACCTGCTGCCGGACGGCACCTACCGGGGCTGGGCCGATGTGCTGGCCTCCCGGCTGGCCGTCCGGTCCCCGGGGTTCCGGTACGCCAACCTCGCCGTACGCGGCAAGCTCATCGGCCAGATCGTGGACGAGCAGGTGGAGGCGGCGACCGCGCTCCAGGGGGATGTCGTCACGCTCGTGGGCGGGCTCAACGACACGCTGCGGCCGAAGTGCGACATGGGCAGGGTCAAGGGGCTGCTGGAAGAAGCCGTCGAGCGCCTGGCCCCGTCCTGCAAACACCTGGTGCTGATGCGCAGCCCCGGGCGCGACGGGCCCGTGCTGGAGCGCTTCCGCCCCCGTATGGAGGAGCTGTTCGCCCTGATCGACGGCCTGGCCGACCGGCACGACGCCTCGGTGGTCGACCTCTACGGCGCACCCTCGCTCAGCGACCCCCGTGCGTGGGACGTGGACCGGCTGCACCTCACCGCCGACGGTCACCGGCGGGTCGCCGAGGCGGTGTGGCAGACGCTGGGGCTGCCTGCCGAGCTCGACTGGCGGGCGCCGGCCCCCGCGACCGCGCCGCCGCGCTGGGCGGCCCGGCGTGCCGAGGACATCCGCTTCACCCGCCGGCATCTGGCGCCCTGGATCGGACGGCGGCTCACCGGCCGGTCCTCCGGTGACGGCCGGTCGGGCGCCCAGTTCGACACGGCCACGGGCACCGCCTTCTGGGTCACCCCCGCGGACGCGGAGAACCCCGGCCCGGTGACGGGATGGCGCCGGGCCGACTCCGCCTGACCCTCCGGGCCGCGCCGTCGGGGCGGACGTTCGGGCGGGCCTTCGGACGGGTCTTCGGGGCAGGCTCGGGGGGAGGCTTTCGGGCGGGTCTCCGGGGCGGGCTCTCGTAGCAAGCCACAAACCGGACCGCGGCGCTGGCCTGCACGAACCACCAGTAGAATCCGTTTACGTGACTGCTGTGTCTGCGAAGCCTCGCATCCCCAATGTCCTGGCCGGCCGCTACGCCTCCACGGAGCTGGCCGTCCTCTGGTCCCCCGAGCAGAAGGTGAAGCTGGAGCGTCAGCTGTGGCTGGCGGTGCTGCGCGCTCAGAAGGACCTCGGGATCGAGGTGCCGGATGCCGCGCTGGCCGATTACGAGCGGGTGCTCGACCAGGTCGACCTGGCGTCGATCGCCGAGCGCGAGAAGATCACCCGGCACGACGTGAAGGCCCGGATCGAGGAGTTCAACGCTCTCGCCGGTCATGAGCAGGTCCACAAGGGCATGACCTCCCGGGACCTGACGGAGAACGTCGAGCAGCTTCAGATCCGCCTTTCGCTGGAGCTGATGCGCGACCGCACCGTGGCGGTGCTGGCCCGGCTCGGCAAGCTCTCCGCGGAGTACCGCGAGCTCGTCATCGCCGGTCGCTCGCACAACGTCGCCGCGCAGGCGACGACGCTCGGCAAGCGTTTCGCGACCGCGGCCGACGAGCTGCTGGTGGCCTACGGCCGACTGGAGGACCTGCTCTCCCGCTATCCGCTGCGCGGGATCAAGGGCCCGGTCGGCACGGCGCAGGACATGCTGGACCTGTTGGGCGGTGACGCGGACAAGCTCGCCGACCTGGAGCGGCGCATCGCCGGGCACCTCGGCTTCGCCGAGGCCTTCACCTCGGTCGGCCAGGTCTACCCCCGTTCCCTCGACTACGACGTGGTGACGGCTCTGGTGCAGCTCGCCGCGGCGCCTTCGTCGGTGGCGAAGACCATCCGGCTGATGGCGGGCCACGAGCTGGTGACCGAGGGCTTCAAGCCCGGGCAGGTCGGCTCGTCCGCGATGCCGCACAAGATGAACACGCGCTCCTGCGAGCGGGTGAACGGTCTGATGGTGATCCTGCGCGGCTACGCCTCGATGACGGGCGAGCTGGCGGGCGACCAGTGGAACGAGGGCGATGTGTCCTGTTCCGTGGTCCGCCGGGTGGCCCTCCCGGACGCCTTCTTCGCCTTCGACGGTCTGCTGGAGACCTTCCTGACGGTGCTGGACGAGTTCGGCGCGTTCCCCGCGGTCGTGGCGCGCGAGCTGGACCGCTACCTCCCGTTCCTGGCGACCACCAAGGTCCTCATGGGCGCTGTGCGGGCCGGAGTGGGCCGTGAGGTGGCCCACGAGGCGATCAAGGAGAACGCGGTCGCCTCCGCCCTCGCGATGCGCGAGCAGGGAGCCGAGCGCAACGAACTGCTCGACAAGCTCGCCGCCGACGAGCGCATCCCGCTGGACCGTGCCGAGCTGGACGCCCTGATGGCCGACAAGCTCTCGTTCACGGGCGCGGCGGGCGACCAGGTGGCGGCGCTGGTGTCCCGCATCGAGGAGATCACCAAGCAGCACCCCGAGGCCGCGGCCTACACCCCCGGCTCGATCCTCTGACCGGGACCGCCCGAGCCGTATGACCCCCGAGGAACTCCGCGCCGCCCGCGACCGCATCGTGCCCGATGTGGTCGCGGGCGGTCTGCGCGTGTTGTTCTGCGGCATCAACCCGAGCCTCATGACCGCGGCGACGGGCCATCACTTCGCCCACCCCGGCAACCGGTTCTGGCCGGTCCTCCACCGCTCGGGCTTCACTCCCCGACAACTGCTGCCGTCCGAACAGTCCGAGCTCCTGGGCCTCGGGCTCGGGATCACCAACGTGGTCGCGCGAGCCACCGCCCGGGCCGACGAGCTCGGCACGGAGGAGTTCCGGGAGGGCGGGGCGGCGCTGGAGAAGAAGGTCGAGTGCCTCGAACCGGCGTGGCTCGCCGTCGTCGGCATCACCGCCTACCGTACGGCCTTCAGGGAACCGCGAGCCCGCGTCGGCCCCCAGGACCGCACCGTCGGCGGCGCCCGGGTGTGGGCCCTCCCCAACCCCAGCGGTCTCAACGCCCACTGGACGGTTCAGACCATGGCCGAGGAGTACGCCCGCCTCCACGAGGCCGAGCGAACCTCGTAGCAGGCAAGCGGCCCCGGACGCGTCGGGCCCAGGGGCTCGGGGCTCGGGGCTCGGGGCAGGGTGCGGTGGCGGAGCGCCTCAGGGCGGATCGATCACGGTCACCAGGACCGTCAGCTCGCAGCCGGGCCCGCCCTCCTCCAGCACCAGCCCGACCGCGACCCACCGGCCGGCGTTCCTCCAGAGCCGCAGGTAGTCGCACCCGGCGACCGGCTCCACCCAGGGCTCGGGGATCACCTCGCCCGCCGCCATCCGCTCCTGCGCACTCCACACACTCACCAACTGCGGTTCGCCCCAGCGTGATGCCAGCAGGGTGAGCAGTGCGTCGTGCTCGGCCAGGCACTGCGCCCGGTGCTCCGCACGAACGGACTCCTCATCGCCCCAGGGTTCCTCATCGGTGTGCAGGAATACCGTGTGGTAGCCGGGTCCGCTGACTCCCGAGACCGACGGGGTGCGCTCCGGAGGGAACTCCCGGGTGCACATCCCGTCGATGAGGCGGAGATGGTGTGCGGTCGTCATGGCGTCAGTAAACCGCTTCGCACTGACAATCACTTAACCTGCCCCCGGGGGCCGGTTCGGCCGCATCGCTCCCGGGTGACACGGGCTGCGGCTCGGTACCGGCTTTCCGCCCTGTTCGCAGGGCCTGCGGCCAGCGAGTACGATCCGGCAGAACATGCGCACGAGCTGGAAGGACACACCGTGAGCCGGCTGACCGGTGGAGACCCGTCGCTGCTGCGGCGGATCAATTCCGCGGTGGTGCTGCACGCCCTGCGGGGGGCCGGTGCACCGACGCTGACAGACCTGACGCGGACAACGGGTCTGTCCCGGCCGACGGTCGAAGGAGTCGTCGAGGGGCTGATCGAGGTCGGCCTCGTGGCCGAGGCACTGCCCGACGAGAGTGAGGCCCGGCGCCAGGGGCGGCCCGCACGGAGGTTCCGCTTCCGCACCGAGGCGGGTCATCTCCTCGGTATCGAGATCGGGCCGCACCGGGTTTCGGTGCTGATCTCGGGGCTGGACGGGCGGGTCATCGGCGCGAGCTCCCGGTCGGTGTCGGAAGCCGCCTCCGCCGACGACCGGCTCGACCAGGTCAGGGCGGTTGTCGCGGATGTGCTGCGGCGGACCGGGGTGGCCCGGAACAGCCTGCGTGCGGTCGGTGTGGGCAGCCCCGGGATCGTGGAGGCCGACGGGACCGTGCGGCTGGGTACGGCGTTGCCGGACTGGACGGGCCTGGCGCTCGGGGAGCGGCTGCGCCGTTCGTTCCGCTGCCCCGTTCTCGTGGAGAACGACGCCAACGCCGCCGCGGTCGCCGAGCATTGGAAGGGCGCGGCCACCGAGTCCGACGACATCGTCTTCGTACTGGCGGGGCTGAGCCCCGGAGCGGGGTCCCTGATCGGCGGGCGGTTGCACCGGGGGTTCGGCGGGGCGGCCGGGGAGATCGGCGCTCTGCACCTGCTGGGCAGGGAGGTGACGCCGGAGCATCTGCTGTCCACGACGGACACACCGCTGGAACCGCTGGACGAGCAGGCGGTGGCGGTGGTGTTCGCCAAGGCCCGGGAGGGCGATGCGGGGGCTCAGGCGGCCGTCGAAAGGTTCCTTCAGCGGCTGGTGCACGATGTGGCGGCGCTGGTGCTGGCGCTCGATCCGGAGCTGGTCGTGGTCGGAGGCTGGGCGGCCGGGCTGGACGGGGTGCTGGATCCCCTGCGCGAGGAGCTGGCCCGCTACTGCCTGCGTCCGCCACGGGTGACTCTGTCGTTGCTCGGAGAGGCCGTGGTCGCGACGGGCGCGCTCCGGATCGCCCTGGACCACGTCGAGGAGCAGCTCTTCGCCGTGGAGGGCGCGGCTACGGGCCGCCGCTGAGCGCGGGACTGAGGACGCGGGAGTTTCCGGACGGGCCTGGGCCGGTGTCGTACCTGGGCCGGTGTCGTACCTGGGCCGGGTGTCGTGCCCGGGCCGGTGTCGTGCCCGGGGCGTGTACTACGCAGCCCGCTGATTCCGGAGGGGTGGGGGCCTCCGGAATCAGCGGGCGCGGCAGCGGGCTGTCGTGACCTGGCGGGCCGGGCGTCATGGGGCTGGAGCGTCAGGCGGCCTGCGCCTGACGAGACCCGGTGTACCAGGAGGGCGGACAATTCACGAAGCCCAGCGCGGGTCAGCCCGGCCGGGGCTGACGTTTCGTGAGGCGCGGGGCCTCACGAGGCCTGGCGTTCCTGCTCTTCCTCGTTGATCTCCAGCGCGCCGGAGTCCCCGAAGGTGAGGCGGCAGGTGTCCGCCCGGTAGGTGGCGACGGAGACGGCCGCCGTGCCGTCCGCGGTGAAGTAGCGGGTGGTGACGACCAGGACGGGTGCGCCGGGGAGCCGGTCGAGCTCCTTGGCGTCGTCCGCGCGCGCCGACCCGAGCTCGACGGAACGGTCCTGGCCCTCCAGACCGAGGCGGTGCAGCTCGCGCAGCACGCTCCGGGCGCGGACGGCTCCGGCCGGGGCGTCGATGGCGGACAGTTCGGGCGCCGAGGAGGCGGGGATGTAGAGGAGCTCCGCCGCGACCGCCTGACCGTGGGTGGCACGGATGCGGCGCACCACGTGCACGGGCTCGGTGGAGTCCGTGCCCAGCATGGCGGCGACCGCCGCGGGGGCCTTGTCCATGGTGCAGTCGACCGGCTGCCAGGCCTCGCCGCCGACGCCGCCCGTCCCTTCGCGGCGGCCCGTGGAGACGGCGACACCCACGCGCGGCGGGGCGACGGTCGTTCCGACGCCACGGCGGCGCTGGAGTCGGCCTTCGAGTTCGAGCTGTTCCAGGGCCTGCCGGAGCGTGGCGCGTGCGACACCGAACCGCGCCGCGAGGTCCCGCTCGTTGGGCAGGATCTCCCCCACCGCGAAGTCCGAGTCGAGTGCCTCACTGAGCACGGTCTTGAGGTGCCAGTACTTCGGCTCCTGTACCGATTCCAGCTGCGTGGTCCCCACCCTGTCCTCCGCAATCGCCCAGCGGCTTTTCCGCGACGTTATTTATTAAAGGTTCCTGTCTTAAGTGGAGACCCTAGGGCGGTGCACCCCCTTGGTCAAGACCAATCCTTATTCCGTAACGGAACGAACCGGAACTCTGGCGCAGAGCGTTCACACGACGTTCGTGGTGTGGTGCGGTGAGGCGCGCGCAGCACGAAGCCCCGCCATCCTGCCGACGGCGGGGCTCAGACCAGGCTCGCGGCGAACCCGTGGGACAGGTGGCCCCCGGGCGTACGGGAAACCGAAGGCCTCCCTGAGCACGAACACCGCGCGCTCCAGCGGCGAGAGCGACTCCAGGACGACCAGCACGGCGAGGGAGACGGAGTCGGCCCGAACGGCGCGTTCCGCCGTGTCCGGGAGGGCCGGGCCGAAGTCGGTGACCACCGGTTCCGGCAGCCAGGGCCCCACGTAGGACTCCCGGCGCGACTGCACGTGGCGGAGGCGGTCGATGGCCAGCCGGGTGGTGATCCGCACGAGATGGGCACGCGGCTGACGGACGTCCTCGCGTGCCGCGGCCGACCACCTCAGCCAGGCCTTCTGCACCACGTCCTCGGCATCGGCGATGCGGCCGAGCATCCGGTAGGCGACGCCGGTGAGAACGGGCCGGTGCTCCTCGAAGAGCGCGGTCGCGATGCCTGCAGTCACCCGCCCCTCCCAGCCGCCGCGCCGATCGCTGTCCAGCGGGAATCGCCCGGCCCCTTGAACTGCAAGCTACTCAACGGTAATTGTTGTTGACGAGATGTCTATCCACTCCGGGATGTCGACTCCAGCGCAGGGAGCAGCATGACCACCACGGTCTCCTTCACCGCCGACACGGCCGACGGTCCGCGTCGGGTATCGGTCGCCTACGAACGAACCGGCTCCGGCGAACCGTTGCTGCTGCTCCACGGCATCGGCCACCACCTCCAGGCCTGGGATCCGGTGACGCGCATCCTGGCTGCCGAACGGGAGGTCATCGCCGTGGACCTCCCCGGGTTCGGCACCTCGCCCGCCCTGCCGGACGGAGTCCCGTACGACCTCGGGACCGTCGGACCGGTCCTCGGGGCGCTCTGCGCCGAACTCGGTCTGGACCGCCCCCATGTGGCCGGGAACTCCCTCGGGGGCCTGCTCGCGCTCGAGTTGGGGCGCACGGACCTGGTCCGCTCGGTGACCGCGCTGGCCCCGGCGGGATTCTGGACCGAGGCGGAGCGGCGTTACGCCTTCGGGACGCTGCGGGCGATGCGTCGCAGTGCGCTGGCGATGCCGGTGCCGTTGATCGAGCGGCTCTCGCGCAGCGCGGCCGGGCGCACGGCCCTGACCAGCACCATCTACGCCCGGCCTGCGCGGCGTTCACCGGAAGCCGTCGTCGCCGAGACGCTCGCCCTTCGGGAAGCGACCGGGTTTCACCAGACGCTGGAGGTCGGTCGGGGCACCTTCTTCGGCGATGACGTGAAGGGCATCCCCGTCACCGTCGCCTGGGGCACCCGGGACCGGATCCTGCTGCGCAGGCAGGGGGTCCGTGCCAAGCGGGTGATCCCCGACGCCCGGCTCGTCCGGCTGCCCGGCTGCGGACACGTCCCGATGAACGACGACCCCGCCCTGGTCGCGCGCGTCATCCTGGACACCAGCCGCTGAGCGGGCCCGCCGGGGCGTCGGCGGCAGCCCGGAGCGCGGTGTTGCGGCGGCCGTGCGACGCCCGATGACGCCGGACCCGTAGACCACGCCCGCGCCGACCGGGAGCGACTGCGGAACGGCAGGTCCGCAGGACGGGGCGGTGCCCCTCGTCCTCGGCTACGCCCATCTCACCCCCGGCGACATCGCCCGGGGCGTCGCCGCGCTGAGAACAGCCTCAGGCACTGCGGGGCCGTCCGGCGCCCCGGCGGCGCCGGACCCGACTGACCGGCGCCGTTCACCCGGGGTTGGGGCCCCGGCCGCCGCCGGGCAGTAGGCATGGACGGAGACCGGCGCCGGTCCCGGGGCAGGCCTCGGCCTCCCGGGGGCGTGGTGCACCGCCCGTCCACCCTCCTGGAGGCGCTCCGATGCCCTACCGCCCGCGTATCCCCTCGCCCGGCCGCCGCGCCGTCCTGCGCGGCTCGCTGCTCGCCCCGGCAGCGGTAGCCCTCTCCCCCGTGACCGCGACCGCGACCCCGGCGGCCGCGCCCGCCCTGACGCTGGCGGGGCGGCCCGAGGCGTCCTGGGGCGTGCAGGTGGGAAGCGTCACGGCTTCGTCGGCGCTGGTCTGGGTACGGTCGGATCGGCCCGCCCGGATGCTGGTGGAGACCTCGGCGACCGCCTCGTTCCGGCGGCCCCGCCGGTGGCACGGGCCGCTGATCGGCCCCGGAACGGACCACACCGGAACGACGCCCCTCCGCGGCCTGCCCGCGGGCGAGCAGGTCCACTACCGCGTCACGCTCACCGACCCGGATGATCCGCGCCGTACCGGCCGCCCGGTGTACGGAACCTTCCGTACCGCTCCCTGCCGGCGCCGGGACGGTGTGCGCTTCCTGTGGTCCGGCGACATCGCGGGGCAGGGCTGGGGCATCAATCCGGACATCGGCGGCTACCGGGCCTACGAGGAGATGCGCCGCCTGGACCCGGACTTCTTCCTGTGCAGCGGCGACAGCGTCTACGCGGACGGGCCGCTGGAGGCGAGCGTCACGCTGCCGGACGGCCGGATCTGGCGCAATGTCATGACCGAGGAGAAGGCGAAGGTCGCCGAGACCCTGGACGAGTACCGGGGCAACTTCCGCTACAACCTGCTCGATACGAACGTCCGCCGCTTCAACGCCCAAGTGCCCTCCATCGTGCAGTGGGACGACCACGAGGTGCGCAACAACTGGTATCCCGGCCAGATCCTCGACGACGCCCGTTACACCGAGAAGAACGTCGACATCCTCGCGGCGCGTTCCGTGCGGGCCTTCCACGAGTACGTCCCGCTCCCGCCCTCGTACGGTTCGGCACGGCCGTCCCGCATGTACCGGGTCGTCCACCACGGGCCGCTGCTGGACGTGTTCGTCCTCGACATGCGTTCGCACCGCAACGCCAACTCCCCGAACCGGCAGGCGGACGACACGACCGGCATCCTCGGCGCCGAGCAGCTGCGGTGGCTGAAACGCTCACTCGCCGCGTCCCGGGCGGTGTGGAAGGTGATCGCCGCCGACATGCCGCTCGGCCTGGTCGTCCCGGACGGCTCGGCGAACTTCGAAGCGGTGGCGCAGGGCGATCCCGGCGCGCCGCTCGGACGGGAGCTCCAGATCGCCGAACTGCTGCGGTTCATCAAGCACCGCAGGGTCACCGGCACGCTGTGGCTGACGGCGGACGTGCACTACACCTCGGCCCAGCACTACGCGCCGGAGCGAGCGGCGTTCAAGGACTTCGCCCCGTTCTGGGAGTTCGTGTCGGGCCCGCTGGCTGCGGGCGGCTTCCCGGCCAACAGGCTGGACGGCACGTTCGGGCCCGACCGGGTCTTCGTGCGGGCCCCGGACCGCGCCAACGTGTCGCCGATGGAGTCCCCGCAGTATTTCGGCGAGGTCCAGATCGACGGCGACAGCGCGGACCTGACGGTGCGTCTGCGGGCGGAGGGCGGGGCGGTGCTGTTCACCAAGGTGCTCCGGCCCGGCCGCGTCGGGCAGTAGCGGCCGGGGGGCGGCCTCGCCGTCCCCCGACTCCCCCGTCCCCCGACTCCCCCGTGCCCGGGAGCGCTGCCACTGGGCCCCGAGCAAACGGGGTCAGGTACGTCAAATATGACCCCAAGAATTTGACTGAAAGGCGACGATAGGCAACCAGATCCACACTTAACCCATCAGTCACAAGGCGTTCGTGATCAGGCAACACCCTTCCCTCACAGTGAGGGTATGACTGATGTGACATCTGCGAAGAGCGCCCGCCGTACGCACCACTGGCGGCGGGACCTGATCGAGCTGGCCGCCCTGTTCACGGCCGTGGCCGTGGCCGACGCGATCGCCAATCTGATCGGGCACCAGCCCGACGGTCCCTATCTGCTCCTGGCCTCCGCGGTCGCGCTGGTGGCCACGGCGGCGTTCCACACCTGGTGGGCGCGGAAGCACAGTCACGCACCCCCATCAGCCGATGGAGAGGCCGATACGGATACCGACGCCGGTACGAGGACGGAGGCGGGCGGGGTCTCCGGCGCCGAGGAGACGGTGCTGTGGCGGATGCGGACGACGGTGCGCGACGCCCCCGGGAGTCTGGCCGCGCTGTGCGTGGCCCTCGCCCGGCTCCGGGTCGACATCCTCACGTTGCAGACCCACCCGCTCGCCGACGGGACGGTCGACGAGTTCCTGCTGCGGGCGCCCGCCGCGCTCCAGGCGCAGCAGCTGACCGGGCAGGTCTCGGCCGCGGGCGGCTCCTCCACCTGGATCGAGCGGGCGGACGCCCACGATCTGGTCGACACCCCGACGCGGGTGCTGTCGCTGGCCACGCGGACGGCTCTCGACGCGGCCGAGCTTCCCCTCGCGCTGCGCCAGCTGCTGGGCCGTTGCACCATCCACTCACTGCCCGCCGTCTCCCTCACCGGCCGTCCGACCGGGGAGAGCGCCCCGGTCGAAGGCGTGCTGGAGGAGACGGTCATGCGTCTGCGGGACCCGTCGGGCGGGGTCATCTCCGTGGAGCGCCCCTATCTGCCGTTCACACCGACCGAGTTCGCCCGGGCCCGGGCCCTGGTCGAGCTCGACGCCCGCCTCGGCCCCCGGGTGCCGCGCAGCGAGGACATCCTCACGCTGCCCGAGGGCAACGAGATCACCGTACGGCGCGCGGACCGCGGCGATCTCGCCGCAGCCCGCGCCATGCACGACCGCTGCTCCCAGCAGACCCTGGGGCTGCGCTACCACGGTCCCGTCGGGGACGCGGACCGCTATCTGGACCATCTGCTGAGCCCCCGCTTCGGGCGCACCCTGGCCGTGCAGACCGCCTCCGGAAAGCTGGTGGCGCTGGGCCACCTCCTGTGGGACGGGGACGAGACCGAGGTCGCCCTCCTCGTCGAGGACGGCTGGCAGCGCCGGGGCATCGGCTCCGAGCTGCTGCGCCGGCTGGTGGCCCTCGCCGACGAGGCGGGCTGCGACAGCGTCTACGCCGTGACGCAGGCCCGCAACACCGGCATGGTGGCGGCGATGCGCGCGCTTGAACTGCCCCTCGACTATCAGATCGAGGAGGGCACGCTCGTCATCACCGCCCGGCTGAGGAGCGAACGGCTCACGCGGGAGCAGCTCACGAGTGAGCCAGGGACGGGCGAGCGGCGGGCGAGTGGGCAGGCCGCTCCGGCTGAACGGAACCGTCGCTGAGGGCCTGGCACAGGTCCGCCCACAGGTCCTCGACGTCCTCCAGGCCGACCGACATCCGCAGCAGCCGGTCGCCGACGCCCGACGCCCGCCGGTCTCCCTCGTCCACGATGCGGTGGCTGATGGAGGCCGGGTGCTGGATCAGCGAGTCCACACTGCCGAGGCTGACGGCAGGGGTGATGAGCCGCACCCCGGCGATCACCCGGTGCGGGTCCCCGTACACCTCGAAGGAGACCATCGCGCCACCGATCTCCGGGTAGTGCACCCGGGCGATCCGCGGGTCGGCGGTGAGCCGGCGGACGAGTTCGGCGGCGCTGGCCGAGGCGGCCCGTACCCGTACCGGAAGGGTGGAGAGGCCGCGCAGCAGCAGGTACCCGGCCAGCGGGTGCAGCACGCCGCCGGTGGCGAACCGCACCTGGCGCAGCGTGGCGGCGAACTCCTCGTCGCAGGCGACGACGCCGCCCATGACGTCCCCGTGTCCGCCGAGGTACTTGGTGGCGCTGTGCAGGACGATCCGCGCGCCGTGTTCGACGGGGCGCTGGAGTACGGGGGTGGCGAAGGTGTTGTCGACGAGCAGCGGTACGGAGCCGCAGGCCTGGGCGACGGCTCGGATGTCGACCTCGGCCAGCGTCGGGTTGGCGGGCGTCTCGACCATCACCAGACCGGTGTCCGGGCGGATCGCGTCGGCGATGCCCGCCGGGTCGGTCCAGGTCACCTCGGTGCCCAGCAGTCCGGCGCCGAGGAGGTGGTCGCTGCAACCGTAGAGCGGGCGGACGGCGACGACATGGCGCAGCCCCAGGCTCGCCCGGGCGAGCAGTACCGCGGTGAGCGCGGCCATGCCGCTGGCGAAGGCGACCGCGCTCTCGGTGCCCTCCAGCCGGGCGAGGGCCGTCTCGAAACGGCCGGTGGTGGGGTTGTCCAGCCTGGCGTAGACGGGGGGCCCGTCGGGGCGTGCGCCGGTGGTGGCGAAGGCGTCGATCCGTTCGGCCTCGGCGCGCGAGTCGTAGGAGGGGTAGGTGGTGGACAGGTCGAGCGGCGGGGCGTGCAGGCCGAGGGAGGCGAGGTCGTCGCGTCCGGCGTGCACGGCTTCGGTGGCGAGCGCCCTGGAAGGGGTGGCGGCAGGGGGCGTCATCGAGACTTCGTTCTCCATGCGCGTCACTCTGAACAGTTACCGGTTCGTAGCGGTCCACCCCCGTGCTACGTTCGCCGCATGGCCGATTCAGTCGCTCTCGATCCGGTGGATCTACAGATTCTGCGGCTCCTGCAGAACGATGCGCGGACGACGTACCGGGAACTCGCCGCCGAGGTGGGCGTGGCCGCCTCGACCTGCCTGGACCGGGTGGCCCGGCTGCGCCGTGCCGGGGTGATCCTCGGCGACCAGCTGCGGCTGGACCCGGCGAAGCTGGGCCGGGGGCTTCAGGCGCTGCTCCTGGTGCAGGTCAGGCCGCACCGCCGGGAGCTGATCGGGCCGTTCGTCGACCGTGTCCGGGCCCTGCCGGAGTCGCGCGCGCTGTTCCATCTCACCGGCCCCGACGACTATCTCGTACAGGTGGCGGTGGCCGACACGGCGGATCTGCAACGACTGGTGCTGGACGAGTTCACCTCGCGCCGGGAAGTGGCTCGGGTGGAGACGCGGCTGGTCTTCCAGCAGTGGGACTGCGGGCCGCTCCTGCCGCCCCGGCAGGCTCCCGAGGAGTGATCGTCTTTCGGACGTCCCGTACTCCACGGTGGTGACGGGGGGCGTGCCGTCATACGAGGATGTCCGCATGTCAGACACTTCCAGCAGCGCGCTGCCCCGTCAGGTCGCCGACGCCTACGTCGACGCCATCATCGAACTCGACCCCATCACCGGCACCTACCTGGGTGTGCCCGAGAGCTCGCACCGCCTGCCCGACTTCTCACCGGCCGGTCAGGCCGCGGTCGCCGCCCTCATCCGCAAGACGCTGCGGGACCTGGACGCCGCGGAGCGGCGGCCCGGCGCGGACAGTGACGCCGAGCGGCGCTGCGGACGCCTGCTGCGGGAGCGCCTGACGGCGGAGCTCGCCGTCCACGAGGCCGAGGAGGGGCTGCGGACCGTCTCCAACCTGCACTCGCCCGCGCACAGCATCACCGAGGTCTTCACGATCACACCGACCGGGACGGACGAGGACTGGGCGGCGGTCGCGGAGCGGCTGCGCGCCGTGCCCGCCGCGCAGGAGGGGTACCGCGCCTCGCTCGCGCTCGGTCTGGAACGCAAGCTGTACGGGGGGCCGCGCGCGACCGCCACGTTCATCGGGCAGCTGACGGAGTGGGGCGGCGAGAGCGACAGCCCGGCGTTCTTCGAGGACTTCGTCACCTCGGCTCCCGACGCCCTGCGGGCGGAGCTCGACGAGGCGGCCCGGCTCGCGACGGCTTCTGTGCTCTCGCTGCGGGACTGGATGCGCGATGTGTACGCCCCGGCGATCGAGGGGGCGCCGGACACGGTCGGCCGGGAGCGGTACGCGCGCTGGTCGCGGCTGTACAACGGCACCGACCTGGATCTCGACGAGGCCTACGCGTACGGCTGGTCCGAGTACCACCGGCTGCTCGCCGAGATGAAGACCGAGGCCGAGAAGGTGCTTCCCGGGGCCGGCCCCTGGGAGGCGCTCGCCCACCTCGACGTGCACGGCAAGCACATCGAGGGCGTGGACGAGGTCCGCGACTGGCTCCAGGAGCTGATGGACGAGGCGATCGAGGCTCTGGACGGCACCCACTTCGACCTCGCCGAGCGGGTCCGGAAGGTGGAGTCGCACATCGCCCCGCCCGGCGGGGCCGCCGCGCCCTACTACACCGGTCCGTCCGAGGACTTCTCGCGCCCCGGACGCACCTGGCTTCCCACCATGGGCGAGACCCGCTTCCCGGTGTACGACCTGGTCTCGACCTGGTACCACGAGGGCGTTCCCGGCCACCACCTCCAGATCGCCCAGTGGACGCACGTCGCCGACAGCCTCTCGCGCTACCAGGCGTCGGTCGGCCAGGTCAGTGCGAACGCCGAAGGCTGGGCGCTGTACGCGGAGCGGCTCATGGACGAGCTGGGCTTCCTGCCCGATCCGGAGCGGCGGCTCGGCTATCTGGACGCCCAGATGATGCGCGCCTGCCGGGTGATCGTCGACATCGGCATGCACCTGGAGCTGACGATTCCGGCGGACTCCCCCTTCCACCCGGGCGAGCGCTGGACTCCCGGCCTGGCGCAGGAGTTCTTCGGCAACCACAGTGGGCGTCCCGCCGACTTCGTGGAGAGCGAGCTGACCCGCTACCTGTCCATGCCGGGCCAGGCCATCGGCTACAAGCTGGGCGAGCGCGCCTGGCTGTTGGGCCGCGAGAACGCGCGCGCTGCGCGCGGCGACGCGTTCGACCTCAAGGCCTGGCACATGGCGGCGCTGTCCCAGGGGTCGCTGGGTCTCGACGATCTGGTGGACGAGCTGTCCCGGCTCTGACCGCGCCGGCGGTGCCGCCGGCGGTGCCGGGTGGTTGAAGTCGGCGAGGGCCAGGTCAGCGGGGTGGCGGCCGGGGAGCTGTTCGCGGCGCCGGCCGCCGCCGTGCCGCGCCGGTGACCCCGCGGACGGGGCGGCATCGGTGACGCCGGGTCAGCAGTTGCTCTCAGCAGCCGCACTCGCCGTCGTCGAGCGGTGCGGTGAGCGGGTCGGCGGCGCGACGCCCGCTCCCCTCCCAGGTCTCGAAGGCGAACCCCTCGCGCGCCCAGTACTCGAAGCCGCCGAGCATCTCCTTGACCTGGTAGCCGAGTCGAGCGAGGGCCAGGGCCGCACGGGTGGCGCCGTTGCAGCCGGGCCCCCAGCAGTACGTGACCACGGGCACGGCCGGGTCGAGCAGCGCCGCCGCCTGCTCGGGGATCAGGGCGGTGGGCAGATGTACCGCGCCGGGAATGTGCCCCTGGTCCCAGGACGCGGTGGAACGGCTGTCCACGACGACGAACCCGGGGTCGCCGTCGGCGGCGAGTGCGGAGGCGACATCGGAGACGTCGGCGTGGAAAGCGAGCGAGGCGGCGAAGTAGGCGGCCGCGGCTGCGGGGGAGGCGGGCGCGACGCGCAGCACGGGATTGTCGGACCGAGTCGTGGATGCGGGTGCGGGTGCGGGCTGAGAGTTCATGACCATGAATTTACGGTCGCGGGCCGGGGTCTGGAAGTGGGATTTCCCGGCGCTCTTCTTGATCCGCCGGGGATTTCCCTGTTCTATCCGACCCATGACCGACTATTCCCCGGACGCCACCGACTGGCGCATTCTCGACGTCCTTCAGCGCGACGGACGGGCGACGTTCGCCGAGCTCGCCCGTGCCGTCGCCATGTCCCCGAGCGCCGTGACCGAGCGGGTGCGGCGGTTGGAGGAGCTGGGGGTGATCAGCGGGTACGCGGCGGTGGTGGACGCCGAACGGCTCGGGCTGCCGATCCTCGCCCTCGTACGGCTGCGGTACCCGAACGGCAACTACAAGCCGTTCCACGACCTCCTGGAGACCACGCCGGAGATCATCGAGGCCCACCACGTCACCGGTGACGACTGTTTCGTCCTCAAGGTGACGGCCCGCTCGATGAAGCATCTGGAGGAGACCACCGGCCGGATCGGCGCCCTGGGCTCCGTCACGACGAGCATCGTCTACTCCTCGCCGCTCCCCCGCCGCGCGATCGGCCGCTGAACGGGCGTGCGCCCGGCGGGGGTCACAGTCGGTGGCGCACCGAGGAGCCCTGCCGCTCCTTGACCACTTCGAGGCGGACCGGGATACGGCGGCGCAGGTCGGCCACGTGGCTGACGATGCCCACACTGCGGTCCCGCTCCCGCAGCGAGTCCAGCACGTCGAGCACCTCGTCCAGGGTCTGGTCGTCGAGGCTGCCGAAGCCCTCGTCGATGAAGAGGGTGTCCAGGCGTACGCCGCCCGCCTCCTCGGTCACCACGTCGGCGAGGCCGAGCGCGAGGGCGAGGGAGGCGAAGAACGTCTCGCCGCCGGACAGGGTCGCGGTGTCCCGTTCGCTGCCGGTCCAGGCGTCCACCACATGCAGCCCGAGCCCCGCCCTGCGGCCGCCGGTACGGGCGTCGGAGTGGACGAGGGTGTAGCGGCCGGAGGACATCCGCCGAAGGCGCGCGGTGGCGGCGGCCGCCACCTGTTCGAGGCGGGCGGCCAGGACATAGGCCTCCAGGCGCATCTTGCGTTCGTTGTCGGCGGAGGTGCCCGCGGCCAGGCCCGCGAGCCGGGCGACGCGCTCGTACTCCTGGCGCACCGGGCCCAGCCGCCGGACCTCGTCGGCGGCCAGCGACGAGAGGCGCGACATCTCGGCGCAGCGCTCACGGGCGGCGGCGAGTGCGGAGGCGGCCTCGCGCAGCAGCCATTCCGCCGTGTCGAACGCGCCCTGTGCGGCGGCGGGTCGGGCGGGGGGGCACTCCGCCGCGGCGCGGGCGTCCTGCTCGGCACGGCGGTCCGCGACCGCGGCGGCCTCGGCCTGCCAGGCGTCGATGCGGTGTTGGAGGTCGCGTTGGGCGGTGGCGTCGAGGAGGGTCGCCGCGGCGGCCTGCGGGGTGTCGAAGCCCGCGCGGAACGCCGCGTCGGACAGCCGGTCGTCGGCTTCCTTGCGCCGCTGGGCCGCTTCCTGTTCGGCGCGTACGGCCTCGGCGGCGTCCGCGAGCAGCGCGACCCGGCGGGTGAGGCGGTCCGCGTACGCGGCTACGGAGCCGGACTCGGCCCGGGCCGTGGCGAGTTCGCCCTCCAGCCCGGCCTGTTCGCGGTCGAGGGCCTCGCGCCGCGAGGTGCGGGCGGCGGCCCTGCGCTCGGCCTGCCGACGGAGTTCGAGCCGCCCGAGGTGCTCGCGCTCGGCCGCGTCGAGAGCCTCGTGCGCGGCGTGGGTCCCGGCGGCGAGGCGGTGCGCCTCGGCGTGCTCCTCGGTCAACCGGTCGACGATCTGGCGGAGTTCGGCGACGGACGGGCCGGAGTCGGCCTCGGCCGGGAAGCCGGCGGGCTCCGCCGACTGCGCGGGGACCGGGTCGGCGGGGAGGTCCGCGGACGGCTCCGCCCGCGCGGCGTGCTCGTCGGCGGCAGGGGACGCCGCCGCCCCGTCCCCTGCCGTCACCGAATTCTCCGCCTCGCGGGCCTCGGCATGGGCTGCCGCGTGGCGTTCGCGGACGAGGCCGAGGGCCTGCTCCGCGCGGGCGCGGGCCTCCTCGGCGCGCCGGTGGGCGGTGAGCGCGGCCTCCTCGGTGGCCCGGTCGACATGGCCGTCGCCCTCGGTGGCGGGCGCCGGGTGGTCCGGGGAGCCGCAGACGGTGCAGGGCGCGCCGTCGACGAGCCCGGCGGCCAGCTCCGCCGCGATGTCGCGCAGCCGCCGCTCCCGCAGCCCGAGCCAGGTCTCGTGGGCGTCGAGGGCGCGTTCCCGGGCCTCGGACAGGGCGTGCCGGGCGGTCTCCGCCTCGACGGCCAGGGTGTCGCGACGGAGGGCCGCCTCCAGTCGGCGGCGGGCCGGGCCGAGACGTCCGGCGAGTTGTTCGGCGCGGGTCGCGGCCTCCTGGGCCGTCGCGACGCGCTCCCGGAGCCGGGTGTGGACGGCGTCCCAGTCGGCCAGCCACGCTTCCACGTCGCGGACGGTCGCGTCGTCGGCGCGGGCCTCCCGCTCCAGCAGGTCCCGTTCCTCGTCGATCTCGGTGCTGCGCCGCTCGGCCCGGCGGGCGGATTCCAGGCCGCCCAGCTCCTGCCGGAACCGGTGCTCCAGCTCGGTGAGTTGTTCGGCGCCCGCGTCGACGAGGTCGGGCGACAGTCGCGCCCTGGCCGTGTCGAGGGCGTCTCTCGCCGCCCGGTGGGCGCGCTCGGCCTCCTCGCGCAGCTCCAGCGCGGGGGCGACCCGCTCGGCCTTGCGGGCGCGCTCCAACTGCTGCCGGCAGCGGTCGTGTTCGGGGCGGCGTTCCTCCAGCGCCGCGGCCCGCGCCAGGGTCTCCTCGTACCGCTGCTGGAGGCGGGCCAGTTCGCGTTCGGCGTCCAGGGCGTGGCGGGCGGCGGTCTGCCGCCCCTCCGCATCGGCGAGCACGCAGTGGGCGATGTCGAGGTGTTCGCGGGCGGCGCTGCGGGCGAGGGCGGCCCATTCCAGGGCGGCGTCGGCGAGGCCTGGTTCGCCGGGCCGGACCACGGGGGGCGCGGCCTCGGTCCCGGCTGGTCCGGCGGCCTGGGCGATGCGCTGGAGGAGGGCGAGGACCTTCTCGTCGCCCGCGGTCACCCTGGCCTCGGCGCCCCGGCGCAGTGCGGCGAGCCGCTCCTCGACGGCGGCGAAGCGGCGGGTGTCGAAGAGCCGGCCGAGGAGCTTGCCGCGGGCCTCGGCGTCGGCACGCAGGAAACGGGCGAAGTCGCCCTGCGGCAACAGCACGACCTGGCAGAACTGGTCCCGGCTCATGCCGATGAGCTGGGTCAGCTCCTCGCCGATCTCCTGGTGCGACTTGCTGAGGGCCTGCCAGCCGCGCTCGGGGTCGTGTTCGCGCAGTCTGCTCTGCGCCTTCTCCGGGGTGAAGCCGTCGCCCCGCTTCTTGGGGCGGAGCTGGGCGGGACTGCGGGTGACTTCGAGGCGCCGGCCGCCGACGGTCAGCTCCAGCTGGACCTCGGTGGGCAGGTCCACGGGCGCGTGGTCGCTGCGCAGGGAGGCGCCGGGGCTCTGGCGGGCACCGGGGACGGCCCCGTACAGGGCGTAGCAGACGGCGTCCAGGACGGAGGTCTTCCCGGCGCCGGTGGGGCCGTGGAGGAGGAACAGTCCGCCCGAGGAGAGGGCGTCGAAGTCGACTTCCTGGGTGGCGCCGAACGGGCCGAAGGCGGTGAGGGTGAGGCGGTGCAGTCTCAACGGGACACCTCGCGCACGCTCTCGTCCACCCGTACGTCGTCGAACGCGGCGCGCAGGACGGTGCGTTCGAGGTCGCTGGGTCCGCTGCCGCCGCGCACATGGGCCACGAAGTCCTCGGCGATCTGGTGGTCGTCGCGGTCCTTGAGCCGTTGGGCGTAGGAGGCGAGGGGGTCCTCGGGGGGCCGCTCGGGGTCGAAGACGAGGCTGAGGGTGTGCGGGAAGCGCCGGGCGAGGCGGGCCATGGGGTCGGCGGGGCGGACCGGGTCGGTGAGGGTGGCCTCGACCCAGGCGTGCTCGTGGCGGTCCAGGGCCGGGTCCTCCAGGAGGGTGTCGAGGCGGCCTCGGAGCCGGGCGAGGGGACGTTCGACCGGGCAGTCGATCCGTTCCTCGGCGGCGATGTTCCCGTCGCCGTCGAGGTCGATCAGCCACATGGTCTTGCGGTGGCCGTCCTCGGAGAAGGAGTAGGCGAGCGGGGAGCCGGAGTAGCGGACGCGTTCGGTGACCCGCTGACTGCCGTGGAGGTGGCCGAGGGCGACGTAGTCGACGCCGTCGAAGACTCCGGCCGGGACGGCGGCGACCCCGCCGACGGTGATGTCGCGTTCGCTGTCGCTGGGCTCCCCGCCCGCCACGAAGGCATGGGCGAGGACGACGGAGCGGGTGCCCGCGGGCCGGGCGGCGAGGTCGGCGCGGACCCGGTCCATGGCGGCGGTGAGGACCGCCTCGTGACCGGCCTTGGGGGCACGCAGGGCGTCCTTGACCAGGGCCGGTTCCAGGTAGGGCAGCCCGTAGAGGGCGACGTCCCCGTGGTCGTCGGTGAGGACGACGGGGGTGGCGCAGCCCTCGGGGTCGGTCCGCAGGTGGATTCCGGCCCGCTCGAAGAGTCCGGCGCCGACGCCGAGGCGGCGGGCCGAGTCGTGGTTGCCGGAGATCATGACGGTGGGAACGCCGGCGGCGGCGAGCCGGTGCAGCGCCCGGTCGAACAGTTCGACGGCGCTGAGCGGCGGGACGGCCCGGTCGTAGACGTCGCCGGCGACGAGGACGGCGTCGACCTCGCGCTCCCGTACGGTCGCCACGAGGTGGTCGAGGTAGGCGGCCTGGGCCTCCAGCAGGGAGACGCGGTGGAAGGACCGGCCCAGGTGCCAGTCCGAGGTGTGCAGAAGCCTCACGCCACCACCCCGCCGATCCGCGCCCGCATCGCCGTCACTCCGCCGGTACCGGCCCGCATCGTCCTCGTCCTCCACCCCGTGGGTCGCACGCCGCCGGTCCGCGGTCGCGCCGTCGGCAACGACCACGCTAACGCCGCCGGGTCGCCGAACCCGCATCGATCATGATTTTCGCGCCCAGCTCCTGGGTCACACCCCGGCCCCGGTCACACGTCCCCGTACGCCTCGCCGCCCAGCTCCAGTCCGGCGGTCCCGGCGGTCGCGTCGGCCAGCCAGGCGGTGAAAGCCGCCACATCGGCGTCCGGCAGCCCGATCTCGATGGTCACGGCCTCCGCGTACCGCACCTCGCGGACGTCACGGCCGGTGGCCCGAAGATCGTTCTCCAGCTTGCCCGCCCGCTGGTGGTCGACGCGGACCGTGGCGAGCCGGAAGCGCTGCCGAGTGATGGTGCCGAGCGCGTCGAGGGCCTCGCCGACCACTCCCCCGTACGCCCGGATCAGCCCGCCCGCGCCGAGTTTGACGCCGCCGTAGTAGCGGGTGACGACCGCCGCGACGTACCGCATCTCCCGCCGCATGAGCATCTGGAGCATCGGCACGCCCGCCGTTCCGCCGGGTTCACCGTCGTCACTGGCCTTCTGTACGGCGGCGTCGGCGCCGATCACGTACGCGAAGCAGTTGTGGGTGGCGGTGGGGTGCTCCTTGCGGACGCGGGCGACGAAGTCCTGCGCCTCCTGCTCGGTGGCGGCGGGGGCGAGGGAGCAGAGGAAACGCGATCGGTTGATCTCGCTCTCGTGCACACCCGCGCGGGCGACGGTCCGGTACTGCTCCTGCATCCGCCCACCCTATGTCCCGTCGCGCGGGCAGCTCCCGGCGCTCCTGTCGGGAATGGCGGGCGGGGGCCTTCTGTTGTCCCGGCATGCACGCAGACACAGACGCACGCCAAGAGGCGGAGACGATCCGGCGGATTCTTCGGGACACCGGCGACACCTGGGCGGTGGTGGGCCTGTCCGACAACCCCTCCCGGGCGGCCTACGGGGTGGCTCAGGTCCTTCAGCGGTTCGGGAAGCGGGTGGTGCCGGTGCACCCGAAGGCCGAGGCGGTGCACGGGGAGCAGGGCTACGCCTCGCTGGCGGACATTCCCTTCCCGGTCGACGTGGTGGACGTGTTCGTCAACAGCGAGCTGGCGGGCGCGGTCGCCGACGAGGCGGTGGCGGCGGGCGCGAAGGCGGTGTGGTTCCAGCTCGGGGTGGTGGACCGGGCCGCGTACGGGCGGACGCGGGCGGCGGGCCTGGACATGGTCATGGACCGGTGCCCGGCGATCGAGATCCCGAAGCTGCCGGAGCACGCCTGAGGGTGTGGGGCCCGTCCCACTGCGGGAAGGATTCCCGCCGTGGACCACACGCTCCTTCACGACACGCTCGACGGGGCCCTGACGGCGGCGGCCCTCACCGCGCTGGGGGTGCGCCCCGGCGATGTCCTGCTGGTGCACGCCTCGCTGCGGGCGGTGGGCCCGGGCGTGGGCGGGGCCGACGGGGTGCTGGGCGCGGTGCGCCGGGCAGTGGGGCCGGAGGGGACGGTGGTGGTCCCGGCCTTCACCCCGGAGAACTCGGACACCTCACCGCACTACCGCGCGCGGGTCCGGGGGCTGGACGCCGAGGCGCGCGAGGCGGTGCGGGCGTCGATGCCCCCGTTCGACCCGGCGCTGACCCCGGCGCCGTCCATGGGCGCGCTGGCCGAGACCGTACGGACGGCGGCGGGCGCCGGGCGCAGCACGCATCCACAGACCTCGTTCGCCGCGCTCGGCCCCGGTGCGGCGGGTTTCCTCGGCGGCCACCGGGCCGACTGCCATCTCGGGGAGGATTCGCCGCTCGCCCGGCTGTACGAGGCGGACGCCCGGATTCTGCTGCTCGGCACCGGCTACGCCACCTGTACGGCCTTCCACCTGGGCGAGTACCGCATGCCGGGTCCGCCGCGCCGCCGCTACCGATGCGTGGTGGCGCCCGGGGGTGTGCGCCAGTGGTGGGAGTACGAGGACGTCGCCCTGGACGACGGCGACTTCGCGGCCCTGGGCGCGGCGTTCGAGGAGGCCGCCGCCGACGGTGACGTACGGACGGCGCGGCTGGGGGCGGCCACCTGCCGGCTCGTCGGGCTGCGGGCGGCGGTCGACTTCGCCACGGGCTGGCTCACGGAGCACCGGCCGGCGACGCCCGGCTGAGGCCGTCCGCCGGGCGGACACCGCCGACCGCACCCGGCTTCTCAGCGGGCGGGCGGGACGGCGACGGCCAGGGTGAACACGGTCGGTTCGGCGCCCTCGTTGCGGTAGCCGTGGGGCACGTGCGCCTGGAACGTGGCGGAGGTGCCCGCGGGGACGGGGTAGCTCCGGTCCTCGACGAGGAGGGTCAGTTCGCCCTCGGTCACGTGGAGCAGTTCGACGGTCCCCTCGGGGTGCGGGTCGGAGGTGCTGCCCTCGCCGGGCATCAGCCGCCAGGCCCACAGTTCGAGCGGGCCCCGGGCCTCGGTCCCGACGACCAGCGTCGTGGAGCTGCCCGCTTCGGTGGACCACATACGGACGGCCTGGCTCTGCGGCACCAGCCGGACCTGGGCGTCCTGCTCCTGGTCGAGGAGAGTGGTGATGCTGACCCCGAGGGCGTCGGCCAGCTTGACCGTCGTACCGACGCTGGGGTTCGTGCGGGCCTGCTCGATCTGGATGATCATGCCACGGCTGACTCCGGCGCGGGCCGCGAGGACGTCGAGGGTGAAGCCGCGCTCCCCCCGCCGGCGCTTGAGGTTGCGGGCGAGCGACCGGGTGAGCTGATCGAGGTCGGACACGTTCCGTCCCTGCGGTGGATGGCGGAGTGTGAAGGGGCCAGGTGTGGGCGGCACGGTCGCGTACAGCGCATGCCGGGGTCAAGAATATTGCACTGCCCCACATGGCACCGCCCCGCAGGGCACTGCCCCACGGCGTACGTCCCCGATCACGGGCCGGTGGTGTCCCGCGCCCCGTCCAGCTCGGTGAGGGCGAGGAGCTGCTCGGGCGTGACGCCTTCCGGGATGGGCACGGGTGCGGGCGTGCGCAGCGGCGGCTGCCAGCCCGTCTCCGGGTCCCAGCTGCGTACGACGCGAGCCGGGGCGCCCGCGACCACCGCGTGGTCGGGGACCTCGCCCCTGACGACCGCGCCCGCCGCGACCACCACGTTCCGGCCGAGCCTGGCTCCGGGCAGGATCACGGCGCCGGTGCCGATCCAGCAGCCGGGGCCGATCGCCACGGGCTCCATCCGGGGCCACTGCTTGCCCACGGGCTCGTGCGGGTCGTCGTAGCTGTGGTTCGTCGAGGTGATGTAGACGTACGGACCGCAGTACGTGTCGGAGCCGATCGACACGGTCGTGTCCGCGATGACGTGGCTGCCGCGCCCCAGCACGACGCCGTCGCCCAGCGTGAGGATGGGGTCGGGCCCCAGGTCCAGGTCCGGCATCATCCCGGCCGTGAGGGTCACCTGCTCGCCGATGACGCAGTGCGCACCGAGCTCGATCCACGGCTCCCCGAAGACGGTTCCCTGCGGGAAGGCGAGCCGGGTGCCCTCGCCGATCGCGCCGAACCGCAGCCGCCCGGGGTGTTCCGCGGTGACCGCGCCCGCCTCCTGCACCCACGCCCAGCCCCGGTGCACCGCGCGAGAGGCGGCACGGCGCGGCCAGCGGGCGAGGAAGGAGAACGTGTTTCGGTTCTTCGGCACGCGCTCACGGTAGTCGGAGGCGCGGGCGGCGATCCGCGCGGTGACCTGTGATGTTCGCCCCACTGCTCGGCGCACGCCAGGAACCGTCACCTACCGTGTGAGTCGGCCCGATCCGGCGGAGAGGGCCCCAGGAGCACCACACCGGCGCGAAGGAGCAGGCGATGGCGGAGCAGGCGTTGATCACGGGCATGGGCGGCAAGGAGCCGGACATCGCCGTGGACGCGTTCGTGGCCCCGACGTCCGTGGTGATCGGCGAGGTGACGCTCGCCCCGGGCTCCAGCGTCTGGTACCAGGCCGTGCTGCGCGCCGACTGCGGCCCCATCACGCTCGGCCCCGACAGCAACGTCCAGGACAACTGCAGCGTGCACACCGACCCCGGGTTCCCGCTGACCGTGGGCGCGCGGGTGTCGGTCGGCCACAACGCGGTGCTGCACGGCTGTGTGATCGAGGACGACGTGCTGGTCGGGATGGGCGCCACGGTGCTCAACGGCGCGCACATCGGCGCGGGCTCGCTGATCGCGGCGCAGGCCCTCGTCCCGCAGGGGATGCGGGTCCCGCCGGGGTCGCTCGTCGCGGGGGTGCCCGCCACGGTCAAGCGGCCGCTGACGGAGGAGGAGCGCGAGGGCATCCGCTTCAACGCCGCCGGGTACGTGGAGCTGGCCAAGGCCCACCGCCAGGCGTACGAGGCCTGAGGCCGCGCGCCGGGCCGGTGAGGAACGCTCCGGGCCGGGACGCGCCGGGCCCGGCCCGGAACGCTCCGGGCCATGAACGCTCCGGGCCGTAAACGCGTGAACGGCGTACGGCCCGGGGCCGTACGCCGTCCGTCCGCCGCCGACGCCGTTCGTCAGCCGTCGGCGTGCTGTCTCAGCTGTTGGGGCGCAGGGTCCACACCACGGTCATCTCTCCGGTGACCGCGCCGTCGGCACGCGTGATCTCGATGGCGACGGGGAACTCGGGGCGCTCCCCGGCGTCGAGTTCGGCGACGACGTCGGCGATCGGGCGGCCGAGGGTGGCCGTCGCGGTGACCTCGCCCATGGCGAGCTTCTTGTAGCCGATCTCCGCCTTCACGGCGAGCGGCACCGCCCGCGACATCTGGTCGCCGAAGGCGGCGATGACGATGGCGCCGCTGGCGGACTCGGCAAGCGTGAACATCGCTCCGGCGTGCGGTCCGCCGACGTGGTTGTGGTAGTCCGCCTGGTCCGGCAACCGGACGACGGCACGCTCCGGGGTCGACTCCAGGAATTCGAGGTTGAGGGTCCGGGCCATCGGAACCGTCGCGACGAGCATCTCGCCGACGGTCATCTGTTCAGCGCTCATGGACCGAAGGTTACTCACGAGTAGCCAGGTTTGGCCATCCCCCCGTGACAGCACCGGAACAGCACTGGGACAGGGGCGGCCGTAGCAGTGGACACGTAGCCCCTCTATGGTTACTGGCCATGTGGCCAGGACAGCAGCCGCCCGGGGGCGAGCAGAACCCGCAGGACCAGAACCAGAACCCGTACCAGCAGCCGGGGTACCAGCAGCCGAATCCCTATCAGCAACCGGGATATCCGCCGCAGGGCCAGCCGGGGCAGCCCGGGGAGCCGGGATACGGATACCCGCAGGGCCAGCCCGGCGCGCAGCCGGGGTACCCGCAGCCCAATCCGTACCAGCAGCCGACCGTGGCGCAGTACGCGGTCCCGGGTACGCCCGGCGGGCCGAAGCCCGGCGACGACAAGAAGAAGACGACGATCGTGGCGATCGTCGCGGCACTCGCGGTCGTGGTGGCCGCGGGCGTGACCGGTTTCCTGGTGTTCGGCAAGGACGACGACGGCAAGTCCGTCGCCGACGGCAAGAAGTCCGCGTCGCCGAGTGCGAAGCCCAGCGAATCGGACACCAGTGCCGCGCCGGCGGAGAACCCGCGGGGCTCCGACGGGGACCCCAAGCCGCTCATCGCGGGCTGGAAGGTCGTCACCAACCCCAAGTGGGGCACGCAGTTCGACGTGCCCGGCGACTGGGAGGTCGCGGGCACGGGCGTGTTCTCCGGCTTCGAGGACGTCAAGGACCCCACCGGCCCGCCGGTCGTGGGCTTCTCCGCACCCGCCTACTACAAGAGCAAGTGGTGCGTCGACGACTCCGACGGGGACGGCCGCGAGGAGAGCACCGGGCTGGCCGGCGTCGGCACGAAGGGCGCCCAGGGCGCCAAGAGCGCCGAGGAGGCCGCCCGGAACGAGGCCGCCAACTGGGTGTGGGGCGCCTACGCCCAGACGGACCCCAAGAGCAAGGTCAAGATCGGCAAGCCCGAGGCCTACACCACGAAGTCGGGCCTGTCGGGCAGTGTCGTGGAAGCCACCGCCCTGGAGCTGAGCAACAAGGAGAAGTGCGACACCGACGGGAAGTCGATCGCCTTCACCTTCAAGAACGCCAAGGACGAGTTCTCGACCTGGGTGCTCTACGCGAACGCGGGCGTCAAGGACGAGCTTCCGGACACGACCGTCCAGAAGATCCTGAGCACCGTTCGACTGGCCGGCACGCCCACCGGCTGACCCGCGCCCGGCCGCCGCACGTCCGCGTCTCAGCCGACGCTGAAGGCCCCGTCCGGCGGCTCGGGCGAGGCGACCGCGTCCGCGTCGGCCACCGGGCGGGCCGCGCCCATGAACCGGGTCACCGCCTCGCCGTGGGTGACCCGGGCCGGAAAGGCGTCGGCGGCGCAGCGCCGGGTGAGCGGGGCCGCGTCGACCGGGGCGTGCGAGGCGAGCAGGACGACGTTGCCGAAGCGCCGGCCGCGCAGCACGGCCGGTTCCCCGATCAGCGCCACCTCCGGGAAAACGGCCGAGAAGTTGGCCAGTTGGGAGCGGAGGAAGGCGAACGGGGCGCTGTCGGCCAGGTTGGCCGCGTAGATGCCGTCGGGGCGCAGTGCCCGCCCGGCGGCGCGCGCGTACTCCACGGAGGTGAGGTGCGCGGGCACCCGGGAGCCGCCGAACACGTCCGCGATCAGGAGGTCGGCACTGGCCGGGGCCGCCGCTTCCAGCCGGGCCCGGGCGTCGGCGGCGTGCACGGTGATCCCGCTGCCGTCGGGCAGCGGCAGGTGTTCCCCGACCAGCCGCAGCAGACCCCGGTCCGCCTCCACGACGTCCTGGCGCGAGCCGGGCCGGGTCGCGGCCACATAGCGCGGCAGGGTCAGCGCCCCGCCGCCGAGGTGCAGGACCTCCAGCGGAGCGCCCGGCTCCGCCGCCCCGTCCACGACGTGGGCGAGCCGCCGTACGTACTCGAACTCCAGGTGGGTGGGGTCGTCCAGGTCGACGTAGGACTGGGGCGCGTCGTCGACGGTGAGCAGCCAGGCCCGGCCGCGGTCGATGTCCGGAAGCAGCCGGGCGGTGCCGCAGTCGACGTCGCGGATGACGGGTATCGGCTCGTTCACCCCTCCATTGTCGCCGGTGCCGCCCGCCACCCCCGAACTCGGGGGTGGCGGGCGGGCGGACCGTCAGAGCAGGCCGGTGACCGTGCCCGCGCCGACCGTGCGGCCGCCCTCGCGGATCGCGAAGCCGAGACCGGTCTCCAGCGGGACGTCACGGCCCAGCTCCACGGTCATCGTGACGGTGTCGCCTGGGCGCGCGACGGCCGCGTCGCCGAGGTCGACATCGCCGGCGACGTCCGCCGTACGGATGTAGAACTGCGGCCGGTAGCCGGTGGCGACCGGGGTGGTCCGGCCGCCCTCCTTCGCCGACAGCACATAGACCTGCGCGGTGAACCGGCGGCTCGGGCTCACGCTGCCGGGCGCGGCCACGACATGGCCGCGGCGGACCCGGTCGCGCTCCACCCCGCGCAGCAGCAGCGCCACGTTGTCCCCGGCCTCCGCGGACTCCATCGGCTTGCCGAAGGTCTCCAGACCGGTGACGACCGTCTCCACGTCCGCGCCGAGCACCTCGACCCGGTCGCCGACGCGGACGGTGCCGCGCTCGACGGCGCCGGTGACGACGGTGCCCCGGCCGGTGATGGTCAGGACGTTCTCGACGGACAGCAGGAACGGCGCGTCGGTGTAGCGCACCGGCATCGGTACGTACGTGTCGACGGCGTCCAGCAGCCCCTCGATCGCCGCCGTCCAGCGTGGGTCGCCCTCCAGCGCCTTCAGCCCGGAGACCCGGACCACCGGCACGGCGTCGCCGCCGTATCCGTGCGCGGAGAGCAGGTCGCGGACCTCCAGCTCGACCAGGTCGGTCAGCTCGGGGTCGCCCGCGTCGGCCTTGTTGAGGGCCACGACGATGTGGTCGACGCCGACCTGACGGGCCAGCAGGACGTGCTCGGCGGTCTGCGGCATGATCCCGTCGAGCGCGGAGACGACGAGGATCGCCCCGTCGAGCTGCGCCGCTCCCGTGACCATGTTCTTGATGTAGTCGGCGTGTCCGGGCATGTCGACGTGGGCGTAGTGGCGGGTGTCCGTCTCGTACTCGACGTGCGCGATGTTGATCGTGATGCCGCGCTGGGCCTCCTCGGGGGCCCGGTCGATCCGGTCGAAGGACACGTAGGAGGTGCTGCCGCCGCGCTCGCTGAGGACCTTGGTGATGGCGGCGGTGAGGGTGGTCTTGCCGTGGTCGACGTGGCCCATGGTGCCGATGTTGAGGTGCGGCTTGGTGCGCACGTATGCCGTCTTGGGCATGGCTGGTTCCTTTGAGAACGCGAAGCTGATGAAGAGAAGACCCCAGGGCCCCGCCGACCCTCCCCTTGCGGGGTCCGCCGGACTGTCGGGGGAGGGTCAGCTTCGGGCGCCGCCGATGGGCGCCGCGGCAGCGGTGAACGCTGCTGCCAGGACTGCTGCTGCGTTCACGGCAGCCTTCGGCGCGTCCGCGACTGCGGACTGCGCTGCGGGGAAGGCGTACCGGAACATGCCCCTGATCATGTCGGGGAACGGCCACCGCGTCGAACGGTTTTCGGCTGCCTCAGAGATGCTTGAGCGCCTCACGCACGGACAGCGGTGACAGCCGGTCCCGGGCGCCCTCGACGAAGGCCCGTACGGCGGCGGGATCGGTCTTGGCGTACTCCCGCAGGGCCCAGCCGATGGCCTTGCGGATGAAGAAGTCCGGGTCGTCCGCGCGTCGAAGGCAGTGGTCGAAGAGCCGTTCGGCATCGGTGGCCGACTTGTAGCGCAGCTGGTGCAGCAGGGCGGTTCTGGCCACCCAGAGGTCGTCGTCGATCCAGAGGTCCATCTGCCGGCCGAGCGCCGGATCGGCGGCGACCAGCGGCCCCGCGACGTGCGCGGCGAGCAGATCGACCGTGTCCCACCAGGGGACGGTGGAGACGAGGTGGTGCAGGACGGGCAGGAATCCGGAGGAGCAGCGGCCCGCGTGGCGGCGCAGGTAGTCGACGGCGAAGTAGTGGTACTCGCGCTCGGGCAGCCGCCAGCAGCGCAGGGCGACCGCCGTGCAGTCCCGCTCGTCCGGCCGCCCGGTGCCCGCCAGCACGACCCGCGACAGGGCCCGGCGCTCGGGGGTGGGAATCCCGAGGAACGGCGCAACGTGCTTCATGTACGCGGCGGCCGCCTCGGCCCGTACGGGGTCGGCGGCCGGGGCGTACGCGGCGGTCAGCCGTTCCAGCACGGCGTCGGCGAGCGGGCTGTCCGGCGGTACGGGGGCGGGGCAGGCGGCGGCGTTCACGCGACGCACATTACGGCGATCACACATCGTTTTCGGTTACTCTCCCCGAATGTTCGACCCCGTCCCCGCTGCCCGGCCCGCCGAGGGTCCGGCCCTGCGGCTCTCCAGGGCGCTGCTCTCGCCGTGGTCCCGGTTCTCGCTGCTCGTCGTGGTCCTGCTCGGGGCCGCCTCGACGATGCTGCTGTTCGAGCCACAGCGGCTGCTGGCGTCGGGGTGGCCGCCCCAGCTGACCGGCAGCGCGGCGGCGATGCTCTTCGGGCTGGCGTACGGGGCGCTGACGGTGGCGTTCGTGCCGCGTCCGTTGCTCAACCTCGCCGCCGGGGCGCTCTTCGGTACGCAGACGGGTCTGGCGGCGGCGCTGGCGGGCACGGTGCTGGGCGCGGGCGTCTCGTTCATGCTGGGCCGGGTGCTGGGCCAGGACGCGCTGCGCACGCTGCTGCGCGGGAAGCTGCTCACCGCGGCCGACGGGATGCTCAGCCGCCACGGCTTCCGCTCGGTGCTGGCCCTCCGCCTCTTCCCCGGCATCCCGTTCGCCGCCGCCAACTACTGTGCGGCGACCTCCCGCATGGGCTGTCCGCCCTTCCTCCTGGCCACCGGGCTCGGCTCCATCCCGAACACGGCGGCGTACGTGATAGCGGGCAGCGAGGCCGCTTCGCCGACCTCTCCCCTCTTCCTGGCGGCGACGGGCTTCATCGCGGTGTCCGCTGTCGGCGGGGCGCTGGTCGCCTGGCGCAAGCGCCACCGGCTGGGCCGGGGCACGGCGAAGGGCTGACCGGACGGCGACCGGGGCCGGTCGGTCCCGTTCACTTTCAGGCGATACGCTGCCCGCGACCGACCAAGGATCTTCCGGGGCCCGGGGCCCCTCTTTCGTGATGTCCTTGACCGCACGCCGCACGCAGCCGACGGGCCCTTTACCCGTGGCCGATGCACGATCACCTCCGGGATGGCCGAAGCCCCATGAGCTGGTTCGAATCATTCGTCCTGGGTCTCGTTCAGGGACTGACCGAGTTCCTGCCGATCTCCTCCAGCGCCCATCTGCGGCTGACGGCCGCGTTCGCCGGCTGGGAGGACCCGGGGGCGGCGTTCACCGCGATCTCCCAGATCGGCACGGAGGCGGCGGTGCTCATCTACTTCCGCAAGGACGTCGCGCGGATCGTGTCGGCGTGGTTCCGCTCACTGACCGACAAGGCGATGCGCTCCGACCACGACGCCCAGGTGGGGTGGCTGGTCATCGTGGGCTCGATCCCCATCGGGGTGCTGGGCCTCACGCTCAAGGACCAGATCGAGGGTCCGTTCCGCGATCTGCGGCTGATCGCGACGACCCTGATCGTCATGGGCATCGTCCTCGGCATCGCCGACCGGCTGGCGGCACGCGACGAGTCGGGCGGCAGGCACCGTGTGGTGAAGGAGCGCAAGACCCTCAAGGACCTCGGCGTCCGGGACGGCCTGATCTACGGCTGCTGCCAGGCGATGGCGCTGGTCCCCGGGGTCTCCCGGTCGGGCGCGACGATCAGCGGCGGTCTGCTGATGGGCTACACCCGTGAGGCGGCGGCCCGCTACTCCTTCCTGCTGGCGATCCCCGCCGTGCTCGCCTCGGGCGTCTACGAGCTCAAGGACGTGGGCGAGGGGCACGTCTCCTGGGGCCCGACGATCTTCGCGACCCTGGTGGCGTTCTTCGTCGGATACGCCGTCATCGCGTGGTTCATGAAGTTCATCACCACCAAGTCCTTCATGCCGTTCGTCATCTACCGCGTCATTCTCGGCATCGTCATCTTCGTCCTCGTCTCGGCGGGTGTGCTGAGCCCGCACGCGGGTGAGTCGGCGGGCTAGGTCCTTTCCCGGTCACACAGTCAGGTGTGCGTCCCGCCCGGGAGCAGCCGGGCGGGACGATCCAGCAGCGCAGCAGCCAGCAGCGCGGATAGATGCCACCACCGTAGGGCGAGGGTCTGACAACGCGGTCGCGCCGACGGCTCAACCGACGGCTCAGGGGGTGACGAGCCCCGTCGCCGCCAGGACCGCGTCCACCGTCTCCGCCACCGTCAGCTCGGAGTTGTCGATCCGGACGCCCTCGTCGGCCACCTCGGCGCACATCGCGCTCTCCAGGAACGACCAGTCCGTCGTGAGCGTCTTGTCCCGGGCGAGGTTGCGCTCCCCCGCCTTCGCCGCGCCCGGGGCGAGCACGACGAAGTGCAGCGGCCCGAGGGCGATCCGCCGTCGGTAGACGTCGAGGTGGGCCCGGCGTACGACCACGTCGTCGATGACCGGCAGGAAGCCCGCGGCGGCGAAACTGTCCGCCAGCAGGCAGGCGTTGCGGGCCCGGAGGAAGATCTGCCGGTCCGCCTCCTCGTCCGGCTCCGGCGCGGGCCACCGGCCGCCGGAGACGATGAGGTCCTGGAGGGCGTCCACCTCGATGTGGGCCGAGGCGGCGAACCGGGTGGCGAGCGCGGCGGCCACCGTGCTCTTGCCGCTGCCGGGGATACCGCTCAGCAGGACCGCCCCCGGGGCCGGTTCCGCGTCCACCGGTACTTCCGTCCACCCCATGGCCGCGCCCTTCGGTCACCTCGGTCAGTACACGTCACGCACGTATCTGCGGTCCGAGGCCAGCTGCTTGACCTGGACCGCCGCCGCCTCGGGGTCGAGACCCCCGTGGGCGACCGCGATGTCGCGCAGGGCCCGGTCGACGTCCTTGGCCATCCGGGAGGCGTCACCGCAGACGTAGAAGTGGGCCCCCTCACGCAGCCAGGACCAGAGCTGGGCGCCGTGCTCACGCATCCGGTCCTGGACGTAGATCTTGGCCCGCTGGTCGCGGGAGAACGCGGTGTCCAGCCGGGTGAGCGTGCCCGCGCGGCGCAGCGTGTCGAGTTCCTCGCGGTAGTAGAAGTCGGTGGCCCGGTGCTGCTCGCCGAAGAACAGCCAGTTGGCGCCGGAGTGCCCCAGCGCCCGGCGCTCCTCCAGGAAGCCCAGGAACGGGGCGACCCCGGTTCCGGGCCCGACCATGACCATCGGGGTGGCCGGGTCGGCGGGCGGGCGGAAGCGCTCGTTGCGCTGGACGAAGACCGGCACGGGACTGTCCGGCGCGGCGTCGGCGAGGAAGGTGGAGGCCACACCCTTGCGTGTCCGGCCGCGGTGGCTCTCGTAGCGGATCACGGACACCGTCAGGCGCATCCGGTGGGGGTCGACGAGCGGGCTGGAGGCTATGGAGTACAGCCGGGGCCGCAGTGGTTTGAGCACGGCGGCCCACTCGGCGGCCGTGGCCCGGACGGGGTGCTCGGCGAGGACGTCGACGGCCTGCCTGCCCCATGTCCACCGGTCCCGCTCACCCTTGTTGTCCGGGCGCAGCAGCTTCTTCAGGGTCCGGTCCCCGGTGTGGTCGGCGACCAGGCGCAACAGGTCCGGGGTGATGCGGGTGATGTCGAGGTGGCGGCGGAGGGCCTCGTCGAGCGCGACCTCGCCGTGGCCGGGGACGTCCACCCCGTCGGCGGGGTCCAGTCCGGTGGCGGCCAGCCATTCGGCGACCAGCTCGGGGCAGTTGAGCGGCTGCACTCCGAGGGCGTCCCCGGCCTCGTACGTCAGCGGGGTGTCCCCGTGGCAGGTGTCGAGCGTGAACGCGCGGACCTCCTTCGTCGCGCCGGGCAGGCTCAGCAGCCGGTTCCCAGTGAGGAGGGCGGGCACGGGGACGGCGCGGGCGGGGACGGCGGGGACGGGGACGGCGGGGACGGGGACGGCGGGGACGGCCGGGGTCCGGGGTGCCGGGGCACGCCCGGCCGGGGCCGCGTCGTCCTCCAGCGCCTCCGTCGACTCCGTCGGCGCCTCCAGCGCGGCCCGGACTTCTTTGAGCCACTGGTCCACGGGCTGTTCGTAGTCGGGTTCGCAGTCGGTGCGCGGGACCAGCCGCTCCGCGCCCAGCTCCCCGAACCGTTCGTCCAGGCGGCGGCCGTGGCCGCAGAAGTCGTCGTACGAGGAGTCCCCGAGCGCGAGAACGGCGTAGCGGACGCCCTCCAGGCGGGGGCTTCCGGGGGCGTTGAGCGACTCCCAGAAGCCGGAGCCGTTGTCGGGGGCGTCGCCGTCGCCGAAGGTGCTGGTGACGACGAGGAGATCGGCAGGGCGCGGCAGGGCCTCCGGCGTCCCCTCGTCCATGCCCAGGAGCGTGGTGCGGTGCCCCTCGGCGGCCAGGGTGCGCGCGGCCGAGGCGGCGACCTCCTCGGCGTTGCCGGTCTGCGAGGCCCAGAGCACCACGACGGGCCGGCCCTCGTCCCCGTCCGGGCCGGGTTCCGGGGGTGCGGCGGGCGCGGGCTCGGCGGCGGAGAGCCGGGAGTAGGTGCCCGCCAGCACTCCGTTGACCCACAGGGCGTGGTCCGGGGCGAACGGCGCGTGCTCGGGGAGCACCGGGGTGCCCGACGGCCGGTCGCCGAGGCCCGCCAGGAACCCGGCCAGATAGCGGCGTTCCGGGTCGGTGAGGACGGGCGGGGCGGTGTCCGTGAGCCCGAAGACGGCGGTGAGCGCGGGCCGTTGCCGCTCCTGGCCGTTCCGTGGCACCGCCGGGGCGGCCACCTTCGCCAGCCGTACCGCGCAGACCTTCAGCTCGGGCTGGAAGGAGATCGGGTCGACCGCGTCGTTGGTCACGGCGTTCACGCCGAGGTACTCCCCGAACAGGTCGTTCCAGTGGAACGGGGCGAAGCACTCCCCCGTCCGGACCCGGTCGGTGATCCGGGCCGGGAGCACCGCGCGGCCGCGCCGCGAGGCGACCTCGACGCCGTCGCCCTCGGCCAGTCCGAGGGCGGCCGCGTCCTCCGGGTGGATCTCCACGAACGGGCCGGGGTCGAGCCGGTTCAGCTTGCCGATCTTCGCGGTCTTGGTCAGGGTGTGCCACTGGTGCTGGAGCCGCCCGGTGTTGAGGACGAACGGGAAGTCCTCGTCGGGCATTTCGGCCGGGGGCAGACGCGGGCGGGCGTGGAAGACGGCACGGCCGCCGGGCAGCGGGAAGGCGAGCCTCGGCACGCTGCCGTCGGGCCGTACGGCCAGCTCTTGGCTCACGCCGTCGTTGAGGTACCGCACGGGGTTGCGGGCGGGGCCGTCGACCGCGGCGCTGGGCCACTGCACGGGGGTCTCGCGCAGCCGCTCGTACGTCACTCCGCGCAGGTCATAGCCGGTGCGCGGGTTCCATGCCCGGGTGATCTCGGCGAAGATCTCCTCGGCGCTCGTGTAGCCGAAGGCGTCCTCGTACCCCATGGCGCAGGCCACCGCCGCGATGATGCGCCAGTCCGGCCAGGCCTCGCCGGGCGGATCGGTGGCGCGGCGGGAGAGGGTGAGCGTGCGTTCCGAGTTGATCATCACGCCCTCGGACTCGGCCCAGAGCGCGGCGGGCAGCACGACATCGGCGTACGCGTTGGTCTCGGTGTCGGCGAACACGTCCTGGGTGACGACGAATTCGGCGGCCTCTAGGCCTTCGATGACGGTCCTGCGGTTGGCGACCGAGGCGACCGGGTTGGTGCAGATGATCCAGCAGGCCTTGATCTCCCCCTCGGCCATCCGCCGGAACATGTCGACGGTGCCGCTGCCCGATCCGTCCGCGCGCAGCGTCCCGGGTTCCAGCCCCCACAGCTCCTCGGTGAAGGCCCGGTCATCGGCGTCGAGCGCCGATCGCTGACCGGGCAGTCCCGGGCCCATGTAGCCCATCTCGCGCCCGCCCATGGCGTTGGGCTGGCCGGTGAGCGAGAACGGGCCGCTGCCGGGGCGGCAGATGGCCCCGGTCGCCAGGTGGAGGTTGACGAGCGCGTTGGTGTTCCAGGTGCCGTGCGTGCTCTGGTTGAGCCCCATCGTCCAGCAGCTCATCCACTCGCCCGCCTCGCCGATCCAGCGGGCCGCCTGTCGGATGTCGGCCTCGGGGATGCCGGTGATGCCGGCCACGGTGGCGGGCGGGTAGTCGCGCAGGAAGGCGGGCATCGCCTCCCAGCCGTCGGTGTGCTCGGCGATGAACGCGGGGTCGGTGTGGCCGTTCTCGACGAGGAGGTGCAGCAGCCCGTTGAGGAGGGCCAGGTCGGTACCGGGGCGGATGCGCAGGTACAGGTCGGCCTTGGCGGCGGTGGCGTTGCGCCGGGGGTCGACGACGATCAGCTTCGCACCCGCCTTGACCCGCTCCATCATCCGCAGGAACAGGATCGGATGGCAGTCGGCCATGTTGGCGCCGGTGACGAGGAAGACGTCGGCGTGGGCGAAGTCCTCGTAGGAGCCGGGCGGCCCGTCCGCGCCCAGGGACAGTTTGTAGCCGCTGCCCGCACTCGCCATGCACAGACGGGAGTTGGACTCGATGGTGCTGGTCCCGATGAAGCCCTTGGCCAGCTTGTTGGCGAGGTACTGCGCCTCCAGCGTCATCTGGCCGGAGACGTAGAACGCCACCGCGTCCGGGCCGTGGGTGTCCAGCACGGACCGCAGCCGGCGCGCGGTCTCCGCGATCGAGGCGTCCCTGCCGAGCGGGACGGGCTGCTCACTGCGGTCGGCCCGGGTCAGGGCCGTGGTGAGCCGCCCCGGTGCGGCGAGCAGGTCCGCGCCGGTGGCTCCCTTGGTGCACAGCCGGCCGGCGTTCGACGGATGCTCCTTGTCCCCCGAGGCCTTCAGGACAGTCCGGCGGCCGTCGGGGCCGGTGGCGATGTCGAGGACGATCCCGCAGCCGACACCGCAGTACGAGCAGACCGTACGCACCCGGTCGGTGGCGGGGGCGTACGGAGGCGGGGTCGGCACGGTCATGGGCGGGGCCCTTCGGGGGTCGGGCGTTCCCGGAGGGACGCGGGGTGGGCAGCGGGCACCCCCGAATCTAGGAAAGGCCCGTTACCCAGGGATGACACCGGGCGAACAACACCGGTTACGTCGCCTGCACACCGCCCCCGGCCCCTCGGTGAGGCTCCCGGCGGCCGGGCCCGCGCGGGGCAGTCGTCGGCCACGGCCGGGGGCGGGCACTTCCGGCCGGGGCGGCCGACCACTGGAGAGACACCGGGGGCGGGAGAGCCACCCGGTGCCGGACACGGCAGGAGAGACACCGGGCCCACGGGGCGCGGGCCCGGAGGTGGCGCGCGTGGATCGGGCCGGCGCGCGATGCTGCTGGCGTTGGTCGCGCTGCTCCGCCGCCGTCACACGCTCAGCGCCTCCCGGACCGTCCGCTCCGCGCCCGTACCTCCCTCGCCCGACGACGTGACCCGGCCCGCCTCCAGGACGTAGTAGCGCTCCGCCGCCCGCATGGCGAAGCCGACGTGTTGTTCGACGAGGAGGACGCAGAGGCCGCCACGCCCGGCCAGGGAGAGGATCGTGGTCTCGATCTCGGCGACGACGGAGGGCTGGATGCCCTCGGTCGGTTCGTCGAGGAGAAGGAGCCGCGGACGGGTGACGAGGGCGCGGGCGATGGCGAGTTGCTGGCGCTGGCCGCCGGAGAGGAGACCGGCGCGGCGGTGGGAGAGTCCGCGGAGGACGGGGAAGAGGTCGAGGGCCTCGGCGATGGCCTCACGGCCGCCGCCGCGCGGGGAGCCGTCGGCGACGAGCCGGAGGTTCTCGGCGGTGGTCAGGTGGGGGAAGGACTGCTGGCCCTGGGGGACGTACGCCATGCCGCGGGCGACGCGCTGGTGGGGGGCCAGGTGGGTGATGTCCTCGCCGTCGAGGAGAACGGTCCCGCGCGACGGCCTGATGAGGCCCATGGCGGTGCGCAGGAGGGTGCTCTTGCCCGCGCCGTTGTGGCCGAGGACGGCGGCGACGCCGTCGTTCGGCACGGCCAGGGTCACTTCGTGCAGGACGGTGGTGCGGTCGTAACCGGCGCGGACGTCGTTGATCTCCAGCACGGCGGTCACACCTCTTCGCGGACGGGGACGGGGGCGGCGGCCGACGGCTCGGGGTCACGGGCGCTGCCGAGGTAGACCTCCTGGACCCTGGCGTCGGCCTGGACCTGGGCGACCGTCCCTTCGCTCAGGACCTTCCCGGCGTGCAGGACGCTGACGCTGCGGGCGAAGGAGCGCATGAAGTCCATGTCGTGCTCGATGACGACGACGGTGTGGTCCTCGCTGATCCGCTGGAGCAGCACGCCGGTGGACTCGCGCTCGTCGTGGCTCATTCCGGCGACCGGCTCGTCGAGCAGCAGCAGCTTCACGTCCTGGACGAGCAGCATGCCGATCTCCAGGCTCTGCTTCTGGCCGTGGGCCAGTTCCCCGGCCGGGCGGTGGCGGAGCGCGGTCAGGCCGGTGGTCTCCAGCGCCTTCCCCACCGACTCGGGGACGCGACGGCGCCGCCGGAGCAGGTTCAGGGCGCTGCGTCCGGCCCCGGCGGCGATGTCGAGGTTCTGCTCGACGGTCAGCTGCTCGAAGACCGTCGCTGTCTGGAACGTGCGGCCGATGCCCCGGCGGGCGATGCGGTGCACGGGCTCGCCGAGGATCTCCTCACCACCGAAGCGGATCGATCCGGTCGCCCGCACCAGCCCGGTGACGGCGTCGACCAGCGTCGTCTTGCCCGCGCCGTTCGGCCCGATGAGGAAGCGCAGGTCACCCGGGCGGATGTCCAGGTCTACGCCGTCGACGGCACTGACGCCCCCGTCGAACGTCACCCGCAGATCGCGGACGGTCAGTTCCTCGCCGCTCATGTGGTCACTCCCGTCGTTGTCTTGCCCGACCCGCGGTCCGGGGTCGTGCCGGGGACACGGTCCGAGGTCCGCCGCCTGCGCAGCACCGTCCTCAGTGAGGCCAGCCCGCCGGGCAGGAAGCCGACCGCGACGACGAACAGCAGGCCCTGGAGGTACGTCCACCCGGCGGGCCACGCGTCCGAGAGCGTGCTCTGGGCCCAGGCCACCGCGATCGCCCCGAGCACCGCGCCCACCAGCGACGCCCGCCCTCCGACCGCCGCGCCGATGACGAAGCCGATGGACGGCACGACCCCGACCAGCGCCGGGGAGATGATCCCCACCGCCGGCACGAACAGCGCACCGGCCAGCCCCGCCATACCGGCCGCGACCACGTACGCCACCAGCTTGACGTTCGCCGGGTTGTAGCCGAGGAAGCGCACCCGCTCCTCGGAGTCCCTTACGGCGATGAGGAGTTCGCCGTAGCGACTGACGAACAGCTGTCGGGCGAGGGCCGTCAGGAGCAGCAGGGCGATCGCGATGATGACGTACACCATCCGCTGGTTGACCGGATCGCTCAGGTCGTAGCCGAAGAAGCCCTGGAAGTCGGTCAGGCCGTTGGTACCGCCCGTGGTGGCCTGCTGGCCGACCAGCCAGATCGCCAGCGCGGCCGCCAACGCCTGGCTGAGGATCGCGAAGTACGCGCCCTTGACCCGACGGCGGAAGACGAGCACCCCGAGCAGCGCGGCGACGGCCATCGGCAGCAGCACCGTCATGGCCAGCGCGAACGCCGGGTTCGCGAACGGCTGCCACCACCAGGGCAGCCCGCCCGAGGTTCCGTACAGCCGCATGAAGTCCGGCAGCGCCTCTCCCGTCGCCGCCGCGTCGGCCAGCTTCAGGTGCATCGCCATGGCGTAACCGCCGAGGCCGAAGAACACGCCCTGCCCCAGCACCAGCAGCCCGCCCCGGCCCCAGGCGAGGCTCACGCCGACCGCGACGATCCCGTAGCAGAGGTACTTGGCCAGCAGCCCGAGCCGGAAGTCCGACAGGACCAGCGGGGCGACGCCCACCAGCAGCACCGCGCCGAGCAGGAACGCGGCGGGTATCCGCAAGCGGCTCAGGAGCGGTTCGTCCGGCGGCCCGGCCGGGGCTTCGGTGGTCGGGCCGGTGATCGGAGGTGTGCTCGTCGTCGTCATACCAGGCTCCTGGTGCGCACGGTGTACAGGCCCTGCGGTCGCCACTGGAGGAAGGCGACGATCCCCACGAGGACCACCACCTTCGCCACGCTCACGGTCGTCGAGTATTCGAGGACCGACTGCATCAGGCCGAGCGCGAACGCGGTGATGACCGCCCCCCTCAGCCGTCCGATGCCACCGACGACCACGACCAGGAAGGCGTCCACGATGTAGTTGGTTCCCGTCGTCGGGCCGATCGGGCCGATCAGCGTCAGCGCGACGCCCGCCATCCCCGCCAGACCCGAGCCGATGAAGAACGTCGTCCGGTCCACCCGCCCCGTCGCGATCCCGGACACCTCCGCGAGGTCCCGGTTCTGCACCACCGCCCGGATCCGGCGGCCCAGCGGTGTGACGCGCAGCGTGACGGCCAGGCCGAGCACGCACAGCAGCGCGAACCCGAGAATGAACAGCCGGCTGTTCGCCAGGTGCACCCCCGCGACCGACACGCTCCCCGTCAGCAGGTCCGGTGCCGTCGTCTGCACGTTCGGCGCGCCGAAGATGTCCCGCGCCAGCTGTTGCAGCATCAGCGAGACACCCCAGGTCACCAACAGCGTGTCCAGCGGACGTGTGTAGAGCCGCCGGATGAGCAGCCACTCAAGGAGCGCGCCCATCGAACCCGCCACGAGAAACGCGACCGGCAGGGCGAGGAGGAGCGATACACCGGCGTCGTCGATCGGCTTCTGCAGCACGTACGTCGTGTAGGCACCGGCCATGATGAACTCGCCGTGCGCCATGTTGATGACGCCCATCTGACCGAAGGTGAGGGTCAGCCCCAGGGCGATGAGGAGGAGGACGGCGCCGATGCTGACGCCGGTGAAGGACTGGTTGAGGATGACCGTCACAGGTCCGCCGCCCAGTCGTAGCCCTTCAGGTACGGGTCCGGCTTGATGGGCCCGCCCGAGTTCCAGACCTCCTCGATGAGGCCGCTCGCGGCGATCCTGCCGATGCGGGCGGTCTTGTGGACGTGCTGGGTCGCACCGTCGACCGTCACCTTCCCCTCCGGCGCGTCGAACTCGATGCCGTCCGAGGCCGCCTTCACCTTCTCGACGTCGAACGACCCCGCCTTCTCGACCATGGCCTTCCACAGGTGGACGGAGATGTACGCCGCCTCCATCGGATCGCTGGTGGGCTTGTCCTTGCCGTACGCCGCCCGGTAGGCGGCGACGAACTTCTCGTTCGCCGCACCGGGCGTGGTCTGGTAGTAGTTCCAGGCCGTCAACTGCCCTTCCAGGTACTGGGTTCCCATGCTCTTGACCTCTTCCTCCGCGATGGAGACCGAGAGCACCGGGAGCGTCTTCGCGGTCAGCCCCGCGGACTTGTACTCCTTGAAGAAGGCCACGTTGCTGTCACCGTTCAGGGTGTTGAAGACCGCGTCGGCCCCCGCGCCCTTGACCTTGTTGACGATGGTCGCGAACTCCGTGGAACCCAGCGGCGCGTAGTCCTCCCCGAGCACCTCCATGCCGTTCGCCTTCGCGTACGTCTTGATGATCTTGTTGGCGGTGCGCGGGAAGACGTAGTCGCTGCCGACGAGGTAGAGCCTGGTGAGGCCCTGCTTCTTGAGGTAGTCGAGCGCGGGCACGATCTGCTGGTTGGTGGTGGCGCCCGAGTAGAAGATGTACGGGGACTGCTCCAGGCCCTCGTACTGCACGGGGTAGAACAGCAGCGACTTGTTCCGCTCGAAGACCGGTTTCACCGCCTTGCGGCTGGCCGACGTCCAGCAGCCGAAGGTCGCGACGACCTTGGAGTCCGTGATGAGCGCCTGCGCCTTCTCGGCGAAGGTCGGCCAGTCGGAGGCCCCGTCCTGGCTGACGGGCTTGAGCTTCTTGCCGAGGACGCCTCCAGCTGCGTTGATCTCCTCGACCGCGAGCAGCAGCGCGTTGTGGACGGTCACCTCGCTGATCGCCATGGTGCCGGAGAGCGAGTTCAGCAGGCCGACCTTGACGGTGTCGCCAGAGGTGTCGGCCTTGGCGCCGACGGCCTTCGACGTGTCACCGCCCGTCTTCGCGCCGCAGGCGCTGAGCACGGCGCCTGCGCCGACAGCGGAGATTCCGGTCAGGAGACCGCGCCTGGTGATGAGCCCGGACATGTCACATACCTCCTTGCCCCGAAGGGCGGTGCGAGCGGATTCCTCGGAGCGAGGAAGGGGAGGAGAAGAGGAGGGAGCCGAGGGGGTGGCTGGGAACGGATCGGCACCTGATCTGCTTCGGTGCGGCCGTTTCGGCCGCACGGGGCCCAGCCGTTCCGGGGTGGCCTCCGGGCTGGTCGCTGAAGTGGTCCACAGCCTGCGGCTGAACTGTTTCCGGTGCGTTGCGGCGCAGTTGAAGAACAGTTTCCGACGGAAGTAATCGTGGCCCGAACTGATGGAGGCCGGTGTCAGCCGGCCGAGTGGTGAACGACTTTCCGGTGCGGGCATTCATTACTTCCACCGGAAAGGATCGGAATCCGCGAATGCCCTGCCGGGGGCGCGGTGATCGGCTGTAGGCTCCATCGCGCCCCCGCCGCGGGGGCCGCGCGGACGCGAGCCCGAGGAGTGCGATGGCGAGGCAGCCCCAGGAACTGCTCCACCTGCTGAGCCGGGCGGAGCGCCTGGCGGCGCGCCGCATCCAGTCCGTGCTCGACGCGTTCGACTGCTCCGTCGACGCGTGGCGGGTCCTCGACCTGCTCTCCGGCGACGAGGGCCGGACCATGACGGCCCTCGCCGAGGACGCCGCGCTGCCCGCACCGACCCTGACCAAGATCGTCGACCAACTCGTCGACCAGAACCTGGTGTTCCGCCGCGCCGACCCCACTGACCGCCGCCGGGTGCTCGCCCAGCTCACCCCCCGGGGCCTGCGCCGACGCCGGCAGCTCTCGCGCGCGGTACGGGCGGACTGGGGACCGTCGTCCCCGGGGCTCACCAAGGACGAGGAGGGTCAGCTGATGCCACTGCTCGGCCGGTTGTCCGGCGCACTGGCCGGCGGCGCCGTCGGTGGCGGCGGCGGAGGCGTCACAACAACTGCCGCGGGAAACCCAGTTGGGCGAGAACGGTGAAATCGAGACCGTCGGCCTCCGCCAGATAGATGCGCTGGCGCACATGCCGTCCGTCCAGGCCGAGCAGGCCGCGCGGACCCTCGTACCGGACGTGTTCGGCGGCCGCGCCGATGGCGGACACATCCAGAGTGCGGGCGCGCTCGATGAGCGCCGCGAGCAGCAGTACGCCCTCGTAGCAGGACTCGCCGAGGCTGCCGGGGACCGGCGCGTCCACCCCGAAGCGGGCGGAGTAGCGGCCGTGGAAGTCCATGCTGTGCCCGTCCGCGAGCGAGGTGAAGAACCCGGCCGTGCTGTAGAGGTCGACGGTCGCCTCGGGGCCGCTGCCGAGGAGCATACTCTCGTCCATCAGCGTGCTCAGCCGCAGACAGCGGGCGTCCAACCCGGCGGCGGCGAACGCCCGGTTGAAACGGACCGCGTCGCTGCCCACGAGCAGCATCAGTACGGCGTCGGCATCAGCCCGCTCGATACGGCGGAGGACTCCGGCGAAGTCGTCGGTCCCCAGCGGCAGATACGCCTCCCCGCACACCCGCCCCCGGGACTCCCGCGCGTACCGGCGGGCCGCCCGGGCCGTGTACCGCGGCCAGATGTAGTCGTTCCCGACGATGAACCAGCGGCGCACGTCCCGCATCCGCGCGAGCAACCGCATCGCCGGGAGCAGCTGCCCCGCAGGTGTCTCGCTGGTCATGAAGACGCCCTCGGTCCGCTCACCGCCCTCGTACAGCGCGGTGTACACGTACGGCACCCGGTGCGCCACCCGCGGGGCGACCGCCTGCCGCACCGAGCTGATGTGCCAGCCGGTGACCCCCTGCACCGCCCCCGCCACCACCAGCGCCTCGACCTGCGCGGCGACCCTCGACGGCTCCGCCCCGCCGTCGACCTCAAGGAGCCGCAGCTCCCTCCCCAGCACCCCGCCCGCCGCGTTGACCTCCTCCACGGCCAGCCGCGCACACGCCTCGCACCCCGGCCCGAAGATCCCCGCAGGCCCCTGCATCGGATACACCAGCGCCACGTTCAGCACCGACGCGTCCACCGTGAACCACTCGGGGCTGCGCAAGTACGCCGAAGGCCGTGACATGCCCCCATGATTGCGCCATCACCCGCCTGGGTCCCGACGAGCGCCACGATCGAGACCGATTCGTAGACGTCCGCGCCCGCGACCGTCCGCCGAGCGGCGTTTCACCTCGCGGCCGACCGCATCCGGGCCTCGAGGTGAAACGCCGGGACGCCGCCTATCCCTGGGGTACGGGGTCGGCCGGTTCGGTGCGCCACTGCCCGGCCAGTTCGCGGCGGGCGCGCGCCACACGGGAGCGCACCGTGCCGATGGGGCATCCGGCTGCGGCCGCGGCGTCCTCGTAGGACAGCCCCAGCAACTGGGTCAGGACGAACGCCTGGCGGCGCGCCGGGTCCAGTCGCCGCAGGGCGTCCAGCACCGCCACGGACTCCTCGAACCCGGGCAGATGGCGGGGCTGGGCGCGCTCCGCCGCGTTCTGCCAGTCCGCGGTGTCGGCGGTCCGGGGGCGCGCGGCGGCGGAGCGGTACCGGTCGACGACGACCCGCCGCGCGATGGACATCAGCCAGGTCCGGGCGCAGGAACGGCCCGCGAACCGGGCCAGCCCGCTCATCGCCCGCAGATACGTCTCCTGGGCCAGGTCGTCGGCGCCCGGGACGTCCGCGCTGAGGTAGGCGACGAACCGGCGGACGTCCTCGTAGGTCGCCCGGACGAACCGGTCGGCGGCTTCGCGGTCCCCGCCGCCCGCCGCCAGGGCCCAGTCGGTGATCTGGCCGTCGTTCTGCCGGGCGGCGGGGGCCCGGGGCGGGCGGGCGGCGGTCACCCGGATCACCGGGGGCCGGGCGGTGGGCACCCGGGCGGGAAGCCCGGGTGCCGGTGGTGCGGTGCGTCGCGGCGTGGGGGCAGGAAGTGTCACAGCAGTCCTTCGCGTCCTTGCGGAGCCCCGGCGGCCGCCAACGGCCCTCCGGGCCCGGTCACCGGTCCCGGACGCCCTGGGGCGCTCCGGTGGACCGGCATGCCTGTCACGGGTGTGCGCGTCGCGCACACCCGTACCGCCTTCCGGCCCGCGAGGGCCGGAAGGGCGGATGGAGTTCAGGTCAGAGGAGGCGGAGGCGGTACGGGGGCCCGCGCCGGGAGACGGTGTGCCGGGCGAGAAGGTCCCGGCGGCGGCCGGGCCTGCGGCAGGTCCATCGCGGGGCGGGCTCCGCCGGGGCGGGCGGCGTCACGGACCACAGGCGCAGGGCCGACCGCAGCGGGGCCCGTACGAACAGCACCAGGGAACGGCCCAGCCGGGCGGCGGCGACCTCGCCGCGCCACAGCCACCAGCCGCAGACGAGCCCGGCGATCGCGTGGGCGGCGGCCATGCCCGTGGTGAACAGCGAGCCGTCGAAGGCCGCCAGAACCCCCATCAGGTCCGACGGGCCCCCGATCGGCACGTCATGGGCGGAGTGGCTCATCGCGCCCGGCAGATGGTGGGAGCCGCCCGTGTGGTGCGCACCGGCACCGGACGGCAGCCAGGAACCGGCCACGCTGAGGAAGCCGTGCAACCCCAACTGGCCCACGGCGTGGGCCGCGACGGTCACCGGAGCGTTCCGCTCCCGTGCCGCGAGTAACCACCCCGCGCCGCCCACCGGCAGCAGCGCGGCGGCCTGGACGGGGAGAGGCAGGGGCGCGCCGGACATCAGCGCGTGGCCGAGCCCGGACACGGCGACGCACACCAAGGCGAACAGCGCGGTGCGCCCGAGTCGGAGTGCGGTTCCGGCTCCCATGGCGGCCATCGTGCCAGCAGCACCCACCCCGGAGAGAAGGGGGCCGGAGGCGACAGCTGCCGGAGTTCACCTCGTTTGCCCCAGGAGCACCAGAGGTGATTCACATCACATGGGAGGGCCGGGAACTTCCCCCGCCCCGCACCCGACTGTTCCAACGACGGGAGACGCGCACCCGCAGACGTACGCTCGGAGACATGACCACCACCGATACCGAACTTCCCGTGATCGCCGCCGTGGACGGTTCCACGCACAGCTGGCAGGCGCTCGACTGGGCCACGCACGAGGCCGCTCGACGGCGGCTCCCCCTGCTGATCGTCCACGTCCGCCCGCTCACCCGGCAGGCCGACGAGGAGACCCGGCGGCGCGAGGCGGACGAGCTGCTGGCCGACGCCGTACGCCGGAGCGCGCTGACCGTTCCGGATCTGCGCCCCTCGACGCTTGCGCCTCTGGACTTCCCGTCGGCCGCGCTGGTCTCGCTCGGCCGGGACGCCTCGATGATCGTGGTCGGCTCGCGGGGTCTCGGCGGCTTCCGGTCGCTGATGACCGGCTCCAACAGTCTCGCCACCGCGTCGATGGCGAGCTGTCCGGTCGTCGTCGTGCAGGACGGCCGTCCGGAGGAGGACGACCAGCCCGGGGACCTGGAGGTCTTCACCGACATCGTGGCGGGGGTGGCCGCCGACGAGAGCAGCGAGGCGGTCCTGGAGTTCGCCTTCGCCACCGCGGCCTCCCGGCCGGACGCACGGCTGCGGATCGTGCACGGCTGGACGATGTTCTCCTCGATGCTCGCGGGCGGTCCCGCTCTGGACCGGGAGGCGGCGGCGGGCTCGGCCGCACGGACCCTGGCGGAGCTGACCTCGGGCTGGCACGAGAAGTACCCGCAGGTGGAGATCGTCCGGGAGCCGGTCAACGGCTCCGCCGCACGCACCCTGGTGACCGCGTCGGCGACCGCGGCGCTGACGGTGATCGGCCGCCGCAGGGGCGGCGAGTCGCTCGGGCTCGGGCTGTCCCCGGTGGCACAGACGACGCTCGCGCACGCGCTCGGGCCGGTCGCGGTCGTGCCCTGCTGAGCGGTGCCACTCCGGTGCGGCCGCCTCCCCGCTGCCGCGGACCTCTTGGCCTGGCGGGCGGCTTGACCGAGACTTGGCCGATGACACAGCGCGTGGCACTCGCGACCGTACTGGACCGGCTTGCCATCGATGACGTGATCACCGGGTACGCGGTGGCCGTGGACGACGGGGCCTGGTCGGACTACGGAGCCCTGTTCACCCAGGACGGCCGCGCGGACTACCGGGAAGCGGGCGGGGCCGAGGGCCCGGCCGACGAGATCGCCCGGTGGCTCGCGGAGACGATGAGCCTCTTCCCCGTCCGCCAGCACCTGATCGTCAACCGCCGCATCGAGCTGGAGGACCTGGGCGGCTATCCGGGCGACCGGGCCCAGGTGCGGGCCGACTACCTCAACCCGATGCGCCTGGCCCGGGAGGATGACGCGGGGGCGGACAACGCGCCCGACTTCGTCACCGGCGGCCGCTACACCTTCGAGCTGCGCCGCGCCGACCCGGGCTGGCTGATCCGTACGGTCACCGTCCACGAGAAGTGGCGGCAGACACCGGGCGGGTAGGCCGCATCGGCCGGGGCGGGGCAGGGCCGCATGCCCCGCACGGCCGTGTCCCCTGTCCGGCGGGGAGCACCTCCCCCACACTGGGTGGACAGGGGCGGACCGGCACCGGGGTCCACGGGGCGGACCGGAGAAGGCAGCCGACCGCCCGCGCACCACCGAGGAGGCCACGGCATGCGGACCCCGGACGGCGGGCCCCCGGCCCGTGACCGGCTGCTCGCCTCCCGCTGGGGCCGTACCGGGGCGGCGCTGCTCGCCGGGGCGCTGCCCGCGCTGGCCTTTCCCGCACCCGGCCTCTGGTGGTTCGCCCATGTGGCCCTCGTCCCCTGGCTGCTGCTGATCCGCGGCGCGGGCACGCCCCGCCGGGCGGCGCTGGACGGCTGGATCGGCGGGATCGGCTTCGTCATCGCCGTGCACCACTGGCTGATGCCGAGCCTCCACGTCTTCATCGTGCTGCTGGCCGCGCTGCTCGGGCTGCTCTGGATTCCCTGGGGGCTGCTCGTGTTCCGGCTGCTCGGCGGCGCGCCCTCCGCATGGCGGGCCGTGACCGCGGTGATCATCGTGCCCTCCGGGTGGCTGATGATCGAGCTGGTCCGCTCCTGGGAAGGGCTCGGCGGGCCCTGGGGCCTGCTCGGCGCGAGTCAGTGGGAGGTCTCCCCGGCCCTGCGGGTGGCCTCGGTCGGCGGGGTGTGGCTGGTGAGTCTGCTGGTGCTCGCGGTGAACACCGGCACGGCCCTGCTCATCGCCGTGCCGGCCGCCCGGCGGACCGCCGGTGTCGCACTGGTGGTGTGCGCCCTGTCCGTCACCGCGATGTGGGCGTGGGCGCCCCGGCCCGAGAGCACCGGCACGGTCCGGATCGCCGTCGTGCAGCCGGGCGTCATCGAGGGGCCCGGCAGTGTCGCGCGCCGCCTCGACCGGGGCGAGGAGCTGACCCGCTCGCTGGAGGGCCGGGGGGTGGACCTGGTGGTGTGGGGCGAGAGCAGTATCGGGGCGGGTGCGTGGCAGGACCCGGAGACCGCGCGGCGGCTGGCGGAGCTGTCCCGCCGGGTCGGCGCCGATCTGCTGGTCAATGTGGACGCCCGGCAGACCAACGGCACTACGGGGAGGTCGGGGATCTTCAAGTCGGCGGTGCTCGTGGGGCCGGACGGGCCGACCGGGGACCGCTACGACAAGATGCGTCTGGTCCCGTTCGGTGAGTACGTCCCGGCCCGCGCTCTGCTGGGCTGGGTGACCTCCGTGGGGCGGGCGGCGGGCGAGGACCGGCTGCGCGGCGTCCGCCAGGTGGTGATGACCCTGCCGGACGGCGCCCGGGGGCTCCGGGTCGGTCCGCTGGTCTGCTTCGAGTCGGCGTTCCCCGACATGAGCAGGCGGCTGGTCCGCGACGGTGCGCAGGTGCTCGTCGCCCAGTCCGCCACCTCGACGTTCCAGGACAGCTGGGCCCCGGCCCAGCACGCGTCGCTGGGGGCCCTGCGGGCCGCCGAGAACGGCCGCCCCGTGGTGCACGCCACGCTGACCGGGGTCAGCACGGCGTACGGGCCCCGTGGTGAACGGCTGGGCCGCCCGCTCGGTACGGACGCGAGCGCGGCGGAGGTGTTCGACGTGCCGGTGGCCCGCGGGACCACGCTCTACGGCCGCCTGGGCGACTGGCCGGTGTACGGGGCGATGGGGGCGATGGCCGTACTGTGTGCCGCCGTGGGGGTGCGGGCCCTCAGGAAGCCTGCTCCAGGGCCTCCCGGACCACCCGCTCACACAGCTCATGGGTCGCCAGAGCGTCCCGGGCACTGAGCGTCCCGCCCTTGCGCACGGCGTCGAGGAAGGCGTGGACGCAGGCCTCGATACCGCGCTGGCGGGCCACCGGAACCCAGTCGCCGCGCCGCCGCACCGAGGGCTGGCCCCTGTGGTCGATGACGTCCGCGATATTGAGGACCTGGCGCTTGGTGTCCTGGCCGGAGACCTCCAGGATCTCCTCGGTCGAGCCGTTCAGCCGGTTCATCATGCCGATCGCGGTGAACCCGTCGCCGGACAGCTGGAGCACCACGTGGTGCATCAGGCCGTCCACCGTCCGGGCGCGCACGGTGGTGTGGTCGACGGGGCCCGGCAGAAGGAAGCGCAGCGTGTCGACGACGTGGATGAAGTCGTCGAGGATCATGGAGCGGGGGTCCTCCGGGAGCCCCACGCGGTTCTTCTGCATCAGGATCAGCTCGCGCGGGTGCTCGGCGCACTGCGAGTAGCTCGGGGCGAACCGCCGGTTGAAGCCGACGGCGAGGCTGACTCCGCGTTCCTCCGCGAGGTTCACCAGCCGCTCGGACTCGGCGTATTCGTAGGCGATCGGCTTGTCGACATAGGTGGCGACCCCGGCGTCGAGAAGCCGCTCCACGATCTGCGGGTGCACGGCGGTCGGCGCGTGCACGAAGGCCGCGTCCAGCCCTTCGGCGAGCAGGGAGTCGAGGCTCGTGTGCCGCGCGCCGGCCGGAACACGGTGGGCGTCGCCGACCCGCTGGAGCGTGGCGGGGGTACGGGTCTGCAGATGCAGGTCGACCCCCGGGACGGCGGCGAGCACCGGCAGGTACGCCTTCTGCGCGATGTCGCCCAGCCCGATACAACCGATCTTCACGAGGGTCTCCCTGTTCGCCGTGACGCACTGCTGTTCCGCCACGGCAGCATACGTCCGGCCCGCCGTGGCCCCGCTCGCCGGTTCCCCGGCGAAACCCCTGGCCAGAGACATGATCATGGACAAGGATGGCCGCCATGGCTTCTTCCACGGCTCCTTCCTCGGTTCCTTCCGTGTCGTCTTCCGCGTCCCCCTCCGCGACCTCTTCCGCACTCCCCCGGCGCTCCGAGCCCGCTCTCGACGCCGCCGAGCGCCCCATGCTGGAGGGCTGGCTCGACCACCACCGCGAGACGCTCGCCCTGAAGTGCGCCGGTCTCACGGACGCGCAGCTGCGCGAGGCGTCCGTCCCGCCCTCCGCGTTGACCCTCCTCGGCCTCGTACGGCATCTGGCCGAGGTGGAACGCTTCTGGTTCCGCGAGATCCTGGAGGGCGCGGAGCTGCCGGACCTCTACTCCACCGAGGAGGACCCGGACGGGGACTTCGCGGTCACGGAGTCCGACACCTGGGCCGAGGCGGAATCCGTGTGGCTGGCGGAGACGGCGGCGGCCCGCAAGAGCGCCGCCGCGTTCGGCCTGGACGACTTCTCCCAGGGCGTCGGCTCGTCCGGCAAGCCGTTCAGCCTCCGCTGGATCTACACGCACATGATCGAGGAGTACGCCCGGCACAACGGCCACGCCGACCTGCTGCGCGAGCGCATCGACGGTGCCACCGGCGAGTGAACGAACCTGCGCACCGCCGGGCACGGGGCTGACCGGGTCACCCGTGCGGGCCATTTCTTGTTCACCGGCCCCCGGGAGCCGTGGCGGGACCACAGAGTTGCCGGGTGCAGCGAACCAGAATCACCGTTCACATCCTGGTCGGCTTAGCGGTCACGGCCGTGTCCGGCTGCGTCTCGGTGACGCCCCCGGCCGGCCCTCCCGGCCATACCCCGCCCCCGGGTGCCACCGGCCCGGCCCAGGGCGTGGCCCCGCAGATCGTGCAGCCGCCCGCCCGCGAGGCACTGGAAGTCATGGTGGACCCGAGCCCCTCGGGCTCCCGGCCGCCCGCCCCCGCGCCCCCGGCGGCCTCCGACGCCCGCCCGGCGCCCGGGCGGGCGGGACCGCCACCGGCGCGGGAGCGCACGCGACTACCACCGCGCACAAGACCGCTCCGGGTGCCGGGCGTTCCTCCCGTCGTGGTGCCCGTGCCCTCCGTGCCGCGCCTTCCGGGCAGTGGCGGGACGGACGTCTGCGCGCTGGGCCGGGGGTACGGCGGCTGGCCTGCGGGCAGCCGGGAAGCCCGCAGCTGCGAAGAGGTGTACGGCCGCTGACGCGGAATCCCCGGACGCGGCGGCCTCGCCGGAGCCGTACGCGGGTCACTGCTGCCGCATACGGAGCTCCAGCCGGTCGATCGCGGCCCGCACCCCGCACCCGTATCCGCCGTCCACGAGCGCGTCGGCGGCGGCGCGGGCCCGGCGGAGGTGGAGGCGGGCCGAGTCCGGGCGCTGGAGCTTGAGGTAGTCCGCCGCGAGGTTGAGGTGGAGTGAGGGGTAGAACGCCCGGACGGCCAGGGCGTCCCGGTGCTCCGCCGCCCGCTCCTCGCTCAGCCCCTCGGCGGCCGTCAGCGCACGCAGGTCCCAGGCCAGCTCGTCGCCGGGATCGTCCTGCGTGTCGGCCATGTAGTGCGCGAGGGTGCAGCGGTGCAGGGCGTCGCCGTCCGCGCCGAGCTCCGACCAGAGGACGCCGAAGCGGTTGCGGGCCTCCTCGCGGTCACCCCCGTGGAGGAGCATGACCGCCTGGCCGATCCTGGTCATCACGGCGTCCTCGGACGCCTCCTGCTGCTCCACCACTGCGGTCTCCTCGTGCCCGTGCTGCCGGTTGCGGTCGTTCCGACGCTAACGCCGGGCTTCCGCATTACCGCTCAGACACGGACGCACCACGCAAGGACCGAACAGACCGATCGGAAACGCGCATACCGACCGGACTCGGCGGCCCGGGCACGTCAGCCGAGGTCGGGGATGCGCCAGTCGATCGGCTCATGGCCCTGGGCTGCCACGGCTTCGTTGATCTGGGTGAAGGGGCGGGAGCCGAAGAACCGCTTCGCGGAGAGCGGCGAGGGGTGGGCGCCCTTCACCACGACGTGGCGCTCCTCGTCGATCAGGGGCAGCTTCTTCTGTGCGTAGTTGCCCCAGAGCACGAAGACCGCCGGGTCGGGCCGGTCGGCGACGGCACGGATCACGGCGTCGGTGATCTTCTCCCAGCCCTTGCCCTTGTGGGAGTTGGCCTCGCCGCCCCGCACGGTGAGCACGGCGTTGAGCAGGAGGACGCCCTGCTCGGCCCACGGCATCAGATAGCCGTTGTCCGGGACGGGCAGACCGAGCTCCTGGTTCATCTCCTTGTAGATGTTGCGCAGGGACGGGGGCGTCTTGACCCCGGGCCGCACGGAGAAGCACAGCCCGTGCCCCTGGCCCTCCCCGTGGTAGGGGTCCTGGCCGAGGATGAGGACCTTGACCCGGTCGTAGGGGGTGGCGTCCAGGGCGGCGAAGACCTGCTCGCGCGGCGGATACACGGGGCCCTTGGCCCGCTCCTCCTCGACGAAGTCCGCCAGCTCCTTGACGTACGGCTTCTGCAGTTCTTCGCCGAGGACGCCGCGCCAGGACTCGGGCAGCAGGTCGATATCGGTCACGTCCACAACCTCCGGTGAGCAACAGGTTCTTGATCCCAGAACCTACCGCCCGCCACTGACAACGGACCCGTGAGCCGTATCGGCCGCTGCCGGCCGGCCCTGGGCCGGCCGGACCGGCTACCAGCTGGCCTTGCGGTACAGCTCCCACATCTGCATGACGGTCTGCGGGTCGAGCGCGCGCTCGCCGCCGCCGATGTCCTCGCCCGCCGCGACGTACAGCTTGCCCTGCCACAGCGGGAGCAGCCGGACGTCGTCGACCAGGATCTCCTGGGCGCGCTCGAACTGCTTGCTCACCGCGCCCCGGTCGCTCTCCTGGCGCGAGGAGGGGATCAGCTGCTGGGTGATCTCCTTGTTGATGTACGGGGTGCCGGTGACGCTCTCCTTGCCCACGAAGGGGGCGATGAAGTTGTCGGGGTCCGGGAAGTCGGGGAACCAGCCGCGGCCGAAGACCGGGTACTCACCCTTGTTGAAGCCTTCCTGGAACTCCTGCCAGGGCTTGCCGTTCAGCGTGATCTCGAACAGCCCGGAGCTTTCGAGCTGCCGCTTGAGCTCCTCGAACTCGGGCTCCGTGGAGGAGCCGTACCGGTCGGTGGCGTACCAGAAGCTCATCTTCACGGGCTCGGTGATACCGGCCCCGGTGAGGATCTCCTCGGCCTTCTCCACGTCCGGGTCGCCGAAGGTGTCGAAGAAGCTCGTGGTGTGTCCGGCGATGCCCTTGGGGATCATGGAGTAGAGGGGCTCGGCGGTTCCCCGGTAGACCTTGGCGACCAGGGCGTCGCGGTCCACGACGTGGGCGATGGCCTTGCGGACGGCGGGGTTCGCGGCGGCCGGGTCCTTCGGGTTGAAGACCAGGAAGCGGATGTCCGCGCCGGTGCTCTCGACGATCTGGAGGCCGGCGTTGTCGGCCTTGTTGTCCTCCAGGCTGACGACCTCCTCGGCTGTCAGACCCCGGTAGGTGGCGTCGATCTCCTTGGCCTTGAGCGCGCTCACCATCTCGGCGGACTTCTCGAAGTAGCGGATGGTGACCGCGTCGTTCTTCCGGTTGGCGAAGCCCTTGTAGTCCGGGTTCTTCTTCAGCTCGGCGGTGGACCCGGCGTCGTAGGACTCCAGGAGGTACGGGCCGGAGCCGGTGACCTTGCCGTCGTCGCGGATCCTGTCCTTGCGGTAGTCGCCGGGGGCGACGAGCGACATCGCGGGAGTGGCCAGGATGAACGGGAACGTCGCGTCGGACTTGTTCAGGTGGAAGATGACGGTGTCGTCGCCCTTGGTCTCCACCCGGTCCAGCGAACCGAGCATCCCGGCCGGGCCGCCCTTGAAGTGGATGTCCAGGACGCGCTCGATCGAGTACTTGACGGCCTCGGCGTCGAGCTTCTCGCCATTGGAGAACTTGAGGTTCTTCTTGAGCGTGCACCGGTAGGCCATGCTCGTGGCGTCGGTGAACTTGCAGGATTCCGCCGCGTCCGGCTCCGGGCTCGTGCTGCCGGTGGGGAAGCTCACCAGCGTCTGGTAAACGTTCCGCATCAGTTCCCAGGAACCGTCCCAGGCCGCCGCCGGATCGAGCGTGGACGGGGAGCTGGTCGTCCCGACGGTTATCTTCTGGTCCGTTTCCGATCCACTGTCGGAGAAGAGACCGCAGCCGGCCAGCAGAGAAAGGGAAGCTAGGGCTGCAGCGGCCTGCAGACTGGCCCGGTAGAACACGTGCACGCTCCTCGATCAGCCATGGGTCGGCAGACCATACCGCAGCGCCCCGACGGGTCAATCCGTCGGCCCGACGGGGCACTTGCGTCAATCAGGGCCAAACCGGTCCAGGCCGCTCTCAGCCCACGCCGGCGTTCAGGAAAATTCCCCCGTCGACCACCAGGGTCTGCCCGGTGATCCAGTCCGACTGCGCCGAGGTCAGGAAGGCGGCGGCGCCCCCGATGTCCTCGGGCACACCGAGCCTGCCCAGCGGATAGGCGGCGGCCGCCTCCGCTTCGCGGCCCTCGTAGAGGGCTTCGGCGAACCGGGTCTTGACCACGGCGGGGGCGATCGCGTTGACGCGGACGGCCGGGGCGAACTCGTGCGCCAGCTGAAGGGTCAGGTTGACCATGGCCGCCTTGCTCATGCCGTACGCACCGATGAACGGCGAGGCGGAGACCCCGGCGATGGAGGCGATGTTCACGATCGCCCCGCCGTTCTCCTTCTGCCAGGCCTTCCAGGTCTGCTGGGCGAACCCCAGCGCCGAGATCACATTGGTCTCGTAGACCTTGCGGGCGACGCCGAGATCCAGCTCCGCGATGGGACCGAAGACCGGGTTCGTCCCGGCGTTGTTCACCAGGTAATCGACCCGGCCGAACGCCTCCATCGTGCGCTCGACCGCCACCGCCTGGTGGGCCTCGTCGTGCGCCTTGCCCACAATGCCGATCACCCGGTCGGAGCCGAGCCTCTCGACGGCCTCCTTCAGGGCCTCCTCGCCCCGTCCGGTGATGGCCACCCGGTCGCCGCGGGCGACGAGCGCCTCGGCGATGCCGTAGCCGATACCCCGGCTGGCGCCCGTGATGAGGGCGACCTTTCCGCTGTCCTGCACCGTCATGTGTCCGCTGCCCTTCGGATCAGTTGAGGGGTCCGCCGGCCACGTACATGACCTGGCCGGAGACGAAGCCCGCGTCGTCGCCCGCGAAGAAGGCGATGGCGTTCGCGACGTCCTCGGGACGGCCGACGCGCTGGACGGGGATCTGCGTGGCGGCCGCCGCCTGGAACTCCTCGAAGCCCATGCCGACGCGGGCAGCCGTCTGCGCGGTCATCTCGGTGACGATGAACCCGGGCGCGACGGCGTTGGCCGTGACCCCGAACTTGCCGAGCTCCTTGGCGAGCGTCTTGGTGAGCCCCTGGAGCCCCGCCTTGACGGCAGAGTAGTTGGCCTGGCCGCGGTTGCCGAGAGCCGAGGAGGAGGAGAGGGAGACGATCCGGCCGAACCCTGCCTCGACCATGTGCGCCTGGACGGCCTTGGCCATCAGGAACGCGCCCTTGAGGTGCACGTTCATCACGATGTCCCAGTCGGACTCGCTCATCTTGAACAGCAGGTTGTCGCGGAGCACACCCGCGTTGTTCACGAGGATCGTCGGCGCGCCCAGCTCGGCGGCGACCCGCGCGACGGCGGCTTCCACCCGACCGGCGTCCGACACGTCGCAGCCGACGGCGAGCGCGGTGCCCCCGGCGGCGGTGATCTTCTCGACGGTGTCCTTGCAGGCCGCCTCGTCGAGATCGAGTACGGCGACGGCTCGGCCCTCGGCCGCGAGGCGTACGGCGGTGGCGGCGCCGATGCCCCGGGCCGCTCCCGTCACGATGGCGACGCGCTGCTCGGTGGTGGACATGCTTGGTTCTCCTCGCCCTTGGATAGCGGCTCAGCGGACGTCGGGGCGCCTCACAGGCAGTCGCCGGCGGAGCGACCCGATGACTGAGCAACCGCTTAGTACCTTCAGCAGACGAGACGCTAGAAGCCCTGGCACCCGGTGTCAACGGCGCACGGCCCGGGAGGCCGCACGTCACACACGGCGGCGGCCCCCTCGTACCGGACTCAGCGCACCAGCAGGTCGAGCAGCCGCTCCACCTCACCGGCCGGATCGGTGGTGAGCCCGCTGTGCACGGCCCCGGGCTGGACGACCGTGGAGCGCGGGGCGATCAGCCAGCGGAAGCGCCGCCCGGCGTCGTCCCCGGCCGCCTGCCCGGCCCCTTCACCGCCGCCGCAGACCCCTTCCACCGCGCGGAGGGCGGCCCGTACGCCCAGCACATCGGCGTCCGGGTCCAGCGCCCTCAGCTTCGCCTCGTCCAAGTGGGTGCGGGCCGCGACGAACGACCGGGCCCGGCAGTAGACGAGCACCCCCGCGTTGAAGCACTCGCCGCGCTCGACCCGGGGCACGACGCGCAGGATCGCGTACTCGAAGACATCGCGCCGCGTCATCGGCCACCGCCCTCTCCGGTACGGACGGCGGCGGCGGAGCGGTCGTCGCCGGATGGCTTCGGCCGGGGCGGCAGGCGCTCGGTGAGCCAGCCCGGCGCCTGGGAGGGCCGGGTCGAGGCCGGTGCGTCCAGGGTGATCCGCCGGTGGATGGTGGCGGCCCGGGCCAGCAGCGGGGCGATGTAGGCCCGGCGCAGCTCGTCGGTGGACCCGAACCCCGGCTCGTCGGCCAGCCAGACGTCCGGCACCTCGGCGGCCACCTCGGTGAGCAGTTCCTCGGTGACCAGGGGGGCCAGCTCGGCGGCGGCAGCGGCGACGTCCGGGGCGAAGGGGGCCAGGACATGGTCCGATGCGTTGTACGGCTTGGCCGCGGAGGCCTCGGCGGCCGGCCAGTTGTGGTGCCAGATCATGGTCGCGCCGTGGTCGATGAGCCAGAGGTCGCCGTGCCAGACGAGCAGGTTGGGGTTGCGCCAGGAGCGGTCCACGTTGTTGATCAGCGCGTCGAACCAGACGACCCGCCCGGCCTCGGCCGCCCCGACCTCGTAGGCGAGCGGGTCGAACCCGAGCGAGCCCGGCAGGTAGTCCATCCCGAGGTTCAGCCCGCCGCTCGCCTTGAGCAGCTCCTGCACCTCCTGGTCGGGCTCGGCGAGTCCGATGACCGGGTCGAGCTCGATGGCCACCAGCTCGGGCACCCGCAGCCCCAGCCGCCGGCCGAGCTCCCCGCAGATGACCTCGGCGACCAGCGTCTTGCGGCCCTGTCCGGCCCCGGTGAACTTCATGACGTACGTACCGAGATCGTCGGCCTCGACGATCCCGGGGAGCGAGCCGCCTTCACGCAGGGGCGTGACGTAGCGGGTCGCTACGACCTCTTCCAACACTTTCCCAGGCCACCTATCTCTTCAGCCTTGCAATCCACGGACGACTTCTCCGGAGCGGAGAGGCAGGCATGACCAGTCAACGGCGCTGGGGAGAATCTGGGGAGTTTCGGCCGGCGAGCCGGTCTCCCCACTCCGCAAGCAGACCGTCGATGGTCCGGCGCCCCTTGCTGCCGGCTTCCGGCATGAAGTGAGCATAGTAACCGAGGGTGATCGCCGGCGAGGAGTGTCCGCGCCACTGAGCCAGGGGCACGACGGGCCCGATCCGGTTCGCCGATCGAGGTGTTGCGACGATCGATGGAGCCCATCCAGTCCACCAGTCGGCAATTCGTCGCCCCGGCAGCCCAGTTCGGGAGCCCGGCCGCCTGTCGGCCGTACCGGTCGGTGCTGGGGCAACGTACTCGCTCCGCGACGTCAACTGACAGGCATGTCGCGTACTGGCGCGGACGACCACTCCTCTCAAGGCCGACTTGGGACGCCCTTCCCCGCTCGTTCGCTCGTTCGCTCGTTCGCTCGTTCGCTCCAGCCAGTCGTCACGCCTCCGGCTCCCGCCACATGGCACGGAGGGCGGAACCGTCGGGCAGCGGCAGTTCTCTGACGGTATGGAACCCGTGGCGGGCGTACAGAGACTGATTGAGGGTGCTGGTCGCCTCCAGGTAGGCGGGCAGTGCCTCCCGGTCGCACTGCTCCAGCAGCATGGCCAGGAGCGCCGAGCCGATGCCGTGGCCCTGGTGTTCGGGGCGTGCGGCCATGATGGGCAGGTAGTAGTGCGATTCGTGCGGATGGTTGTCGTCGAGCAAGGTCAGGAGTTCCATGACCGCCGGGGCGAACTCCTGTGCCACCCGTTCGACGTCGTCGGCGAACGCCTCGGCGTTGTCGTCGAACGCCTGTTGGACGCGCGGCGGCATCCACAGGGCGGCGCCGGCAAGGTCGCCGGTCGTGTAGACCTCGTCATACCGCATGCATCCGGCTACCCAGAGCTCGAAGAAGTCGGGGAGAATCCGCCGACGCCGTTCGGGCTCCGTCCAGGCCCAGCCGATCACCGGGTCGTCGAAGAATCCTGCCGCGAGCGCTTCCGCGACGCTTCGGGTTTCGTCCGGCATCGCCTTCCGGAGGCGGGTGCCCGGCCGGAGCGAGTTCATCAGTGACATGACACGACTCCTTGTCAGGCTGCGCGGAACCGGACGGTGACGTCGGTGGGCCGCTGAAGCGCCAGGTAGACGGGGCAGCGCTCCTGCCAGACGCGGGCGACTTCGGCGACGGCCTCCTCGCCGTCCGGGCTGTCGACCGCGATGTCCACGGTCAGCTCGCGAAGGTCGGGCGCCGCGCCGTCCATGCCCAGCAGCCCGCGGGCGTCCGCGGCGCAGCGCGCGGTCGCCTCCACGCCGTTGATCCGCACGCCGAGCTGGGGGCCCAGCGTGTCGTACACGAAGGCGACAGCGCAGCCGGCGAGCGCACTGAGCAGCAGGGCGGTCGGGCTGGGCGCCTGGTTGGTGCCGCCGAGCGGCGCGGGCAGATCGGCGCGCAGGGTGAAGGGGCCCGCCTGGATCGCGGCCTGGCCGTCCTCCACGCGTGCGGTCGCCGTCGGCTTGCTGCGGCCCCGGTCCGGGTCTCGCGTCCAGGTCGCGAGGGTTTCTTCGAGGGTGGTCGTCTTGGTTCCCATGTTCCTCACACCTCCTGTACACGCACCGAATCTACGGAGGTGGCGAAGCAGCAGAAACGGCAGAATTGCCGTATTTCGTCGGCGGTCAGGACCTGGTGGTGAGGACGGCGAGGTCCTCGGCCCTGCGCACCGCTTCCGTACGGGTGTGGCAGCCGAGCTTCGCCAGCAGGTTGCGGACGTGCATGTCGACGGTCCGGGTGCTCAGGAACAGCCTGGCGGCGATCTCGCTGTTGGTGAGCCCGGCGGCGACCAGCCGCAGGACCTCGCTTTCGCGTCGAGTGAGGCCGACCATGTCGGCCTGCCGGGCGGCCCGGGGGCCGAGCCGACGTCGGACGTCCTCGCCGATCTCCCGCAGCTCGCGGGTGGCGGCGGAAGCCAGCGGACCTGCCCGGAGGGTGCGTGCCGTGTGGTAGGCGCCGACGAGGCGTTCGACCGCCTTGGTCCTGTCGCCGGCGCGCGACAGGGCGGTACCGGCCCTGACCTGTGTCTCGGCGGTTTCGGGTGGCAGTGCCACGGCGTCCAAGAGCGCGAGGGCGCGTTCGAACCGGTCGACGGCCCGGGGAGCGTCGCCCTCCAGGAGGGCGGCCTCGGCCAGCGCGTGCGCGAGGGCTGCGGTGGCCTCCGGGGTGCCCGTGGCGGCGGCGATGCGGGCCAGTGCGTCCGTGCAGGCGCCGAGGTCGTCGCGCAGGTCGCGGCGGGCGAAGTACGTCGCCGCCCAGCGCAACGCGGCGACGGAGTAGTGGTTCTCCTCCCGGGTCAGGCAGCGGGTGGCGAGTTCCCGCAGTCGGATCGTCGCGCTGTCGCCGTCGCCGTCGAGCGCATCGGTCCGGGCCAGGCCCCAGCCGGTGTCGATCTCCAGCCCGAACAGCTCATGGGCCTGCGCGTACGCCGCGGCACGAGCGAGGTGGCGGCGTGCCGTCTCCGTCGTTCCCCGGTTGGCGAGGATGAGCCCGATCTCCCCGGCGGCCACCATGCGCGCGACGTCGGGGGCGTCCTGCTGGGCGAGGACCTCCTGACCGGCATGGAGTGCGCGGTCCCACTGGCCGGTGTGACGCAGCGCCGGGGTCAGGCAGGCCAGGCATACATGGGCGTCGGCGTCCATGCCTCGGGTGCGGCAGAAGGACAGTGCGTCGGTCCAGGCGTCCAGCGCCGCCGGATAGGAGGTGCGCTGTTCGAGCGCGTCGGCGTACAAGTAGTAGATGTCGGCGGCCAGCGCGTCGGGCCCGGAGCCGAGAGCCAGGTCGAGGGCCTGGCGGGACAGCTCGATGCCGAGCGACCCCTCGCCGAGCTTGGTCCTGATCAGACCCTCTGTACCCAGGGCACGTATACGGACCTCGGCCGTCGGGTCGACCTGCGCGGCGTCGATGTCCCGCCAAGCCTCCCGTACGAGCCGCATCGCCCCGGTGAGATCGCCGGCAGCGTGCAGGTGCGACGCCGCTGCGAGGCGTTCCGCCGCCGCCTCTGCCGGGCGGCCCGTCCGGGCGTACTTCTCAGCGGCGACGTACCGGGCCGCGAGCGCACGCGGCCAGTCGTCCGCCAGCTCGTAGACGCCGGCCAGGCATCGTGCGATACGCGCATGGCCGGCGTGGTCCCCAGCCACCCGGCAAGCGGCGGCGACCTGCTCCCAGGCGCGGACGGCTTCACCCGTCTCACCACAACGGGCCGCACACTCACCCAGCAGTTCGAGCGCACGCAACCGGGCCCGGCCCTCCGCGCCGACGGGCCGTAGTGCGAGGGCGCGCTTGATCGTGTCCATGGCGTCGCGGTAGGCATGGACACGGCACGCGGCCTCGGCAGCCTCCAGCAGCAAAGGACCAGCACGCTTCGGCTCGTGCGCCTTCTCCCAGTGCCCCGCAACGAGCACGGGCGCTTCACCGCGAACCTCCATGGCGCGCGCCAGCGCGGCGTGGAGCCGACGACGACGCGCCCAGGGCAGGGTCGCGTACAGCGCTTCACCCATCAAAGCGTGACGGAAGGCCGCCTCGCCCCCTCCCGATCCTTGCCGCTGCGTCAGCACACCGGCATCCAACAACTCCTCGATGCCCGCCTCCTGCACACCTGCCGTGACCAGTACGTCGAACCGGGCCGACCGGCTCACCGCGATCACCTGAGCAGCCGCCTGCGCTGCCTCCGGCAGACGAGCCACGCGCTGCAGCACGGCATCGGTGACCGACTCCGGCACCGCCGCCGCATCCCCTGTCTCGGCCACCGCCGAGGCCAGCTCCTCCAGGTAGAAGGGCACACCACGAGCGCGGCGTACAACGGTGTCCACGATGTCCTCTGTGGCCACGTCCCCCAGCACGCGTCTCACGAGGTGAGCGCTGGCCGCCGGGTCCAGGGGGCGCAGCCGTACATGTCTTTCCCTGCCGTCGGCGGCCTGCCGCAGTTGTGACCGTAGGTCACGCACAGGGTGCCGACGCGGCAGCTCGTCGCTGCGAAATGCCCCGATGACCAGGAGGGGAAGTCCTGGCGAAGGCACCGCCCAGCCTCCCAGAAGGGTCAGCGTCGCACCGTCAGCCGACTGCAGGTCATCGAGGAAGACCACAGTGGGGCGCTCCCGAGCCAGGTGCTCGAACGCCTCCCTCAACGCGGTAGGTACGTCGCCATCAGCACATTCGGCTGCCGGACAGTGACTGTCGAGTGCAGACCTGAGCGGTCCGTACGGAATCCCCCGCTGCGAGCCGCAGCCCCTCAGCACGCGCAGTTCCGAAGAAAGAACGGACTCGACCAGCGTCGTCTTTCCGGCCCCCGCCTCCCCCTCGACGAGCCACAAGCCACCGTGGCCGCCGCCCAGCAACCCGGCGAGGGCCTCGCGCAGGCGCTCCTGTTCGCGCCCCCGGCCCAGCAGTCTCCCCGCCTCGGAATGCTCGGCGGGTCGCTTCATCCCCAACACCCCACATGGCTCGGGCCGGGCGCTTCATCCCATGCTAGGCCGACGGTCGACACCGTGCCCTTCCCGGCCGGGCGGAGAACCCGGTTCGGTGTACGTCGGCGCCGCCCGCACCCGGGTCGAGGCCGCGCCCGCAGGCCGGACCAGGACCGAAGCCGAAGTGTGGACCGACTGGGCACCGGCCCGCCCGGAGCGCCTCGGCCCTCTCCACACACCGCCCCGGCTGCCCGACGTCCCGAACCACGAACCACGAACCACGAACCACGAACCACGATCTCAGGCCCTTCCTCAGGCACTGGAGCCCGTACGGCCTCTGGTGCAACACACACCAGACACCTCACATAGCATCACGGAACGTCATCACCGAGAAGCGGACAGACAGGTGCACCCCACAGCTCGGCAACCGGTACCTCGGCCGCTTCAGGCGCCCTCCGCGATACAGCTCAGGGCTCCGCCCGCAGTCGGACCGGTCCGTCGCCGAGCACCCAGGACGCGCCGACCGACCGTGGCCCAGCCGGCGCGCCGGGAACAGGAGGCTCAGCGGGCCAGCAGGCCCTGGATCGCCTCCGCGATCTCCCCGGGTGCCTCCTCGGCCATGAAGTGCCCCGCTCGGGTCAGCCGGTGGTCCAGGTCCGGCGCCCAGGCCTTCCATACCGCGGCAGCGTCGTAGCCCAGCTGCGCGCCCCAGTCCTGCTGGACGACCGTCACGGGCATGGCCAGTTGCGACCCGGCGTCCAGGTCCGCCTGGTCGTGCGTGACGTCAATGCCCGCCGAGGCCCGGAAGTCCGCGACGATCGATGTCACCGCCGCGGCGCTCGCCCGCAGGTACGCGGCACGGACATCCTCCGGCATCGCGGTCGGGTCGTTGGCCCAGGCGTCGAGGAACGAGCCGAAGAACACGTCCGCGCTGTTGGCGATCATCGCCTCCGGCAGGCCTGGCGGCTGCGCCATGAGGAAGAGGTGGTAGCCGACCGCCGCCGGGGCGCCGTGCAGGACGTTCCACATGTCGAGCGTCGGCACGATGTCGAGGATGCCCAGGTGCGTGATGGTCTCGGGATGGTCCAGCCCGGCCCGGAAGGCGACCAGGGCGCCCCGGTCGTGGCCGACGAGGGCGAAGCGCTCGTGGCCGAGGGCCGCCGCCAGGGTCACGACGTCGGCGGCCATGGTGCGCTTGGCGTACACGTCGGTGTCGGTGACAGCCGGCTTGTCGCTGGCGCCGTAGCCCCGCAGGTCAGGACAGATCACCGTGTGACCGTCGGCGAGCCGCTCGGCGACGTGTCGCCACATCAGATGGGTCTGGGGGAAGCCGTGCAACAGCACAACCGGGCTGCCGCTGCCGCCGACAGCGGCAGCCAGCTCCACACCCCCCGAACCGGGCAGGCGGATGTGATCGAAGCCGGGAATGGTGAGCGTCATGAAAGGCCGTCCTTTCGGGTGGGGGCCGGACCGGATCAGCCTGGGCGACGACGATCAGCAGCCGATCAGTACGGGTGGGCGCAGCGGACCCCAGGCCCGGAGGATGGGGGTATGCGAATCGACGTGCTCGGTGCCGTGCGGGCCTTCCGCAACGACGGCAGTCCGGTTGACCTGGGCGGACCTCGCCATCGCGAGGTACTCGCCCGGCTCGTCACCGCTGAGGGGCGGATGGTCACCACCGACACTCTTGTCGACGACCTGTGGACCGATCCACCGGCCCGCGGCGTGGGCGCTTTGCGTACCTTCGTCGCCGCACTGCGCCGCGCCCTCGAACCCGACCGGCCGCCCCGCGATCCGCCGCGCGTACTCGTCACCGAAGGTCCCGGCTACGCGCTGCGCCTGCCGCGCGAGGACGTGGACGTCCATCGGTTCGAGGACACCCTGGCCCGAGCCCGGCGCGATTCCGACGCGGTGACCGACCTCGGCACGGCACTCGCGGACTGGCGGGGACCCGCCTACGCCGATGTGACCGGCTCCGCGTGGGCGCAGCGCGAGCGGACCCGACTGGAGGAGCTGAGGCTGGAGGGGGCGGAACTGCGCGCCCGTATCCTCCTCGACTCCGGGGAAGGGGCCGATCTCGTCGCCGAACTGGGTGCGCACGTCGCCGAACATCCGTGGCGCGAACCGGCCTGGGGGCTGCTTGCCCGTGCGCTCCACCGCGCGGGCCGCCAGGCCGACGCGCTGGCCACCCTCCGCCGCGCCCGCGCGATGCTCGTTGATCAACTCGGGCTCGACCCCGGTGCCGGCCTCCAACGCCTGGAGACGGACATCCTCAACGGGTACGTGCCCCCGGAAGGCGCACGTACCGCGTGGACCGGCCATGGTGTCCGTCTCGGCCCGCGCACCACCGTGGATCTGGCCCGCACCCTCGCGCTGGCGGGTGGCGACGCCCTCGTCCACTCGCGGCGCGACCGCCTCGCCGCCGTCCAGGCGGCGGAACGCACGGGAGACCTCTCCCTGACCGCCCGGATCATCGCCGCCTACGACGTGCCCGCCATCTGGAGTCGGGCCGACGACCCCGAGCAGTCCCGCGAGGTCGTCGCGGCCGCCGAGCGCACGCTCATCGCGCTCGGCCCCGACAGCCCCGCCGACCTGGCCGCCCGCCTCCTGGCCACGGTCGCCGTCGAGAGCCGCAGCGCCGATCTGTCCGGGACCGAGCTGAAGCGCGCGCAGCAGGCGGCACGGCAGGCCGAGGCGCTGGCACGGGACCTGGCCGATCCCGCCCTGCTGGTGTTCGCCCTCAACGGGGTGTTCCTCCAGTCCTTCACCCGCCCGGGACTCGCGGGAGCACGGGACCGGATCGGCGCCGAGATCCTCGACCTGGCCACCCGGCACGAGCTGCCGAACTTCGCGGTGCTCGGCCGACTCGTCCGCCTGCAATCCGCCTCGGCCCTCGGTGACCTCGACGCCGCAGCCTCGCACGCCAAGGCAGCCGAACAGCTCGCCATGACCACCGAGGCGCCCCTCGTCCCGGTCCTCACCGGGTGGTTCCGGGCACGGGCCACGGCTGCCCGCAGCGCCGAACCCGGCGGACCGACCGCCGCCACTGCCGCAGCGCACTACCGCGCTGCCGAGGACGCTCTCCAGACGGCCGGAATGCCGGGGCTGCACCGCGGCCTGTTCCCGCTCGCCCTACTGGGGCTGCGCCTGCTGCACGACCGGCCCGCGCCGACCGACCCGCACCTCGACTGGGGCCCGTACCGGCCCTGGGCGCGCCCCCTCGTGCTGCTCGCCCAGGACCGAGTCGGGGAAGCTCGGGCTGCCCTCGCCGCGGTGCCCGAACCACCGCGTGACCACATGCAGGAGGCGCTGTGGTGCCTGACCGCCCGCGCCGCCGTACGGCTCGACGAGCGCCGGATCGCCGCGCGCGCCGAGGCCGCCCTGCGCGGTGCCCGTGCCGAACATGCCGGCGCCGCCGGCGGAATGCTGACCCTGGGCCCGGTGGCGCGCTATCTGGCCGAAGCGGAGGCCTGCGCCGGAGCGGGGTAAGCGACCGCCGTACGCGGACCCCGAGCTCGTGCGTGCCCGCCCCACGGGCCCCCGCGTGATCAGGTCGCCAGGGCTCGGAGGGCGTCCATAGCCGCTGCCAGGGGTCGGTGACGGTCTCGGGGTCGCAGGTCGTGATCCACTCGCGGTGTTCCGCAGGGTCCGACCTGTCACGTCGGGACGGGCGTGAGCGACCGGGTCGGCCCCCTCCCCGCGAGCGCCGCCCCGCCGTGCGTACGATCTGCGGATGACAACCGGGAAGCGGAAGACGACGAGGGCGGCGAGGGCGCGGCGCGAAAGGCGGATGCGCATCGTGGCCTGCGCGGGGTGGGCGACGTCCGCTCTGTTGCTTCTGGGAGCCTTCGCGTACACCTCCGTCCTCGCCACCGTGCGCGTGGGGCTCGTCGGGGAGCACCGGCACGTCCGCGTCGAGACCTGCGAGGAGCGCAGCAACTCCCGGGCCGCGGGCAACCACTTCCGGTGTGTGGTCCGGTCTGCGGAGGCACGGGACACCGGGAGGAAGCCGGACTCCTGGACCGTGCGTTTCGAGAGCAGGCCGGGTCGCACCGCCGATGTGGCCCGGGCGCCTTGGGGGGAATGGGTCCGGTTGGAGCACGGCCCCCTCGAATGGGCGACGAGCTTCCTCTTCCCTGTGCTCCCGCTCCTGGGCGCGGGCCTCTTCGCCGCTGCCGCCGTACGAGCTGTGCGCCCGTCGGAGTTCTGAGCCGCCGGAGTGCTGAGCCGGGTGCCGGAAACCCACCGTCGGGGCCCGGCCTGAACGTCGGCGCCCCGTGGTACGTACCCCTGGGTGACGTCACCGAAGTTCGGTTCGGGACAACGACGAAGGGAATGCCGCGATGAGCGCAGCGCAGGAGCGCCGGATCCTCCTCGAACGCCGCACCGTCGTCGCAGCGGTGGGAGCGGCCGGAGCGGCTGTCGTCCTCACCGCGTGCGGCGGATCGGACGGGGCGGGGGGTTCCGGCGGATCGGAGGGCTCGGACTCCGTCGAGCAGCAGCCTGGGAGCGGAGACGGCGGCAACGGCGGGGAGATCCTCGCCGCCGCCTCGGACATTCCGGAGGGCGGCGGGGTGGTCTTCGCCGCGCAGAAGGTCGTGGTGACGCAGCCGCAGCCCGGTGAGTTCAAGGCGTTCTCGTCCACGTGCACCCACCAGGGGTGCGCGGTCAAGGACGTCTCGGGCGGCACGATCACCTGCCCCTGCCACAACTCCACGTTCGACGCCGCCACGGGCAGCCCGACCGGCGGTCCCGCCACCCAGCCGCTGCCCGCCCGCCGGATCACGGTGGAGGGCGACTCGATCAGGCTGGCGTAGCGGCCCCCGCTCTGCGGGGCCGCTTCCAGCCGCCCAGGACCGCGTCCGTGGTGGTGACGGTGGCGACCAGAGCGAGGGTGTTACGGATCATGGCGGGGGTGTACTCGGCGGGCACCCCCGCGATGGCGTCGGACGGGACGACGGCGGTGTAGCCGAGGTTGACCGCGTCGAAGACGGCGTTGGGAACGGCCACGTTGGCCGAGACGCCGGTCACGATCAGCGTGCGGCAGCCGAGGTTGCGCAGCAGCGGGTCGACGTCGGTCCCGGCGAGTGGCGAGAGGCCGTGCAGCCTGCGGACGACGAGGTCCTCGTCGGCCACCTCGATGGGCGGCGCGACGCGGACGGCGGTGGTGCCGGAGTGCTGCTGGACCGGCAGCCGGGCGGCGGCGCGGAAGAGGCGGGCGTTGTGGCTGGCCCCGCGACCGTCGGGGCGGCTCTCGGCGACCGCGTGCATCACCTGGACCCCGCTGTCGTGGGCGGCGGCGACGAGCCGGGCGATGTTCGCGAGGGCGCCCGATGAGCGGGCCGCCGCGGCGAGTTCGGGCAGGGCGCTGTCCGGCCCCACCACGCCCTGCTGGCACTCGACGGTCAGCAGGACGGTCGTGGCCGGGTCGAGCAGTGCGGTGAGCCGCTCCCGCGCTTCCCTCGACGCTTCCCTCGGCGGCACGGCGCTCTCCTCTGTCTGCCGCCCGGCGAGGCGGACTTCTGCGGGCGGACCGGGCGCGCGAGAGTACCGGCCATTGCCTCACGGCGGAAGAGCCTCCATGATTTCTGACACTCAGTCAGATAAACATAGGACCAGAGGAGGGTGACCATGACCGACACCCAGCGACGAGGCCGCCGGATCAGGATGACCACCGGGGAGCGGGACGCGTACCTCGCCGAGCAGCGCACCTGCCGGGTCGCCACGCTCGGTTCCGACGGCGCTCCGCACGTCGGCGCGCTGTGGTTCGTCTGGGACGGCGGCTCGCTCTGGCTGTACTCCATCACCCGCAGCCTGCGCTGGTCCCAGCTGCGCAAGGATCCGAGGATCGCCGTGGTCGTCGACGACGGCGAGGGGTACGAGGAACTGCGCGGAGTGGAGCTGGCCGGCCGGGCGGAGTTCGTGGGCGAGGCCCCGCGCACGGGCGAGCCGTGCCCCGAACTCGACGTACCGGAACGGCTGTTCCCCGCGAAGTACTTCGGCATGGCGGAGATGCCGCACGACGGGCGGCACGCCTGGCTGCGGCTCACTCCGGAGACGGTGACCTCCTGGGACTTCCGCAAGCTCGCCGGTCTCGCCTGACGGCCGCACCGCCCGCCACCGGTCGACCGGCGTCGCGGCCGGTCACTCCCCCGCGGCCCCGGCCGCCACACCCGCGCCCGCCGCCCGCAGCGCCGCCACCGCCGCACGGATCGACGGGCGGCGGTCGGCATCGGTGCGCCACACCGCGTGGACGTGCCGCCGCACGCTCTGCCGCACCGGCACCAGGCGCACCCCGTCGGGGACCGGCCCCCGCCCCAGCCGGGGAGTCACGCATACGCCGAATCCGGCGGCGATCAGAGCGAGTTGGGTGTGGTGTTCACCGGCCAGGTGGGCGATGCGCGGTTCGATGCCCCGGGAGCGCAGGGTGAACATCAGCCACTCGTAACAGAATTCACCCTCGGGCCAGGACACCCACTCGTCGTCCGCGAAGTCCTCCAGCTCCACCTCGGCCCGGTCGGCCAGCTGATGCCCGGCCGGCATGGCGATGTCGGGTGCGTCGTCGAGCAGTTCGACCTTGGTGAGACCGCCGGGCACGGGCAGCCGCTTGTTGCTCCAGTCGAGGACGACGGCCACGTCGGCATCGCCCCGGAGGACCGCGAGGATGCCCTGCTCCGGCTCCAGCTCCCAGGTGCGGACGGTGAGGTCGGGGTGGTCCGCCCGCAGGGTGGTGAGCGCGGCGGGGAACAGTCCGCGGGCCGCGGTGGGGAAGGCGCTGATCCTGACCTCGCCGATGACCTCGCCCCGTTGGGCCTCGATGTCGGCCTGGGCCAACTCGACCTGGGACAGGATCCGCGCGGCGTGGCCGGCCAGCAGACGGCCCGCGTCGGTGAGGCGGACCCCCCGGCCGTTCTTGGCCAGCAACTGCTGGCCCACCTCGCGTTCCAGCTTGGCCATCTGCTGCGAGACCGCCGACGTCGTGACGTGCAGCCCGTCGGCCGCCCGGCTCACCGATCCGTGCCGGGCGAGGGCATCCAGCGTCCGCAGCCGCTCAAGATTCAACACGTGAGCGATGCTAAGGGCTGTCCCGTCATCCTGGTGGGTCAGCGCGCGGCGTCGGATGCGGTGCACCGCAAGGCGGAGGGACGTCCGCATACTCGCTGTATGCGGACGTTCCGACAACGCGGCGAGGTGCCGTTGCTGTCGTCGTGCGCCCGCCAGGGATGACAGGACAGCTCTTGGGGCCTGTCGGCGGGCTGCCGTCGTTGCCCGAAGGGCGGGCGGCGTCCGGTGCGTGTGATCGCAAGGCGCCGGAGAGTCCTTGCAGCAGGGCCGCCAGGGCTTTTCGGCTACGTCGCCCGCTGGTCCACCAGGGATTCGGGACAGCCACGAGGAGGTCAGATTGTGGGCTTTCACCCGTAACTGACCGGCCGCGCCGGGCCCGCCGCGGCCGCCACCGCGTCCGCCAGCGGCCCGATGTCCGCCGCGGTCAGCGGGGAGACGGTGAGCCGAACCGCCTGGGGCGCGTCCATCCGGAAGCGGGCCCCCGGGGCCGCGGCCCAGCCGGCGTGGAGCAGCCGGGTCACCGCCCCGGTCTCGTCGCTGACCGGCACCCACACGTTCATGCCGCTGCGGCCGTACGCGGTCACCCCGCGCTCCGCCAGCGCACGCACGAGCGCCTCCCGGCGGTCGCCGTAGGACCGGGCGACCGCCCGGGCGTCGACGGCGTCCGAGGTCCACAGATGGAGCACGGCGCGTTGCAGCAGCCGGCTGACCCAGCCGGGGCCCAGCCGCTGGCGCCCCGCGACCCGGTCGACCGTGAGGGCGTCCCCGGTGAGCACGGCCACCCGCAGGTCCGGGCCGTACGCCTTGGCCACCGACCGGACGAACGCCCAGTGGTCCGTGACGCCCGCCAGCGGATGGAGCGGCAGGTCGACGATGGCGTGGCCGTGGTCGTCCTCGATCAGCAGCACGTCCGGGTGGCGGGCGAGGACCGCCCGCAGTTCCCGGGCCCGCCCCGCGTCCAGCGACGCGCCGGTCGGGTTCTGCGCCCGGTCGGTGACGACGAGCGCCCGCGCCCCGGCCCGCAGCGCCCGCTCCACATCCGCGGCGAGTGGACCTGCGTCGTCCACGCCGACCGGCACGGCGCGCAGCCCGAGCGCCGGTACGAGGTCGAGGACGCTGCCCCACCCGGGGTCCTCCACCGCCACCGCGTCGCCCGGCCTGAGGTGCGCCGCAAGGACCCGCTCGATCGCGTCGAGGGCCCCGGACATCACGGCCAGCGGCCCGGCGGGCACCCCGTCGGCATCCAGCGCGGCGCGCGCGTACGCGGCGAACTCCGGGACCACCGCGGCCTGCCCGTACAGCCCGTGGGACTCCTCGTCGGCGGCGGCCGCGACCGCGAACGCCGGGCCGAGGCCGGGCAGGAGCGCCGGATCGGGGTTGCCCTTACCCAGGTCCCGGACGCCCGGCGGCGCCTCGATCCGCAGGGAGCCGCGTGAGGTGCTGGCGGGGGCGGACCGCACCCGGCTCCCCCGGCGGCCCGCCGTCTCGATCACCCCGCGCTCGCGCAGCGTCCGGTAGGCGGCCGCCACGGTGTTCGGGTTGACCTCCAGCCGGGCCGCCAACTCCCTCAGGGGAGGCAGCACATGACCCGGCGGAAGGTCCCCGGACCCGACCCCGCGCTCCACACTGGCGGCAATCTCGGATGCGCGCCGCCCACTGATCCGATAATCTCCTAGCACAAACAACATTATGCACTAGTGCAATAGGAGTCCGCAATGCAGCACACCGCGACGCCCGACCGTACGGGCTCCGGAACCGCCGCGTCCTACGTCCCCACCGACCGGACTGTTCCCACCCGCGCCAAGCAACGCGCCTCCTACGACCGCGAGCTGGTCCACTCGATCCTCGACGAGACCTACCTCTGCCATCTGGGGTTCCTGCGCGACGGCGCGCCGGTCGTGCTGCCGACGCTCTACGGCCGGATCGGCGAGCGACTGTACGTCCACGGCTCGACGGGCTCGCGGCCACTGCGGTCGGCGAAGAGCACCGATCCGGGCCTGCCGGTGTGCCTGACCGTCACCCATGTCGACGCCCTGGTGCTGGCCCGGTCGGCCTTCCACCACTCGATCAACTACCGCTCGGTGGTGGTCCACGGCAACGCCGTGACGGTCACCGACCCCGAGGAGCGGCGGCTCGCCCTGGACGCGATCGTGGACCAGGTCGTGCCGGGCCGCTCCCGGGACTCCCGCCCGGCCGACGCCAAGGAGCTCGCCGCGACGGCGGTGATCCGGCTGGATCTCGACGAGGTGTCCGCGAAGGTCCGCACCGGCGGCCCCAACGACGAGCCCGAGGACCTCGGCCTCCCCCACTGGACCGGCATCGTGCCGCTCACCCGGGGATACGCGGAGCCGGTCCCGGCCGACGACCTGGACCCGGCCATCGGCATACCGGACTACCTGTCCGCACTGTAGGGCCGCACGGGCCGCCACACCGCTACACGGCCACGGCCTCCCTCCGGCGGGTGGCCGAGGCCGTGCGCGCCTCGGCCAGGGCCAGTCCGGCCACGGCGGTCAGCAGGAGCAGCGTGCCGACGACCGTGGCCGCCGTCAGCCGCTCCCGCAGGACGGTCACCGCGATGACGGCCGCGCTCACCGGTTCCAGGAGCATGATCACGGAGACGGTCGCCGAGCGGACGGCGGCGGCGCCCGCGAAGTACAGGGCATAGGCGAGCGCCGTTGGGACCGCCGCCACGTAGACCAGCAGCCACAGCACCTGCCCGGTCTCGGCGGTGTGCGGTACGAGGCCTTCGGCCAGTGCCATGGGCAGCAGGCCCACCGCTCCGATGCCGAACGCCCACGCGCTGGTGGTCAGCGCGTCACCGCCGCCGCCGTCCCGCCCGAGCCACCGGGTGAGCAGGGTGATCGCCGCGTACCCGGAGGCCGACAGCAGCGCGAGCAGCACCCCGGCGGGCACCACGTCACCGCCCTCGCCGCCCAGGACGAGCACGACGAGACCGGCCAGCGCACCGGCCACGGCGGCCAGGCCGCCCGCGCCGAGGCGTTCGCCCAGCAGCAGCCGGGCACCGAGGGCGATCAGGACGGGCCCGGCGCCGAGCGTGACGACGGTCCCGACGGCGAGCCCGGTGGCCTCGACGGCCGCGAAGTACGCGCTCTGGAACAGGGTGAGACCGACGCCGGTGCCGATGATGCGCAGCAGACGGCGACGCCGGGGTTCGGGCTGCCGGGGTACGCGGCGGGGACGCAGCGCGAGCGCCCCGGCGAGCAGGACGAGGCCGCCCGCGCAGCGCCAGAAGGACAGGGCGAGGGGGCCGAGATCGCTGACCCGGAAGATCAGCGACGCGGCCGCACCGGCGGTGCCCCAGGCGACTCCGGCGACGACGAGGTACACCAGGCTCCGCCCGACGGGCAGCCCGGATTCAGAGGTGGGCATGTGACTTCTCCACAGAGGACTCCTCCCAAGGAGGACAGGGTGGTGGTCGCTGGGCTCCGCACGCGGGCAGCGACGTACCGCTCGGGGAGTGCCCGAGCCCGGTCTTCGTCAGGAGAGGCCGCGCGCGCTAGGCGACAGGCGGCGGCAGCACAGTCAGATGCATGATCGTCACACTAGTGCGTGCTCCGTCCGGCGGACAACTCCTTCTCGGCGGCACCGGCCACGGCGCCTGTCCCCGCGCCCACGCCCTCGGCGACGGGACCCGACGGGGGCTTCGGCGCGGACGACTGGGCGATGAACGCACCGGCCAGCACCACGAACCCGCCGATGAGCTGGGGCGCGGAGAGGTGCTCGCCGAGCAGTACCCAGGCGAGCCCGGTCGCGATGACCGCTTCCAGACAGGCGACGACCCCGGCCACCTGCGGCGAGAGCAGCCGGACGGAGACGACCCCGGTGCCGTACGCGACCACGGTGGCCACCAGCACGATCCAGCCGATCAGCGCCCAGGCGGGAACCTCGTTGCCGTTCATTCCGGCGCTCCCGCCGAGGAGCGACCAGTCCATGCCCCAGGGGCGTGCGACGACGGTGAGGACGACCGTACCGACGATCAGTCCGTACGCGATGACGCCGACGGGATGGGGAGGCTCGGCGCGCCCGCCGTCACCGCCCTCGCCGGATCCCCTGCGGTCGTCCTGCCGCCCGCCGTGGTCCGAGAGCACGAAGTAGCCGACCTGGCAGCAGGCCGCGCCCAGGGCGAGGAGCAGCCCGAGGAGGTCGAAGCCGAGCCCGGCCCACACCTCGACGACACACGCGAGGCCGCCGACCGCCAGCACCACCCCGACCGCGGCGGCCCGGGTGACCGGCCTGCGCTGGACGAAGCGGACCCAGCCGAGGACCAGCGCGGGCGCCAGATACTCGACCAGCAGCGCCACCCCGACCGGGATGCGGGAGATCGAGGCGAAGTAGAAGGCCTGGACCCCGGCCACCGCGAACAGCCCGAACCCGGCCAGCAGGGCGGGACGTTCACGTACGAGACTCCGGTGGCGCCAGGCGACCGGCAGCATGATGAGAGCGGCCCCGGCGACCCGTAGCCACACCACGTGGAGCGGGTCGAGCCCGGCTTCGATCAGCGGTTTGGCCGCCACTCCCGAACCGCCGAACGCGAAGGCCGAAACGAGGGCGAGCCCCAGGCCGGCACCCCTGCCCTGAAACCCCGAAGATCCCGAAGACGCGTGCATCGGCACATCATGACAGCAGTCGACAGGACCGTCACCCCGGTGACGCCTGTCGAGACGGCACGCCGTCCGACAGGCCGAGGACCACCCGTCACACCGTGCGCGACGCCCCGTCCGTACGCCGCGCCGCGCGGCCCGCCAGCCGGGCGGCGTCCACGCCCGCACGGGCCAGCACCTCCACCGCACGGCACTCGGCGTCGCCGGCCAGGGCGGCGAGGAGGTCGAGGCCGGCGGCGCGCGGCGCGCCGCGCAGCCCGGCTCGGTGCAGCGCGCCCTCCATCGCGGTGTGGGCCGAGGGGGACCACCCCGCGGCGGCCGGGTCCCGTACCACCGGGACAGCGCCCGAGTCCTCGACCGATCCCTGCCAGCGGAGCCCGTAACCAATGCTGCGCTGGACGAGATAGCCGAGGACCCTGGCCAGTTGCGGGCCTCCGTCGAACGCCTCGCGGACCTCGGGGTCGGCCTCGATCAGCGAGTGCAGGAGGTGGGCGGTGTCGATCTGCCGGTCCCCGTCGCGCAGCGCACGCCTGCGCGCGCCCGTGACCACCGATGCCAGTTCCACGGTGAGGCGGGCGTCGAGGTCTGCGGGGTTCGGTGCGGGCTGTTCAGGAATCCGCGGCGTCCGGTTTTGCACCTCTCCACCCCATCAGTCCGGAGACAGAGGGGCATCCCCGGAGCGACCCATTCACGCCTCCCACCGGAGTTGGGCACAGTGGAGCGACCCCTCATCCTTGTGGATGAGATCGTGCCGCGGCGCACAACCATGGCGCTGCGGGGGCGCGCGCCTCCTTGCCTTGTGCGCCCCCTGGGCAACCGCCGACCCCCGCGGGTACGTCCCTCAGGCCGAGCGCGCACGACGGGGGCAGGAGGGGAGGAACAGGTGTTCTGGCTGGTCGCACTGCTCGCCCAGGACGGACTGCAGTACGTCTACCGGGTGTACGCACCGGACGACGCCCTGCCCGCCGACCTGTTCTGGGCCGCCTTCCACTGCCACGACGAGGGCCCGCACCCGCGCGCATCGGACCGCTTCGACGCGGCGGCGATCTGGCAGAGCCGCCAGCCCCAACAGACCTGACAGTTCATCAGTATTGAATGTTGCCGCCGCCGCCGCTACGTTCCGCGACACCGTAACCGGACGAACCAGGGGTGGTCGCATGGCAGAGGTCAGCGCCGAGGCGCACATCGAGGCACCCGCCGAGAAGATCTGGGACCGGCTGACGGACTTCTCGTCGTACGGCGAGTGGAACGCCACCCACACCAGCTTCCCCAAGGGCGGCCCGGCCGAACTGGAGCTCGCGGCCACCTACGAGGAGAACATGAAGCTCATGGGCTTCCCCGCCGAGGTGACCTGGACGGTCGACGAGCTGGAGGCGGGCCGCCTGCTGGCGACGCGGGGCAAGGGCCCGATGGGGGTCAACCTGGCCATGCGGTACACCCTGACACCCGACGGGGGCGCCACGACGGTACGCATCGAGGGGGAGTTCACCGGCGCGGCGGTCTCACTCATGGGCGGCAAGCTCAAGGACTCCGCCACGGCGGCGCTCCAGGAGTCACTGCGCAAGCTCGGCGACCTCGTCACACCGTGACGGCGACCGCCTCCGGCACCCGGCAGGGGCCCCGCGGAATCGCATCCGCGGGGCCCCTGCGCGTACACCACCGCCGGGCGAGCCCGACTCGGCGCCAAGGGCTGCCGCAATCCCTGACGGGACAGCCCTTAGTCGGCGAGGATCAGGTAGAGCTTCTTGCGGGCGTCGTTGATGACGGTCAGCGCCTTCTGCCGCTGGTCGGCCGAGCCGGTCTTCCAGACCTGGCCGAACGCCTCCATCAGCCCGAACCCGGCCTGCCGGATCTCGTTGACACCTTCCCAGTCGACACCGCGCCCGGCCTCCTCCCAGGGAGCGTCGGGGCCGGACTCGGCCTCCTCCCGCCCGGAGCCGGTGAGCGTGAACAGCTTCTTGCCGCCCTCGCTGGCGCTGACGATCAGCCCCTCGTCCTCCAGCAGCTGGAGCGTCGGATAGACAGAGCCGGGACTCGGCCGCCAGGCCCCTCCGCTGCGCTCGCCGATCTCCTGGATCATCTCGTAGCCGTGCATCGAGCGGTCCTTCAGCAGAGCCAGGATCGACGCCCGCACGTCACCGCGCCGCGCCCTCCCCCGGCCACCGCCCCGACCGCGTCCGCCGCCGAAGGGCCCACCACCGAAGGGCGGTCCGAACGGCCCGAAAGCGGCCCGCCGCCCGTCGGCTTCGCCTCGACCGCGATGACCGGGCCCGCAGTGCCCCGGTCCGTGCTCATGCCCGTGTCCGTGTGAACGCATCGCTACGCTCCTTCCATCGTTGATCTGTCGCGATGCGTCAACGATATATCGGAAGCTATCGCCTGACAAGGCGCTGCTACGGGGTGCGCGATGACGCGTGACAGCGATCTTGGGGTAGTTGTCACTGAAGCCGAGTCGACGCTGGTTCGTGTCAGTGAAGATGGACTACCACTCTGTTTGTGACACCGAAGATGGGTCACTCGTTTGCTTTGCCTTCGGTTGTGCAGACCATCCTCGGGACAGCCGGTAGCACGTGCGTGAGCACCAACGCCGGTCCATGCCGTCTGTGCGGCGTTCGAATGGCTTCTGGCACTGTGCGCAGATCAGCGGGTTGAAGAAGGTGGCTGGGTCGTGGCCGTGGGATGCCCATGTGCGGCATCGGCGGCTGCACCAGCGCCGATATGGGTCTGCCGGTGCCTTTCTCGCCATCGGGCTTCCGCAGAATGCGCATGTCCCTGAGGGCAGGGGAAGTCCGTAGTCCTCGATCATCCAGTCCCAGCGGGTGACCTGGTCTTTGCACTTGTTCGAGCAGGTGCGTTCAGAGGTCGGCAAGTTGGACGGCAGGGGCTTCTCGCAGGCGTCACAGATGGGGGGTTCGCCCTCCTTGGAGGCGCCCTTCTTACGGCGTTGGCGTTCGATGTAGGCCGCTCGTCGGCAGGCGGAAGAGCAGTAGCGGTAGCGCTGTGCGAACTGGACCTTCATGGGTTGCTGGCAGATCCGGCAGGGCTCCATGAGTTGTGATCTGACGACTCGGGCAGTGCGGCATTGAGTGGAGCAGTAGCGGGGCAGGTTGCCGTACGACCGGTTGAGCTGGAACGGAGACTCGCACTCTTTGCACCTGATTGTGTCGAGGGTCTTCCGTAGCTGGTCGGCGTCGCGGCCGGTGATGGCGGCGAGCCGTTCCCACGAGGTGCCGCCGCGGACTCCCGGCGTTCTTGCGATGAACCGACGCAGGTAGGTGGGCGGGAGGCAGTTGGCGCGGGCGAGGCGGCCGATGAAGGCGGAGGAGCCTTCACCGGCGATCGGCCGGACCTGGAAGGGAAGTCTCGCGACCGGTTGCCCGCCCGTGCCGAGTTGTGTCACGTGCTCGCGTCCGTGTCCGGGCTGCCGGGGCGTTTGCGGTGGGAGGCGATGTCCAGGTCGACGGCCAGGAGACCAGCTTTGGTGATCTTTTCAGTGCCGGTGAGGATGGCGTCGACGGCAGCTCCGCGGAGCTGATGGGACAGCGAGCCGATCATGCCGCTGGTGCGGGTGTGGAGGAAGCGGTCCAGGCGGGACAGGGTGCGGCGCTTGTGCTGGTGCAGGAGAAGGGTGGCTTCCATCTGCGCGACCAGGGCTTTCCATTCCGCGTTGTAGGGGAAGGGATGGGTGGCGACCGAGGTGAAGCGGGCGGCGATCTGGTCGCCGCGGGTGCCGGACAGCAGGCCGCTTTCCTCGATGTCGATGCCCGCGTAGGCGAAGGTCGCGGGGATGCGCTCGGAGAAGTACTTGAGTGTGTCGGACGCTTCGGCTCCCGTGCGGGTGTGCAAAGAGATGTTGTGGATCTCGTCGACCAGGATGAGGCCGGTGCGGGCCTTGGTGCAGACGCCGACGACGGCTTCGGTGAGGTCGGTGATGTTGGAGGTTCGCAGGACGGGAAGGCCGAGGAAGCGGGCGAACTCGGCGGCGATCATTCGAGGGGTCGCTGCGGGTGGGACGGTGATGTAGATGACCGGTATGCGTTCGTCCTGGCCAGGGTGACGGCGGCGGTCCTGGAGTTCATGGGCCAGGCCGAGTTGAGTCAAAGCGATCGTCTTGCCGGTGTTGGCCGGCCCACTGACGATCAGGCCGCGGCGGGCGCTGACGGCACCGCGGTTGAGGATGATCAGTCGGCGGCCGCAGGTGACGGTGTGCCGGACGGTGGAGGTGGCGACGACCTGCAGACGAGCGTGGTGGTTGAGTCTGTCCTCGTCGTAGTCGTACTTCTCTTCTTTGCTCAGGGAGTCGTATTCGGCCTGCGTCAGCATGGCCATCGCCTCGCCGGTCGCCGTTGCGGCGAACTCGCGCCAGCCGGGCAAGGTCGTCAGGTAACGGCCGAGATCGTCGTCCGGCGGCGTGCTCACGGTCGTCTCCAGGGATCTTCAAGCGGGTCGAAAAGTCCCAGCGGGATCACTTCGGCCAGCGCTTCCTCGTCCTCCTCCGGTACTTCCGGTGAAGGCTCGTTCTCCGGCTCCAAAGGCGATGGTGCCGCTTCCGTCGGCGGTGCCGTGGCCTTGGTGCGGGCAGCGACACGACGGTCGTCCCTGGCCTGCTTGGACTTGCGGCCCTTCTTCGGGGCCTGCCGGTCGGGACCGGCGTGGGCGCGGGTCATCAGTGCCGCGACCGCCTCGGCAAGTTCTTCCTCGGTGGCCTTGGGCAGTTGGTGGCTGACGTGGTCCCAGGCCAGGTCACCGAAGGGGACCGGAGCCCGGTTCAGGTACTTCCAGGTCGCCTGAACCCATTCGCCATCTCCCCGGTGGTTGCGTACCCAGACGCGGGAGACGTCGTAGGGGTCGCGGTGGACCTCCCAGAGTCCGCGTTTGGCGGTGACGCCGGAGCTCCGCCGACGCATCGGCCCGAGCTCAGGGGCGTCGTAGGTGCGGTTGTTGATCCTGATGCCGTAGGCATTGACGGCCCGCCAGGCCGCGGGCAGCAGCTCGATGTAGTCCTGGCCGCCGAGCGCGACCGGAACATAGCCGGACGCCTCCACCAGTGCCGCGTACTTCTGGTTGGGCGTGAACAGTTTGCCGGGGTGATCAGGGTCGCGCAGTCCGTCGTGAGGGCGGTTCTGCCAGTGCGCGACGATCCATTCGTCGAGCAGGTCCTGGAGTTCGGGCAGCGACCACAGATTCTCGCGCTCCGGGTGCCGGCCGCGGTGATCGGTGTTGCGTCCGGTGTGCCCCGGCAGGAATTGCGTAAACAGCGTCGCGACGGAGCCCAGCATCTTCTCGATGTGGCCCTTCTCGAAAGGCGCACCCTTGTGCGTGGGCTGGAAATCGATCTCCAGAAACCGGCAGGAGGCCCGGAAGTTGTGCGAGACGAACACCTTGCCGTGGTCGCAGACGATCATCTCGGGAACGATCACCGGCTTGGCCGCAGCGTGCTCCAGACGTTCGTCCAGGGACAGCAGACGACGGTGCGGCAGCACCGACCTCGACATCTTCAGCACGTCCACCCAGCCCGGCCGCATCAGCTCCGGGGTGACCGTGCGGGCCAGCAGCACGCTGGCGTCCACCGACTTCGTCGAGGGCCGCAGCACCGCGGCCGACAGTGTCCTGGTCGCGACATCGATCATGCCGGTCAGCTCGACCTTGCCCACGACACCGTTGTCGAGGCGGACCATCACGTCCATGGGGGTGGAGTCGATCTGCATGACCTCCCCCGGTGCCGTCACCGTCAGCTCCCCGAAGGGTGCACCGGCCCCGTGGGCCTTCGACCGGCGGGTGACCGCGGACCCCGTCGTGTGGGTGCCCTCGGTGAGCTTCGCCAGCAGTCGGTAGAGCGTCCGTTTTGTCGGCAGCTCGACCGTCTCGCCATCGGCCTCGCGGAGAATCTCGCCGGTCCGCCAGATCAGATAGGCCCCGTTGCGGGTCGAGGTGTCGGCGGCCTCGCCGATCGCCTGACGCATCGCGTCGACAACGGCATCGGGGACCGAGCCGAACTCCCTGCGCTTGCGGACCGGGCGCAGATCGACCAGCCCCACCAGGCCCTTCTCCTGGTAGCGGCGACGCCAGTTGCCGACAGTCTTCGCCGCGACGCGGTGGCCGACAGCCACCAGTTCCTCCGCCTTGACCCGCTCACGAGAGGTCATGGAGGTTCCGGGCCCGTAGCCGGGCCGCGGAGGAGAGCCCGGCTCGGCATCCGGCGAGAGCCCGTGCACGACCTCAAGAATGTGCTTCTCCCACCACAGAGCCTGTTTCACTGCCTCGGGCGGGAACGTCTCCAGCAACCCGACCGGAGGCAGCGGCATCCGCTCGGGCTGGAACAGGACCTCGAAGTCCGCCGCCTCGAACAACTCGATCAAGGCGACCACCCGATGCGGCGCTTCCGCGTCCTCCAGCACCGCCACCTGGGGTGTGACCCCGAGAACCGCCCTCACCTGGCCGTCGAACTGAACCCTCTGACCGACCGCAAGAGCCGACGGCCGCTTCAGCCTGCCCATTCACTTCCTTCCGTCCAGACGAGACTGGTCCTCTCCATCAGCCCGCCCACCAAGTCCGTTCCCAACACGCCGGACCACAGCAGATGGAAGAGCACCGGCAACACCTGCAGCCGGTCGCCCACTAGCCCGGCCCCTTCCCACAAGCTCTTCGGGTCACGGAAGACCTCCGCAAGCCGGTCCGCCACCCACTCGGGCCGACCACATCGGGCTCGCCGGAAACGGGCCAGCCAGCGGACATTCGCCATGAACACCGGATCGGGCCGGCCCGCCCACTCGAACTCCCAGCCCACCGCCCGGCAGGCGTCCTCGGTCGCAGCGAAGGCATCGCACGTGACTTCGTCCAACTCGTCCTCGGCACGAACGTCAACAAGCCGCCCTCGCCCGTCGGCCAGCCGGACGAAGTAGTCCGGAACGTGACGTCGCCTCCTCGTCCCGTCGCGCCAGTGCAGCCAGAAGGGCTGTGACGCGACGGCCACCACCTCTGGGGCCCGGTCCAACAGGACCAGCCGATCACGCTCCAGCCACGACTCGTACCCCACGTGATCCCGTGCGGTCACCGAGTAGTACCAGCCCGCAAACCCCCGAGCCTCCTTACGCCAGCTGAACTCGCGTACAGGCCCAGCCGCCTCGAACCGCGTGTCCCAACACGCACCCAACGGCAGCCGACGCCGAACCCCATCAACCTGGAAGTCCAGCTCAAAAGCCGTCAGCGCAGCCTGATCGAACGCACGGGCAGGAGCCCCCACTACATCCCCTACCTGGCATGACTCGAACCGATCCAACTTCGATGTCACAAAGTAGCGTTGCCCCAACTTCGATGACAACTCACCCAACATCGCTGTCACAGGTCACGCGACGATCACGCCGCCAGACATGGACCGCCCCACCGCCGGGCCTGAAGCGACTCACAGCACCGCGAGCCCACCCGGCCGACGCCCCGGTCGGTACCTCCGGCCCCGATCGGGCGGCCGGGTGGACGAAGAAGCGGTACTCGTCGGCGAGACCCGCCGCGATCAGCGTGTGGGCCAGGGTGATGCTGCCGGGTGAGCACGATGCCCTGGCCGCCCTCCTCGCCCTTGAGGCGGCTCGCTTCCTCGACCGGGTCGCCCGGCAGCACCGCCGAGTTCCGCCACCCGGGGTCGGTGAGAGTGCCGGAGACGACGTACTTGCTCACCCGGTCGAGGTAGGCCGTGATGCCCGTGGCGACCTCGGTCCGCTGCGGCCAGTAGCCGCGGAAGTCCTCGAACGTCCGGGGGCCGAGGAGCAGCGCGTCGGAGCGGTGGCCCTGTCGGTGGATCTCCTCCAGGACGTCGCTCAGGTCGACGCCCGCCTGCCCCGGAGGGGCGAACCAGTCAGTGATCATCTCGACCGAGCCGTCGAGGGTCACGTTCTGGGTGATCGCGAGGGTACGCATGGTGCTCTCCCGTCCTGACGGATGCCTGCGGTTCCTCCTCCTGATGACCGCGCCGGGCTCCAGGACTCATCGGCGTGCGGGGCCAGACACCCCGAATTGGCCTTGGCCCGTCGCCGCGCGGGCGACCTACGGTCGGCCCATGAGGATTCGTATCGTCGACGCGTTCACCGACCGCCCCTTCTCCGGCAACCCCGCGGGCGTCCTGCTGCTGGAGGCCGGCTCCTTCCCGGACGCCGAGCGCCTCCAGGAGATCGCCGCCGAGGTCAATCTGTCCGAGACGGCCTTCGCCCACCCGCTGCCGCCCGGCGGCACGGCCGACTGGGCGCTGCGCTGGTTCACCCCGGTCACCGAGGTCGACATGTGCGGCCACGCGACGCTCGCCACCGCGCATGTCCTGCGCACGACAGGGCGGGCGACCGGCCCGGTACGTTTCGCCGCGCGCTGCGGGACCCTGACCGCGACAGCGCGCCCGGACGGCGGGCTCACCCTCGACTTCCCCACCGCCCCGCTGACCGAGGAGCCGGTGCCCGCGGGGCTCGCCACCGCCCTGGGGGCCGAACCCCTCTCCGTGCACGACACCGGTCAGCACATCGGCGATCTGCTGGTGGAGCTCCGTGACGAGGCGACCGTACGGGCGCTCGCCCCGGACTTCGCCGCCCTCGTCGCCCACTCCCGGCGCGGGGTCGTCGCCACCGCGGCGGCCGACGACCCCGCCCGTGGCTACGACTACGTCTCGCGCTGCTTCTTCCCGGGCGTCGGCATCGACGAGGACCCGGTCACCGGCAGCGCCCACACCGCACTGGCCCCCTTCTGGTCGGCCCGCCTCGGCCGCGACGAACTCACCGGCCTCCAGGCCTCCGCCCGTTCGGGGCTGGTCCGTACCGCCCTGCGCGGCGAACGCACCCTGCTGACCGGGACCGCGGTCACCGTCATCGACGGCGAACTGCTGACCGCCTTCTGAGGTTTCAGGGGCGGCGCACCTCCTGCGCCGCCCCCGCTTCCTACGGCGTCGGCAGCCAGCCCACCCGGCCCGCGAGCAGCGCGTACCCGACGAACGCCCCGACATCGAGGAGCGTGTGCGCGACGACCAGCGGCCCCACCCGGCCCCAGCGCCGGTAGAGCAGCACGAAGACGACGCCCATCACCACGTTCCCGATGAACCCGCCGATGCCCTGGTAGAGGTGGTACGAGCCACGCAGTACGGAGCTGGCCACCAGCGAACGCATCGGAGTCCAGCCCAACTGGTCGAGCCTGCGCAGCAGATACCCGACGACGATGACCTCCTCCACCACCGAGTTCTCCATCGCGGAGAGGATCAGTACGGGGAACTTCCACCAGACGTCGGGCAGGGACTCCGGGACGACGGTCAGGTTGAATCCGGTGGCCCTGGCCCCGAGGTAGAAGGCCAGACCGGCGCTGCCGATCCCGGCGGCGATCAGCGTCCCGCGGCCGAGGTCGAACCAGGGCCTGGTGCGGTCGAAGCCGATGCTCCGCAGGCCCGCCCCTTCCCGGATCAGCAGGTGTGCCACCAGGGCGACCGGCACCAGGGCCGTTGCGATTCCGAACATTTGCCATGCCAGATCAAGCCATGGACGGCCCGGAGCGTACGAGCTGTTGAGCGTCGCCGCCTGGTCCTTCAACCCTCCCGGTTTCGTCAGTGATCCGACAAAACTGATGAGGGCCGACACCGCACTGGCACCCAACGAGAGCGCCAGGACCAGCACCGCCTCGGACCGCAAAATCCTTCGTGGCACGGCCTCTTGAGGAAAAGAATCAGCCACGCGGCCCGCCTCCACCCGTACACCTGCCTTCAGTTCTGCAATCGCGTCTCATCCCACCCACCATCCCGCTAGGGTCTCGAATACAGGTACGAAGATCATGCGTGACAGGCCGGGGGACGACCACCATCGCTGATGGCGTGGCCCCCCCTTTTCCTTGTTCATCCTCAAGGAGGGGCACCACCGACATGGGACGTCATAGCTTGCCCGACGGCTACGAGGTGGAGGGAGACCGGGACCGGCCCGGCGCTCGGCGCCGACGCCGTACGGTCACCATCGCCACCCTGCTCGTCCTCGCCGTGGCGACGGGAACGGCGGTCGCGGCCAAGGGCGGCCTGTGGTCGTTCTCCGAGTCCTGCGAGGACTCCGCCGTACAGCTGTCGCTGGCCGCGTCCCCGGACATCGCCCCCGCCGTACGCGCCATAGCCGAGCAGGCCCGCGCGGACGAGGTGAGATCCGACGGCCGCTGCCTCGCGGTCGAGGTGCTGACCCGCGAGTCCCACACGGTCACCGAGGCGCTCGCCGCGGGCGGCGAGGCACCCCGCTTCCAGGTCTGGCTGCCCGACTCGGACCTCTGGCTGGAGAGAGCCAAGGGAACGGGCGAGGGCACCCCCCTCTCCCCCTTCGGCTCGGTGGCCTCCTCACCGGTGACCCTGGCCATGGTCCCGTCCGCCTCCAAGAAGCTGGGCTGGCCCGAGAAGACGTACTCCTGGGCCGAGTTGGTCGCCGCCACGCTGAAGTCGGACGGGGTGCGCCTCGGCTCGGCCGATCCGGCGCGCAGCGCCACCGGCCTGCTGGCGCTCACCAGCATCGGCGCCTCGTCGGCCCAGCGGAGCGGAGAGAGCGACACCCGGGTCGCCGAGACCGCGAAGGTGCTGGCCGAGCGGATGTCGGACAGCGACGCGCGCGTACGGGAGACCCTGGCGCGGAACACGTCGGGCGCCGAGGAGGGCAACCCCAAGCGGAACCAGGCGGTACTGATCTCCGAGCAGGCGGCCTTCACCCACAACGCGGAGGCGGTCGCCGGGGGCAAGCTCGACCTCTTCTACCCCGAGGACGGCACTCCGCTGCTCGACTACCCGTACACCCTGGTCGACGAGAGCCGGCTGACCACCCCGGAGTCCCGTGCGGCCCTGCGCTTCATGACCCTGCTCAACGGCAGGGACGCCCAGGACACGTTCGCCCGGTACGGGTTCCGGACCGGCAACAGCAGCGCACAGGAGGCCCTCGTCGTCTCGGCGGGCGGCCGGTCGCCCCAGCCGTACGCCGCATCGGCCGCCGAGGCGCCGTCCACGAAGCAGCTCCAGGAGACGCTGGGGATGTGGACGATCACCGTGCAGAGCGCCCGGCTGACGACGGTCGTCGACGCCTCCGGTTCCATGGCGACGCTCGTGCCGGGGCGCGGCCAGTCCCGGATGGACGTCACCAAGGAGTCGCTGATCCAGGCGCTCGGCCAGTTCACCCAGGACGACGAGATCGGGCTGTGGGAGTTCGCCACCACGCTGGACGGCGAGAAGGACTACCGGCGGCTCATGCCGACGAGGCGTCTCGGCGACCCGGCCGCAGGCGGCGGGACCCACCGGGAGAAGCTGACGGCCGCGTTCGCCGGACTCCAGCCGGTACCGGGCGGGGCGACCGGGCTGTACGACACGACGCTGGCCTCGTACCAGGCGGCCCGGTCGACCTTCGTGAAGGGCAAGTTCAACGCCCTGGTGATCCTCACCGACGGCTCCAACCAGGACGAGCGCGGCATCTCGCGCAGCGCGCTCATCGCCGAGCTGAAGGAGCTGTCCGACCCGGAGCGCCCGGTCCCGATCATCGCCATCGCGGTGGGGCCGGACGCCGACCGCGACGAGGTCGCCGAGATCGCGCGGGTCACCGGCGGCGACGGCTACGAGGTGAGCGACCCGGCGGAGATCCAGGCGGTGATCCTTCAGGCCATCATGGCGGCGGGACAGAACGGCCGCGCGGCACAGGAGTGACGACACCCGGGACGCATCACCGCGCGACACAGGCGTGACCACGCCCAGGACGCATCACCGCGCCGCACAGGCGTGACCTCGACCGCACGCGCCCGCCCGGTCTCGCCGTCCCGAGCAGGCGTGCGGCGCGCGACGCGTCAGCCCCCTCACGGCGCCGGGAACCCCACCGGCCAGGTGTGCACCGGCTCCCCCGCGTGCATCAGCTCGGCATAGCGGCGGGTGGTGGCCGCGAGCGCCGCCTCCCTTCCGAGTCCGGCCTCCAGGGCCCGGCGGTAGGTGGCGACCTGCCAGGAGGCCCCGTTGACGCGCCGTTTGCAGCGCTCCTCGATCACGCCGAGGTAGCGGTCCCGGTCAGCGGGCTCGATGTGCCAGGCGTCCAGCCCGGCGGCGGCCAGCGGCAGCAGTTCCTCCAGTACCAGCTGTACGGCGGGGATCCTGGTCAGTCCCCCGGAGCGGCCGGAGCGGGGCCAGATCATCTCTGCCTCGATGCCGTGGCGGCAGGCCTCGGTGAAGTTCTCCTCGGCGGCCTCGAAGGGCAGTCTGCTCCAGACCGGCCGGGACTCCTCGGCGAGCGCCCGTACGAGCCCGTAATAGAGCGCGGCGTTGGCGATCACGTCGGTGACGGTCGGCCCGGCGGGCAGCACCCGGTTCTCCACCCGCAGATGGGGCACGCCGTCGGCGATCCCGTACACCGGGCGGTTCCAGCGGTAGACGGTGCCGTTGTGCAGGACCAGCTCGGCCAGCTCGGGCACCCCGCCCTCGTCGAGGACCTTCAGGGGGTCCTCCTCGCCGCAGATCGGCAGCAGCGGGGGGAAGTAGCGCAGGTTCTCCTCGAAGAGCTCGTGGGCGGAGGTGATCCAGCGTTCCCCGAACCAGGTCCGCGGCCGCACCCCCTGGTTCGCCAGCTCCGGCGGCCGTACGTCGGTGGCCTGCTGGAACAGCGGCGGCCGGGACTCCCGCCACAGCTCCTTGCCGAACAGGAAGGGGGCGTTGGCGCCGAGCGCGATCTGGACACCGGTGATCGCCTGGGCGGCGTTCCACACGTCGGCGAACCGGCCGGGCGTGACCTGGAGGTGCAGCTGCACCGAGGTGCAGGCCGATTCCGGGGCGATCGACGGCGAGGTACAGACCAATCGCTCGACGCCTTCGATATCCAGGGCGAAATCCTCCCCCCGGGCGGCCGCCATTTGGTCATTGAGCAGGGTGTAGCGGTCCACGTCCGAGAGATTCGCGGACACCACGTCGTGCTCCCCCAGGGTGGGCAGGATTCCGATCATCACGATCCCTGCGTCCACCTCCCCCGCCTTGCGGTGAGCATAGGCCAGGCCGGTCCGCAACTCCTCCGAGAGCTGATCGAATACTCGGCCGCCCAGCCGGTGCGGGACGATATTCACTTCGAGATTGAACATCCCCAGTTCGGTCTGGAAATCGCGGCTCGCGATGCGTTGGAGCACTTGCTGATTCATCATCCGGGGCATGCCGTCGGAGCCCGCGAGATTCAGCTCTATCTCCAGCCCCATCAGGTTCCGGGGACGGTCGAACCTCCGCTCCGCCAGAAGTCTGCCCAGCCCTTCCAGGCACTGGTTGAGCTTGGTGCGGTACTCCTGCCGGTCCGACAGGTCAAGGGCTCCCGCGGCGACCTTCTCCCCCATCGAGGGGTCCCTCCTCCAGTGGCGGCCCGCGGCCCAGGCCGCTCGCATCACGATCGATAATGCCCCGTGGAAGTGATCCGTAACGCCCCCGCGGGTCTTCGATACCCGATAGTCTGGTGGAGGGAGACCGCGGGCACATTCCTGCGGCATGCGACCATCGGCACTTTCGCCCGGGAAGAGCACGCCGGAAGCCGTGGTGGAAACACCGACGAGTTTCGGCCTACCGCAGGGCCGGAAGGGGTCCAGGTCGGGGCCGGGAACACCGGAGCACTTCACCAGAAATACCGCAATTCGAAGTCCGGATGGAGCCTTGCGCGAAATATCCCCGGCTGCTAGCGGAAACACTGTGTGAACACGCGTCATATAAACTCCGGTGGACGAGGCAGAGAGTTGATACGCATCGCCCGTCATCGGCCCCTTCCGGCCCGAACGCCGACAGCGCCGTCTGCACCCGCCCACGCATCACCGTGTCTCCGAAGTGAGAGGCGACCCACTATGCCGCTGCATGTCCCCTCGGCTCCCGCGCCCGCCCTGCGCAGCGTTCTCGCGGCCCTCGGTTCTCCCACCGCCGTCCGCGAAGCCCGAACGTCCGCTCTCCGGTCCGTCCAGGGACAGCTGAGCCCCGAGCTACCGCTTCCCGTCCATGTGCTGGACCGGACCACTCCCGCCCGGACAGCTCCCCTCACACGCCTCGCTGCCTGGCGCTTCCTGATCCACAGCGAGGGCCGTGCGGTCGCCGCGGCGGACACCGTGCTCACCCCCGACGGCTGGACGTTCTCGCACTTCTTCGAGGGGCCCTACCTCGCCTCGACCGAGCTGGCCGTACGGCAGGCGGAGGCGTCGGCCGCCACCCATCAGGCGCGGCTGCTGTCCATCCCGGAGCTGTACATGCTCACCCTCTGGCTGCACGGCGACCCCGAGGCCGACCCCGCGGGCGGCGTGCTCGCGCCGACGGACGTGCTGGTGCCCCTGGCGCCGGCCCCGCCGGGCATCGCCGCACACCGCCCGCACCGGGTCGCCGACCTGCTGCCGGTGATCTCGCTGCGCGTGACGCCCGGGCCTCTGCTCAGCTCGGCCTGACCGCCCCCGCCCCCGCCGCACGCCCCCGTATGGGCTGTCCCGCAATCCCTGGTGGTCAGCCCTTGGCGGCCCGCATCCGCCCCGTACGTCCGTACGGCGGAAAGGGTCACTGCGGGGGCGTCCTGCTGCCCACTCGGACTAGTCCTGTCCGGCCACCCCGAACCACCCAAAGGGACCGTGCAGTTGCGGTGAACCGTCCGCGCGGGTGATGCGTCATGGGAGGAGTACGGGAGCTGCAGCGAAATCCCTGCGGAATCACCCCCGTAGGGCAACACTGGGACCGGACCGACTGATACGGGGGCGGCCATGAACACCTCATCCAGCCGCAGGACACTCGACTCGACGCAGCGAAAGAACCCATCCATGTGCCAGCACCAGCCACCCTGCCCCACCGCCGACTCACCCGACCGGGAGGCGGCCCGCCTGACGGCCCACCACCCCGAACAGGGCTGGAGCCTTCTGTGCAACGGCGTCCTGCTCTTCGAGGACACCGGCGAACTGCTGCCCGACGGGCAGATCATCGCCCCGCACCGGCCGCTGGCAGCGGGCCGCGTGGTGAAGGCCGCCTGAGCGGTGGTACGAAGCAGGGGCCGGCCCGGAGAGATCTCCGCACCGGCCCCGACGCATGTCCGGACCTACGCCGCTCCCGGCGCACGTCCTACGACAGGCTGCCTCAGTTGTCGTACTCGTCCAGCGGCGGGCAGGAGCAGACCAGGTTCCGGTCGCCGAAGGCCCCGTCGATGCGGCGGACCGGCGGCCAGTACTTGTCGGCGGCGGACACACCGGCCGGGAAGACGGCCTCCTCGCGGCTGTAGCCGTGCTCCCAGTCACCGCCCAGCGCGCCCGCGGTGTGCGGGGCGTTGCGCAGCGGGTTGTCATCCGCGCTCCACTCGCCGGATGCGACCTTCTCGATCTCGGCGCGGATCGCGATCATGGTGTCGCAGAACCGGTCGAGCTCCGCGAGGTCCTCGCTCTCGGTCGGCTCGATCATCAGCGTGCCGGCGACCGGGAACGACATGGTCGGCGAGTGGAAACCGTAGTCGATCAGGCGCTTGGCGATGTCGTCGATGGAGACGCCGGTCGCCTTGGAGATGGGCCGCAGGTCGACGATGCACTCGTGCGCGACCAGTCCGGCCGGGCCGTTGTACAGGATCGGGAAGTGCGGCTCCAGGCGCTTGGCGATGTAGTTGGCGGCCAGCACGGCGACCTGCGTGGCGCGCTTGAGACCCTCGCCGCCCATCAGGCGCACGTACGCCCAGGAGATCGGCAGAATGCCCGCCGAGCCCCACGGGGCGGCCGAGATCGGGCCCACCCCGGTCTCCGGGCCCGCGGCGGGCTGGAGCGGGTGGTTGGGGAGGTACGGGGCGAGGTGTGCGCGGACACCGACCGGGCCGACGCCGGGGCCGCCGCCGCCGTGCGGGATGCAGAAGGTCTTGTGCAGGTTCAGGTGCGAGACGTCGCCGCCGAACTTTCCGGGCTTGGCGAGTCCGACCAGCGCGTTGAGGTTGGCGCCGTCGACGTAGACCTGGCCGCCCGCGTCGTGCACCTCGCCGCAGATGTCGGCGACGTGCTCCTCGAAGACCCCGTGGGTGGAGGGGTAGGTGATCATGAGCACGGCCAGCTCGTCGCGGTACTGCTCGATCTTGGCGCGCAGGTCCGCGATGTCGACCTCGCCGTCGTCGGCGGTCTTCACCACGACGACCTTCATGCCCGCCATGACGGCGCTGGCGGCGTTGGTGCCGTGCGCGGAGGACGGGATGAGACAGACGGTGCGCTGGTCGTCGCCGTTGGCACGGTGGTACGCCCGCACGGCCAGCAGACCCGCGAACTCGCCCTGCGAACCGGCGTTGGGCTGGATGGAGACGGCGTCGTAACCCGTGACCTCGGCGAGGCGCTCCTCCAGCTCGCGGATGAGGGTCAGGAAGCCCTGCGCCTGCTCGGCCGGGGCGAAGGGGTGCAGCGCGCCGAACTCGGGCCAGGTGATCGACTCCATCTCGGCCGTCGCGTTCAGCTTCATCGTGCAGGAGCCGAGCGGGATCATGCCCCGGTCCAGCGCGTAGTCCCGGTCGGCGAGCTTGCGCAGGTAGCGCAGCATCGCGGTCTCGGAGCGGTGCTGGTGGAAGACCGGGTGGGTCAGGATGTCGTCGGAGCGCAGCGCCCCCTCGGGCAGCGCGTCACCGACCGTGGCGTCCAGCGCCTCGATGTCGCCCTCGGTGCCGAAGGCGGCCCAGACGGCGGCGATCTGCGCCCGGGTGGTGGTCTCGTCGCAGGCGATGGAGACGTGGTCGGCGTCGACGAGCCGCAGGTTGACCCCGCGCTCCCGGGCGTCCGCGACGATCCCCGCCGCCTTGCCGGGCGCCCGCACGGTCAGGGTGTCGAAGAACGCGCCGTGGACGACGTCGACGCCGGCGCCGCGCAGGCCGTCGGCCAGGATCGCGGCGAAGCGGTGCGTGCGCCGGGCGATCGTCCGCAGCCCCTCGGGGCCGTGGTAGACGGCGTACATACCGGCCATGACGGCGAGCAGGACCTGCGCGGTGCAGATGTTGCTGGTGGCCTTCTCGCGGCGGATGTGCTGCTCGCGGGTCTGGAGGGCCAGGCGGTAGGCCTTGTTGCCGTCGGCGTCGACGGAGACGCCGACGAGGCGGCCGGGCAGGGAGCGGGCGAACTTCTCGCGGACCGCCATGAAGCCGGCGTGCGGGCCGCCGAAGCCCATCGGGACACCGAAGCGCTGGGTGGTGCCGACGGCGATGTCGGCGCCGAGGGCTCCGGGCGAGGTGAGCAGCGTCAGGGCCAGCAGGTCGGCGGCGACGGTGACGATCGCGCCGAGCTCGTGGGCCTGCTCGATGACGGGCTCGATGGCGCGGACGGCACCGGAGGCGCCCGGGTACTGGAGCAGGACGCCGAAGACGCCGCGCTCGGCGATCTCGGCGGGGATGCCGTCGCTGAGGTCGGCGACGACGACCTCGACGCCGGTGGGCTCGGCGCGGGTCTCGATCACCGCGATGGTCTGCGGCAGGGTGTCGGCGTCGACCAGGAAGACACCGTTCTTGACCTTGCCGACGCGCCGGGCGAGCGCCATTGCCTCGGCGGCCGCGGTGCCCTCGTCGAGCAGGGAGGCGCCGGAGGTGGGCAGCCCGGTCAGCTCGGCGACCATCGTCTGGAAGTTCAGCAGGGCCTCCAGGCGGCCCTGGGAGATCTCCGGCTGGTACGGCGTGTAGGCCGTGTACCACGCGGGGTTCTCCATGACGTTGCGCAGGATGACCGGCGGCGTGAAGGTGCCGTAGTAGCCGAGGCCGATCATCGGGGCGAGCACCTGGTTGCGGTCGGCCAGCGACCGGAGCTCGGCCAGGACTTCGGCCTCGGTGCGCGCCGAGGGAAGGTTCAGGGCCTCCGCGCTCTTGATCACGTCGGGCACCGCGGCGGCGGTCAGCTCGTCGAGGGAGCCGTAGCCGACCTGGGCGAGCATCTTCGCCTGGGCCTCGGCATCGGGCCCTATGTGGCGCTGCTCGAACGGAATGCCCTGCTCCAGCTGGGAGAGCGGAGTGCGACGGGGGGTCATGGTGGAGGCCTCCTGGTCTGTCACGACCTGCGAGGGGCACCACGGCGCGGGTGCCCGGACGGCCTCCCCCTCTGTCATCTCAACCTGAGAGCTTCGCCGACCCGCCCAAGGGCGCGCCGGCTTTCACCGTCGGTGAGGGTCGAGTCCGCCTGAGCCTGCGCCCGCACGGAACCGCCCTGCTTTCCAGAGTGACCTCATCCGTGCGGTACGGGGGCCTGAGAGATTCCGGGGAGGAGTTGCTCCTTCGGCGCCTCCGGATTCTTCACCGGAGGACTCTCCCGCACGGGGTCAGCAGCCAGTGCCAGCCTACCAGCGGCCATCAGCGCGGAGCTCTCAAGTGGCCGACACCACGGATCTGCACTTGTGTGGTGCTGGTGGGCATCAGGGACCGCCCTGAGCAGTCTGCGACCAGTGGGAGGCACCGTGCAGACCGATATCGATCCGCGCCGCCTGATCGGCCGCAAGGCATTCGATCGCAAGGGCACCAAGATCGGAACGGTGGATGAGGTCTATCTCGACGATGCGACGGGCGTCCCCGAGTGGGCGGCCGTCCGCACCGGCCTGTTCAGCAGAGACGCCTTCGTCCCCCTGGAACCCAGCGAATTCGTCGACGACGCGCTGCGCGTCCCCTTCGACCGCACGCTGATCAAGAACGCGCCGGACTTCGGTGTCGGCAGGCATCTCTCGCCCGAGCAGGAACTCCAGCTCTACCGCCATTACGGACTGGACTCCTCGCCCCCGGAGGAACCGTCCACCGACCGTGACTTCGGCAGGCTGGCGGGCCAGGAGGAGTAGTCCGGCGCTTCTCGGACGAGCGGCAGCGGATCGGCGGGCCGCAGCAGCGGATCGTCGATACGGAAGGTGAGAACCCGGCCGGGTGCGCTCCACGGTTCCTCGAACCGGACGGTGACCCGGCCGATGCCGCTCCCCTGCACCCAGCCGTGCCCGTGCTCCTCGTGGTGCACGTCGTGTCCGGCGGGCCAGCGCCGGGCGGCGAGCTGCTCGGCGCTGTCCGCTTCCGGTTCCGGGACGGCCTCCTCCCCCGGTGCCTCCACGGCCTGCTCCTGCGGCTCGTGGGAGCGCCGCTCCAGCTCCCGGGCGTCGGCGGCCTGCGCGAACAGATCCTCCTGGGTGAAGTCGGCCAGCCCCGTGACTCCCACGCCCAGGAGCCGTACGCCGCCGGTGGTGTCGACGGACTCCAGCAGCCGCCCGGCCGCCTCCCGCACCACCGTGGGGTCGTCCGTGGGCCCCCGCAGCGTCTCGGAGCGGGTCAGCGTGGAGAAGTCGTAGCGGCGCACCTTCAGCACCACCGTGCGCCCCGACCGGTCCGCCGCGCGCAGCCGCTCCACGCACCGCACGGCCAGCCGCTCCACCTCGGCGCGCACCCGTACCCGGTCGTGGAGATCCACATCGAAGGTGTCCTCCACGGATACGGACTTGGCGTCCCGCTCGGCGACCACCGGCCGGTCGTCGAGTCCCAGGGCCATCCGGTAGAGCCCGTGCCCGTGGGCCTTGCCGACCAGCCGTACGAGCTCCGCCTCGCCCGCTTCGGCCAGGTCGTGGACGGTGGTCATCCCCGCCCGTCTGAGGTGGTCGCCGGTGGCAGGCCCGACCCCTGGCAGGACGCGGACGGACATGGGGGCGAGCAGCTCGCGCTCGGTGCCCGGCTCGATGAGCAGCAGCCCGTCCGGTTTGGCCTGCTCGGAGGCGATCTTGGCGAGCATCTTGGACCCGGCCAGGCCGACGGAGCCGCTGAGTCCGGTCACCGCCCTGATGGCCACCCGCAGGCCCTCCCCCGTCGCCCGGGCCGACGCCGCGTCGTCCGCCGCCCCGCCGGCCTCCAGGTCGACGAAGGCCTCGTCCAGGCTGAGCGGCTCGACCAGGGGCGACAGCCGCCCCAGAAGCTCCATCACCTGGTCGCTCACCGTTCGGTACAGCGAGAAGCGGGGCACCAGATAAGCGGCGTTCGGCGCGAGCCGCCGGGCCTGGGCGGTGGGCATCGCCGAGTGCACCCCGAGGCGCCGGGCCTCGTACGAGGCGGTGGCGACCACTCCGCGCGGCCCGAGGCCGCCCACCACGACCGCTTTGCCGCGCAGGCTCGGCTTGGCCGCCTGCTCCGCCGACGCGTAGAAGGCGTCCATGTCCAGATGAAGGATGGTGGGCGCGGGTCTCACACCGTCGATGCTGCCCTACGGCACTGACAACGGGACGGCCCGGCGCCCCGTGGGGTGCCGGGCCGTCCCGTGCTGTCCAGCTGTCTGTCCGTCCGTCCCGGATCGTCCGGGCCGCTATCAGCCCGCCCGGTTACGCCGCCGGGCCAGCTCGTCCGCGGGGTTGTGGCCGATGAGCGTCTCGCCGGTGTCGACCCGCTCCCCGTGCAGCTGCGAGAGGGCCACGTCCACGTCCCGCCAGACGACGCCCACGGCGATCCCGAAGACGCCCTGCCCGCCCTGGAGCAGGCTGACGACCTCGTCGGGCGAGGAGCACTCGTAGACCGTGGCCCCGTCGCTCATCAGCGTCATGCGCTCCAGATCCTGAAAGCCCCGGGCCCGCAGATGCTGGACCGTGGTGCGGATGTTCTGGAGAGCGACCCCGGTGTCCAGGAACCGCTTGACGATCTTGAGGAGGACCACGTCCCGGAAACTGTAGAGACGCTGGGTCCCCGACCCGTAGGCCGGACGCACACTCGGCTCGACCAGGCCCGTACGCGCCCAGTAGTCGAGCTGGCGGTAGGTGATGCCCGCCGCCGCGCACGCCGTCGGTCCGCGATAGCCGATATCGCTCGCCGCTGCCACGCCGTCCGCTGCCACCGCGGCCGGCTGTACCGGCTGCCTGATGGTGTGGTCGGCTCCACTGCCGTGCTGCGGATACGGCCCACCCGCCGCCGTACCGTCGCCGCTGCTTCTCACGCCGACCTCCGTCCTTGACCTGCCCACTCGAAGGTAGGCAGTCACTCGGGGTGCGTCAACGATCGCCACACTCGGCACGCCGAGTGATAATCACCCTGAGGGTGGTTTCCCGTGACTCGTTTCCGGGAAAGGCTTGCCGGATGCGCTGACGACACCCCTGCGGGACGGTCACTGACTGTTCGTACCGAAGTCCTCCGGAGAGATCTGGTCGAGGAATTCGCGGAACTTCTCCACCTCGTCCTCCTGCTCGTCGGGGATCGCGATGCCCGCATCGTCCAGCACGCCGTCACTGCCGTAGATCGGCGTGCCGGTCCGCAGGGCGAGCGCTATGGCGTCGGACGGCCGGGCGCTCACCTCCACTCCGCTGGCGAAGACCAGCTCCGCGTAGAAGACCCCTTCGCGAAGGTCCGTGATGCGCACCTCGGTGAGCTCCTGGCCCACGGCCTCCAGCACGTCCTTGAACAGGTCATGGGTCAGCGGCCTGGCCGGAGCCATGCCCTGCTGGGCGAAGGCGATCGCGGTCGCCTCACCAGGACCGATCCAAATGGGGAGGTACCGGTCGCCTCCCACTTCACGCAGGAGAACGATCGGTTGGTTGGAGGGCATTTCCACCCGGACACCGACAACGTCGAGCTCGTTCACACAGCAACCCTAGGACGTGCTCGCCATGTTTGGGTAGTCGGGCTCCGCCGAGGTCAGTGCAGACGGCTCCGCAGAGCGGTCTGGACGAGTGCCGCGTGCAGCCGGACGGACAGCTCCGCGAGCTCGTTCGCGGTGGCCTCCGCATGGGCTCTGGTCTGCGGATTACGGTGTCGGCGCAGCGGGGCGACCACCTGCTCCACCAGGCCCGCCTCCCGGTCGGCGGAGGCCCGCATGGCGCGAAGGTGACGCGGTTCGAGTCCGAATCGCCCCAGGTCCGCGACCAGCTTGGCCACGGTGACCATCTCGGCGTCATAGCCGCCCTCAGGGGCCGGAACGATGAGCCCGTAGGACTCCCACTCCTCCAGCCGCTCCTCGTCGACCTCGGCCGCCGCGAGCAGCTCGGCGCGCCCGATCCGCACGGCGGTGGCCGCACCCGGACCTGCGGCGTCCCAGACCCCGTCGGCCAGGTCCCGCCGATCGCCCGGAGAGGGCAGGACGGGCTGTTCTCCCCGCGCCAGGGCGTCCAGGTGCTCCCGGATGACCTTGAGCGGCAGATAGTGGTCCCGCTGCATGCGGAGCACCTGGGCGAGGCGCTCCACATCACGCGGGGCGAACTTCCGGTATCCGGAAGGAGTGCGCTGCGGCTCGATGAGCCCCTCGGCCTCCAGGAACCGGATCTTGGAGATGGTGACTTCGGGAAACTCGTCGCGCAGCTCGATGAGCACCGTACCGATGCTCATCGAGCCCTCTTCCGCGGTGACGGCGCCGTGACCGGCACCGCCTGTCGGTGTTCGCAGCATGGGCCTTCCTGGGGGTCCCCCCGGACAAGGAGTCCGGGGGCTGGTCACACGCCCCGCGGGCTCGCATAGAAGACCAGGCGGTACTTTCCGATCTGGACTTCGTCGCCGTTGGACAGCTGGACCGAATCGATGCGCTCACGGTTGACGTAGGTGCCGTTGAGGCTGCCGACATCGCCCACGGTGAAGCTACCGTCCGGACTCCTGCGGAACTCCACATGACGGCGCGACACGGTCACGTCATCAAGAAAGATGTCGCTCTGCGGGTGACGGCCGGCCGTCGTCAGATCACTGTCGAGCAGGAATCGGCTTCCGGAGTTCGGGCCGCGCCGCACGACCAATAGGGCCGAACCGCCCGGCAGCGCGTCGACGGCCGCCTGAGCCTCCGGGGAGAGCGAGGGCAGAGCCGTCTGCCCCGTCGCCTCCGCCTCGTACGCCTCAAGTCCCGAGATCGAGATCGTCGACGTCGTCTCCGAGGCGCGCTCGGGTACGCCGCCCCGCAGCGGCGTACCGCAGTTGGAGCAGAACCTGCTGGCCTCCGCGTTGCGGTGACCGCACCTCGTGCAGACCGGCATCGACGAGCCCTCCGGGGTGAACCCTCCACCCGCACTTGAGGCTGATGGTTCGCCGAAACCTATTGCCCCGGCACCGGCAGGGTCAACGGACGACACGCCGGGTCCGCCCGGGGTACCGGACACCTCGTCACGGAAGAGCGGACGCTCCGCCTCCGGCTCCTCGGCCTGACCGTGGCGCGGAGCACGGTGGCGGGCAGCACTGTTGCTGTCCTCGCGTGCACTCTTCCCGAACAACTTCGCAAACAACTTCACGGGCGATTCCCCTTGACCGACATAGACCCGCCCGTGGGGCAGGACGAACCCTGAATGAATACACCTGCCGACCCGGACATCTTCACAACGTCCGTATCCACTCGACAGTTTCCACCACGCACCACCAATCCGGTGCGGCGACCCCCCGCAAGCTCCCGACCCGGTCCACCGGCTCGTACGCTCACCGCACTCACGGGGATGACGACCGAGCGTAGTCAGGCCGCTGCGACGGTCGCAAGGCGTCGACCACGATGTCGTCGGACCGCTCCACGACCACCGTGGCCTGCTCCTTCTCCAGCGTCTGGACCACACCGCCGGGGATGTTGAGCGCGGGCTCCAGGTCCTGGGGCTGGCCGATGACCGTGAACTCGTACGGCGCCTCGATCTTCTCGCCGTCCACCTGGACGTCCCCGCCCTCTCCGGCGAAGTAGGTGTTGGCCACCACCCGCACCCCGTTGACCTCGATGGCCTCGGCGCCCGCCGCCCGCAGCTCCTGAAGCGCGTCGAGCAGCATGTCGGGCGCGACCGCCCGGGCCGGGTCACTGACCGTCAGGGTGATGCCGGGCCCCTGTGCCGCCACGGTGCCCGCGAGGATGCCGAGCTGACGCTCCTTCTCCCGCGTCTGCTTCCGGGCCTCCTCGGCCTGGTCGGAGCTGTTCTCCAGCTCGGTGCGCTGGTCGTCCAGGCGCTGCTTCTCGTCCTCCAGGCGCTGCGTCCGGTCGTCGACCTCGTCGAGGATGCGGACCAGGTCCTCCTGTCGGGCACCGCGCAGCGCACTGTCGTCGCCGGCGGACCGCACCTGAATGGCCAGCCCCAGACCGAGCCCGAACAGCAGCAGGGCGACGATGAGTTGGGCCCGGCTGAGCCGGGGCGGCCACAGGCCCGCCAGCAGTCTCTGCCGCCCGGAGACCTCCTCCACTGCGGGCGGGGGCACGGGAGCTTGCGGGGTGGCGGGCGCGCCGTCCTCGGGCTGGGGGCCGCGGGTGTTCTCGTCGTTGTTCATCGGCCTCAAGCCCGGAAGACGTGGCGGCGGATCGCCGCGGCGTTGGAGAAGATCCGGATGCCGAGCACGACCACCACACCCGTGGAGAGCTGAGCGCCGACCCCCAGTTTGTCGCCGAGGAAGACGATCAGCGCGGCCACCACGACGTTGGAGAGGAAGGAGACGACGAAGACCTTGTCGACGAAGATGCCGTCGAGCATCGCCCGCAGACCGCCGAAGACGGCGTCAAGCGCGGCGACCACCGCGATCGGCAGGTAGGGCTCGACCACCGCCGGTACCTCGGGCCGGACCAACAGTCCGACCACGACTCCCACGACGAGGCCCAGTACGGCGATCACGATGTGCCCTTCCCTGTGTCTGCCGCACCACTGTCGGCGGCCTTCGGCTCTGCTGTACGGACGATCAGGCTCGGCGCGGCCGGAAGCCGCACCTTCGCCTGGTCGGACATGCTCGTGCGAATGTCGAAGCTCTCCTTCAGCGCGTTCAGATACTGGCCGTCGGCGCTGTCCCGGAACGCGGCCGCGAGCTTCTTCCCGTCCCCCACCACGAGCACCGTGTACGGCGGTACAAGCGGCCTGTTGTGGACCAGTATGGCGTCGCCGGCGGCCCGGATGGCGGACAGCGCGGTGAGCCTTTGCCCATTGATGGCGATGGCCTCGGCGCCGGACTCCCACAGCCCGTTGACCACACGCTGCATGTCCCGGTCGCGCACCCGTCCGGTGTCGGTGAAGCCGCTGGACTCCCGCGGCCCGCCGCCGCCCTGGTCGGTGTTCTTGGCGTCGTCCACGACGAGCTTCACCCCCGGGCCCTCGACCGGGGTCGCCCCGGCCAGCAGGGACACCAGCTCCCCCTGGGCTCCCCCATGGCGCTCAAGGGCCTTGCGCTGGCGTTCGCTCACGTCGGCGCGGAGCTTGTCGACATCCGACTCCAGCGTGTCCGCCGCTCTGGTCTCCGCGTTGATGCGGTCGATCAGTTCCTCGCGCTCTTTCGCGACGACCGGGGCCGCGATCCGTGCCTCGGCCGCGCCGAGGGTGACCACGAGGGCGGCCACCACCAGTCCCGCCCCCAGCCAGAGCTTCGACCTGAGCGTACGGGGCAGGCCCTCGCTCCCGTCGGCCTTTCGGCGCGCCGCGGCCTCCGCGTAGCCCTCGTCGAGGCTGTGGTCCATCACGTTGTTCAGCAGCGACATGGAGGCGTCGGGGCGTGCGGGCGGCGAGGCGGTGCTCCGATCGGGGGACTGCTGCGACATGCCGCACATCGTCGCACGTCACCACGGCTGCCGCCGAATGGCCCCACCGGGTGTGCCGGAAGCCCCTTCCCGGGGCGTTCCGGCACACCGGGTCACAGCAACTAGCTGCCCGCGCTGTCCACGACCGCGGACCACTCGTCGAGCAGCGCCTGGGCCGAAGCATCGTCCGGGCCTTCCGCCCACAGATGCGTCACGGCCTCGGCTCGGTCGGGCAGGACCATGATCCACCGCCCGTCCGCCTCGACCACACGCACCCCGTCCGTGGTGTCCACACTGCGGTCACCGGCCGCTTCGACGACCCGCCGCATGACGAGCCCCTTGACGGCCCAGGGCGTCGCCAGATCGCGGCGCAGGACATGGGCGCGGGGGATGCGCGCGTCGATCTGGCTCAGGGTGAGCTGGGTGCGCGCCACGAGCCCGATGAGCCGGACGAAGGCCGCCGTCCCGTCGAAGACGCTGCTGAATTCGGGAACGATGAACCCGCCGCGCCCGTCTCCCCCGAAGATGGTGGCTTCCTCACGGCCGACCCTGGTCAGGTCGTCGGGCGAGGTGGTCGTCCATTCCACCTGCGTACCGTGGTAGGCCGCCACCTGCTCGGCGACGCGCGTGGTCGTCACGGGCAGGGCGACCCGGCCGCTGCGCCGCTCGGCGGCGACGAGATCGAGGAGGACCAGCAGGGCCCGGTCGTCCTCGATGATCCGGCCCAGTTCGTCGACGAGGGAGAGCCGCTCCCCCACCGGGTCGAACCGCACCCCGAAGGCCGCCCGGGCCGAGGACACGATCTCCCCGAGCCGGACGAGCCCCGCGCGCCGGGTGTCGGCGGACTCAGTGGGCCGCGACTCGTCGAGCCCGGGGTTGATCGTCAGCGCGTCCACCCCGAGCCGCCCGAGCAGGCTGGGCAGAACGAGTCCGGCGCTGCCGTTGGACGCGTCGACGACGACCTTCAGCCCGGAGTCGGCGATGCCCGTGATGTCGACGTTGCGCAGCAGCGAACCGGTGTACGAGTCGAAGACGCTGGACGGGAAGTACAGGTCCCCGATCTCACCGGGGAAGGCCCTGCGGTACTCCTGGCGCGCGTAGACCCGGTCGAGCTTGCGCTGCTGGGCCTGCGAGAGGTCCGCGCCGCGCTCGTCGATGAACATGATGTCGACGGAGTCCGGCACACCCGGCGACGTACGGATCATGATGCCGCCCGCGCTGCCGCGCGCCGTCTGCTGCCGGGCCACGGGCAGGGGGACGTTCTCCAGGTCCCGTACGTCGATGGCGCTGGCCTGGAGGGCCGAGATGACGGCCCGCTTGAGTGCCCGCGCGCCTCGGGAGTGGTCACGGGCGGTCGTGACCGTGGACCCCTTCTTGAGGGTCGTGGCATAGGCGCCCGCCAGCCGTACGGCCAGCTCCGGCGTGATCTCGACGTTCAGAATGCCGGAGACCCCGCGGGCGCCGAAGAGATGTGCCTGTCCCCGGGATTCCCAGATCACCGAGGTATTGACGAACGCACCGGCCTCGATGGTCTTGAACGGATACACCCGTACATTGCCCTGGATGATCGACTCCTCGCCGACCAGGCATTCGTCACCGATGACAGCGCCGTCCTCGATCCGGGCCGCACGCATGATGTCGGTGTTCTTGCCGACCACGCAGCCGCGGAGGTTGCTGTGCTGTCCGATGTAGACGTTGTCGTGGACCACGGCCTTGTGGAGGAAGGCACCCGTCTTGACGACGACGTTCGACCCCACCACCGTGTGTTCGCGGATCTCTGCGTCCGCCTCGACCTTGGCGTAGTCGCCGATGTACAGCGGCCCGCGCAGCACGGCGTCGGGGTGGACCTCCGCGCCTTCGGCCACCCACACTCCGGGCGAGATCTCGAAGCCGTCGAGCTCCACGTCGACCTTGCGCTCCAGGACATCGGCCTGGGCCTTCACATAGCTCTCGTGCGTACCGACGTCTTCCCAGTAGCCCTCGGCGATATAGCCGTAGATGGGCTTGCCTTCCTTCATCAACTGCGGGAAGACATCACCCGACCAGTCGACGGAGGTATCGGCCTGGACGTAGTCGAAGACCTCGGGCTCCATGACGTAGATGCCCGTGTTCACGGTGTCCGAGAAGACCTGACCCCAGGTCGGCTTCTCCAGGAACCGCTCGACCTGCCCTTCCTCGTCCACGATGGTGATCCCGAATTCCAGCGGGTTGGGAACCCTGGTCAGGCAGACCGTGACGAGTCCGCCCTTTTCCTTGTGGAAGGCGATGAGGTCGGTGAGGTCGAAGTCGGTGAGCGCGTCACCGGAAATGACGAGGAAAGTGTCGTCCTTCAACGCCGCCTCGGCGTTCTTCACGCTGCCCGCGGTGCCGAGTGGCTTCTCCTCGTTGGCATAGGTGAGCTCCATCCCGAGCTCCTCGCCGTCCCCGAAATAGTTCTTGACGAGGGAGGCGAGAAACTGGACGGTCACCACCGTTTCGCTGAGCCCATGCCGCTTCAGCAGCCGCAGCACATGCTCCATGATCGGCCGGTTGGCCACGGGCAGAAGCGGCTTGGGCATGCTTGAGGTCATGGGACGAAGGCGTGTGCCCTCGCCGCCAGCCATCACGACGGCCTTCATGTCGGAAACGTCCTCCTAGAAGAGACGACGGTTAGCCGACTTCGCCCGTCGGGGCATCATTCAAGACAACTGCCGCGGACCGGCCACACTGCGCGGCACCGCATCAACGAGCTCAATCGGCTACTGCATCCGCCTTGACGAGTCGGCGGACCTGAACCACGTAGAGGATCCCTGCCCACCAATAGAGCGTTGTACCCCATCCTGCGAACGCCCATCCGAAAACGGCAGCCAGTGTTGCCAGCCAACCACTCCCGTCGCTGAGCAGCAACAAGGGGAACGCGTACATCAGGTTGAAAGTTGCAGCTTTCCCGAGGAAGTTGACCTGCGGCGGCGGATAGCCGTGGCGGCGCAGGATGGCCACCATCACGAGCAGCATCAGTTCCCGGGCGAGCAGGGCCGCTGTGAGCCAGAGCGGCAGGATCTCCCGCCAGGTGAGACCGAACAGGGTGGAGAGGATGTAGAGGCGGTCGGCAGCCGGGTCCAGGAGCCGGCCGAGACTGCTGATCTGGTTCCACCGTCGGGCGAGCTTCCCGTCGAGGTAGTCGCTGATGCCGCTGAGCATCAGCACCAACAGCGCCCAGCCGTCGCTGTTGGGACCGCCGAACACGGGGCGGAGAATCAGCCACAGGAAGAGCGGCACCCCGACAAGGCGAGCCATGCTGAGGATGTTGGGGATGGTGAGGACCCGGTCCGTCTGGACCCGAGTCTCCTGGACCTCCACCCGGGGGCCTCCTGTGAAGAACGTGCCAATGATGCCCCCTGACCTTACCCGCAGCTTCTGCCGACGGATGCACAGGGGTCGGCGCTCAGCTCTTGCTGCTGAACGCAGAAAAGCCCCGTACCTTGCGGTACGGGGCTTTCCCGGAAAAATTGTTCGGCGGCGTCCTACTCTCCCACAGGGTCCCCCCTGCAGTACCATCGGCGCTGAAAGGCTTAGCTTCCGGG